>JAHLWP010000030.1 GCA_019057865.1 Promethearchaeota archaeon
CGGTAAGCCGATCATTGGAAAAACATTAAAAAAAAATAAATACTTAAATACTAAAAAGAAAAAAAGAATTCTATTCTCGAATTTGAAACAATTCGAAAAAGTTTTAAATTATTGCAGAAATTATGGAATCGACAATATGATTAATAAATTTACTTTTTTGAATCTTACAAACATGAGCAACCTTTTTAAAATTAAACGATTCCGCTAAAGTATCAAGATAAGATATATTGTATAAAATTGAGATGTTCTTATCGTTTCTCATGAAAAGATTATCCAATTCCTGTTGAATTACTCTATTAGCAGTTTGAAACTTTTTTCTTACTCTTTTTCTTATCTCTTTAAGAGCATCGTTAAAGTTAATATCCCTTATACTTGAAATAATAGAATTTAGAAATATCGTATATAAAATTACTATATTTACATGATCTGGGTCTGTATCTTTTAAATGTTCAAATTTTAATTGAAGATCTTGATAGACTTCTTTTAAAAATATTTCATCTACCCCCTTAATTCTCTTAAAATGGCTTAAAAATTTCAGATACTTACCCTCTAAGAATAAGTCTAAATTCTGATTAAATAAATCTTTAAATTTTCTTACAATTTGTCCAGAATTACTAATTTTTACAGAGACTTCAGGTGTTCTACCGATAATCAAATCACGCCCTTCTTTATAAAACTGTTGGTTAACCAAATTATCAGTTGTATTATATAATTTTTTTAAAACAAGTTTTATATTTAAACACCTAAAGTTTGAATTTTGTGTAACTTATTTTTTCTAACCAAATAATAAAAATACTAAGTTTTAATATTTTGCAAATAAGAAGATACATAAATCTAACAAAAAAATTTTAAAAACTAAATTTTAAAAATATGTTAAAATTAAAGGTGATAAATTATCGGACTTAAAGTAGCAACTGGATTAGCAATTACTTCATTATTTGCGCTTATTTACGCTGTTGTGTTTGTTATTGGAGTCTGGTTCCTACCCTCCTCCATTTGGGGGCTCATAATAATGATTGGAATTACGGTTGGCATAGTATTCTTCCAATACTTGATATCGCCTTACATTATAGGCTGGCTCTATAAGATTGATTGGATTCCTTATGAACAATTTGCGATGAGCTATCCGCATTTAGCAAATTCTCTTGATAAGGTTGTTTCATTACATGGAATTAAAGTACCAAGACTCGGCATTATTCATGATGGCAATCCTAATGCATTTACTTTCGGGCATACTAAAAATAATGCTAGAGTAGTAATTACTGATGGAATACTTACATACTTAAATGAAAAAGAACAAAATGCAGTATTTGCTCATGAATTAGGTCATGTTGTGCACTCAGATTTTATCTTAATGACAATTGTGTTTGCTATCCCTCTTGTCTTATTAACAATTGCTCGCTGGGCATATTATGCTAGCTTTTTTTCACGTTCTAGTCGAAGGGATAGTGATGAGGTAAATTATCTTAAGCTCGCATTAATAGCTATAGCGGTTTTAAGTTATGTAAGTTATTATGTAGGATATTTAATATCATTGATAGTTAGTAGGATTCGTGAATATTATGCTGATGAGCATTCTGCTGAAGTGTTAGAAGATCCAAATGCATTGTCAACCGGACTAGTAAAGATTGCTTATGGATTATTAGTTGATGGTAAAGTTGAAGAAAGAAAGAAGTCAAAAGTTCGAGCGCTTCGTGGTTTAGGTATTTTTGATCCTAGTTCCGCAAAAGGATTAGGAATCATGAGTGTTGGATCTCAAGGCAAATTTACCCAAGACGCAATTCAAGCAGCAGCAGCATGGGATTTATTCAATCCTTGGGCTAAATATTATCAGGCTTTTTCAACCCATCCTTTACCAGCAAAAAGAATTATGCGACTAAATGAACAATGTGCAACATATGGTTTAACCCCAGAAATTGATTTTTCACTCGCTAAGGAATTAAAAGAAAAACAAGCGGGTAAATCGATGACAGACGAATTTTTAAGTGATGTATTTATTAAATCTCTTCCTACTTTAATCTTCATTGCACTTCTTGCAATGACAATCGTTTGGATCTTTGCGCTTGCAGAAATTATAGAAATTGGTTTCTTAACCAAACAGAATATACTTTTACTTTGGGCTATTGGTTTCTACGTTATTGGCTTTGGTTCCATTATTAAAACCAAATTCATGTACAAAAGCGGATTTGAACCGAAAACAGTTCTAGATCTTGTAACTAATGTTAAAGTTTCGCCTATTCGAAACGTTCCCGCAGTTGTTGAGGGAAAAATCATTGGAAGAGGAATTCCTGGATATTATTTTAGTGAGGATATGTACTTCCAGGACCACACTGGCTTAATGTACATAGATTATAGATTTGGTATAGGAATTGTAGATTTCTTTTTTGCACTTTCTAAAGTGAAACGATTAATGGGGCAAAGAGTTAGAATTAAAGGGTGGTATAGACGTGGTCCATCTCCATATATTCAAGTAGATACGATAGAATCTGAATCTGGCGCTAGACACCGAAACTATGCAAAACATATGCGATATATCTGGGTGTTTTTTGAATTCTTGCTTGGAGTATTATTTCTCTATCTTTGGTTTCAAGCAATTATTTAATTCTAAATTCTTTTTTATTTATTTTTTATATTTTATTTTAAAACTAATTTTACTGAAATAAGTTATTAACTATCATCAGAAAAAAATAAAGAAAAAAAATTTTACTTAAAAATTATTTTAAAGAAAAAAAAGAAAGGATTATATAGAATTGGCCAATTAATGAGACTTATACTTATAAGTCCTCTATGAGATCTTCGTAAGCTTCGAGTGCCAATTCGATGATCTCTTGGAAGGCCATAGCATCTTGTAAATTACCCTCTACCGTTATATCACCAGCCATATAGGCACTAGTAGCGTCAACTTCACCCATCATGATACCAGCACCAACCTCAAGATTGGAGGACATAGTAAATGAAGGATTTTCTACATCACCCTTTCCGAAAGCAAGGTCACCTTCCTTCACAGTTAACCAGAATTTATAATCGGCATCAGTAATTACCATTTGGATAGCAATATCCATATCTTCTAGTTCCTCTTTAAGATCCTCATTATCTGTAGAGACTTCCTTTATAAATTTGAAGACTCGCATCAAATCTTCTGGCTTTGCTGCAGTTGCCCCAGCATCTTGGGCTGCTTTTAATTCCTTTAATAATGATTCGTCAACCATTTTAATTATCAACCTTCTTAATAGTTTTATTACAACTTTTTAGAATTATTTACTTATAATTGAAAAAAATTACAATTTATTATAACCTTTTAATATATAAAAAGGTTTTATTTCGTTCTGTTCAATTTGATATTAAATTAGTTTTATATTTTAGATTAGTAAATATTCTTTAATTAAACAAACCATTACTTACATGGAATATAAATATTAAAACTTGTACTTGAAGATTACTATAATAAGATTGAAAAAATAAGTATTTTAAAATATATACAAAGTACTGATTATAAAAAAGAGATAAAAAAAATAATAAGATTAGTCTTTTAACAGAAATATCTTCTCTAAAAGATTTTATTAATCTTCAAGAAGATCTTCGAGGGCTTCACCAGCAAGCTCTACAATCTCTTGGAAGGCCATAGCATCTTGAAGATTACCTTCTACAGTGATATCACCAGCCATATAGGCGCTAGTTGCGTCAACTTCACCCATTAAGATGCCAGCACCAGTTTCAAGAGTTGAAGACATTGTAAATGAAGGATTGTCTACATCTCCCTCACCATAATCGAGCTTTCCCTCCTTTACTGTAAGCCAATATTTAGCTTCTTTATCTGTAATGATCATTTGAATTGCAATATCCATATCTTCGAGTTCTTCTTTAAGATCCTCATTTTCTTGAGAAACCTGCTTGATAAATTCGTAATATTTCAGAGTGTCAGCAGGTGCAGCACCGCTAGCTCCTTTATCCATAATTGCTTTTATTTCCTTTAATAAAGATTCATCAACCATTTTAATTTTCAACCTATTTTTTTATTTTTATTCCAATTTTGAAAATTATATACATTAAATAGTGATTATAATAACAATGGAAAATTTAAAAAGGTTTTATTTCTCTTTTTTTAGGATTACACTAGTAAAGCAAAAGTTTTTATTGAAGTTTGCTCATCAAATCAAATCAAAGTGAGTCAACGTTGAATAAATCATTATGATAATGGCGCCCACAGCGGGATTTGAACCCACGTCGTTCTCCTCAATTAATATCTATCTATTAATGATCAGGAGTGACAGTCCCGAATGCTAGACCAGGCTACACTATGTGGGCATTTTATTAGAAAGAAAAAATCTAATGTAAGAAGAGAAAGAATCGAGACTTTAAAAATTTTTTTCTAACCAGCTTGTTAACATATATATATAGAAAAATTTAAATTGATAGAAGGCGATGTAGATAATAAGAATATCTTTGGTATAAGATATAGTATAATTTAATCTTTAATAGATATAGATTTTATGCTCGACTCAAAGAAGTTCAATTCTGTAATTCATGAATTGGAAAATAAGGAAGAAGAATTTATCGCCATTTTAGATAAAATTATAAAAATGGGAGTAAATTTCTTACAGAATACAGAAGAGTTGAGAGAAGAGATAATGGATTATGATTACATTTATCAAATTCTAGTCTCTGATATTAATTTTAAGTTTTGGTTGAAAGTTTCAAGAGGATCGATTATGTATAAGAGAGGTATAAATCCAAATGCTACTTTTAGAGTAAGCTATACTAAAGATATTATGATTAAAATCCTCAAACGTGAAATGTATGGATCTGAAGCTTATATGAAAGGAATAATCAAGGTAGACGGAGATCTTACTCAAGGTTTGCGATATATAAAAGTCTTCAGATTGCTCTTGAAATATATCAAAAACAATTTTAAAAATGAGTAATTCTGTGGAGATTTCCTAATTTTCTTCTATTAAGCTTAATTTTTTTTTAGTTTATTCATTATTTTATTTACAATAAGATTTTTTAGAAATAATGAATGAGGATATTTGTAACCTATTAATTTTTTTATTGAAAATTCCATAG
Organism: Promethearchaeota archaeon; assembly: GCA_019057865.1. Lineage (GTDB taxonomy): Archaea > Asgardarchaeota > Lokiarchaeia > Sigyniarchaeales > SOKP01 > Loki-b32. The sequence goes on from JAHLWP010000030.1 coordinate 5,065, forward strand.
TTTATAAACAACAAAAATATAAAATATGGGCCTGTAATCTAGTCTGGATAACACTATTCGTCCAGAAAGGGTGCCCGGCTTCGGACTGGGATGTCGCAGGTTCGAATCCTGCCAGGCCCGATAAATTAAACAAATTAATCGGTAAGATCCTTTCTCAATCCAAATTATATTTCGTTTATTAATTCTACTCTTAAATTTTTTTTGTACAAACAGATATTTTGATAAAAAAGATCATTTTTTGATACAAAATTATATATTTATCTTTTTATTTGTATAAAATAGTTAGTATATAATATTATTATAAGATTTATAAAAATTTGATACTCTGAGACGAACATACTCTTTAATAATGAGTTTTAAATATAATAACGTTATTACATTTTATGTACAAAAAAGAATTTTTGTACAAAATAATATAGTCAAAAAAGGGGTTTAAAAAATGATAAGTTTGGAAGATAATTTTCAAAATTTGGATAAATCTTCTCTGATCTTTCAGATGGAAAGTTTCAGTGTCTCTGAGATAAATCCAGAAGGAAAACATGAAGTTATTTTCCATAAAGGCATGGCTATTGAACATATTCAAAAGCTCATTGATTTATATAAAGAGAGAATTATAGAAAAAAAACAAGGTTATATCAAGGATTTAATCGATAACTTTACAATATATATCCACTTTTTTGACAAGAAACAGGGAGATATACTAGTAATAATTTATATAGATGATAAAGAAAATCTGATGAATTATACAAAACTATATCATTTTTCAAAAAGTTTATTTCAGCGAATTTGCTCAAATATTTCAAGTTTAGAAATAGAAAAGATTTGCGGGACAATAATTAAGATTCCAAAAGTTGAAGGAATATTGGCAATATTTATTGTTGATGAAGCAGGATTCTTATATTTTTCAAAAGTTTGCAAAGATGAGAAGTGTATGTCACAAAACAAAGTACAAATTGCGGGTTTCATATCTGCGATTTTATGTTTTTCGCAAGATTATATTGGTGGGAAGGAATCTGGATTTAAGCTTGAAGCAATCAACGTCGGGAAAGCAAACTTTTATATGAATATTAAAAATGATGTAATTTTTGCTTATTTAGTCGAAAAGGAAAAAAAAACAGATAAGATGCAAAAATATGTTGAATTAATATCAGCAAAATTTGTAGATAAGTATTATGAGACTCATGTAAAAGATTTTAATGGAGATCTTACGCCATTTCATGAATTTGAAAATGTCATTGAGCAATATTTTATAATCTAAAAATATCTTTTCCATCCATAAAAAGTTAAAACTACTAAAACAGTTTATCCTAAACTAATCTTATATGAAAGTTAGTTTTAGCCTATTATTTTAACTCGAATAATTAATATTCAACTAGAATTATAAATAAAAAAATTAATATATATAACAATGACTATTTGTTTAGATGTTGACCTAGTTTTGGATAATATCCTAAAGGAATTAGGTTCAGGAGTCTATTTTTTATTAATTACATCTGAAAATGGCGCAATAATAAAATCTTACATTAGTGATGAATTTAATAAATCCTCAATAGGATTAAATATGTCTCAATTATATGAGTTAGCTGAAGAAATTACCTCAGAAATAGGAATTCATGTTCCAGACTTTAATATAATTCATTCAGACAATTTTTATATCTTATCAATTAAAATCTTAGAAAAAATTGTTATCATATTAATGGAAGATCAGATTGATTTTAGCAATGTCTTTAACGTAATTAATGCATGTATAAAAACAGACTAAATATATAAACTAAATGCGATTCTTCTCCATTAACTCAAGAAATTCGTGCTAATATTATTTATAATCAAAATATTTATATTCTATTAACTAATTTGATATAAAATACATATTAAGGTATGATAAAATGAAATATGAAAAAAATCAATATAATGATAGTGTCTCAATATGTACATTCATAATCGCTGGTGCTTTTTTGTGGTGGGGTATTACTAGCTTTATCCCATGGGATAAGTGGTCATGGTGGGGCTTTATTGCGATTGGTATTGGTGCGGCTATTTTATCTAGCCAAATTGTAGCAATAAACAATAGGAGTAAATTACGGAGGGTAGTTTTGCAAGAATTCCAGACAAATCCTGATGCATCAATAGAAGATGTTAGCAGGAGTACTGGAATTTCAAGAAAGGATGTTCAATCGATTGTTTTAGATCTGAAAGCATCAGGGCAATTAATTGGTAAATTTTCAACAAAAACAGGGCAAATAAAACATGTATTAATTCAAAAAGAACCTGTTAGCTCAGAAGAAAGGGGTAAATATTGTTATAATTGTGGAACACCTATAAGTAAAGAATCAGCGCAATTTTGTGCTTATTGTGGTGCTAAAATATAAATCTTTTTTTTATTTTTCCTAATTTTAAAAGGCTATTTTTTAATGGAAGATCAGATTGATTTTAGCAATGTCTTTAACATAATTAATGCATATATAAAAACAAACTGATGAAAACTTGACTTTATATTTATATTCTATTAACTAATAATATTTATATTCTATTAACTAATGATATTTATATTTTATTAACTATTATCATATAAAATCCATATTAAGGTATGATAAAATGAAATATATAAGAAATCAATTTATAATCGCTGGTTCTTTTTTGTGGTGGGGTATTACTCTCTTGCAGTGGTCATGGTCGGGATTTTTAGTGATTGGCATTGGTGTTATTATTTTATCTAGCCAAATTGTTGCGATAGCTAATAGGAGTAAATTACGGAGAGTAGTTTTGCAAGAATTCCAAACAAATCCTGATGCATCAATAGAAGATGTCAGTATGAGAACTGGAATTTCTAGAAAGGATGTTCAAGCAATTATTCTAGATCTGAAAGCATCAGGGCAATTAATTGGTAAATTTTCAACAAAAACAGGGCAAATAAAACATGTATCAATTCAAAAAGAACTTGTTAGCTCAGAAGAAGGGCGTAAATATTGTCATTATTGTGGAACACCTATAAGTAAAGAATCAGCACAATACTGTGCCTATTGTGGTGCTAAAATATAAATTTTATTTATATTTTTCTTAATTTTGAAAAGCAATTTATTTAGTCTAGGTTCCTTAAAGCTGTTTAGATGATTTAGGAGTTTTATAAATCAAAACTGTAAAATTAAAATATCAATGGTATATAAAAATAAATGGTGATTATAATTATGCCTAAGGAAAATGAGGATTTAGATGTTAAATACCATGAAAAAATAGCTAAAGGTTGTTTTAATCAAACATGGGATTTAATTGCTAAAAAAGATGACAGAGATTATTTTTTTGAAGATTTAAATGGTGGTCAGTGGTTTGGCATGAAATAATTCACAATTTCATGATATTAATTTTTTTTTATTAAGGTGGATATCTTAAATCATATATGCTTTTTCCCCCATTTAAAGGTCCTTTGATATATTTTTCAACTTCTTTAGGGTTTCTCTGAGTAATACCCTCCACTGGTGGTAATTTCCCAGGAGGAAATATTTTCAAAATGTCATTGACTAATTTTTCTAGATAATCCAAAAGTGATTCGATCCCTGGTAGCCCTTTTTCTAGCGTTGCTTTGCTTGGGCACCCTACATTCCCCTCAGGATATGCAGTTACCTCTATTGGGCCAAATCCTACCTGTCCGTACCATTTTATAGGTCTTTGATAAATATTTCCAGCTTTATCGACATGACCTTCCGGCATCCAACTGATTGGTTCATTATCACATGCCTTATCTAATTTAATCATTTCAGGAAATAATGCCAATGAAAATGACGTCTCTACTTCATCAGCATGTATGAAAGGAGTTTCAAATGGTCCTCCATGATCTTTATCCATGCAATATTTTGGTATAGCATGATACCAATTCACATTACAGATTAACATTGGCAACTGATAATTCTTCGCAAACTCATGGATAGCAGAGGGAATAACATACTCTTGACCATGTCCATTTAACAAAATCATTTTCCTAAAACCCATATTCCAACAACCTGCCATCACAGCTCGCAACAAACCTTTAAAAATTTCCTCTGGTACAATAATTGAACCTGGCATTCCTATATGATGATAAGGATGGCTTCCATACCAAACAGGTTCAGCGACAGTACAACCTGTCTTTTGAGCTATTAATTCGGCCATCCTTGTGACCAAAAAAGTATCTTCTCCAATACAAGCAGCAGGGCCATGATTTTCAGTGGAACCAACTGGGATAATTATAACATCATTCTTTTTTAAACGTTCATTGATTTCTAAGATTGACATTGTCTGGAGATATATCCCATCAGGTAAATCAATATGTCCTCTGCACTTCCTATATTCAGGCGGTAAAATCCATTTGCTCATTTTTAAAAATCATCTCAATTAAAATGAATTGTAATAATTATCAAAGGGGTACATATATGTTAAACTTTTTAATCATCATATATAATTATATATTATATGCGATTGAGTATTGTATCTACTCTTAACGAATCCAAACACAATCAAGAAGAAATAATTAAAAAATTCTCTGCTGTATGTAATTTTTTAAAGCCATTAGATTATGATGGAGTTGAATTAAGTTTATTAGAACCAGAAAAAATTGATGTTAAAAAGATAGATGAAATTAAAGATTCTTATGAAATGGAAATACCAGCACTGGGAACAGGGAATACTTTTATTCGGTTTGGTTATTCGCTAGGTCATATTGATGAATCAATGAGGAGAAAAGCAATTGAAAGAGTTGAGAAATATGTTGAATTTGCCCGTGAAGTACAATCAAAAGTTATTATTGGATTAATTAGGGGACGTTATAGTTTTGAAAGTAGTCAAAAAAAAGAGAAAATAAATATTAAATCATCGTTAAAAGAATGTTGTAGGTTAGCAGAAAATAACAATGTAGAATTATTATTCGAACCTATAAATCGATTTGAGAGTGATTCTTATAATACAATCTCAGAATCAATAGAATTAATAAAAGAGATAGGTTCTAATAACTTAAGATTATTAGTTGATTCTTATCACATTTATTTGGAAGAGGATCCTGGTTTTATTTGGGATTATTTAAAAGAGATTGCTCATTATGTTTCTCATATTCATTTAGCTGATTGTACACGTAGAGCTCCTGGTACAGGACATTTTGATTTTAGAATTTTTTTAAATATTTTTAAAAATGCAGGTTATAATGGGTTTGCATCAATTGAAACTATTATGAAACCCTCATTTGAGGAAGTCGCTAGAGAATCCTCTGAATATCTAAGTTTAATTCTATAGAATATTTAACTTATTTTAATAGAAATCTTACAATTTTCTTTATCAGTTTGCAAGAGTTTGAGATGTTCAGGTACTTCATTAAGGGAGATTTCTTTTGTGATTATTGGAGTTAAATCCATTCCAGTTGCCATACAATTTATCACATTTGGAAAATTACCATGCCCCGAATGACCTTGAGATCCTACGATGCGAGCTCTCCTTACTTGGAAGTATTCACCACAAACAGGCATTTTTTGTTCTGTTCTAGCAACAATAACCACCGTACTATTAACTGATTTACATTCCCATATTGCATTTTGTATATCATCTGTAACAATATCAGGTAATCCCGTAGCTTCAAGATATAGGGCAGCTCCCTCATTATCAGTATATAGTTTTGTTGCTTCAACAAAATCTTCTTTTAAAGGGTTGATCACATAATCAGCACCCAATTTTTTCGCTAACGATGCTCGATTTTCTTCTGGTTCTGAGACAATACATATAGCAGCTCCAGCGGTTTTTAAAATTTTAACTGCTGCTAAACCAATAGGACCAGCTCCCAAAATAACCACATTTTCACCTGGTCGAATTCCGCCCCCTCTTTCTATAACGGCATTGTAAGCAACTGAAGTTGGTTCTACTAAACTACCAATTTTAAAAATATCATCATATTTTTGTTCTAATTTTTTCAAACTCCAGCATAATTTTGCTGGTACAGCAATGTATTCAGCATATGCACCATCAATAGAAAAACCAATTTCCTGTAATCGCTCACAATGGTTTGGATAGCCATCACAACAAGGTTTACATTCGCCACACCAAACCATTTCTTCTACAGTAACCGGTTCTCCTACTTCATAAAGTTTACCAGTTCTTTTATTAATTGCTTGACTACCAACTTCAACAATTTCACCTGCAAATTCATGTCCAAGGGTGACAGGGAAAGCTGTTAAACCAGGATAATAAATGTATCCATCATCATATGCTTGAGCCATATGTACATCAGAACCGCATATTATGGTCTTGAAAGTTTTCTTTCAAGAATTCCACATCTTTTGACCTTAATTAAAACCTCTTTAGGATTGGGTTTAGGCTTTTCCTTATCAATAACTTTAACAAAGGGAAATTTCCATACTTGTGACCCTAGATATGTTAATTTTTCATCAATATCCTTTGGTCCAGGTTTAAAGGATGGTTTTGGTTCCCATTTTGCGGATATTTCTATGGCTTTCATTTCTTTTTTATATCAACTCCATAATCAATTATGGTAATTAATAATATACTTCTTTTAAGTTAAACCTTTATAGCATAGTAATCCAACAAATACTTAAAAAAAATAGGAATTAGAATATAAAATTACCAAAAATAGAGATAATAGTATTTTAAATATTCCTATAATAATCTCTAAACTTATTTATCAAAGAAACAGCATTTTTTCCATTGTCATTTAAGTAGTATTTAGTAGGGTTAGCCTTAGATCTTGTTCCACGAATAATTCCTACATATTGTCTCATTACATCATATCTCCTACTAAAGAAACTTATTATAGATGACTTATCCTTATATTCTAAATATTCCTTTAAACTGATATTGGTAGCATCACGTCCTGACTTTGATATCTCATAAATTGCAATTAAAAACTTCATAAAACCATCAGTATCTAAAGTGGGTTTAATTAAAGGGTTTCTAATTGCAGAATCTACACAATCAATAGGCGCAAATTCTCTGGTAACACGATTATAATCGTTAAAGACTTGTCTTACATTATTTTTATGATCATAAATTTCATTCAATAAAGGAATAAATTTATTATGATGAAGAATTCTATGACAATTTGAACAAATATATCCTCCCTCTTCTTTTTCTATGATTCGGATAATTTCAGAGCATGGAAGATAGTATACCTTACTAATGTTAACTGTTTTCGTTTCTTCATTTTTATGATGATAAGTGAATGCGGGTAAATGTTTGCTTATTCTGAATTCTCCACAAGTATGACAAAATTCTCCATAAAAATATTCTATAATATATCTTTTTTTTAGATATCTAGCAATTGCATCTCTTATCCCTGCTTTGGTGTTTGGGGTTAATCTTGTAGTCTCACGAAAATTGTCTACTGAAATCCTAATAAGTGCATGAATTAGCTCAGGGGGATAAGAAAAGATATCTTTCCAATTTATAATATATTTAAAATATCCGTAATATTTATCTTCTAAAATACGATGATGATTTCTACATATAAGAACCACGTGTTCCGATTCCATTAACTTAATTATCAATTCTAAGAAATGTGGATTAGACAAATTTTTAGTAAATAGCTCGTATAGCTTTGAAGCAGTAAAATTATTATCCTTCTCACCAGAAGTGTGGTGAAATTCTAATGCTGTTAGTCTTGAAATATCAGTATTTATAATTAATCCTTCTTTTTGGCATTGGGGACACTTACTTTTCCCGTTTTTAAAATATTTACCATTATAAATATTTTTTATGGCAAATAATTTTAATTTACTTCCAATAATTCTTCGTAAATCTTTTTCTTTTTTCATTCTTTGTTTGTCTGTAAGACTTTCTTCTTTTGCTCGATATGCTCTAGGTGGAAAAAGATCAAAGTATTTTTCTCTTAAAAAATCGTAAATTTCTCTTATAGAAAAAACAAAACGATATTTTTGAAGTAAATTAATACCATTTTCTTTTAAAAAGTCAACTAAAGGTTTTATATATACACGTGCCCCAATCTTTTTATGGACCTTACTTGTATTGGCCAATAATTTAATTATTTCAGCTAAATCGGAAAAGAATTTGATAAATACATCTCGATATTGAGTTACCATATTACGTAGTGAATTAATATCTTTTTTAAAATTGTCTCCAAAATATTCTTTAAAAAATTCTGAAAAAATATTCTCCTCTAGTTTTAAAATTAGTTCGGATGTTTCAATCTCTGTATTCTTTATCAATTTGAAAAAATATAAAGAAATAATCAGTCTAATCCTTTTAAACCCATATATTGCTAATTCCATTCTTGGATATAACTGTTCAAAATATGTTTTGTAGTACCTATTGACACTACTAGGTATTATGTTAGCCAATTTAGCTATCTGTCTTGTACTAATTTTGGGTACATTTTTGTCTATAAGAGCTACGGTGTAAATGATCGTGCTGGCAATTACTTTAAGATTTACGTTTTTAGGAATATAGAATTCATTATTTTCTGCCCTTGAAATGAAATCATCTAATATTTCTATGGATTTTGACCAAATAAACTCTTTTTGGTCTGTTGTACCATCGATTAAATCATATAACTTTTTTAAATTATTAATTAATTTCTGTTTAAAATGAGGTATCGAGATAGAAAGTACCATCGTGGTTTCTTTATCTTTTATTGCAACTTGTATATCTTCTCTTTTTAATTCTCTGCATAAACCAGCTTCTAAAAATTCATGATAAGCTGAAAAAAGCTCAAATGCAGATATCCCTTGCGTTAATATTTCGGGGGCTTTTCCCAATAGTAAAGTAAAAGTTCCGACGTGGAGGATCTTATCGTATTCTTCTTTAAGTATTGAAAGAGATCTATTTTGTATTAGAGATGCGCTTCCTTTTTTATCTCTTGAAACTTGAATTTCATTTAAATACTCTTTTAACCAAATCTGGATAAAATTTCGTACTTCATCGGAAAATGGACGCAATTCTTCGGGATTATGAAATATTTCGGATTTTTTGCGGAGATTTTGCAGGAAATTGGTATATTCCCCTGCAATTTTTTTTAACCCCGAACGCAACTTCTCATGAGGCTTTTTTGAGGATTTCTCATTTTGAAGGGATTTTCTCTGCTTTCTACTCAGTAATTTCATGTAGCTCCTTGATAATCCGTCCATATAATTTGAAACAATTTGGGCCCCTCTTCCTAGAGGAGCACAATACATCCAACCACTAATGAAAACCTTAAGACTATTAGGGGCTTTTATTTTGATTAAGTTTATCACACTTTCTGGAGGGAGGGCTGAGACATCAAATAAGCAAGCATTTATTGCTTGGATAAAACTTCCGATAAACTCATCAACGAAAATCAAGGAAATTTTGTGTTTCGAACATTTTGGATATTTTTGAAATCCAAGGAAACCGAATTTCAAAGGTTTGACCTTTTCAAGATGCTTGCATCCAAAATGTGGACAAATTGCGATCCGATCTTCTTCAACCGTTTTTCTGCTTACTTGGTCGTGTCTCTCGATCATCCGGTGATTCTCACCCTTTCCTTCTTTTTCTTTGCTTCGAATTGATCCTCATCATTTAATTCGAGTAAACTTGATAATTCTAGTTTTAGTTTGGAGTAACTCTCTTTCAGTTCTCTATAGAAATCTGAAAATAATGAAAAAAATGTACCTTGACTGCTACATAAAATATCTGCAATTTTAATCACAACATTTAATAATCGGAAATGATGATGAATTTCAAATTCTGAAAGAACATGAAGTACTTTCCAAATTTCACCACTGAGATATTTAATCTCTTTCAAGAGGTCTATTTCAAAACGATTTGGTTGAGTTTTAACCTTTCTAAATAGAATTTTTATCTTTTTATCTACTGTCTCCTGTTCTACACCAATCATTTCCAGTAAAGATATATATCGAGAAAATAATGAGGAGAGTTTGGATTCCCATTTCAAAATTGGGTCTTTTTTAAGGATGTTGTGGGTCTCTTGAGATTTTGAAAATCTAAATCGAATTATAGCTTTTTTATAGTTAAGAAAGGAGCGTAATTGCCTTGAAAGTTCACTTATATGTTCAGAACCTTCAATTGAATACCACTCAAGAAATTCCAAATCATCTTCATAATCTAAAGGGGAACTATTGCTAAAAGAATAATTAAGACCATTGAAATTATTACAACTCTTTGTCATAATAACATATTTTCTTCGTTATATTTAAATAAAAAAAGAGTTAGATTTTTCTAGTTATTCACACAAAAACTTGTTTGACGGCAATTTGCACTCAATTCTAAAAAATCATTCATTTCCTTACAGATCGAATATAGATTTTTTTAGTGTTTTGTCATCAGGGATCATTTACCCTCCACAATTTAATTTTTTATATATTATTTAAAGAGATTTTATTCATAAAAACTGGATAAGTTGGAGGATTTATCTCAAAACGAGTAAAATTCTTTATAATCTTCTTTGTTTAATTTAGTTATCAAATCATCGAAAGTATGATGAAGGATGATTTCTCAATTGAACTATATTTTATTTACTAAACCATACATAGCAAATTGAATCCCACATCTTTTTACTTTGATTAACACTTCATTGGACTTAATTTGGGGTCTATCTTTATCAACAATTTTAACTGTTGGATTTCTCCAAACTTGAGAACCTAAATATGTTAATTTTCCATTAATATCTTTAGAACTGGGTTTATATTCAGGTTTGGGATCCCATACAGCCGATAATTCAACAGCTTTCATTTTTGATGATTTTATTATATTAGATTTTTCTAACTACTATATATGTAATAAAAGATAAAAAAAATAAAATAATTTATTTATTCCTTACTTTTCTCTTTCAAGAAGAATACTATTATTAAAGCTATAACAAGCAAAATTGCTTGTATTAATAGAGCAGGCCAATAATCATTATTTATTTTGACATCTTCAAGGCTAAGAATAAATAGAATTCCTCCTATTTGCCCGACCATCATCAACATTCCAGTAGAGCTTGCTTCTGGCACAGGTTTTGTTATGTCGACAGCATATTCTAAACCCACTGGACCCGCTGAAAGTAAGCCGAATCCTAGTAGAAATCCAAACGCAAGTAACATTGTCTCATCATGTGTGCAAGTAATTATAAATAGAGAAACTGTTGCTATAAAAAGAGATATTATTAGTAAGATTTTACGCTTTTTGTATTTGTCTGATAATGTAGACATTATAACACATCCTACGATTCCTCCTAATAGCATTAGAGCACCTAACATTCCTGCAAAATCAGTGTCATACCCTCTCGGTTCTACTATACCTTCAATATATGTGGTAATGGTGTTAAAAATCCCTAGACCCAAGAAAAAAAGAATAAATAGCATAATGAAGTGTTTATTTGTAAACAATTTCCTTAGACCTTCAGACATTAATACTTTTTCTTCTATTACCTCTCTTGAAGGAGGAGTTGGCGGCTTATCTTTCACAAATACCACAAAAAGTATCACTGTTATCAGGGATATAATACCATAAATAAGTAGCATTGGTAATAAATCATCTCCAGAAACAAGTATTGGAGTAATAAACATACCGAGTGCAATCCCCAGAAATTGAGAGATTAATGCAATTCCCGTAGCTGTTGTTCTTTCATTTTCAGGAAACCAATTAGCTGATAATTTTGTGACTGCGTTTAAAATAAAAGGTTGTCCTAAGCCAATTCCTATTTGAAATAACAACACAAGTAAATAATCCTCAAATGCAAAAAATCTAAGTAGACCGAAGATACCTGCAATTATAGCTCCTATTCCCGCCCCTATCCTAAACCCAAATCTATCAATCATCCAAGCTGCTAAGAAAGTTACTGGAATATATACTACCATGAAACTCATTGCCAACAAGTCTATAAAAAGTTCATCAACCTCATAAAAAGTTGCAGCAACACTTCTAACAGGAGCAAAACTTATCCATAAAATTTGCAATGATATGTTTACTAGCATAAAAAGCAATAGAACTACCCAGCGAAATCCATAAACTTCTACATTTTCTTTACTCATATAATCAACAATTTTATTGATTAATTGATTTTTTTTTATTAATATTTCAAGATCAATTTATACTAATTTAAATCTTTAATTTAAAATCTATAATATTACAAATAAATTATAATTGTGAGAGATAATTTCTATATATAAAAGATTCTTTTAAGGCGATTTATATGGATAAAATGCTTGCGGCAGTTTTTCATAAAACTAAAAAGAATGGTGGCGGTGAAGTAGAGCTTGAACAGTTGGAAATACCTCAAATCACTAAAAATAATGAAATATTAATTGAAGTAAAAGCATGTGGTATATGCGGGACAGATTTAAAAATAATAGATGGTGGACACCCGGCAAATGATAATACTATTTTAGGTCATGAGTTTGTCGGTGTTGTTAAAGAATTAGGTAGTGATATACGAGATTTAAAACAAGGGGATAAAGTAGTTGTTGATCCAAATGAAAAATGCGGCTATTGCATCAATTGTCGTAGAGGATTATCAAATCTCTGTGATTTTATGGCGACCGGTACAACTTTTGGCATATTTCAAAATGGAGGGTTCGCAAAATATTGTGTTTTGCCAAGAAGTGCAATCTTTAAACTTCCAAATGATATTGATATTACCTCAGCAGCTTTAATAGAACCCCTCTCTTGCGCAGTTCATTGTCATAATATTGCTGATGTCAAAGAATCTGATAATGTGGTCATTATGGGAGCGGGACCAATGGGCCTAATAATTGAGTCTGTTATTAGAAAACATCCAATAAAGAGATTAATTTCAGTAGAAATAGATGAATGGAGAATTCAAAAAGCTTTTGAATTAGGAGCTGATCAAGTTATTAATCCAAAAAATCAAGATCTTAAGAAAGAAGTAATGAAGCTAACTGACGAACAAGGTGCTGATGTTATTATTGATGCCGTGGGTATTTCAGAAACATTTGAGAATGCTTTAAAGATTTGGGCGCCCGGTGCAAGACTAATCTTGTTTGGGCAAGATTTCCGCGCTGAAGCTATGATAAAGCCTAATGATATTGTTCGATACCAAAGAAAAATCATGGGCTCCTATATAGGCTATGCTGAAGATTTTTTAGATGCTATTGAATTAATCGCAAATAAAATTATTGATATAGATAAAATCATTACTCATAAAATTCCATTAGAAGAATTAATCTCAACAGGCTTTAAGTTAATGAAAGAACGCAAATGCATTAAGATAATTACAAAACCATAAATTTGATATTGGTGATAATTATGCCATATGATTTATCTGTTTTTAAGGTTTTAATAAAGAAAATTTTTCCTCCAAAAAAATGTGTCTATACTTTAGATACAACCGGGAATGGGAAAGCGGATTCTGTCCAAATTAAGGCTCTTAATGTAATTATTCCCTTTGTTATTCCTGAGAATATTAAAATTGGTGATTTTAATATTCAAACCTTTGATATGAATAACATTGATATCTCTAAATATGCAAAAATTTATTTAGATAATGAACTGTTAAATATATCTAAAGAAAATGTTAATTTAGACACAATTCAAGAACGAATAATGATATATCATGGAGGAGAATTGTTTACATTAAACAATATTTTAGAGGGTAAATTAATTGGAAGAACTATAGCTCTTGGTGATAATATAAGTATTATTTTAAAATTAGATGAGAGTTCTTTAGAAAAATTAACGGAAGGTAAACATATTTTTAAAATCGAAAGCGATATTATTACTGGAATAGAAATACACTTCGAATTAGATAAGAATAATATGAATCTTAGATTCGATTCAAATAACACTTAAGTTTAACATAAATTGAAATCTTAAGAAAGAATATTGGACTTTTTATTTATGATTTGAAATAGTTTTAAGAGAGTGATATGGCTATTACAAAAGTTAGCAGTAAGGTTAACATAGGCAATTTACATGAATATATGAAGATCCAATTTACTTGCCCCATCTGTAAATCTAAGAAAGTGTTAAAAGTTCCTAAATCAGTTATCAATCAAGCAAAACAGCTAACTACAATGTCAATAGCAAAAGGATTGGTTTGTGAACACCAATTTCAAGCATTTGTTGATAAAAATTTTAACGTACGAGGGTACCAAAAAGTAGATTTTGAATTTGAAAATAACAAAGTTGAAAATCAAAATAGTGAAATTAAAGATTTTAATGATTCAGACGATGATCTTTTTGTAAACTTAATTATGGAAGGAAATTACCTCGAATATAAACCAAGAAAATCGAAAATTCAAAATAACAATAATCAAAAAAAGAAAGAAATGACTTTAAAAGATATGTATGAAGAATTTTGGGAATTTATTGATGATGATAACGAGGAATTCAGTGAATTCATTAAAAATGATGTCCTGAGAAGGAAATATAACTCTTTTTGTTAAAAATTAATGGTGCCAAGAGAGGGATTTGAACCCCCGATACCCAGATCTTCAGTTTCACCTTTATCGGTAAATCCGATGGATCTGGTGCGTTCCTACCCGATAATGGGAAACCCTAACAATTATCACCGGGCTACGCCACCTTGGCTTCTGAAGAAAATTTGAAAGTTTTAATTAAAAATAAATTTTTAAAATCTCAAAATTTGTAATTTAAAAAGTATAAAATATCATATAAAGTTTATTTCATTAAAAGTGCTAATCTTTTTTCTTTTGGGAATTTTTCACTAGCATATCTAAGGATTAAGCGAGTTAACTTATCCTTATTTTCTATTAAATAATTATAAATCAATTCCGGATTATATTTAGAACAAGCTAAATCTATAAATTTATAAATGGTCTAAAAGTTAAGTATATAATATCTAATCATATCATAGCTTTTGCCTTTCTTTAGAGGTGAGTAAAATTATTAATAAAATAATGTCTATGAAAGAGGCAATAGGAAAAAATGTCCAAAATAGAGATTTAGTTTTTTTAGGTGGGTTTGGTAACGGTATGACATTTTCCGCTGCTCATGAAATGATAAGACAAAAGAAAAGAGATCTAAAAGTGAGTAAATGCAGTGGGGGAATCCTCTTTGATCAATTGATAGGTGCGGGTGTAACAAACCATATTATTACCTCCCATTGTTGGAATGGTACAGGTCCACAGCCAGCATGGAATCTTAAACGAGCTATGGAGGAAGGAATACCTCAAAAAATAATTTACAATGAACAATCGCTATTTATGATTAACATGTCTTTTTTTGCTGGCTACATGGGTATACCTTTTGTACCAATTCGTTCGATTGTTGGAACTGGTATTTTTGATCATCCAAAAGAAGTTGGATTAAAAGCTGCAACAGTGAAATGTCCATTTACTGGGGAAGAGATTTGTGTTGTACCTGCGATAAATCCTGACGTAGGAGTGATTCAGGTTCAACGAGCAGATAGCGAAGGAAATGCCCAACTTTGGGGACTAATAGGAGATACTAAATATGGAATTAATACCTGCAAAAAAATTATCGTAGCAGCAGAGGAAATTGTGGATAAAAGAATTATTATGGAGTCTCCTGAGCGTACAATTGTAGGTGCCCATAAAGTTGATGCTGTAGTGCATGAACCATGGGGTGCCCATCCTAGCAGTATGCAAGGTTTTTACTATACAGACTTAGAATATAGATTTAATTATGCTAAGGAGACAAAGACAATTGAGGATTGGGAAAATTGGCTTGGAAAATGGATTACTGGGGTCAATGATCGACAGGAATATTTGAAAGTGCTGGGAGAGGAAAAAATAAAATTTCTGAAAGCTAAAAGTCTAATACAAGGAGCTGTTGATTATGGGTTCTAATGATAGAGAGTTTTGTACAGAATATACCGGTTTTGAAATGATGTTGGTATCGGCGTGCAGACAAATTAAAAATGATGATATTGTATTTAATGCTTTTCATTGGCCTTTTCTCGCCGTCCATATGGCAAAATTACTTCATTGCCCCGATCTTTTCTCAGTTTTAGAAGTTGGATTATTTCAGGATGAACTTGCTAAGCCAAATAAAATGCCATACTCGATTAGTGATCCCGTTCTAGTCCCAAATTCATTATTCGTAGGAGATTCTATTGATGCACTGTCGATTCTTCAACGTGGAGAAATAACAGTGGCTCTTTTAAGTACTTCTATGGTTGATAAATATGGTAATTGTAATACTACAGTAGTTGGTCCTTATGAAAAACCCATTTATAGATTACCAGGAGGGGGTGGAGCTACCGAAATCGCGGGTTTATCAAAAAGATTGATTTGGCTTATAGATGACCACTCAAAACGCAGATTTCCCAAAAAAATAGACTATATTACTGATCCTGGATATTTAGATGGATATGATAGTAGGTTAAAAGCGGGATATCCTCCTGATACAGGTCCAGAGTCTATAATCACGCCATTCTGTATAATGCGATTCAACCCGATAACCAAAGAAGCCTTTCTGGAGGCTCTACATCCAAATATTACAATAGAGCAAGTAAAAGAGAACACTGGCTGGGATTTAAAAGTTGCTAAAGAAGTGAAACAAATTGATCCACCAACTCTTAGAGAAATCGAAATTTGCCGAAAAACTATGAGAGATGCAATCGATCAATATTTTTTATTAAAACCAGAATGGACTACTTATTTAGATAAAGATTAATTATTAAATTCATAATATTTTAATTAATAATTTTAAAATTGTTATTTATTATCAAGTAAACAACTCTGTCAATAAGTATTAAATATTCTAAAACTAAACATAAACTAGATTTGTTATAATAAGAAAGTTTAGCAGAAATGTCAAAAAATAAAGATACTTTAAAGTTTTTTCAAGCTTACGTTAAAGAAATGATTGATATTGGGGGAATTAATTTACCCAAAGCAATTTCAGTAAAATCTGGTTCAAAGTTAGGTAAGTTTTATAAAGAAAGAGGGTCAGTATTCGATATGGAAGTCGTCTTAAAGCAGTTTTATACTGGCTTGAGAGGAAAACCAACGATAATAAAATTAAATGACAATAATTTTGATGTGAGTGTAAAATTTTCTAAAAAATTTTGTCCAATCGGTGGGATTCATAATCCCTCTCGAGGTTCTGTTTTTCAAGAAAATATATGTATTCCCTATATGAGAGGATTTTTAAGTGAATTATTTCCTCAATTGACGACTGAAGCTGATTTTTTAAATTGTATCCCGCTTAATAACCAAAGAACTTGTCATTATATTTTAAAAGTTAGAGATAAAAAAATAAATTAGTTTATCAAGTATTAAATTTTTTTTTTTTCTTGATTCTTGATACCTTTACAATTTTATTTATTTTTAAAGAGAATAAAATCTTGAAAGTTTTAAAGCCACACAGCACGGCTTTGATTCCCCTTCTACATAGATTTTGAAATCAAACTCTACATCATATGCTCACTCTCCAATTTCCCTAACATTGACAACTTTCGCAATTAATCTAATACGTTTGCCTACTGGGGTTGGAGCAGGAAACCGAATTTTGTTCCAGCCATAATTTATCGTCATTCGCGTATTTATTGAAGTATAGAGTTGAGAGAATAATTTAGAATAAGCTATAGAAAGCAGCCAATTACCGTGTGCAACTGTGACTCCATAAGGAGACTCTCTTTTGGCACGCTCAGGATCTACATGAATCCACTGCATATCATCTACTATTTTTCCATATTCATTTATCTCCTCCTGAGTTACTTTAAACCAATCAGAAGTTCCGATCTCTTTACCAGCATAATTCTTCCAATCAGCTGGACTTATTTTTAATCTTGTCGTTATTATTTACCCCACATTCGAATCATTTCTCTTGAAATAAGAAATCTCATAATTTCTGCTGCCACCTTGGCATCTAAAAAAGGGTGAAAGTTTTAAATAATTTTAAAATCTCAAAATTTGTAATTTAAAAAGTATAAAATATCATATAAAGTTTATTTCACTAAAATTGCTGATCTTTTTTCTTTTGGGAGTTTTTCGCTAGCATATCTAAGGATTAAGCGTGTTAACTTATCCTTATTTTCCATTAAATAATTATAAATCAATTCCGGATTATACTTAGAACAAGTTTTAAGAAGCCAGCCAATTCCTTTTTCTATATAGTTATGCTCAGAAAATTTTAACATTTTATCAACAAGATTCAATACGTATGAATTGTCGAAGTCTCTTTTCATCATAACAATTTTAAGCAAAATTACCATAGAGGCTCGTTGAATCCACATCACATTGGAAGTAGACCATTTATCTATCACTTTTATTGCTAATTCTTCATTTCCTTTTTTCCCTAAAAAGGGGCCGATAACTCTTATACATGTGCTATCACACACACTCCAAGTGTTACAATATTTAGAATATTCCCTTTGGAAGAGCTTGATTGTATCTTCATTAAAAAATTTTTTAAATCTATTTAGAAAAAAGAAGGCAGCAAACTTCTCATCCTCATTATTTGAGTGTAATAAAACTTTGAAAATTTCAACAGCATCCTCATAATTACATTCATATGAGTTAAAAACTGTCTTTACAATATTCTCAATTTCAGAAGTTTTGATACCATAAATTTCATAATTTGAAATATCTGGATTTATAATTTTAAACATTCTGGACTTTTGGTCTTTAGTAAGGGTAGGCACTCTGTCCTTCAAAAGATTTCTTATATCTTCAACAATTTTTTCAATATTACTCATAAAAATTTATCCAGTCCCTTTTTTAGTTTTAATTCTTTGCTTTTTTCTAAATAGGATTCAATAAATTCTATAATGTTTTTTGTAAAATTCCTTAATGTATTTAATTCTCCTCTCTTATAAACGTCTATAATAGATTCCTTTAAATTATTAAGATTAAGCCCTGCCCACATCATTGTTTTATTTGATTTTCCTGTTTTAACAGCTTTTATATATTCTGTATTTAATAGAAGCTCAGAAATTTTATAATTCCATTTTCGATAATCCTTTGGAATCCATCTTTTTATTCGGATAGGAATATTATATTTCTCAGCAAGGTTATACAATTTTGAATGTAATTTTCTTGCATATTCTGCTGGAGGATGCATTTGTCCTTTGTATAAATCTAAAAGTGATTTAACAATATGCCCATATTTACTATCTTTCAACTTTTTAATAAAAAATTCAGCTTGCGAATCGCGCATAGTTAAACCAGGAGAAAATAAAACAAAGTCAGCACCAGCTTCCTTAGATTGCTTGAAAACATCCTCTAAATTCTCATCATCATCTTCTATAAATGGAATAATTGGGATAAAATATGTTCCAACTTGAATATTTGGCGCTTGCTTTTTGATAGTTGTTAAAGCCTCTAATCTTTCAGAAGGAGGTGATGAGTGTGGTTCTAGAAATTTTGCAAGAACTTCATTTGTAGTACTGATTGAAAATCCTACTGTACACCAAGTATTATCTGCTATTTTTTTTAAAATATCAATATCTCTTGTAACTAGTTTTGATTTTGTAGCGATATTAAGTGGAAATTGGTGTTTGGCAATAACTTGTAAGACTTTTTTTGTGTTTTTAACCTTTTTTTCAATAGGTTGATAAGCATCGTTAACACCTCCCGGAGCAATAACATCAGGAAGTAATTTTCGAGCTCTTTTCAATCTATTATCTAATTTTTTAGCAAAATCAGTTTTGATTATAACTTCATTTTCAAAATCTTGATCTAAATAATATCGTTGACTTCTTGCATCACAGTAAATACACGCATGAGCACACCCAGAATATGTATTCAAAGTATACCGAGACCAAAACCATGAATCTGGATATTTTAAAATATTTAATGTGCTTTTAAACTCTCTATAGATGTATTTAACCATGTTAAGGATTATTATTTTGTATTTCTCAATAATACTCTAAAGAATTTAATAATTATGAAAGTAAAGGTGAAATTCTTTTTAAGAAATGAAAAAACGCCTGTTAAATAATATCAAAAGTGAATTCAATATGGAAATTATTTAGCTATTGGCGTTTTTTCACTACATTAATACAAATTTGTAAATATAAAATTATGGTTTTTAAAATATAGAAATTTGGTGATTACTGCTTACAATTTTAAATTTTTTAATGAATTAATAAGGGAAAAAGACGTATATAAGGTGAAAAAAACGCCCATTTAAAGAGAGCTGAAAAATATTTTAATAGTTAATAACAATAAAATATTCCTTTAGGCGTTTTTTTCAAATTTATCACAAAAATTTAAAAATTTAATTATTTCTATTGTAAAAAATATGTGTTAGGTTTTGAGTTACTTGTCCTAATAATCTGAAGATCGTGAAACCCCTCTTTTACGATAATTTATTAATACTTAGGTGATACATTCCATTTTGTCTTAATATAGAATTATTATTTATTGTTCACGCCAAGTATATTTACATTTTACACATCTAAAAAAATGAGTCATTGGTTCATCAGCACCTCTGATCTGTATTTGCCAAGTTTCTGCCTCTTTATGGTCACATTTAGGGCAAAATTTACTAGTTTTTGGATATACTGATATATCTTCAGATACTATTACTAAATTTTTTTCTAAAGCTTTACTCTTTCTCTGTATATTTTGTTCTATTTTTTCAATATCCTTTTCAAGTGGTTTTTGATAACCACATTTACAAGCTAGGTATGATCTCCCATTCACTTTCTTTTTCCTCAGCAAACCTGAGCATTCAGGACAAAATTCAACCATAATTATGATTTTTTAATGTGTTAAATACCTTTAAAAAATAATAATTTTTAAAAAATTTTATTCTATTTCGAAAAATAAGATAATTTAAATTAAGTCTAGCTGTTTTTTGATTTCATATAATTTTTGGTAATATTCAAAATTCAAATTTTTTTTGTCTTGAATGATATCTGCTATAAGTGATTTTTCTCCTGCCATACTAATTTCAATTTCTCCGAAAATATTAATTAAATCATTTCTATCAAACCTAAAATCAACGTTTTTAACATCTACTTCTATTTCTCCTGTTTTATCGTCCAATATTATATTTTCATTATCAACTATTTCTTTTACATAACCAGTAATTTGTATTCGTAAATCATCATCTTTTATATCTTTGATAATTCTTGGTTTTGCATGCTGTTTTGACATTTTTTTATTAAATATAAATCATTTAATTATTCAATATAACATTCAAAATTTAAGATAACTATAAATAATTAATTTAAAACCTAAAATTGATCTTATTAAAACACTAATATTAAATATTATTAATAATGTCAATAAAACAATATTATCTTAATTAGTATGGAATTAATGTGCTGAAAGAATATGAGTTTTACATTAAAATTGGAAAATAGTCGGGTTTTAAAAGGAATTGTTGAAACTCTAGCTAGTATAATTGACGAAACTGAATTTCGAGTCACTACTAAAGATTTTACCATCTCTGCGATGGATCCAAGTCGAATCTGTTTGTTAAAACTAGCTATAAAAAAAGATGATTTTGATGAGTTTAAGTGTAGTCAAGAAACTAAAGTAGGATTAAATTTGGATGACCTTGATAAAATTTTAAAAAGAAGTGCAGCAAATGATTCTGTCGAGATAGAATTTAATGAGACTGACCAAAAAATTAAAATTGAAATGCAAAGAGAAGGCACTTCACGCAAAAGAACATTTAGTTTAGCACGATTAGATATTGATATTGAAGAAATCCCTATGGATAAACTATTAGAAATTGACTATCCCTCAACATGGGTAATTGAACCTGACTTTTTAGTTGAAGCAATTAAAGATGCTGAAATCTATTCAGATATTCTCAATATGAAATCAATTGAAAAAAAAGGATTAGTATTTAGTTCTTCCGGACAAATTGGTGAAATGGTATATGATCTTAATGAAGATGATTTAATTGACTCAAATATAAAAGGAACTAGTAGCGGATCATATTCACTAACTTTTTTGAAAGCAATATTAAAAATAGCATCAATTACCGAAAAATTAGAGATCTCGCTAAAATCTGATCATCCATTGAAAATGATATTTAACATACTTGAAGGTGGAGAACTAAGTTATTTCCTTGCCCCCAGAGTCGAAGAGGTAGAATTTGAAGGAGATGAAGATTTGGATGAATTTTAACCCAAAGCTTTAATTCTAATAAAGTTATATTAAATCCCTTTACTCTTAAATTATTAAAGTCTAATCAAATCATTTTTTTTAAATAAGAGGAAGATATTTTTAATCGGAGATTATATAAAATATGAGTAATGATTTTGATTTAATTAGACAATATCCTTGGCTTCCTTCTTTAAAAATATATCGTTCAGATCTTGCTTCTATAAATCCTATAGAATTCATTAAAGATATTATTACAGATCCTTCTAAAGAGGTTCTATGGGATAGAATCTATGAATTCTTCAAATCTGCTTTTGATAATTTAGAATATTTCTCTTATTACAAAATAGATGATTTAAACATCTACTTCTATTTATCTTTAAGGATGTTGTTAATTATACTCAATAACAAATCTATTTCTTATAGAGTAGCAAACTTATATTCTAAAATAACGTATAATGAACTAGCAACTGAAAATGATTCTAATTTATATTCAATCTGTAAAGATTTAAAACTTGACATTAAATATGAGCAAGAGCCAATCATATTTAGGAAAATTGCTATAAAAGATCAACTAGAAACCTTACAAACCAAATTTAAAATACATTTTTCAGATTATTTAAAATTATCCTCTCGATTAAAGGATGATTTTCGAAAATTGATAAATAATGCTCTTAAAGATGGATATGTATATCTCCGTCCTAAGAGCCTTAGTAGATTAATACAAGAGTATGTACGTATGAAAATCTTAAAATTTGAGGGAGATATTGAGAATATAAATAAACTCAAAGAAGATCTACTAAAAGTTCAGGAATTTAAAGATTTGTATGATAGTATAATAGCAGATTGGGAGTTGAAAAAAGAAAGGTTTGAGTATTCTTTTGAAACAGCATTTAAAAAGGGAGAAGACATATCAAAAAATTTTCCTACATGTATGAATGAGATTCTAGTGAAAGCAGAAATAGGTCAAAACCTTCAACACACTGAAAGACTAATCATTGTTTTCTTTTTATTAGCTCTTAATTGCCCAAAAGAATTTATAATTAATATTTTTTCAAAACAACCAGACTATGACGAAAACAAAACCACATACCAAGTAGAATTCGCAAAAAAAAAAGGTTATGTTCCTCATGCATGTTCGACAATTAAGTCATTAAATTTATGTATGGCTCAAAAGCACAATGATAAATTATGCTTAGATGGCTATTTTTCAAAAAAGAATAATAAACAGAAAAAAATCTCTCATCCATTATTTTACGTTCAATTTAAACAATATCATTCCGCTAAGCTCAAAAATAAGGATAAAATTCAAGAAAAAAATGACTGAAAAGTTTTATTTAAAACGGATTTTTCAACGGTACTATGAAGAGAATTACTCTAAAATTCCAATGGTTAGTTTTTTCAATAAACGAGAATATGGTTTCATCCCTTGGGAAGAACAAGTAATGGAAAGACATCTTAGCTTTGAAAATTCCAAAAATTTAATAGATTTTTTTAAAATAAAAGCTCCAAGACATGCTTATTCAAGTGGTTCACTTTATTCTCAACCAGAAATTCCAGATATGGAAGGAAAAGGTTATCAAGGTTGTGATTTGCTCATAGATATTGATATAGATCATTTTTATACTCCATGTAAAGAGGAGCATGATATCTGGCATTGTAAAGAATGCGATAAAAGAGGAAAAGGAATGCCAGAGAAATGTCCTAAATGTGGAAATTTAAAATTAGAAAGATTGAGTTGGATTTGTGAAGATTGTTTAAATGTAGCTAAAAATGAAATGATCAAATTAATTTATGATTTTTTAATTCCCGATTTTGAGATTAATCCAGAAGATATAAAAATTGCATTTTCAGGTCATAGAGGATACCATTTAAAAATTGAAAACGAAAAAGTAAGATCTTTGTCAAGTGAAGAAAGAAGGGAAATAACTGATTATGTAACAGGCCAAAACATATCATTTGAAATTTTAGGATTAAGAGAACATAGTAATATTGTTTATGGTTTTTTCAAAGATAATATTGGCTGGGCAGAAAAAATAATGAACTTTATAGTGGAATTATTAAAAAAACCTAATTCTGAAATTAATAAACTATTAATTGATAATCGAAAATTTGGATTTAAATCACCAACTATAAAATCATTATTAAATTATAAAGATGATTTTCTGGAAATGTTATCTAATAACGAAAGAAATATGTGGTCAATAGAAGGTTTTTCGCCAAACACATGGAAAAAATTTTTAAGAAGTATTGTGAAAGAAATTGGAGTGGAAATTGATATACCTGTTACAATTGATATTCATAGACTTATTAGATATCCCGGTTCTTTACATGGGAAAACAGGGTTTAAAGTCCAAGAAATTTTTCTAGATGAATTTGATGATTTTAACCCTTTAAATGAAAGTAAGGAGAAACTTGATCCAATTGTATTTCTAGGTAAAAAAGAAACCCATAAAATTCAAATCATTGAACATGATGTGCCAGAAACGAGAATTAAAGGAAAAAAATATGGTCCTTACAAAAAAGGAGATATAATTGAAGTACCCCACCATATAGCCATTTTTTTATTATGTAGAGAAGTAGCAAAATTAAGTTAGTAAATAATAAAATTTTATGTGAATTTAATTTATTATTTACTATTAAGTATCAATTTCAATTTTTATGGACTTAAGAAAGGATTACGAGAAGTTATACCAACATTGGCTTAATGAATTTCAACAAACAGAATTAACAGCTCTATCTCAAGATATTTTCGATGACTATAAAAGAATTATCAACTATATAAACGATTATGAAGAAGAGAAAAAAGACAATATAAAGAGTCAATTATTAGAATCTTATAAGAATAATTTCAACTATTTATTTAAGGATCTTTTAAAGATTCGAAAAATAAAAATAATCAATTTCGCTTTTGCATTGGAAGAGATTGATTTAGATAACGTTATTGAAGCTGAAAAATTGTTCTATCAAAGTTTAGTAAGTTCTATTAAAGGATATAAGAAAGTAAAGAGATATTCTATTTATGGAGAAATTGAGGATATAATTCCTGAAAAAATAGGTATAATAGAAGCAGGTAAAGAAATCCGGAGTGTAAAACCTAAAATGTTGAGTGAGGATAAAATTACTAAGATTTCTGAATCAGCAATTAAAGAAAGAAAGGAAAATTTTAATTATACTCTAATAAGAATTTTGAAAAAAACCCCTCCATTAGTCGGAATTGATCTTATAAATTATGGTCCATTTGAAAAAGAAGATATTGCAAATTTGCCTTTTGAGAACGCTAAAATCCTTATTTATGAAAAATTTGCAGAAAAAATAGAACTCTCTTAAGTTATTTAAATTTCTTATCAAAATCTTCTTTGAAATATTTTAATCGATATTTTCCATACTTATCCATTAAAGAGAATTTAGGTGGTTTAGGATTTATTAATTGACCACCACAATAACGGCATTTTGATTCTGGATTCTGTATTCCGTATCTATTACATTCTTTACATTTTTGAAGATATTTTGTCATATTTATTAGTCTCGAATAAATTCAAAACTACCATTATATTGTTCTGTTTTTTGCTCGATAATTTCAAGAGCATCTGATAAAATATTTTCTGCGTCTAAATAATCTTTTGTTATAATTTCTAATTGATAAAGCGGTGCCGCAATATAACTTATATTTATACTTCGCGTCTCTTTTGACTCAATTATTCCCTTAGCTTCAATCAAAGATTCTTTGATTTGGTCAATTCCATTTTCAGAGTTAAACGATAGTCTTATTTTTCCTGATATGTTTACCGTTGAAATCTTTACATTTTCTTCGATGATTTTTAATAATATTTTCTTAACTTCTTCTGACACACCTTCTAAATCATCTAAAATTTCAATACCACTTTCTTTAAGGACTTCAAGAGCTTCTTGATAAGAGTCAAACTGGTTTAGAACTGACCAACCAATCAAATCATAAGCTTGATCTAGAGTAAGATTAATACCTTCTGTTTCAATAAGAAATTGTAATAAATTTTCGAATTTAACAGCATATTTCCATTCTTTTAACCTATTTTCTTTCTGAGCAGAATTAACTCTTCTTAATGATAAATCAACATGTCCTTTTTGTGGATCAACTCTTAATACTCGAAGAACAACTCTTTGACCGATTCTAACATAATTACGGATGTTCTTTATCCACCTTGATGATATTTCAGATATATGAATGAATCCTTTTGCGAATTCTTCAGATTCTAATCCTGTATAATCAACTAAATCTACATAGACATATTGGTTTTCAACCTGCTTTATTTTGCCAATTAAAAATTCTCCTTCTCTTGGGAAATTAGTTCTACTTTTAACCATAATCTCGATTATATTTATGTTTAATATCAATTATTATAAATTCTTAATTTTATTTAATGTTCTATTATTATTTTATTTTATTATCTTATAAAATACCTATTAATATGAAAAAAAAAAGAGTTATTATAAAATTACATAAGGATTATAATACTGGCAAAAAGTATATAATTCTAACAGCGTATAAGAAACCTCTTATTATGAAAAAAAGTGCAGCCAACCCTAGATACCGTTCACCTAATTCAACGCTATAAGCTAGTAAAAAACTTCCAGCAGCAATATTTAATGCTACTCCAATATAGAAAAAAATCCAACCCATTGTTTTAATGGCTTCATCGGGAGCAGACACATCTAAATAGATATAAGAATTAATAATTGCGATAAAAATTAAGTCCAATACTCCGGCGATAACCCAGAAAAGTCCTATAAATTTAATAGCTCTCTCATATCTACTCGTATCTTTTAGTCCGAAGAGAGTGAAAATAACTCCATAACTAATGATACTTATAATTCCAGAGATTAAAATCTCTAAAGTCCAAAAAATTGAGTTATAATCTGCTACTCCAATTAAATTAAGTAAAAATTGAAAAAGTGGTGGCAATATCAGAAGCCAAAAGAGGTTGATTTACTTTCAGGAGGAGCGCGTATGTATATTTATCTTTCAAGCATCAATCCTTCTTGGAACGTTGAACTTAATATGGGTAACCCAGATACTCTATATTATGTTCTTAAATATTGCATAGATAATTATCCCTCAGACCATTATTGGGTTATCCTAGATAATCATGGTGGGGCTTATAACGGAGTTTGTTGGGATGATTCATGGGGGGATCATCTTTCTATCGGGGATCTCAAAACTACTTTTTCTAGCATTGCTTCTTACTTGGGTCGTAAGTTTGATGGAATTTATTTTCATGCCTGTTTAATGTCTAACTTGGAGGGCGCTGTACAATTATCACCTTATGTTGGTTACATAGTTGGTTTTGAACCTTCAGTTACGATGGGAGAGTTTAATTTGGATAATGATGTAGTAGTAAACACACTTGTGACCAACCCTTCTATATCACCTCGGGATTTTGCTATTGAACTAATAAACCAAGCATTTATTTCTGAAATGGGTGATACACTCATAGCTGCTGTAAAATTAAGTATAACTCAAGATCTTATAGATGATATCGATAATTTAGCTACTCAACTAATGAAAATTTTAATATTTATGGAAAAGAAATAAGAGATGCAAGAGATGCTTCTGAAAGTTGGTATGGACCCCCTACGCGATTGGTAGATTTCATTGATTTCTTACAGGAGCTATACGAGAGAGTTCCTAACCAAATGATTCGTTATTATACCTTAGAAATAATGAGGGGTTTAGGCCCAAGTGATCAAGACTATGCCATTATAAAGCACCGTAAGGGAAGTTTAAGGTATTATATGCACGGATTATCCGTATATTTCCCACTTGATTTATCAACTTATAGTTCCCATTATGAAATAGAAAGTGATTTCTGTGCATTAACTAATTGGGAAGAATTCCTTCATGTGTTCTATGCGAATGATGTTACTGGAGCATTAACTCCTTTTGGAAATTCTTATGTATTCCTCATAATTCTTGGCGCAGTACCTCTAATTATTATTGGAGGAAGGAATGTAATATTTAAGAAGAGATAATTAACTTTTTTATTTTTTTCAATTTAAACCTAAATTTCTATTAAGAGAAAATAAACATGAACTATATGAAGATCTTAAATAAGCAACTTTATTTTACCAAAACTTAACACCCTAATTATAGTAAAAAATATATATAGAATATCATTAAAGTAGTTATCATTTAATTTAAAATTAGAAATTATTCAAAATTAATTAGTAAAAAATAATATGAGTATTGATTAAACATGCCAGAAAAACAACACTTAAATTTAGTAATTATAGGTCATATTGACCACGGGAAAAGCACAATGATGGGTGCTTTACTCATAGAAACAGGCGCAGTTACCGATAGAGAAGCGAGAGAACTAGAAAAATTAGCAAAGGAATATGACAGAGATTCTTGGTCCTATGCTTTCGTCTTTGATAAATTAAAAGAAGAGCGACAACGTGGTATTACTATTGATCTAGCTTTTCGAAAATTTGAAACTCCAAATCGTTATTTCACAATTATAGATGCTCCTGGTCATGCCGATTTCGTTAAAAACATGATTACAGGGGCGTCCCAAGCTGATGCAGCCATTCTTGTTGTATCTGGTAAGAAAGGTGAAATGGAAGTTGGAATAGCGGCTAATGGGCAAACTCGTGAGCACGCTTATTTAGCACAGACTTTAGGCGTAAAACAAGTTGTTGTTGCCATAAATAAAGCTGATATTTATGATTATTCTGAGGCAAGATTTAATGAGTGCAAGGAAGCAATCGGTGATCTTCTAAAAAATATTGGCTTCAAGCTTAAAGAAGTACCTTTTGTACCAACAAGTGGAATGGCAATGGAGAATTTATCAAATAAAAGTGATAAAATGCCTTGGTATGATGGTCCAACTTTGATCGATGCAATTGATCAATTTTCAATTCCAGAAAAACCTCTAGATAAACCATTAAGACTTCCAATTCAAGATGCATATAGTATCAAAGGAACTGGAGTTGTTCCTGTTGGAAGAGTAGAAACTGGAGTATTGAAGAAAGGTGATAAAATCATTATAATGCCAACTGGCTTCGAAGGTGAAATCAGAAGCATTGAGATGCATCATGAAGAGATTCCTCAGGCGGAACCTGGAGATAATATAGGTTTCAGCATCCGAGGTATTGAAATGGAAGATGTTGGTAGAGGTGATTGCCTAGGACATCCTAGTGATCCTCCAACCGTAATAACACCAAAAGGAAAATGGACTGGTCAGATAATAGTTATATGGCATCCAACAGCAATAGCTCAAGGATACACACCTGTAATTCACGCACACACTGCTCAGATAGCAGCTAAATTTACTGGTTTAATTAAAAAACTTGATCAGAAAACTGGAGCAGTTATTGAAGATTCACCGAAATTTTTAAAGAAAAATGAAGCTGCAATTGTTGAATTATCTCCAATCAAGAAAATGTGTCTTGAGAAATATGAAGATATTCCAGAAATGGGTCGATTTGCTGTAAGGGATATGGGGAGAACTGTAGCGGTTGGGATTGTAAAAGACCTAACCACAGGAGCATAACACGTCTTTTTTTTTGAATTTTTTTATTATATATTACTTATTTATTTGTTTTTTTGAAATTTTTAGGATTTTTATCATTATTCGTATATAAAATTAGATCTATAACATCGCTGGATTCTTTTTAGAATACTCTCATGATATGTGAATATTATTTTAATTTTTGAAGTCTTAGTAATTTTTTCTAATTAAGGTATTCTTAATTAGAAAAGGTTGATTTAAAGTTCTTAGAACAAAGACTAAAATATGCTTTTTAGGAAATAGTGGTGTAGGAAAAACTTCTTTACTTTGCTTGCTGCAAGGCAGAAATATTCCAAATGAAAGAAATCCAACTGTTGGTTTAGAAATAGAGAATTCTTTACTTAATGGTAATAAGGTAAATATATGGGATTTGGGAGGCCAAGAAAGATATCAATTCATGTGGGAAGACTTTGTAAAAGGGGCTGGATTAGCCATTTTGGTATGTGATTCTACGGAAGAGGATGTTAAAAAAACTAAAGAGATTTTTGAAAAATTTTCTAAATATCTAGATACGAAAATAATTGCTATCGCGAACAAGCAAGATCTTCCTGGTGCTTTAAGTGCTAAAAAAGTTCAAAAAAAGCTAGGTATAAAAACATATGGAATGTCAGCAATAAGGCTGGAATTGCATGAAAGAATGAGGAATATTTTAGAATACGAGATTAGTACAAATTAAATGTCAAAATTATTGTCGTTTTAAAAACAATATTCTTTTTAGTTTAGGATCATTCTTAAAAGATTCTTCCAATTAAATGTGCTAATCTAACGCATTCAGGTAGTTTTGAATCGATATTGATTTTATTTAGTAATGCTTCAACTTCTGCAATTTTAAGTCCCTTAGAATGAAAAAAGACTCTTGAAAATCCACCAGCAGTATTTATATCTGTTTCATATAATTCTCCAGCATTAAAAATATTTTTAATTTTATTATTGTAATTGGATGGGAATTTTTTTATCAAAGCTTTTATGACAGAATCAAGATCTACTTTCTTTTCAGTAACAGCAATTATTGGCTTACCTGTTTCATGATAGATTTCTTCTAAATCAACAATATTGAAACCCCCAAACGTGATTGTGTGAGTTAAAATATATTGGATATTTTCATTTTGTTTTACAAGTTTTATCAAATTCTCAGTTGCATCATTTCCATCAATAACTATTTCACATTTAACGACTTTAACCATTCTTATTCCCTGACACAAAACTCCTATTAGTTGAGTTGTTTCTGAACCAGTTTTAAGCTCGAATGTAGCATCATCAAATCCGATGGTTATGGGATTATCTTTCATTTTATCATTTCTCAGGTAAGAATTTTCTAATATTAATAAATAAATTAGTAAAAGCTATAGTGGCACTTTTAATTTCTTCAGATCTATTTGTTAAATCGCCTGATAATTTATTAGTAAGAAAACCTATGATTTCATTTAAAGTCAAATTTTTACTTAACCATACATAAGCAACTAGAGCTTCTCCAGTGTCAGCGAGATCATGAGCATCAGCTCTGTTTTTCGCAAAATCTTTCATATCAGCATTTTTTAATGCATTTGCCAGAATCTGTTTGCTAACTTTAGAACCAGTTCTGTATATTTTATGTTGTAAATTATTTTTAGTCAAAAAAATGGACTTGGCAACCGAGTATGCAAGATTAACTATTCCGTCTCCTATTTTTGCTAAGCCTTTGTCAGTTCCTATGCTCTTTTGAGATTTAAATCTATTTAAGTCCTCAATTAAAAACTCATAATCCATTAAGATAAGTTGAATTATTGCTTCTTATAAATTTTTCATAAAAAAAGATGAATATTAATTTAAGTAATCTTTTTAAATAGCTTATGAACTTCTGTTACTTCATCTCTTAAAGATTCAATCCCTTTATGAAGAATCTCTTTAATTTTATATTTTTTTAAATTTTCAAGTCTGATGAAAATGGTTGAAGGTTCAAGTTTAATATCTTTATAAGCAGCAATATTTACTCCTTCGATCTCTAAAAGATGTTTAACAAGAATATTACAAAATCCATGAGATTGCCCTTCAACAATTAACTCATAATCATTCTTACCAATATCCTTCTTTATTTTTAGATTCAGATATCTATAACTAGGAAATTTAACTTCTTCTTCTTCCATCTCATATTCTAATTCTTCTTCTGGATATTCGCTAACTTCATTATCTACAGTTGAGGGTATTCCTGATTTATCATCATCTTCCTTTGTTTCCTTTTCTAATTTAGGATAAACGCTCTCAAAATCCTCATCTTCCAACAATTCATCTTCTAATTCATCGAATTCATCGTCTTTCTCTTCTTTTGGTTTAGCTGACTTTTTCTTTGCCATTATTTTAACTCCAAATTATTCGGATTTGTTAATAATAATAGGTTATAAAATAAATTTTTTATGGTTTACTGAATAACAAAACAAAATTTTATAAGTATCGATGTGCCAAATCTTTTAATCTTTCACATGCTAAATATTGAAGATCTCTAGTTCCAAATAATGTTATTTTTATATCTTTTCCTTCAACAGTAATATTTAAATTAAGATAATCTATTTTTTTGTGAACGTCTTCAAGAAATTTAACTACATTATCTAAAGAACCGCTATTATTGTAAAAATGAACAACTTTTCTTCCTGCTTTTCTCAAAAATTTACCCTTATTTAATTCAATTGGAGTGTGATATATATCTAATAAATAAATTCTCACTTAAGTTATAAATTAAAATCTTAAACTTTCATTTACATTTCCATAATCATTAGCAATTTTTCTCGTTTCGACATTACCGCATCTCTGGCATCGTAGCTTATTATAACCGATCTTTTTAAGAGGAGTTCCACAGATCATGCAATCAGCATAAATAACTCCTAAACTTTTACCAACAGTACTTAACTTGTACTCATTGTAATTTTGCTCAATAACACGTGCTCTTAAAATATCGGTTATTTGGAAAGCATCATAAATTTTATCAATATATCTATCTGAAATCTGAGAAACATGAATATTTCCAAAATAATAACTATTAAAATGAATTTTACTATTTACTGTATAAAAACTTACACCAACAGAGTATTGTCTTAGAAAAAGTATTGTGCCTATCACAATATCTCCTTTTTTTACTACTTTCCTATCTTTTTCTTGATGAGTTTTTATCTCTATTTTTCTCTTTTTTTCATCTATATTAATTAAACCTGATTTGGTAGCATAAATTTGCCCTTCCTTAATAAAAGTAGTCTGTTTATCAGGTAAAAATTCTTCTACTACTCCAAGGTATTGTCCAGTTAGAACAATATCTTTATTTTTTAAAAGCTTTTTACTCATAATTATCAGTATAATTTTTTAATTTCTCAATCTCTTTCAATTTTAAGTAAATATTATTAAATAAAATAAATAAATTTTATTATAAATTTAATCATAAAAGAGTAAACAATTTATCGGATGAAAATCAACAAAAAGGAATTAGTTTCTATAATACAAAATACTGAAACATTCATTAAACCTAAGATAGAATTAGAACAATATTGTATCGACGCAAAAAGTGCGGTTGATATCATTTTTTTTGCGGGTTTTGAATTTAATGATATTAAGCATAATTTAATATTTGACCTTGGCACTGGAACAGGTAGATTATCTATAGCTTGTGCCTTTATGAAAGCCCATATCGTAATAAGTATTGACATTGATTGGGATGCGTTGATAGGTTTAAAGAGAAATATTCAATCTCTCGATCTTGAACAAATAATTTTTCCTATATGTTCTGATATGAATAATTTTGAAATTAAAAGACTTCATTTGCCTTATAATATGAAAATAACAACTATAATGAACCCACCATTTGGAGTACAAAGAAAAACTGCTGATAGAATCTTTTTGGAAAGAGCATTTACCTTTTCTGATGTTGTATACTCAATACATTTAGCTAGTGATAAAATACATAGATTTATTTCAAAATTCATTAAAAAATTTAATTGGATTATAGATTATGTGTTTCCATTAAAAATGGTTCTTGAAAAAACGTTTCAATTTCACACTCAAAAAAAGAAAAAAATTGATGTGAATATTTATAGATTTATCAAAATGTAAAAGAAATTTAACAAAAATTATATTATTATTTTTGAAAATCTTTCCAGGAGTCTAAACTTTTAGGATATTTTGCATTACTTTCCAATAGTTCCTCAATTCTGAGAAGCTGATTATATTTACAATTTCGATCAGATCTTGCTGGAGCCCCTGTTTTTATTTGACCACTACAAAATCCAACTGCTAAATCTGCAATAAATGGATCTTCAGTTTCACCAGATCTATGTGAAACCATTACATTAAATCCATTTCTAAATGACATTTTACATGCATTAATTGCTTCTGTTAAGGATCCAATTTGATTAACTTTAAGTAATAATGCATTTCCGGCTTTTTCTTTAATTGCTTTCTCAAGTAATTTGATATTTGTAACAGTAAGATCATCATCTACAATCTGAATTGACTTATCAACTTTGATTGTTAAATTTGTAAAACTTCTAAATGCTTTTTCATCAAATGGGTCTTCAATAGATTTCAAAGGATAATCATGAATTAAATCAAGGTAATATTGTAATAATTCTTCTTCTGTTAGTTTCCTTCCATCAATATTATATAATTCATCTTTAAAAAATTCACTTGCAGCCGCATCCATTCCTATTACAAAATCAGTTCCCATCATAAATCCTGCCTCCTCAATAGCCTCTATAATGATATTTATTGCATCTCGAGTTTCTGACAAATTTGGTGCAAATCCTCCTTCATCACCAACATTAACAGCAATGGGTCCATATTTTTTTCCTAATAATTTTTTCAAAGTATGATATACTTCTGCTGCATTTTGAATTGCTTTAGAGAAGGTTGGTGCACCTATTGGTAATATCATAAATTCTTGTATTGCTAAATTATTTCCAGCATGTTCCCCCCCATTAATAATATTACAACATGGCAAAGGTAATAAGTATTGTTCTCGAGTCTCATTGTAAGTTAACTCATTTAAATGTACAAATAATGGTTTATTCAGCAATTTAGCTGCTAATTTTGCTACTGCTAATGAAATAGATAATATTGCATTAGCGCCTAATTTGCTCTTGTTTTCTGTTCCGTCGATTCTAATCATTTCTTCATCTAATTTTGTTTGTTCTCTTACATCAAAACCTGTTAATTTTTTTGCGAGTATTTCATTGATATTTGTCACTGCTTTAGTAACATGTTTTCCCATAAAAGCTTTCCCACCATCTCGTAGTTCAAGTGCCTCTAAAGCACCAGTTGAGGCGCCTGAAGGTACTGCTGCTCTAGAAAAAACATTTCCTACATAAATATCTGATTCTACGGTAGGATTCCCTCTAGAATCTAAAATCCATCTAGCTTTAATTTTTGTTATTTTAAAATCATTCATAAAAAAATCTCATTAATTTTTTTTAATTTAAATCATTAAAAAGAAGTAAGAAGAATTAATTCTTAATAATTTCTTCTTTTATATTAATAATAAATTTTCATTTTAAATTCAATAAATAATGTCTTTTGAAAATAGACCATGGGTCGAGAAGTATCGACCAAGGATATTGGATGATGTAGTAAACCAAAAAGGTATTGTTAAGCGTTTAAAACAATTTGTCAAAGATAAATCAATGCCACATTTGATTTTTGCTGGTCCTGCTGGAACAGGTAAAACCACTTCAGCATTAGCAATAGTTCGAGAACTATATGGTAGAAGAATGTTAGTTAATAGAACATATTTAGAGTTAAATGCGAGTGATGCTCGAGGTATTGATGTTATAAGAACTTATATTAAAGATTTCGCAAAAGCTAGACCCCCTATTGATATATCTTTTAAAATCTTAATTTTAGATGAAGCAGATAATATGACTTCTCCGGCTCAACAAGCATTAAGAAGAACAATGGAAAAATATACAAATAACTGCCGGATGATTTTAATATGCAATTATTCTAATAAAATAATACCCCCCATTCAATCTAGATGTGTTGTATTTAGATTTTCTTCTTTGAATAATGACGATATTAAAAAAAGGGTAAAATATATTGCTCAGCAAGAGAATATCACACTCACGCCTGATGGTTTAAACGCTTTAACTGACGTTTCTAGAGGAGATTGTAGAAGAGCTATAAATTATTTGCAATCCTGTGGAACTATTTCTAAAAAAATCGATCAAGAAATTGTTTTTCGAGTAGCAGGTGAAATACCTCCAGAAAAAATAAAAGAAATTTTACAAACTGCCTTAGAAGGTCAATTACAACTTTCAATAAAACTATTATATGATTTAATCAATGATTATGGGCTTTCAGGTCAAAATATTATAAAAAATATTCATAGAGAAGTTTACAATTTGAATATAATAGAAGATTTAAAAATTGAATTATCTAAAATTTTGGCTGAATTTGAATTTCGATTGAGTCAAGGTAGTACAGAAGAAATTCAATTGCAAGCATTATTAGCTAGAATTGTTTCGTTGCAAGATTCGGAATAATTGATGTTTAAAATGATATTTTAACTCTTTATTTATGAAATAATTTTCCATTCTTTCTTTTGATTTTTTATCTTCTAAAAATTTAATCTTTTCGTCATAAATTATATCCCACAGTATCAATCCTCTTGGATCTGCCGCTTGGTAAGAAATATCTCTTGAGCTGTCAAATAATGATAAAAAATCATAATAGTCAATCTCTCCCATACCAAGTCCTAATATCTTTTGTACCATTCTACGAATTTGTTGTCTAAGAAAGGACTTACCTAGAAAATCAAATATTATGAAATCCTTATCAATAGTCATCTTTACAACTTCTAGTTCTCTAACAGTTTTTTTTTCTAGTTTTTCTCTTTTAGAGAAATTAATGAAATCATGGGTTCCTTCTAATTCTCTACAAGCTTTTTCCATTATCTCTAAATTTAAAGAATGTTGTTTTTGAAGAGATATAAGTGATTCAGGAACAATATATTTATAATGACGTAAAATAGCATCATATCTAGATGAAAAATTCATTGACACTTCTGAGTGACCCCAAACTCCTATATCTTTAGGTAATGCTGAATTAATTTCCATTAAAATTGGTTGTTTTACTGAAATGAAAGAGAAACAGGAAGAACGAGCAGATACAAACCTATCGGTTCTACTTGCAAATTCTAATCCAGCCTTTTTAATATCTCTAAAATATCCCTTCATAATTAAAGCATTTAAAAGACAATCTTCTATAGTTAAAATATTCTTTTGTCTCTGAGAACCATAAAATTTTATAGAGCCTATATAATACATTTTAAAGAGAAATCTACATCTTGGCATAACTTTTGTTAGTATTATTTCAAGAAATCAATTTTATTACTATTATAAAAATTATTAAAAATCTAAAACTCATAAATTCTTTTTAAAATTTTAGAATATTCTAATATGTCTCTATTAAACGATAAATTTTAAAGATAGGGATTTTTTTTATATTCAAAATTTCATTATTCTTTTTAATATCATAAAAAATTTATTTAATAAAAATGCCTAAAATTATTGCTTCAATTAGAAATTTCCGTGATCGCGCTCGAGCTTCTGTGTCAGTCAAAACTCGAAATATTTTATTGTTCATAGCACTATTCCTGCTTGTCACCCTAGCAATTATTGTAAGGCTTACTCCACTCCTAAGAGGACCACTTCTTATTAAAGCTTTTGATCCATGGATACAATATTATAACGCAGAATATTTGTCAACCCATTCATTTTACGAATATTTTAATTGGCGAGATTTTAAGAGTTGGTACCCTGAAGGTTATTTTCGAGGTAATTTACGTCCCGGATTGACGTTTACAGTTGTCGCAATTTATAAAACCTTTAATTTTCTCGGAATACCTGTCTCATTATATCATATTTGTTATTTCTTCCCCGCATTTATGGGCGGTATTACGGTCCTTGTTATGTATTTTTTGGGAAAGGAAGTGCATAGTAAAGGTACGGGTCTTATGGCGGCTTTCTTTTTAGCTTTTAATATTGGCTATCTTCAACGCACCATTGCTGGCTTTTTTGATAATGAAACAATAGGTGTTTTTTGTGTTTTAATGATCTTTTTATTTTTTCTAAAAGCGGTAAGAACAGGAAAAATATCTCATTCAATATTAAGTGGAGTGTTTTTAGGTTATTTATCATTGAGTTGGGGTGGATATCAATTTGCATACTTAATTATCCCGCTAATTTGCATTATTTTAATTTTGATAAAGAAATATAATGAACATATTTTAATAGCATATGCCGGAGCTCAAGGTACTGGTTTATTAATTTTCTCATTATATATTAATTTTAACCCTGAAACTTTATTCTCAAGCTTAGAAACAGGAGGGATTTTTCTCTTTACAATTATTTTAATAATTTTTCATTTAATTTATACAAAGAAAAATGATTATCCTGGATTTTATAATGGATTAATAAATCTTATAAAATGGGGGCTTATTCCGGTGATATTGATTGTTGCGATACTTATCTGGATTGATCCTGCACTTATTCCTTTTGGTTTTGGTGGCAGATTTTATGCTCTACTAAATCCATTAGTACGAGAAGGTATGAGTCTGGTTGCCTCAGTTGCAGAGCAAAATCCAAGCGCCTGGGGTGTATTTTACTATAATATTCTGATTCCATTAATTTTAGTACCACTTGGAATGTATTTTTGTTTAAAGAGATTAAACGCTCCTGATATTTTTATGATAGTATTCTTATTATTATTGTTCTATTTCACTGGAGCTATGATCCGTATCATACTATTATTTGCTCCTGCCGCATCTCTAATAGGCGCCTATGGATTGGTTAACATTTTAAAGATTTATGGTGGTTTTATAGGAGAACAAAAACGGGGAGTAAGTAGAAAACGGAGGAGACAGGTCAAAGGTACTGTGGGTAATACCGAAGTGCTAGCAGTGTATCTTATTGTGGGATTCTTATGTGTTGCTCAGGTAGTTCACACAGTAGATGTTTCAATTGAGCGATTATCATACAGTCAAATTACACCAGCAGGAGTGCTTCATGATTGGGAAGAATCATTACTTTGGATGAAAAATAATTTACCAGGTACTTCTGTTGTAGTTTCATGGTGGGATTATGGGTATTGGCTCACACCTATAGGAAACGTAACAACGGTTAACGATAATGCCACTTTTAAAGGCGAGAGAATAGGAATGACAGGAATGGCATTCATGCAAACAAACGAAATTTATAGTGCAGAGATATTTCGTGAATTGAAAGCTGATTATGTTTTAGTATATTTTGGATTTTTATATTCGGGATTAGGTGGGGATGAAGGCAAATGGCCTTGGATGGTTCGCATATGTAATGATCACTATGAATATTATAAGGATTTGGGTCTTGAAAAGGATAACTGGGCTGAAAATGCTGTATTTGATGAAAATGAATATCAAAATTCAACAACTGGGGCAATGGGAGAAAAATGGTTTGAGAGTCAATTAGTAAGACTCATGTTTTACGAAGTACCTACGGATCCTGAATCTGTCCCTCAAGGTACTTTAGCACATCATTACGCCACTCAAATTAATGGACGACAAACTGATGATGGCAATGTTTGGGCAACTTATATACCACCAAATGGACAATATGATTTTAAAGTCTTTGTTAAAGAACATTTTTCACCGAATCAAATGGTAAAATTATATAAAATAGATTATACAGCTCTAGATTCTAAATTTATGATAATTAATCCAGAAGTATTTGATAGTGGATATGGTAACTTTAAATTAGATAATATTGGAAAGAAGGACTTACATATAACAAGTGTAGAAGTTAATGGGAAGGAATATAATTATACCTTAGGTAAAGGAATAAATACTCAAATAGTAGATGCAGGAGAAGATGATCTTGTTTGGGTTGATATTAAATCAGGAGGTACAACTTTTAATAAAGATGATGTTGTAAGTATAAGTGTTACAGCCGAATCAGAGGCACTAGAGGCAAAAATATTTACATTTTCAAATTCTACAAGTAACTTTTTTGTTAAAGAAGCAGGAGAAGGAGCAATACAAATCGATAGACCAAACAGTAAAGTTATTCAGATTGATGAGAATCATGCTAATGCTCTCCTTGAGGTAGAGAATGTAGGAGAGTCTATTATTGTTCTCGATAGGTTCTATGTAAACGACGATATAGTCAGTAATAGATTTCTCAACGAAAATATTGAATATCTTAGTGGTTCTTCGATACTATATCCAGGAGAAAAAGCAACAATTTACTTACAAGACTCACCAGTAACTTTCTATCCTATTAAAAAGTATAATAAGATCGGTGTAGCCACTCCAAATGATATTAGAGATGAAATATTATTTACATCAAGTCAGGAAAACTATTCGATCACAATTTATAATGATGATAGAATTCTGTCACCTGAAATAGCAGCATCATCAATCGAAAGTAATTATCGAAAACATATACCAATAGATTTTAACAAAACCCATGCTTATTTTTATGACAACAACGGCAGTACCATTATAAAAATTTATGTTAAAAATACTGGTGAAGTTATTTATGCTTTAGATTCGATATATCTTACAGAATCTTTGAAATCAGTTAATCCTGAACATTTCACTACGGTTGGTGGAAAAGTGAATTTAGATGTAAATCAAGAAGAAATTATTGTTGTTGATGCAACTGACTATGTTGATGGTGAAGTAAATGAAGAAATACTCCTCTGTGTTACAACAAGCTTCGGAGAAACAGTAGCTTCAGATATTGGTTATATTCACACTATAAGGGATAAACCAGATATTCAAATAATAGAAAATGTTGAGGGTACAGCAATTTCCTACATTTATGCGAATGAAACAGGAAGTTTATTAATTAAAAATACTGGAGATGTTCCGGTAACTTTAGATAGTGTATATATTAATGAGACAGTAAAATTAAATTTCTCAAATAGCAATGAAATTGAATTTATTTATGGGAATACTACTCTAGATGTACAAGAATGTGCAGTCGTTTCCTTTGATATTCCTGGATTAATGATAAATAAATCAAATGAAATTAATGTAAATGTCACTACTTACTCCACTGCCTATGATAATGAAACATTATACGCAAAAGTTAATTCAGAATTATACAATATTGAGATAGATGCAACAGGTACCATTGCAGATATTAGTGAAGGCAAGCTCACAATTCGAATCAATAATTATGGTAATTGGAATGTTACCATTGATTCTATTTATGTTAATGAAACGTATATTCATCTGAGTGAATTTATATTTGAAGAAGGAAGTTCATACGAAATTGCTAATCTTACAGGCTATATTATAATATCAATAACCCTTACTAGAATTGAACAACTACTTGGGGTTTCTCCTCTCGATGACCAGGATACCTTATTAATTCTTGCCCGAACAATAGAGGGGGCTGAAGACTCACACGAAGAAGCTGTAAGAAACTAAAATCTACATTTTTTATTTATATAATAATAAAAATCATAAGTTATTATACATTAGAATATCTTAAGTCTTATCTTTTATATATTGATTTTATTTTTAATTTAAATTAGTTGAAAAATTGATTTATTACCCTAATGATTGCTAAATTCAAACTTGAATCTGAGTTTAAACCTGCAGGAGATCAACCAGAAGCAATAAGAGCTCTCGCAGATAATATATTTAAAAGAAAGCAATTCCAAACATTATTAGGAGCGACTGGTACAGGTAAAACCTTCACAATCGCAAACATTATTCAACAAATTCAAAAGCCAACCCTAATTATGGCTCCAAATAAAACCCTTGCCGCACAGCTATATAACGAGTTGAAGGAGCTTTTTCCGAAGAACGCGGTCCACTATTTTGTCTCTTATTACGACTATTATCAACCAGAGGCATATATGCCTATTTCAGGCTTGTATATAGAAAAAGATTTTAGTGTTAATGAAGAAATTGAACGATTAAGACTTGCTGCAGCTCATGCTATCAGGACTAGAAATGATGTAATTATAGTAGCAACGGTGTCTTGCATTTTTGGGCTGGGAAACCCTGATCTTTGGGAGAAAATTGCGCTTTATTTAGAAGTTGGTATGGAAAAAAAACGTTCGGAAATTCTCAAACGACTGGTAAAAATGAACTATGAGCGAAACAATATTGAATTCAAACCGGGAAATGTACGGGTAAAGGGAGATATTATTGATATTTATCCTGCTTATTTAAATAACGCCGTTAGATTATCCCTTTTCGGCGATGAGATTGAATCCATAACCGAAATTCATCCTATTTCAAACACTCCTCTACAGAACGTACCTAATTATAGAATCTTTCCAGCAACTCATTTTATTATTCCTGAAGAAAATAAAGTAAAAGCATTAGAATTAATTAAACAAGAATTAGTTCATCAAATTGAATTCTTTAAAAATCAAAAAAAATATGCTGAAGCTCAGAGGATTGAAAGGAGAACTAAATTTGATTTAGAAATGATGAGAGAAATGGGGTGGTGTAAAGGAATAGAGAACTATTCAAGACCACTAGATGGAAGACCACCAGGAACACCACCAATGACTTTAGTTGATTATTTTCCAGAAGACTTTTTAATTGTTGTAGATGAATCTCATGTAACCATACCCCAGATTCACGGAATGATAGGCGGGGATCGTTCTCGTAAAAAAAATCTTGTTGAATATGGTTGGCGTTTGCCTAGTGCTTTTGATAATCGACCTCTTACATTTGAAGAGTGGGAAAGTAAAATTGAATACATTATGTTTATGTCAGCAACACCGGGATCATATGAGATAAAAAAATCTGGAGGTATTTCCGCTGAACAGATAATTAGACCTACTGGATTAGTCGATCCAAATGTGGAGGTTCGACCCGCGCAAAATCAAATTGATGATTTGTTAAATGAAATTAGAAAAGTAATAGAAAATAAAGGTAGGGTCTTAATCACAACCCTTACAAAACGTATGTCAGAAGATATTTGTGATTATTATGCTGATTTAAAACTTAAAATTGCTTATCTTCATTCCGAAGTGGATACTGTCGAACGTTTTGAGATATTAAGACAGTTAAGAGATGGAACATACGATGTGGTAGTAGGGATAAATCTTCTAAGGGAGGGTTTAGACTTACCTGAAGTTCAATTAGTAGCTATTTTAGATGCTGATAAACTTGGTTTTCTAAGAGATACAAGATCACTTATTCAGACTATTGGAAGAGCTTCTAGAAATGTTTATGGAAGAGCAATTTTATATGCAGATAAAGTAACACCAGCTATGAAAGCAGCTATTGGTGAGACAAATAGAAGAAGAAAAAAACAGATGATTTATAATACACAAAATAATATTACTCCAAAGACTATTCAGAAAAACATATTAAATTCTCTTTCTGAAGAGCAGGAATTTAAGGAAAGGGAAGTCAAAAGACTAAAGCAAAATGTCCATGATAAAATCAATGAATTAGAGAAAGAAGGAGATACTGATATAATTATTCAATATCTTGAGAATAAAATGTTTATGGCTGCTAAAGAACTTAGATTTGAAGATGCTGCTTATTTACGAGATAAAATTAAAGA
The DNA here is from genome assembly GCA_019057865.1 of Promethearchaeota archaeon. Classification (GTDB taxonomy): domain Archaea; phylum Asgardarchaeota; class Lokiarchaeia; order Sigyniarchaeales; family SOKP01; genus Loki-b32. The sequence goes on from JAHLWP010000030.1 coordinate 48,106, forward strand.
AATTAAAGCAGATTATAAAATAAAAGCATGAGATTTTTCTTTCAATATTAATAAGAAATAGTAGAAAATGAATGAATTTATTGTCATTAAAGGTGCCAGAGAGAACAATTTAAAAGATATTGACGTAAAAATACCACGTAATAAGCTTGTGGTTGTAACTGGCATTAGTGGGAGCGGAAAAAGTTCCCTTGTTATTAATACTTTGTATGCAGAAGGACAAAGACGGTTTCTTGAATCTTTATCTAGTTATGCAAGACAATTTCTTGGAGAGATGGATAAACCAGATGTAGATTCTATAGAGGGCTTATCTCCTGCAATCGCTATTGAACAAAAACCGTTATCAAAAAATCCTAGAAGTACAGTAGGTACGGTAACAGAGATATATGATCATTACAGACTATTATATGCAAATGTAGGAATACCTCATTGTCCAAATTGCGGTAAAGAAATTAAACCTCAAACTCCGCAACAAATAATCCAACAAATTTTAGATTCAATCAAAGAAAATCAAAAATTTATAATTAAAGCCCCGGTAATAAGAGATAGGAAGGGAGAATATAAAGAACTCTTGCAAGATCTTAAAAAACAAGGATATGTAAGAGTTGAGATTGATGGTATTCAGTACACTCTTGATGAAGAAATTTCAATTGAAAAAAATGTTAAACACACAATTAATGTTATTGTGGACAGGTTAGTAATGAAAAAAGATATTAGGGCAAGACTCGCAGATTCAATTGAAACGGCTTTAGATCTAACAGATGGTTTAGTTATTGTTGAGATTGTCGAAAAAGGGGAACAAGTTTATTCTGAACATCTCGCTTGTATTGATTGTGGAATATCCTTTCCTCCCCTAGATCACAAAATGTTTTCATTTAATATACCTCATGGAAGTTGTAAATATTGTAGTGGTTTAGGCAATGTTATGGAGTTTGATTATGATTTTTTTCTTGGAAATGATTTAGATGTTCCACTACAAGAAACACCTATTAGAGATATTCCTGGATTTGGATCTTTAAATGGATATTCTTGGCAAACCATAGTGCAAGTTGCTAAACATTATGGATTCGACACTGATAATACTCCCATTAAAGATATTGACCCCACAAAACTTCATAAAATACTTTTTGGATCGGATAATGAATCAATTGACTTTCATTTTGAAAGTGATAATAATGACTATAAAAATCATAATAGTGAATTTAAATCTTCTTGGCAAGTTGTAAGACCTTTTGAGGGATTAATTCCAATACTTCACAGAAGGTATATGGAAACTCGTTCAGAATGGGCCCGTGATGTTTATGAAAGTTTTATGAATCGAATAGCTTGCCCTCAGTGTAATGGTAAAAGGTTAAAACCAGAAAGTTTAGCCGTAACTATAAATGATCTTAATATTGCTGATTTATCTAACTTAGCTGTTAAGGATTCCTTAAAGTTTTTCAAAAACGAAATAAAACTAAATGAAACTGAAAAGACTATAGTTAAAGACGTGTTAAAAGAAATATTAGATAGATTATCTTTTCTTGAAAATGTTGGGCTAGATTATATTTCATTAAACCGTCGTTCAGATACTTTATCTGTAGGAGAAGCGGAAAGAATTAGAATAGCTACTCAATTAGGATCTAGCTTAGTAGGTGTATTATACGTATTAGATGAACCTAGTATAGGATTACATCAAAGAGATATCTCTCGCCTTGTTAGTATGCTGAAGAAGTTAAGAGATTTAGGTAATACAGTTATTGTAGTTGAACATGATGAGGCAATAATGCGTAATGCAGATCATATCATTGATTTAGGTCCATTAGCAGGCGAGAGAGGAGGTGAAATAGTAGCTGAAGGTCCAATAGAAACTATAATTACGTCAAATACCTTAACCGGAGAATATTTATCAGGGAAAAAAAGAATTGAAATTCCAAAAAATAGACGGAAAATCAGTAAAGATATTATTGAAATAAAAGGAGCAGAAGAAAATAATTTAAAAAGTATTAATGTAAAAATCCCTTTGGGTGTATTTGTATGTATAACAGGAGTTTCTGGAGCTGGAAAAACTAGCTTAATTATTGATTGCTTATATAAAGGACTTCATAATTTAATAAACACTCGGAGTTCTAAGGTGAATCAAGGAAAATTTGATAAAATAATTGGTTTTGAGAAAATAGATAAAATCATAAATATTGACCAATCACCAATAGGAAGAACTCCAAGGTCAGTCCCCGCTACTTATACAAAAGCACTAGATTATATCAGGGAAATATTTGCCGGACTACCAGAATCTAGAGAAAGGGGTTATAAGAAAGGAAGATTTAGTTTTAATACAAAAGCCGGGCATTGTAAAAAATGCAAAGGAAAAGGCTTCATCCTTAAGGAAATGTATTTCTTACCCGATGTGTATATAAAATGTGATTTATGTAAAGGTAAAAGATATAATGCTGAAACATTAGATATTAAATATCACGGAAAATCAATTTATAATATTCTGAAAATGACTTTCCACCAAGCCTTAGAGTTCTTTGATAGTTTTCCAAAATTAAAAAGAACTATTAAAACAGTAGTAGATGTTGGTTTAGGTTATTTAGAATTAGGCCAATCTTCAACAACTCTGAGCGGAGGAGAATCACAACGTTTAAAAATTGCTAGAGAATTGAGAAAAGCAAGTACGGGAAATACACTCTATATTTTAGATGAACCAACAACGGGGCTTAGCTCTTTCGATATTAATTATCTGCTAAAAGTTCTTCAAAAATTAGTAGATAAAGGTAATACAGTGATCATTATTGAACACAATATGGATGTCATAAAATCAGTAGATCATATCATCGATCTTGGACCTGAAGGGGGAGAAAAAGGTGGAAAAGTAGTCGTAATAGGGTCTCCGGAAGAAATAATTAATTCAAAAGGTTCTTATACAGCTAAATATCTTAAAAAACATTTAAATGATAATTAAGTCTTAAAAAAGAAAAATTTCTTTACTTTTCCTTACTTTTTTTAAAATATAATTCATAATAAGAAGATAATTACGTTAATTCCAAATTTGTGGTGAAAAATGGCTACTCAAGAAGAATCGAAAATAATTAGAGCCCCTATTGCATGTATTTTAGGTCATATTGATCATGGGAAAACATCACTCTTAGATTATATTCGGGGTACAGTTGTACAAAAAAGAGAAGCCGCTGGGATAACTCAGCACATAGGAGCTTCATACTTTCCAATACAAGATATTAAAGAGTTCCTAAAAAAATCAAAACAAGAATTTGCAGAAAAGGATATTAAACTTCCAGGCATATTAGTAATTGATACTCCAGGTCACGCTGCTTTTTTGAATCTTAGAAGAAGAGGAGGTGCTGTTGCAGATATAGCAATTTTAGTAATTGATGTAACTGCTGGGACAATGCCAATAACATGGGAATCTGTAAGAATACTGAGAGAAAGAAAAACGCCTTTTGTCATAGCTGCTAATAAAATTGATAGAATATCTGGTTGGAAATCTAAAAATGATGCTGACTTTTTAGACGTTTATAATACCCAAAAACCTCATGTAAAGGATTTTTTAGATGAAAAACTTCTTCAAATAGGTACCAACTTTTTAGTAGAGGGCTTTAAAGGGATAGATAGATATGATAAAATAAAGGATTTCACTAAAAAGATTGCTATTATTCCTACAAGTGCAAAAACAGGGGAAGGAATCTCAACATTATTATTGATATTAATGGGCTTAGTTCAACAATATCTAACACCAAATTTAAAATTCTCTGAAGGCCCTGCTAAAGGGGTTGTTTTAGAAGTAAAGAAGGAAAAGGGTCAAGGAAAAACAATGGATGTATTAATTTATGACGGTATTATTAGAAGAGGAGATGATTTTATTGTTGGAGGATTAGAAAAACCAATTAAATCAAAAGTGAGAGCATTATTAATTCCTAAACCATTAGATGAAATTAGAGATCCTCGCCAAAAATTCGATTCTGAAGAATTTATAAGCGCAGCTGCGGGCGTAAAAATCTTGGCTCCCAATATTGATGATGTAGTAGCAGGATCACCTTTTAGAGTGATTGGAGATCCCTCAGAAGAAGAGATTGTCTATAAAGAAATAGAAGAAGAAGTTCAAGCTATTAGGATTAAAACAGAAAAGGCAGGAGTGGTATTAAAGGCAGATACTTTAGGATCTCTTGAAGCATTAGTAAGTTTTTTTACAAAAAATGGAGTTAAAATTAGTGTGGCTGATGTTGGACCAATTAAGAAGGAAGATGTAATGAATGCAAATATAGTTAAAGATTTCGATCCCTATTCTGCAACTGTTTTAGGGTTTAATATTACGATATTACCAGAAGCTCAAGAACAAGCTAATATTGATAATATCAGAATCTTTACAAATAAAGTTATTTATCGATTATTAGAAGATTATATTGAATATGCTGAAACTAGGAAAGCAGAAGATACCGCTAAAGCGTTAAGTGAATTAGTATTACCAGCAAAGATTAAGATGCTCCCAGATTTTATATTTAGAAATTCAGATCCCGCAGTATTTGGTGTACATATTGAAGCTGGAACCTTATATCCAAAAGTATCCTTAATAACTAACACTGGAAAAAGAGTCAGAAGAATTCATCAAATTCAAGATAAAGGTCAAACAATAGAAAAAGCAAATAAGGATTCTGAGGTAGCTATTTCTATCCGTGGTATTGAAATAGGTCGAGATATAGAAAAAGATGAAACTCTATTCGTAAATGTCCCCGAATCTCACGTTAGGCAACTAATGGGAAAGTTCATTGATGAGTTAACCACAGATCAAAAACAAGCTCTAAGAGAGTTTATTAAATTAAAGAGAACCCACGAGCATCCTTGGTGGGGTATGTAATAATGAGAAATCCTTTTTTAATCTAAAGTAATATTTAATTGTATGTATACTATTTACATTATTAATTGATATTTTTACAAGTAATATGACATCGATTAATGAGATCTTAACAAACACCCTAAATCAAATCATTCCAACTAATCAAGAGTTAAAGGTAATTAATGAAATAGTTGAGAAATTAAAGCATTTACTAAAAAGCAAAGCAGAAGAATTAAACATTAATTACACTTTAATTGAATCGCAGGGATCAACTGGTATCAAACAAACTCAATTAAAAGGGGATTTTGACATCGACTTATTTATTGGATTAGATTATAATTTATATAAACCAACATATGAAGGCCTAAGCAAAAATAAATTAAAAAAAGAATCCAAAAAAGATTTTTTAAGACTTTGTAATAATTGGATTATTAAATCTTTAACTTTAAAAGAATTTCAAAATCCACGGCTTCTATATGCTGAACATCCATATGTAACAGTGGATTATATAGTAAATAACATTAAAATAAAAATCGATATTGTTCTATATTTTGATTTAGATAAAAAATTCATAGAACAAAAGGGACCAATCACCGCAGTTGACAGATCTCCTTGGCATGGTCGATTTATAAGGAAAAATTTAACTGTTGAACAGAAAAATGATGTTAGGTTATTAAAGCAATTCTTTAAATCTAGTCATTGTTATGGAGATACTAGTGCTGTTGGTAAGGTTGGATTTATTGGATACAGTGCTGAATTATTGATCTATTATTTTGGGAATATTCAAAAACTTTTTAGAAATTTTCACACTCTAAAACAAAAACCGTTGGATTATTATAAAAGAAATATCAATGAATTAAATAGAATACAACATTTTCAGAACGATTATCTTATAATTATAGATCCAATAGATAAGAATAGGAATGTTGCTTCAGCAATATCAGGAAAAGCATATACTTTTTGTAACAAAAAAGTAAAAAAGTTTTTGAAAAAACCGTCTAAAGAATTTTTCATACAAAAAGCAATACCAGAAGCAGATCTTTCTAATTTAAAAGATCCACTTCTATCAAAAATCTTCATTATCGAATTAAGAAATAATAATAAAGACATTCATTATACAATAAATAGAGATAAATTATATTCACTAGCAGAAAGCATTAAAACCAATGGAGAAAGGGAGTTTACTCGTACAGAACGATTTGGAAGTATATTTTTTGAAATTTTTTTTGAAGATGAGATTGATGAATATAACATAGCTATTTATTGTGAAAAACCACAAATCCCAACAACATATATTCGAAGAGGGCCTCCAGTTAAAGAAAAATTTCATGCTACTAAATTTAAAGAAAAAAATCCAGAATATTTTGAAAAAAAAGGGTATTTATGGGTTGAAACTAAAAGAGAATATTATCAATTCTCTGAATTTTTAAAAGATTTTATTAAGAATAAAATTCCAGATAACCTTAGTGTTAATAATGTATCAATTTCTTTAAAGTGCAAATCTAGTTCTGGAAAAAGAACTATTTTCATTTTAAAAGAAATGGTTTTACCCTCTAACTGGTCCCGAATGGGAAAAAATAAAAAATAAATTAGCAGAAATTCACAAACAGAAAGAAATTGAAATGTTAAAGAAATTAGGTTATAAATACGTTGAATAAACCAGAGGAAATTAAGAAAAATAACTAGTATTTTACAATTCTCTTTTCTTATTTTAAAATTAGACAAACAAAATTTTTTGTCGCAATCAGCGCAAGTTTAAATATTCGAGGTATATATTATGTTTAGTCTGATTAAATTAGTTAACATCATTCAGAAGGAAATATAGTGATAAGAGATTTACAAGACTTGTGGATTATGAAAGAAGGAGGAGTAGTTGTATTTAGTAAAAAGAATAACAAGAGTATCAATGACCAGTTTATAGGAGGTTTTATTAGTGCATTATCTTCTTTTACAAAAGTTATCTTAAATGATATATTATCTCATTTTGTTACTCATAATTTACAGGTAAAAATTTTATCTAAAGAGGGATTCATGTTTGTGGGCAGATTTCCTAAAAAGGTAAAAGATAAACAAGTAAAAAAAGAACTGGATTATATAGTAAGTAAATTCTTTGAATATTTTCCTCAAGATCAAATAAACAAATTTGGAACTGATATGAAATATTATCAAAAATTTGAAGATATTCTTACTCACAATTATGAAACGTTAACAGACTATATTTCTTATATTTGGAATAACAAAACAAATGAGTAGGATTATTTTAATTATTATTTGGCTTTATTAAAATATAAAGTATTTCGAAAGTTCTATAATGCTTTTAATAAAGTATTAAGATCTAATTAGA
>JAHLWP010000080.1 GCA_019057865.1 Promethearchaeota archaeon
CTAGCATTGGATTTCGCCCTATATTAAACTCTATTGAGTTTAATCTCTCCCTGATTATATTATAACTGTTCAAATTTCTTTTCTCTTCCCTTCTCTTTATGTCGGAATTTAGGTAAAATAATAAAAATTAAATTTAAGTAAATCAGGATATGGTGTTAATACACTCTCCATATCACTTTTTAGAAATTTATTTTATATATGTGTCGATAAATAAGGATGAATACAAATATTAATACAAGGAAAGGAAGTGACTTAAATAAGGCTAAAGATATGTTTTAAATGTCATGATTATGTACCTATTCTTGAGGATAATTATATCAATAAAGAAAAATTGGAAAGGTTTGATTCATTACATTCTGGCCATCCTGTTCAAATTGTAAATGAAGAAGAGTTAGGGAATAAAAGAGAATGGAAACCATTTTTATGAAACTAAGAAGAAAAAGGAGATGAGAATGAATAAAGAAATTGTATTATCTCTAATCAATGCCTTGAAAACGCTAAAAAATATAATGATTGAACATAATAATAGTTTATTATGATGAAGGCGAATCTAATCATTTGAATTTGACTTTTCTTTATTAAGGAACCTTTTAGTAAATTTTTCTTTCTGTTCATAATACCAATTTATGTAATCATGCTGTCTCCTATCTTCTTCGCTTCCATGTGAGGGATACCAAATAAGATCTTTTTCTTGACACTCGATGCAATACCAAGTATCATGATCAGGTATATATACCATATCTTTATCTGTTTTACTACAGATAGGACACACACAAATAGATTTACGTAATAACCTAAAGAGCTTAGGATTACAAAAATAATTCTGAATTTAGCAATTTAAATTACAACATTTAGCAATAAATCGACTCATTTAAATTAATTAAATCTACAGAAAAAGGCAAAGTAGAATTTCTCAAGCTCTTTCTTTTTTAGCAAGTAAAGGATATATTGAGAGAAATTATGTTTCAAATCTTAATAGTCAGGGCTCTCGTCATAAGATATTTTAATATTCAATTCACATTGTAAAATTGATTAAAGAAAATTAATTTTGAAAAGATATCTAACACTAAATTAATCAATTATTATTCGCAACATTTATCCTTATTATCAGTTGATGGTATCACTAACCATTCAATATTTTTTTGATCTTGATCAATAGATATTTCACAACTTGGAACACAGTCTATATCTAATCTATTCTCAAAAATCTTCCGAGCTAAAATTAGTGCCTGTTTCATATTTAAAGTCGTACCTTTTTGAAATGGATGTTGTTTTTCCCACTCTTTAAGGCTTTCATTTGAAATAAAAAATAAAGTAGTAGAACATTGTGATCCCAGATATACAATTAGATTTTTAGGTTGTTGGAATGCAATTTGCTCATCTTTAATTTCAATTTTAATTTCTTGTTTAGTTATGGGATCTTTTGACAAAATCGTAGCATCTTGATTGTATGTGAAAGGAAGACCCAGTGCATCAATAACACAAGCAGCCTCAATTGGTTTGAGAGTTCTTCCATCTTTTAATATAACCTTATGCTCATATCCAATTTTAGAGATACGTGGAACTATTTTGTCAGCAGAATCTTTTTTTCTATGAATTACCATTCTCTTCTCAAGTTTTATTATTATTTCTTCTAGATCCTGAGGAGAAATATTTAAATCTTTTCCAATTTCATTAAAAGTGTTAATAATATCATACTTTGAGTACTGTTCTACAATATAATCAAAAACTTTTTCCTGACTGGGGGTCATCCCAACTTGAGGAAATCCTCTTTTAACAAATTGTAAAACCAGTTTTTCTTCAAGTTGTTCGTCGTAATTTAATTTTAAAGCTTGTTTAGTTTCTTTAATGTCCGGAAAATGATGATATTGCTTATATTCACTTAACAAATATGCTAGAATCTTTTTTTCTTTAAGTGTTAATTTTGAGTCTATACTTCTCACTTTTCAACATCCTTAGTAATGTGTAATATAGTTAGAAATAAACCTATTCCAATAATGGTCTAACATTTATGCTAATTAATAATTTTTTATTTTTTTTCTCTAGATTAAGAAAAAAGAAATATTAGATTTATGTTAAAAATTCGAGATCGCCATCCCGTCTCAACCAATAACTAGCATTTGCTTATTGGCATCATTGATTTTTTTATATTGATTTTTTTTCTCTTTCTTGAATTTGTAATCAGGGAACGCTACCATATGCACAAAGTACTCAATTTCATCCATGAGGATTTTCTTTCCCAGTAATGATTTCTTTACAATTTTGACATTCAAGGCTCATAAGTCATTGATTTTCCTTTATTTCTACGGCATTTGAATGCCCGCAAAATGGACATTGTACTAAGCATTTATATATCATGTTGGTCAGTTAAAAAATTATTAATAGATTTATTTAAATCTTAAGTAAAAAACTTTTAAGTATATTTCCATGATTTAATAAGAAAAAATTACTCCTAGTATCAACCTAAGTGTCTTCGATAATCTTTTTAATTTCGTCAGATTTTAGAATTCCTGTATATTTGTGTTCCTCATCTACAATAATAGAAGGAACTACGTTTATATCGTATTTCTTAATCTTTTCTTGTATCTCTTCTTGAATCGGATTTTGTAAATTGTATTCAACTATTTCACTTTTTTCACCTATATTATTCCTCAATATTTCAATTGCTTTCTTACACAAATCACAGCCAGCACTAAAAATTTCAAATTTATGTCCCATTTAGATTTATCTCCATTTTTTTATAATGATTACTATTATAAACTAAGTTAATTATAGTATTTATAGGCAACAGTATGTAATTGGAAACTAAGTAGGTGCAAATTAAGTGAATTCTGAAAAAATGAAATGTCCTTTATGTGAAATTATGAATGTAATAAGTAAAAAATGGGCATTATTAATAATAAATGCTATAGGGAATACAAATTCTATCCGATTTGGTGAATTGAAAAGAGTTCTAAAAGGAATTAATTCTAAAGTTCTATCTGATAGATTAAAGGATATTGAATTGGTTGGAATAATACACAGAAAATCTTTTGATGAAATTCCCCCACATGTTGAATATTTCCTAACGGATAGTGGAAAATCCTTTCGCAAAGCGATGATTCCGTTAATGGATTGGTTTTATTCACGTCATAAGCATAATTCTCAAACACCTTGTGATATCGCATACCAAATCGAAAAACGGGATTAGTTTCATTTAAGGGCCGATTCATTAAAAAAGCATTTTTGATAATTTTACTGAAATGATATATATAACTAAAAACTCTTAATCTACTAATCTCAAATTTTACCTTTAAATTTATTGTAAATTTAAAAAAGTATTAGAATTACAGGGAATTTGTTCCTTAATTTTTTACCATCATACTTTTGGTATGAGATTTTAAAGAATAACGGTTATTTCACGATTAGAATTTAGAGAATATTTCAATTTGTAATTCTGTCAAGAAATTTTTAATCTAAAATGGAATAGTTATATTTTGTCATAATAGATTAACGATAAAAATTATTATTATAGCAAGGATCATTCTTAATGAGTGATTTATTTTTAATTCATTTATTGAATATTTTTTAAGGTATTCAGATATCATGTGTTAATACAATTCAAAAAAACAGCTTCATTGAATAGAGAATAGATAGTTATTTTTCATTTGAATTAAGATATTCCTAAACTTTATATGAGCATAGTTGAAATTATTATTATAGAATCTTAAGATAAAAATCTTAGTGAAAATAAGGAGTGAAAATTGATGGTTAAAATAGCCGAAATTAAAAAGATTTTGGATACTGAATTGAAACCAGATAAATTGGGAGAAAACTTTGAAGAGATCAATGAAAATGCTATTAAACTTTTTCAAAAATTATTTGTAGAAAATTTAAATTTTGTTTTAGTTAGAGGGCAATTTGGTGAAATCGGAGAACAAATATCTACAGATGATTGGAGTAGAGATGCTGAAGCAGAAAAGGCATTTATAATTGCAGAAAAAGAAGAATTTAGAATTATATATATAATTGTCAAAAACTTAACAATAACTCGAGAAAGACAATCAATCGCATCATTGAAAAGAAAGAGATGGGCAAAAAAAGGTTTAAATTGTATATAAAAAGATCACAAATAGGTATTTAATTTTTTTGTCAGGAATGATTTGATTTTTCTTTAAATATATTTGATCTAGTTCTATGTTTAATTAATTAACAAAATGAGTTGAGAGTTAATTGCATAAAATATCACTTACCAAGGCTCAAGTAAGAGAATTTTTGGATCGGTTGGCGAGTAGTGAGGGATGTCTATATGGTGGCAATGCGCAAAGATGTGGGGGTCCAGATTTTATTTTTGCGAAGAATATTCTTACTTCAATGAGGATTGAAAAAGCAGAACAAGAAAAAATTCTAGAGTTGTGTAAGGAATATGGGGGCTATTGCGACTGTGAAATTCTTATGAATGCTGCTCCTAAGCTTTTAGGAGAAGAGACGCCGTGGTAATACTTAATAAAAAATAAATAGGAAAAAAACTTGAAAGATCATTTTTTCTTTAAATATATCCAATTGATTAGGATTTAATTATTTAATAAAAGAGTTGATAACAAATTTTTGAAGAAATTCCATTTATTTTAGGTTTTATGTTATTTTCTGTGATAATTTCATATCTCTTGTTAACTTATATACCTGAGCCACTTGATAAAATTATTCAAGCTCTTTCAATCATCGGTGTTATCATCCATGAGTTATGTCATTTACTATTGTGTCTATTAACTAACACTAAAGTAAAAAAAGTGACATTAGTTAAGAAAATAAAGGATAGAAGGGAGGAGAATAAATCTAGATTTGGTGGAGAAGTGACGCTCAATAGACGAACAAGGATTTCTTTTTTACAAGCATTCATAATCAGCTTTGCCCCATTATATATTTCTTTTTGGCTCTTTTTCTCTATAGTAGAGTTGATGATTGATCCAGATATCAATGTAGTTCTCTTCTACATATACTTGTTTATCTTAATTTCTATAACTCTGGCAGCGGCTCCTTCCTTTGTTGATCTAGGGACTATTCCAAAAGCGTTTCATGACAATCCTTCCTATTCTCTCTATCAAATCTTTCTGCTGGTTCTCTCAATATTCTCGGTATGGATGATATCATTTGCCTATAAAATTCAATATATCCACGAAATTTTGGTGTATGTTCTTATTTTTTTATCTTACTATGCATTTAAATATGTTTTTAAAGGAATTAATCATATTTTCATTGCTATTAATATGAATACGGTTAACTTGTCGAGAAAAATCAAATATAAAAGATTTAAACGTCGTAGATATAAGCCACATTAACCAAGAAAAATTGAAGAGAATCCTTGCTAATATTAGGTGATATTGAGCTTTAGAAAAAGAGTTAAGATTCTTAAGTAAAAATGGGTGAAGATTTTTTCTTTAAATATGAGATCTAAATTATTGTAATAAATTTTTTCCTTTATATAGGATAATGAATAGATTATATTGCCTTATTTTATTCCAACAGTAATATTTATAATATTATATTATCTAAAGTATAACAGATAAAGAAAATAGGTGAATTAATAAATTTACATAACAAATTATGTTATTTAAAGGAAAAATTTTCACTCAAGCGGGTTTTTTTCTTTATAAATGAAAAAAAATGAAGATAATAATTGGTAATTTATATTTTTTTGTTTAAATATAAAGAGATTTTTTTATATTGAATAAGATGGATTGCAATAACCGAAAAATACAAGAATTTTTTACAGACAATTTTGGCAAGCAGATTGCTCGAGTCGATCCTATTAGATCGACTTTAGTATTAGGATATATTACGGTTATTCGCAAGTACCTATTAAAAATAAAAAGATCAAGAAGCGTTTTTTGGTGGAAAACAATAAAATATAAATTGAAATTAATGGTTTTTAGAAGATCTTATAAAAGAGTTGTCTAAAATGAGTGTAAAATATAGTAAAACTTATGATAAAAAAAATAATGAGAACCTTTTTGATGAGGAAGAAGGTTCTAGCAATTATTTGGATATATGGACAGTTAATCCTTTCCATAGAGACATTAATCTAAAGCAAGTAAAATACAAGATTATGTTTATTGCTATTTTACTCTTTACTACAATGTTTTTCATTATAACAATTTCTCCACAAATTAATTACATGGTTTTTGTTTTAGCCATACTATTGATGTTATTATATTATGAAAAAGTCTTTAACTTTCTCAATAATCTTTTTAAGAGAATTCAAGGGTTAAACAGAATAGATCCCCATAAAGATTTAATTTTTTTGACTTTAGAATCTGATCTTGAAACTATTTTAATAATTAATAAGAAGAATTCATTAATCCTTTCGACTCGAATATTTAAGGTTAAAGTATTACCAGAGAATGTTCACCCTACTTTAAATCACTTTCTGAAAGCATTATATACTGCAAATATTAAATATTCATATCAAGTAGTCCAGACCCCAATAATTTATCAAAACCATGACTTTACTGATAGTATTAACAATGAGACATCTATTTATTTCAGTATTTTTGAACAGAAAAGAGGAATAATAACAAAAAGAACAGTAAATAATCTAGTTCAGACTACACAAAAAATCTCTAAGATATTCAAATCTCATCTTAGTTCAAATTTTCATCATACAAAATTCTCTCTTCTAGGAGGGAACGAACTAATTGGCGCAATACGTACAATCTTTTGTGGAATAAACATCGAAAGAGAAA
>JAHLWP010000081.1 GCA_019057865.1 Promethearchaeota archaeon
TTTTCACGCCTTGCTTGAATAGGTTCAGCTACAGCCACAAATTTTAATTGTTTTTCGTTTTTTAGAGCACAATTTCCATAAGATTGTATGCCTCGCCTACCTGCTCCTAATAATACTGCTGTAATAGGTTTTTCCATAATAAACTCCTAATTAAACTAATTAATTTTTAATTAAGTTGATAAATATTAAAAAGTCAAAATATTTTTTGGATATCAACCTTCAATTTTGAATTAAAAAAAGACCTTATTATTATACTATTATTTATTACTATTTTCTTGTTGTTCTCTATAATTAAAGACAGCTTTAACAATCTCTCCTAAATAAATAATGGGATTCATTGATTTTCCACATTTACCACATCTAAAATCAAACATATCCTCTATTGAAACCATTGTTCCATCATCGCAAAAGGCACATTGTTCGAATGACCATCTATCAATGATTTTAATAATTTCTTCTATAAATTTTTCTTTAGATGACATGGCATACATAGTTTTCAAAATGCATCTTTCAATGTTAATTAATAGTACTTATTATTTGTATTTAAATAAATATATGAAATTATAAATAAATCATTATTAACTAGTGCTTTAATTATACCTTAAGGCTTAAATACAGTAGGAATTACTCCTTCAATTAACAAAAAATCAATAAGAACAATAGCAGCCATAGCTTCAACTACTGAGACTACTCTTGGTACAATACAAGGATCATGCCTTCCATGAAATTCAATCTCTACACTCTTCATCTTTTCTATATTTACTGTTTTTTGAGGAAGACCTATTGTAGCAGTAGGTTTAACTGCAACTGTAAATTCAATTGGCATCCCAGTGGAGATTCCACCAATAATTCCACCAGAATCATTTTTTTCTGTTTGTATTTTACCTTCCTTTATTATCCAAGGATCATTATGCTCAGATCCTTTCATTTTCGTGGCTCTAAACCCTGCTCCAAATTCTATACCTTTTATTGCTGGAATTGAAAAGATTGCATGGCTTATCTTTGATTCAATACTATTAAATATGGGGGCACCTATCCCTGCTGGAAAATTATTTACAACACATTTTATACTTCCCCCTATAGAATTTTTTTGAGTTTTAACTTTTTTTATTAATTCCTCCATTAGTTTTGCTTTTTCGGTATGAATTGCTCTCACAAGTGTTTTTTCTCTTAAGTTAATGAATTTTTCATAATTATCTATATCATAATTCTCTCCATCAACAACATTTCCTATACTTTTTGTATATGCATAAACAGAAATATCATACTTTCTTAAAATTTGTTTAGCTATCGCACCCGCCATTACGAATCCAGCTGAAATTCTACCAGAAAATCGTCCAGAACCTCTATAATCTGCATAGCCACCATACTTTTTTAAAATAGTAAAATCTACTTGAGATGGTCTTAAAATACTTTTATAATTTATATATTTAGATGAATTTTTATCTTTATTTTCAATTATCAAACAAATTGGGGCTCCAGTTGTTTTGTTATCAAAAATACCTGATAATACTATCACTTTATCTAGTTCCATACGAGATGTTGTTAGGGTAGAATTTCCTGGTTTTCTCATGTCCAATTCATGTTGTATATAATTTGTATCAAAATCTAAACCTGCTGGTACCCCATCTACAATAATCCCTACTAAATCTCCATGACTCTCTCCAAATGATGTTATTTTAAAACGTTCACCAAAAGTATTTTCTCCCACTTTACATCTTTCCAAAATAATTATTCAATAATTCTACAATATTATTAATTAATATTATATCTATACCTTTCTATTTATCATTTAATGGATGTAACAATAAATCCAATAAAAACTGGTTTACAGGGTGAAATTATAGCACCAGGTTCAAAAAGCTACTCTCACAGAGCATTTATAGCAGCTAGTCTTGCTGACGGGATCTCAATTATCAAAAAACCCCTGATAACTGGAGATGTCGAAATTACAATGAATGTTTTAAAATCTTTAGGTGTAAAAATCCTAAAAGTAAATGGTAACTCTTATGCTGTTAAAAAAATCAACGAATCTTTCAAATCTATTGAGGAATCTATAGATTGTAAGAATTCAGGAACTTCCATAAGAATCTTCAGCGCTTTAGGATTAATAATAGAGGGAGGGCTTTCATTAAAAGGAGAATTTTTGAAGCGTAAGCGCCCAATTCTTCCACTTCTCAATGCTTTAAAATATTTAGGAGGAAATTTTAAAATATTAGACGATCAAATTCAGATAAAACGAGAAAACCAAACATGTCAATCAATAAAAATTCGCGGAGATATAAGTTCACAGTTTATTACAGCTTTATTAATTGTATGTCCTTTATTAAATTGTGAAAAAGGGAATTATATTGATATAGAACTAACTACTCCTATAATTTCTTATCCTTATGTTAAGATTACTCTTGACGTTTTAAATGCATTCGGAATTAATATTCAAGAAGATATCAAGAATAGAAAATTTACTGTATTATGTGGACAAAGATATAGATCTCAGGCATATGAAATTCCAGGGGATTTTTCTTCAGCAGCATTCATTATGGCAGCAGCTATAATATCTCGTAAATCTTCACATGTAATAATTAATAACTTAAATGTTCATAATTCTCAAGGAGATAAAAAGATTATTGAGATTTTAAAAGAAATGGGTGCAAATATTGAATATAATGAAGAAAACAGTCAAATCATCATTAATGGGAATCTTAATAAATATCCGTTAAAAGGTATAGAAGTAGATTGTCAAGAAATACCCGATTTATTCCCAGTTTTATCTGTTCTTGGAGCTTTTGCTAAAGGAAAAACAGTACTTTATAATGCTTCAAATGTACGTTTGAAGGAAAGTAATAGGATGTCTGCAATTGCCAGAGAATTAAGTAAGATGGGTGTACAAGTTGCCGAAGAAGAAGATAAATTAATAGTTAATCATTGTGATAATTTAAAAGGAATAGTTATAGATCATGAAAATGATCATAGAATAGCAATGGCATGTGTTATTGCTGCTTTATATGCTGATTCAATATCAAAAGTTAAAATTATTGAGATAGTTAGAGATTCTTATCCTCATTTTATTGATGATTTGAAAAAGTTAGGGGTTAATTTTGACTAAAATATATAATAGGCTTTATTATCTGAAACTTTTTTGCCTTCGCGCTCTAGCTTTTTTCCCTCCGAATTTTTTTGGCTCCGTCCTTCTTGAATCGCCACTCAATAATGAATCATCATATTCTCTAAATGTTCGTTCTATAGTCTTAGTTCCAATGAATTTATTAATGGCTTTTGCAATTGCTATGCGTACAGCATCGGTTTGACTCATTGTACCACCACCCTTTACTTTTATATTAATATCACACTTGTTTAATTTTGGATGACTAGCAATCTCTAATACTTCTTGAATTCTTAATCTTGCTATCTCTGGGTCATATAAATCTAATGGAACATTATTAATTTTAATTTGTCCTTTTGCTGGATGTGATAGAACAGCTCTTGCTATTGCTGTTTTTCTTTTTCCTGATGATTGAATTACTTTCATTGACATGTTAATTAAACCTCTATAGCATGTTTTTTCCAACCGATTCGATGGCATAAGGTGTCTAGTGTTATATATTTATTATAATATGACAAGCGTTTTCTATCTGCGTGAGCTACATCAATAGGAGTTAGTTTTTGATATTGTTTCTTAAAACGTTCAGGAATATCTGAGATATAAACATGAACTCTTTTTAGAGCTTCCTTGCCACGTATTTTCTTTCTAGGGAGCATCTTTTTAATGACATTTCTCATAAAATTATCTGGTCTTCTTGGCCAAAAAGGACCTCTCCTTGGATTCGTAGCTGTACTAATATTAAGCTTAGCTAAATATTTTTCTTGAATATCTCTTTTATTTCCGCTTATAATGGCGTCTTTAGCATTAATAATTACTATATATTCACCTAATAACGCTTTTTTAGCAACTTGACTGCAAAATCTCCCTAAAATCTTATTCTTAGCATCTAATAATCGATATTCAATAACCATAGATTTAACACTTTATCTAGTTTATTTCTCTCTTGTTAATAAAAAACTTTTACACCTGTCCCTTTTGGATTTTGTTCTAATAATTCTTCAATCAACATCAGCTTGCTTCCCGAAGCTTCTATTTTCTTTTTAGCGGATTTCGAATATTCTAAACAAGCAATTGTTAAATTATGATCCAAATCCCCAATCCCTAAAACTTTTCCTGGAATTACTATAATATCATTCTTTCTAGTCTTTTTATTAATACGATATAAATTTGCTTTAACCCTATTTTTTCTTGGACCACTTAATTTTTTCGAGATTGTTCTCCAAATTTTAATGTGTGTCTTCCATAGATCTCTTATTAATTTCCTATGATAATAATTTGAAGGACCTGTAATACGATGACTCATTTTTACTTTTTTTTTAATTCTTTACCCAATAAATCATTGATATTTTAATAATTTTTTATATATTATGATTCTATTTCAATATCTCCAAGCCTTTCAGTAAATTCATCAATTTTATCTAAAAAGATTTCAAAAGCTTTCTTAATAAGTATGTTAAAAGGCAAAACACCATCTGATTCTATTGAAAAAATATAAGTATTGTCTTTCCAATTTACTTTTATGGCTCCTTCTGGACAAACTTGTTGACAAGAATTACATAATGTACATGTTTTCCAATAATCATCTATTAATTTAGGTGTTTTTTTGTCTGAGAAGTCATATAATTTCTCTGGACACATTCTAGATACAATACATTTATCAGGACATTTTGTACACTTAGTATCATCAAAATCAATAATCGGATAAAATCGGTAAAAAATATTCGAAACTGCTTGCCATTTTACATGTTCTTTAGCTATTCCTAAAATTGCGTAAGCCTCTAATATAACTTTGTCATTTTTATCGATTTTTACAATTGGAATCTTTGGATCAACAGGTATAATTTTTGGATCATTTGATTTCAAATCACCAGAATATATCTCTAAAGGCATATTTGTAGTATTAGTGACCTCACAGGTTAAGGAAACCTGACACAATGGACACCCAAATCCTCCGCAACTACAATCTCGTGGTAGATTATAAGCTTTTAAATCAGTTTTAAGAGGTATCATGCCTAATCGATGAGATATAATCTCGTCATATAGTGGGCTGTCATTTTTAAGAATAATTACTTCATCTATAGCCATTGCGGGAATCTCAGTCAATATTATCCTCCTAATGGCATTAGCTATCTCAATCGACAATCCTTCAACAACAAAGGTTAACTTATGATCACTCTTTTCAAGAACTTCGAGACTCATAATGATTTGAATATATTAATTTTCCATATAAAATTCGATTAAATTAAGGAATCTATCATTTTAGATAAGTTTTATTAATCTAATTAAAAAAGATGATAATTAAGTATTAAAAAAATTTAAGATATTCATAAGCTTTATTTGGAGTTTGAAAACAATATTTAATTTCTTGGAAGTCTTTTCTAAATTCAGCTACTTCGTCTTTAACCTTTTTTGGATCTTTTTTATCTATTATTAAATTTTCGAAAAACTCAGCAATTTCTGTCATTTCACTTTTACCCATGCCGAGTCTTGTAACTTCAGATGTTCCTAATCTTAATCCTCCTGGATTTTGATAATGTCTACCTTCTGCGATATCGTAGGGTAAAAGATTACGATTGATTATAATATTTGCTTCTTCTAATAATTTTTCGATATCTCCCCCTAACCCAATAGTTTTCTCATAATCAGTGATATCCACAATAATTTGATGAGATTCCGTAAAGCCCTTATGTTCCATTAACACTTTTAATCCTCGTTCATGTAAAGCAGCTCCCAAAGCTTTAGCATTTTCCATGACGTTTTTATGGTATTTTTTACCGAACTCAATCATCTCAGTTAGTGCTATGGCTAACCCCGCAACATTATGGAGATGGTGATTAGATAATAAAGCTGGAAAAGCGCAAGATCTTAGTGTCTCAATTAAATCTTCTCTATTCGATACTAGAGCACCATGCTGGGGACCTGGAAGTGTCTTATGTGTACTCATTGTCATTGCATCAGCGCCTTCTCTTAGAGGATCTTGAAAAAACCCTGAACCAATCAATCCTGCAACATGGGCAGCATCATAACCTACAGAAGCTCCAACTTCTTTAGCAATATCACCAAGCTCTTTTACCGGATGTGGAAATAGGAAAACAGATCCACCAAATAGTACTAAGTCTGGTTCAAATTCTCTTATGATTTTTGCAGAAGCATCAATATCAAGATTCATTTCATCATTATCAAAAGCAAGATATTCTACATTTATTCCTCTTGTAGTTCCAGCTGTGCCAAAGATCTCTCGTCCACTTTTAGCAAATCGTGGACCATGTGAAATATGACCTCCCCGAACAATTGACATGCAACACATTTTCCCATTATTATCTGACGTAAAGGCATTGTACATAACTAAATTTGCTACAACTCCCGAAACTGGACGAACATCCGCATGAATACAATTAAAATACTCTTTAGCAAGGTCCATACAAATATCTTCTACTTGGTCTATATACTTACACCCTGCATAAACACGTTGTCCACTCCATCCTTCTGCATACCGATGACTAAAATCGCAACAACAAGCTTCATCTACAGCTGGACTGGTGATATTTTCCGAAGCGATTAATGGAATGCTATTTTTAAACCAATCATGATGCTCCATCAAAA
>JAHLWP010000031.1 GCA_019057865.1 Promethearchaeota archaeon
GTGGGTTTTAATACGGTGGTAAGCATTCTAATTGTTGTAGATTTCCCCGCTCCATTAGGACCTAAAAGTGATAATACTTCACCTTTATGAACTTTAAGACTAATACCATCAACGGCTTTAATTCCATTGAACCACTTTTTTAGATCTTGAACTTCGATGATAAATTCAGTTGAATATTTATTCTCATTGAATTGATTAGGATCTGAATATATTACTTGTGCTTCTTCTATTATTGATTTATTCATATTTATAATTAAAATTAAATTGAATAAAACACTCTTGTAGACCAATTTTTGTGATAATCATATTAGAAAAAAAACATAAAACACGTGCTCATTCGGTATTCTAATTTCATTTTATAAAAATTAGATTAATAGATTTACCAAAATCATTTAAAAATTTGATAAGATATTTGAAATTTTATTTCTTCGACAAAATTCTTCGAGAATAAAAATAGATTCTGATAAGCTTACTATTCTGAACTATGATATTTTGAATTTGGATTTCAAATGAATATATGTTATATACATTGGCATAAATATTAAATACTAATTGATATACTTTTTAATAACAAAAAAAATTTTGGCGAAATTAAAATGAAGAAACAAACAAAATCAAAATTAGTATTGTACATAATTTTCAGTGTTTCAGTGTTAACTGGAATAATTAATGGATCCAACAATATTTATACATTTAATAAACAAAATTCAGAAAATGATATCAAATCTGGGTTGAGAGATGCAGGTGATTGGGATCCCCAAATTACCAAATCCGTAGGAGGTGAACCTCGTTGTGTATTCATCGGGGATGCCAATAATGATGGATTTAATGATATTGCCACAGCTAATGGTATAGATAATACAGTTTCAATCCTATTATGGAGCATTTCAACGGTTTCTGAAGAGCTTCCTATACCCTTAATCATAACTATTTCAGCACTAAGTGCTGGAGCAGTTATAGGAGTAGCAGGTATTTTATGGTACCGAAGGAGAAAGCGAGAACTGTAACCTTCCTCATTTTGTAAATTTTTTTTTCTATTTCTATTCCTATTTTTTTAATAATATAAAACAAATCGAGAGCATTCATTTTTGATTTGAAAAAGTTGTATTCATTTTTAAAAACTTTAAAAAAAAAGCAGAAAAATAATGAAAAAAATGAAGACCAATTTTAGTTATTTTAGAAGTACTCCTGCTTGATCAAAATTTAAAAAAGCACTGATTTTTTGCTTTAGAGGAAAGATTCCCTCTTTAAACAGGGTGAACAGAAAAATTGCAAAGAATATAATCGATCCTAATCCCGGAGCAAAACCACTTAAATAATCTGTCAATCCTGATGAAGGGCTAATCGAAAGTAATGTATAAATTAGTGAAACTCCAGCAATCAATATAGAAATAAATGAGATTATCAAAGCCGCTTTTTTACTTAGATTTAAATGAATCGGACCTAGATCTAGTCGAAAATATTTCGGTTGAATGATTATTGAGAGAACTGAATGACTAATTACTTTATTTTCGAACTCAATATAAATGTTTAAAAAGCGACGTTCACTTTCTTTCTTTTTCTTCTTTCCCTTGGACTTTATAGGGAGCACAGAGAAAATCATTACTGGAGGATTAACCGCATCTTTTTTAACAACAACCTTACCTGCTAAAGGATGAACTTCAAAACCTTCTCCTTCAATTTTAAGATCTAAGATAGGTGGTTCTTTTTTAGTAGTTACTATTCTGAATTTTGTTTCATAAATGGTTTTACCCTCTTCATCTACAATCTTCAATTCTTTATGAGAAAAATACACATAAAATAAATAGCTCCTTTGTTCCATCATTACTGAATAGTATTGAAGTCCCATATTAATCTCATAAACCGTTGGTTTTGGTTCCGATACTACTTCAGGGAAAACTTCTTCTACGGCATCCCGAAATTTTTCGGGAGGGGGCAATCCAGGACCGGCTAATGCATCAGAAGGGGGAGCACTTGTTGGAGCTCTTGTTGGTGCCGGTGGAGCACCTGCGGCTGGAGATGGTGGAGGTGGAGCTTCTTCTTCTGCCATTTCAAATTCTTCATCTTCGTCATATAAAAGCATATCAGCACTTTCAACAGCTTCTTCTTTCATCTTATATGAGTCAGCTTTCTCTTCTCTATACATCTCTCTTTTTCTACTTTCCTTAGCTTTCTTCTTTTTTGGAGCTTCACGTGGAGGAGCAATAGTTTTTACTCTTTCAACTTTTTGTTCTTCAACAACATCCGCTTTGGTTCTAACGTCCTTATCTACTTTCTGTTCTTCTTTCTTTTCAAATTCCTTTTTTTCAAGCAAACCTAAATTCTTAAATTTTGTTGTTTCTGAAATCCCAGTATTAGATATAAAATCTACAAAGGAAATATCTTCGCGATTTATGTGAATTTCTCCCAAGAAGTTATAAATATCATCTAAAATTTTAGATAGCCTCGTAGACTTTTTATATATCCCGATAAAGGTGAAGTTAAGAATCTCAATTGCCAGAACGTTCGATTTTTTATCGTAATAAATTTTATTTGTAGGAATTTCAAGTTTTGAGATGTTTTCTAATAACACCAAATTTACTTTTCCTCTCTTAAATTATTTTCTATAAAAATTAATAGTAATTTTTATGATAAAATTCTTTGTTTAAAACTTTATCTTTATTTACAATTCAAACCAACTTTATTATAATGGTATTAAAACAATTAAGGTGAAAAAATTGGCAGATAAATTCATATTAGCTCATGATTTAGGAACAACTGGCAATAAAGCAGCTCTTTTTGATATAAATTTAAATTTAATTTCTCAAACTAAGGTTGATTATCCTTTATTTTATCCAAAACCTGGTTGGGCAGAACAAAATGCAGAAGATTATTGGAATTCTGTATTAAAGGCAACTCATATATTAATTAATGAAAGTAAAGTTAATCAAAATGATATTCACGCGTTAATATTCGATTGCCAAATGAATTGCACAGTTCCTATAGACATTGAAGGTATTCCATTAATGAATTGTATTAATTGGCTTGATACTCGAGCTGCTGCTATAACTCATAAATTCACTAAAGGTATTATAAAAATATCAAATTTTGGTTTGCGAAATTTACTTATGTTCATTAAAATTACAGGTGGCGCTCCAGGAATCAATGGTAAAGACCCAATTTCTCATATTTTATGGATTAAAGATAATTTACCAGAAATATATGAAAAAACCTTCAAATTCTTAAGTGTAAAGGATATTGTAGTCTATAGATGTACTAAAAACGCAGTAACTTCAAGAGATTTAGGTAATACATCTTGGATGATGGATAATAATCCTGGTAAATTTGAATGGTCAGATAAAATATTAAATAAGTTTGGAA
Organism: Promethearchaeota archaeon; assembly: GCA_019057865.1. Lineage (GTDB taxonomy): Archaea > Asgardarchaeota > Lokiarchaeia > Sigyniarchaeales > SOKP01 > Loki-b32. The sequence goes on from JAHLWP010000031.1 coordinate 3,361, forward strand.
TAGATAAAGAAAAATTACCTCAAATAAAAAGATCTTCTGAGATTGCTGGAGAATTAACTACTGAAGCCTCAGCTAAATTAGGTCTGAAGCCAGGAATTCCAGTTTTTGTAGGCTCTGGAGATTTAACTTCTGCTGCAATAGGTTCAGGTGCGATATTAGATAATAAACCAATTATATGTCTAGGTACATCAGATTGGGTTGCCGCTCACACATCTAAAAGATTAAAAGACCTTATACACTACACAGGTAGCATATGCTCTTCTCAAGATAATTATTTATGCATCTCTAAACAAGAAACTGGTGCAGCATGTCTTGATTGGGTGATTAATCAAATATTTAGAGATGAAAAGGAGAAATTTAAAGAAAAACAGGAAGAATTATATAAACTAATAAACTCAATTGTAGAGAACTCTAAAGTAGGAGCAAAAAATCTCCTATTTACGCCATGGTTGTTTGGAGAAAGAAGTCCATTAAATGATCCTAACGTTCGAGGGGGTTTTTATAATCTTAGCCTTGATCATAATCGCGAAGATCTTTTACGTGCAGTTTATGAGGGGGTAGCATATAATATAAAATGGGCGTTAATTATTTTAGAAAAGTTAGTAGGAAAAACTGACAAAATAAATTTCATTGGTGGTGGTGCAAAATCAAATGTTTGGTGTCAGATATTAGCCGATGTGCTGGAAAGGAATATTGTTCAAATGATTGATCCTGATTTAGCTGCAGTTAAAGGATCTGCAATAATTTCTCTGGTTGGATTAGGATTGATAAAAGATTATTCTGATGCAATTCCATTGATTAAAATTAAGCAAAATTTCACGCAAAATCCTGATAACAAAAAGATTTACACTAAGTTATTCACAGAATATATGAAAATTTATAAAAGGAATAAAGCAATGTTTAAGCATTTAAATCTCTAAAATAAGATTTAAACATTGGAAGTTGATTTTTTACCTTTTTTAATTTTTTTACTTCCTTATCCTTACCAATGATGTTTTCGAGTGCTTCATCAATGATATTAATATCCCAATAAGCCATCGGATTTTCATAGGTTTGATTTTCTAAACTTCCTGTCCATGGCGTCAATTTTGGTTCTGATATGATATTTCTTAAATTCCAATTGTATCTTCCTTTAAATTCTTTATTTAAAGGCTTTAAATTCATTTCATCCCATCTTTGAATTACCCAAGGGGCATATTGATGTAACTTATCGAAATCTAATTCTAAATCATTACGCCACTCAAACTGATGATCCCAATTTGCTATTGCAATAAAATTCTCTTCCTTCGATAAGTGAGAAGGAAAAAATTTCCAAGAATTTCTAATTATATGTTCGTCACTAAAGGGTCTTCCTTCACCATATTGGAAGAAGTAACCTATTTTTTCTTGATTAATTTGGTTTATTTTTAGGTATACTTCAATTTGGGTAATATCAATTTTACTCTTCAACACTTCCTCTTGGTAAAACTTAAAAATTATATTTTTAACTTCATTTGGGTGACATTTACCAGTAAAGATAGGATAATAAGTAAAACAATAATAATTAACATCATTTTGAGATTTGCCTCTATGGATCTCAACCCAGCACTCTAATGGTCTAATGTATACATTTGATTTTATATAGTTAATAATTAAAAATAAATCTATGATGATTGCTACAATAGATACTACAATTATTAACCCTAAATTGAAAATAAATTCAAAAATATATGATAGGGAAATGTAAATAAGCAAACCACCAGCTATGAAAAAGAAAGCTATTAGCGAGTTATATGCCTCATGCTCTTTATCTTTTTTCGAATATAAGATAGTAGGTGCATTATTAACTATAAGTTCATAACCAAATTCATTTATAAATTGATTAAAATCAACTTTATTCCATTCAGAACTAGACATTTTTTCTAAATTTTTTTTGTGTTTTCAAAACTTTTTATATTACAAATAAAAAAAAAATTGTCTTTAAATTTAATCAAAAACTTAACTTTTCTTTTTAAATTAAGGTTTGTTTATTTAGAAATAATTAATTCTTTTCCCTTTGTAATTTTTAATTTAGATATTTCATTATAGTTATTGACACTATTTATGGTTGATTTCGAAGATTTCTTAAAATTTATCAAATCCCAAGAATATTATTGTGATCAGATATATCATATTGAGCATATTCCTGAATTAAAAGCACGTTATGATGATCTAGATAAACCTTTAAGCAGACGACTCCAACGGTATTTAACTAATAATAATATAAAACTATGGCGACATCAAGCAGAAGCAATTAATGCTATTCGTAATGGTTTTAATACAGTAATAGTTACCTCTACTGCTTCAGGGAAATCTTTATGCTATAATCTCCCCGTTCTTAATTCAATTCTAAACGATGACAAGACTACCGCCCTATATATCTTCCCAACAAAAGCATTATCAAGAGATCAATATACGATTTTAACAAATATGCTCACCGAAACTAATATTAAGCAAAATAGAATTGGTGTTTACGATGGGGACGTGGAGCCAAATGAAAAAAGACTGATTTTAACTAATGCAAATATTATTATTAGTAATCCTTATGGACTACATTTTTATTTACCATGGTTTAAACAAAAATGGAGAAGAATTTGCCAAAATTTAAAATATATTGTACTGGATGAGATACATTTTTACCGAGGTATATTTGGGTCTAATTTTGCGTTGCTGCTCAGACGTTTAAAAAGAATTCTTGAAATTTATAATGTAAAACCAATTTGGATTTTATCTAGTGCTACAATTCCTAATCCAAAAGAATTTTGTGAAAAATTGGTTGGTGAAGAATTTTATGTTGTTGATAAAGATGATTCGCCTTCTGGTGTTAAAAAAGTAATTTTATGGGATTTGCCTTATGATGAGGTATCCAATAAATATAGATCTCCTCATCAAGAAACGAAAAATCTATTTATTAGTCATCTAAAAAAAGGATATCAGACGTTAACATTTACACTTTCCCGTAAAATGGCAGAATTGCAAGCCATTTGGACCCGAAAAGCCTTGCCAACCTTAAAAAATAAAATTCATAGTTATAGGGCTGGCATAAGTAAATCAAAAAGAAGAGAGATTGAGAGCAATTTTAAACAAGGAATTATTCTCGGAATAAGCTCTACAAATGCTTTAGAATTAGGAATTGACATAGGAAGCTTAGATGCCACGATAAGTTCTGGATTTCCAGGGACAATTTCAAGTTTTAGACAACAAATTGGTCGTTCCGGAAGAGGTTCAGATCTTTCGATTTCAACTATTATGCCAATGCAAAATCCACTTGATCTGTTTTACATTCATAATCCTGATAAATTATTTGGACCTATCCAAGAAGAAGTTTTAATAACCCTAAATAACAAATACATTTTAAAAAATCATCTGTGTTGCGCTGCTAAAGAAATTCCAATTAAATTTGATGAGTATAAAAAATTTGGCGTTCAAAATAAAGAATTTTTGATTGAATGCATAAATGAATTACTTGCAGAATCATTGTTAATGAAGCGGGGCGATAAATACTATTGGAAAGGGGGATTTTTCCCAAACGAGAAATATGGATTAAATGATCTCTCCAGTAGAAGTTATAAAGTTATTTTAAGATTCGGAAATCAGGAAGCACTTTTAACAACTGAGGATGAGAGCTATGTATTTCGAGATTTACATCAAGGCGCAATATATCTTTACGAAGCTGAAACTTACGTAGTTCAAGAGCTTGATCTTGAGGAAAGAAAAGTGTACATTTCTAAAAGTAATGTTGATTATTATACTCAGTCTTTAAAACATACTGACATTACTCCGATTGAAGTAATTTCTCAACAAAAAGTAGGTCCAAATGACCAAATAGAAGCCTTCTTTGGAAATGTGAAAGTCGAACATGAATACTATGCCTATAAAGTCATCAATACTTTAACACAGGAAATTCAATCAAGACATCCTTTAGAAGATATCCCAATCATTGAATTTGAGAGTCAAGCTCTATTCTTTCTGATATCTTTTTATTTACAAAAAGAATTAGAATTAGAAGGTTATGACCTTGGAGGAACTATCCATGCTATAGAACATGCTATGATTGCCATAGCACCAGCGTTGGCTCAGATATCACGTTGGGACCTAGGAGGAGTTTCAATCGATTTTGATCCAGTCAAGCAACAACCTATAATCTACCTTTATGATGCCTATAGGGGTGGTATTGGAATATCAGAATCATTATTTTTTAATTTAAATGAATTTTTGAATCTTACTTATAATTTAATTAAATCTTGTAGTTGCAAAGCTGAAAATGGTTGCCCAGCTTGCTGTCTTAGCCCGCGCTGTGGAAATAATAATTCCCCCCTTGATAAAAATGGAGCAATATTCTTGTTAAGAAAGCTTCTTAATATCTCAGCTTAAGATATTTCTAAATAATTAAAAAATTAAAAAAATAAATAAAAAGTGTATTAGATATTAGTCTTTCTTCTTTTCTTTCTTTGGGACAACGCCAAAAGAAGGCGGTCGTTTTGAACCTTTAACCGGTAGCACGCAAGTAGCATCGTCTTTATGCGATCCTCGAGATGCAACCATTGCTGATTTTTGAACGAACCACATCTCTAACCGCCAGTCCTTAATTTTATTTTTCTTTTTTTTAGACCAAGAGCTGGGCATTTTCATCTTGAATTCCAACTCTTGTCTTTCACCCGCTTTAAGTTTATCGCCTTTTACAATTTCTTCAGTTTTCATTGTTTTTTTTCGTTCTTCATATTTTTTAGTCTCCTCTCCCGTCTCAGGATCTTTATATATCACTTTTTCAAGATATAGTTCATTTATCCTAATAAATGCTTTCTTTAATTTCTTTTCTTTTTTACCACGGTTTTCTAGTATGAAAATTCCTTCAATTTTATCATTAGGTTTGAGCGTTTCGGGAGCTTTTTCAATTTTATAACCACAATAAATATCTGTACCTACCAAATATAGCACCTATTTTTGAATTTTTATATGATAATAAACTCGATCTTTTTCTGTATTTGTATTTCTATAGATTATGATGTTTTTAGTATGACTTTTAAAGACAATATGAATAAAGACAGTTTATAATTGTATCTTATTTTCTAATCCTAGCGTATTAATCCCTATTTAGAAAATAATGTTTTTAAAATAGGATATCATAAAGTATATTAGGTTAAACAATTACTTATCTAATTAACTAAATATTTAATAATAATAATAACGTTTCTATAGGGATTTGGGTTGGAATACAGCTCCACTTTTAAGATAGTGATTTTTGGCGATTCTGGAACAGGTAAGACTACATTAACTCATAGATTTTTAACTAATCTTTTTAAACAAGACATTTCAATGACGTTAGGAGTCGACTTTCTGTTAAAAGATGTTGAAATTAATGGAGAACTCGTTAAATTACAGATATGGGATTTTGCTGGCGAAGAACGATTTAGATTTCTTTTTCCTTCTTATCTAAAAGGAGCTAATGGTGCGATATTCATGTATGATATTACTAATTATGGTTCACTTGCCCATGTAGATAATTGGTTTGCGATTGTGGATAATGCCATTGCTAATAAGGAAGTAGATAATAAATTACCGATTATCTTTGTTGGGGGTAAAGTAGATTTAATTCATTTAAAAGAAATATCAACTAAAAAAGCAATGCAAATAGCAAAATCAATGGAAGCGAAAGGATTTATAGAATGTAGTTCAAAAACAGGTGAAAATGTAAGTAAAATTTTTGATCTATTAGCGAGATTAATCTTTAAAAATAAGAGCTTATCTTAACTTTTTACCATAACTACAAGATTTAAAGACCTTTATAAATTATCTAAACCTAAGAATTCAAGTTTAGATTTATTAATTTTTCCAGTAATCAAATCCCATTCTTTAAAGTTATAAAAGTTTTTTCGTAATAATTCAAAATCTGGTGATTTTCCAGCCGAACCACCTTCAATAAGAGGTTTTAATAATATTTGAGGAACTTCATCAATCATTGGAGTAACCCCCATTTTTAAGTTAAACAATCTCTTCATAGTTAGTATTCTTTCACCATATAATTTTATCTCTTCTAGACCAAATTTTAAACCAGTTGCATGTTTGATAATTGCGGCAATTTGAGAGGGCAATGGATTACAAAAAGAACAGATTATCAATGAACTATACAGCGCTCTATAATCCATCATGATTGAACAGCATTTAGCCATCTCTAAATCGTTTGCATAAGTATCTAAAGTTATTGTAGGGGCATTAATTTCTTCAAATGGATAACCCATCAATACAAAATATAGGTCACATAAATTGTGAGAAGGTCCTTTATGAGCAGCACCCATTCCATAGGCAATTGACATACCATAATTTGAGCGCATATCATGATAAGTAATTTCTAATCCATTAATTGTAGCTATCTCAGCTTGGGGAATACTGAATTTTCTACCAAAAGCGTTAGATCCTTCTGCTAATATATCGCCTATTCCTTCTCTATAAACAATTTTATTTAGTAATTTTTCTACTGTTTCAGTATCACCCCAATTTGGACTTAATCCATCAATATCTCTTGGTTTAATATTTCCAAGAGTAAAATGATAAATAATACAAGCTATAATTCCACTTGAACTTACAGTGTCAATCCCATAATCGTTACATTTTGTATTTATATAACAAATAAATTCAAGATCATCATTTAAAATCAAACTTCCATATCCACATATCGTCTCATATTCAGGTCCCTCAGTTTCTTTAGTTTTATACTTCCCCTCCTTTATAGCTATTCTTCTGCCACATCCAATCACACAAGAATGGCAAAACCTATTTTTTACAAGAATAGTTTGGACCATTGTTATACCAGATATCTTCGTAGCCTTGTCCCATTTTCCTAGTGTGAAATATTTAATAGGCAATTCTCCTGTTGAATTATACAGATCCACTGTTCCTGAAGTACCGAAATTAGTTAATACCTGTGATCCATAATTAGTTTTTACATTGTCCCTAGCTGCTTTTATTGCTTTTTTTAATTCATCTTTATTATGAACATCTAATTGAAGATTATTTCCTTTTACTATAATCGCTTTTAATTTTTTTGAACCAAAAATAGCTCCCATACCGGTACGACCTGCTGCTCGTTGTTCAGATATGATATTAGCAAATCTTATAAGGTTTTCACCAGCTTGCCCTATACATGCAACCATCGCATGATTATCCCCAAAAATATCCTTTAACATCATAGTAGTATATTCAGTACCTCTTCCCCATAAGAATTTAGCATCCTTAATTTCCACTTTATCATCTCTAATTTCAATATAAACTGGCTCTTCTGAAGCCCCAGATATTATTATCCCGTCATATCCCGCTTTTTTAAGCTCAGCACCAAACCAACTCCCACAATTAGATTCTCCCCACATGTTAGTATAAGGGGATTTAGAACAAACAACCCACCTTCCTGTGTTAGGTGCAAATGTGCCATTCAATGGTCCTGTCATAATCATTAAGATATTATCAGGAGCTAGTGGATTTATATCTTTATCCAGCTTGTCATATAAATATCGACAGGCATAACCAGCCCCTCCTAAGAAACTTTTCGCAAATTCTTCATTTAATGATTCAATTTTGACTTCTTGATTTGTTAAGTTTACATTTAATAATTTTCCCCTAAAAGATTTTAAAATTTTAATCACATCATTTCTTTTGAAGAATAATTTTCATCGATAATTAAGAATTTAATTTTCATATATTTTTTTTATCATAAATTTCTACAAGTTAATCAATACGCTTAAAAATTTATAGATCATTAAAAGAATTTTTATAAAAAATGAAATTTCTTTAATACATATGAAATCGCAAATGAATTTAAAATGGAATGATCTAGTATCTCCAACAATGACTCCAGATGAATACTTAAAAACTTATGGAGACAAGGTTGCTAATAACTATAAGGCTTATGAACCAAATTCAGCTATACTTGAAAAGATAAAAAGTTATTTAAAGAATAAAAACGAAAAATTAAAAATCGTTGCTTTGGGTGCTGATTGGTGCCCAGATTGCTCTAGAAATGTACCTCGGATGATAAAAATAGTAAAATTGATGAAAAGTAAAGATATTAGCTTACATATCCTATATGGAATAATGGTAAATGCTTTACATAAGCCAGGAGAGACAATATGGCATAAAAAGCGATCTCCTCCAGAAGCAGTTGATCCAAAATTTGAATTAAAAGCTATTCCTACGTTTTATTTCTTCAATGCTAATGGTGAATTCCTTGATGTTATCGTAGAGCATCCAAAAGCAACAATTGAAGAAGACACTCTCAAAATCTTAGAAAAAAATATGTAAAAAGTCTTATTAATTTATAGGATTTTAGGAATTTTTTTTTAAATCCTTCTTTTTCCAACTTTATTAACATTTAAATTTTTGTTTATGTATAATAATTTTATGTCAAAATTAAAAGTAAAAAAAGTTATAATTTTCAAGCATGGTGTTTCTTATTATATTCTCGAAGGGATAATAAAAGGAACAGATTCGTTCGAACTTGAATTTAAAGTTGATGAGATGAATGATGTACTAAAATCTCTTTTTGTATTAGACACTAGTGAAAAAGGATATATATCCTCAATTTCTTATGATGCTGCTTTGGAGACTTTACAGTTATTAAAATCAATCATGTTAAACATTCCTGATAAAGATTCGTTTTCTTCACTTATAACACAAATTAAAGGTGCTAAAGTTAATTTAACAATTGGAGGGGGCAATCAAACTTCAGGAACGATAATGGGCATTGAAGAAATTGAAAAATTTATTAAAGAAGAAAAAATAATCGAGAAATTATTGATAATATTACAAGATGATGATCTTATTACCAAAATTCCCTTTTCAGAGATTAAGTCCTTCAATATATTAAATGAAGACATTAAAAAAGATTTAAAATTTTTTCTTGACACTATTATTGCTGGAAAGAAGAAAGATGCTAAAAAGATAAAAATTAATTGTGAGTCAGGTGGAGTAGATAATATTGAAAGAAGTATTTTTGTATCTTATATACGAGAAAGCCCTATCTGGAAAACATCTTATCGATTAATAATGAGCAAACAACAGGCATTAGAACAGAAGTGTCTACTTTCTGGTTGGAGTCTTATTGAAAATACAACAAATCAAGATTGGGAAGATATTGAATTATCTTTAGTGGCAGGAATGCCTGTGTCTTTTAAATACGATTTCTACAGACCGATTTTTATTCAACGCCCTGTTATTCAACCACCAAAAGTTTTGAGTGCTAGACCAACTGAAATAGAGGAGGGTTTAGAAATGGAAAGATTTGAAGAATATACTATGGCGGAAGCAGCACCTAAACTTAAAGCTATGAAGAGGCGTGCAAGAATGGCAGTTGCTCCATCTGCACCACCAGCAGGAGCAGCTGGCGGATTTGGTGTTACAGGAGCTACAATATCCGATGATGCATTAATGGATAAGGTTAAATCTCAGACGAAAACTCAAACTAAAGATTTAGGAGAGCTTTTTGAGTATAATATTTCAAATCCTGTTTCCATTAAAAGGAAACAGTCCGCTTTAGTTCCAATTTTAACCAAAGCAATCAAAGCTAAGCGAATATTGCTGTATAATAAAAATGAACATAATAAAAATCCTAATGCATGTCTTGAAATAACAAATAATACAAATTTAATACTAGAAAGAGGACCTGCTACATTAATCTATGATGATAATCTTGCAGGAGAAGCTATTATCCCCTTTTTGAATAAAGAAGATACAAGACTTTTAAATTATGCTGTTGAACAAGCTGTAATTATAATACATGAACAAAAATCTGAAAATTTAAGTGTCCATAAAGTAACATTTGGGAGTGGCTATTCCTATGAATACTATTATACTAATTTAATGACTGAATATAAAATTAATAACAAGACCACTGAAGAAAAAGAACTTTATCTTGATCATCCTAAAACCGCTGGTTACAAATTTGTAGAAAAACCTGTTGATCCAGAAGAAACACAGAATTATTGGCGCTTTAAAATAACTTTAAAACCTAAAGATGCGATTATCTTTAAACTTAAAGAACGAAAAGAAAATTACTCAAGCAATTACTTATGGAATTGGTCCAAGGAAGATATTATTAAAAGAGTTGGCTTTTATGTTAAACATAAATTCATTGATCCAAAACTCGAACAACAATTAAAAGAAATTGCAGAATTAATTCAGACTTCAAATGATTTAAAAAACAAAAGAGAAAAATTACATGAAGAACGAGATGTAATGACTAGTGAACAAGAAAGGCTGAGAGAAAACATTGCTGTTTTAGGGACCGATAGTCAATCAATTACATTAAAAGAAAGATATATAAAGAAATTAAATGATCAAGAAAGTAGATTCGAAGAAATTAGTAAAGAGCTTAAGACATTAGAAAAAAAAATAGTGATTATTAATAAGGAAATTGAAGAAAAAATGCAAAACCTTTCTCCTCCTTAAAGCTTATAATAAATTATTAATTTCTTTTTTATTTTTTTAAACGATGATATTTAAATTAGCACTCCAAGGATTTAGAAGTCTAATGTATCGAAGTGGCAGAGTTTATAACTTCTTATCAAACAAAATATATGATGTCAGGAGGAAATATTTATCCATTTCAAAATTAATCGGTAAAAACAAGCATATATTGGACCTAGCCTGTGGAACTGGCTTTCTTACTAGATTTTTACATCCGTCAAACATTTATGAAGGTTGGGATATTAACAGTAGATTCTTAAATAAATTGAAGAAGGATTGGATGAGAGGAAAATCTAAAATCAAATATATTAGTGTTAAACAAAAAAACATTCTTGATTTTCATAACTATGCGAAAGAAAAGGTAGATGTTATTGTTTTATGTGATATATTACATCATATTAATCCTTCGCATTTTACTTTAGTGGAAAATGCCAAAATACATGCGAGAAAAGTAATAGTTTGCGAACCTATTGCCGTAAAACCAAAAGATATCAAAGCATACACTCGATTCATTAGAATATTCCTGAAAATTGGTAAATTTTTTCCCGAAAAGCTATACAAATTGATAGATTTTCTATTTCTTGATAATGACGGAGTTAATACTTATAAAAAACGATTAACATGGGATCACAATAACAAAAGTATTAAGAGTCTATATAAAAAAATGGGATTTGAAAAGATTTATGAGATTAAGGATAATTATATAGGAGTTTGGGATTCCAATAACTAACCTTCTTTATCTTTTTAACATTCTTTTTATTAATATAAAAATTAATTTTTGATAATTTACTAGAAATATTCAATGAAAAGAAAAATTTTACAAATAAATTTTATCTGAAATTAAAATATATTGGAGTTTATTTCCAACTTGAAAATTACACTCAGCCTTTGGGATATTGCTGGACAAGAACGATTTGATTTCTTTAAAACTGATTTCTATAAGGGTGTTGCTGCCATAGGATTAGTTTTCGACTTAAGTCGTCCTGATACTTTTGATGATATTGATGTATATTTTAATGACATAAGGAATAGATCAGGAAACGTCCCAATTATCTTAGTTGGAAATAAGAATGACTTGAAAAAGGATTTAGGCGAAACTATACCTCGCAAAAGAATAATACAAAAAGTAAACCAGCATCATTTATTTGAATATATTGAAACTTCAGCATTAGAAAATGAAAATGTAGATAATTTGTTTAATCGACTAGCTATTATTGCTTTATTAGATCTTCAGCCTAGATTAGGAGAAGTAGTCGATATAAATCATTTTAGATTTAAAATATTGCTTGTGGGGAGCGCTGCAGTTGGTAAATCATCATTAATTAAAACCTTTATTGGGAAGAAATTTGAAACAAGCTATAAATTAACTGTTGGTTTAGATTTTATGACTCGAGATTTTGAAATACCCGATGAAGATTTGCCAAAGGAGGTTCATGATGTAATTAAAAAGGCTGTTAAAACTTTCAGAAAGAAATTTAAAAGGCTCTATAAAAAAGAAGAAGTTCCAAAAATAAGTCCAATTAGAAAAAAAACACCAACTAAAAAAATTTTAATTGAAACGGCTCCAGATCAAGAAAATGATAAAATCAAAAAGAGAACACATTTATATAGAAAGTTTTTCCTTCTTTCTTTAACAATTGTAATAATTGCATTAATAATAATCAGTTTCTTCTTCCTTTTCCGTTAATCAATTTAACACATTAATAGTTCATCTGATTCTGAATAATTAAATATACTTAATTTATATAATTCAAATTTTTATAGCAAAAAAAATAAATCATATTTTCTTTTTTATCTTAACATTTTTTGGTGTGAAATATGAGTATTGAAGAACTTGAAGACCAAGTTGAAAAATTATTAGAGGAAAGAGACAAATTAGAGGAAATATGCGACACTCTTCCCAAGTGTGAGGAAAATGATGCTTGCGAGACTTGTGAGACATATAGGAAAATTGCAGAAATTGATGAGAAAGTAGAAGAGTTAGAAGATAAAATCGAAGAATTATTGGGAGGAGAAGAGGAAGAAGAGTAAAAATTTAATAGCTAAATAAAAAATCTTACATTTTATTTTATTTTATTTATATTTATTCATCTATTATACTTTAATTTTTAATTCTCTCCTTTTTACAGAAATTTGAGAATGCAAAACTAAAACTATTTTAATTGATTAAAAGAAATTAATACAAAAAATAAACTATCAAAATTAAATATTAAAATAAAAAAAAAGTGAATATAATAATGCGAAAACCTTCTAAATTTAGAGTACAAGCCATTAATGATGAAATTTTAGCCAAGTTAAGTTTGAAAAATAGATATAATTTCATAAATAGTAATTTAATGTCTATTTTAACGCAAGAAGAGTTTAATTTCTTGAAGAAGGTTCAGAAATTTTGCTTAAAGTTTGAAAAAGATAATAAGATCACTCATGGACCTGAAGAAGATATATATGATTGGATTCCTATATTTGGAGCAGAAGGTTATATTACTCGTCAACATGCTTTTGAATGCATTGATTTAAATTATGAAGAATATGGATTTACTGCTGATTTTTTAAGAATTCTCGCACTGGACATATTTGATCCACAATTTGCTATGAGTGGTGGAGCCACAGTAATTTGTATTAATCCAATTTATGAACATCATGAAAATATGCCGATTAGATTGGATGCATTGAAACAATTAGTTACTGGTAAAACACCTGGATGTTTATTGATTACAGAACCTGAAAGGGGATCTGATGCGGTCCATATGTTAACTACTTGCGAGGAACAAGATGATGGTAGTTTCATTTTAAATGGAGAAAAAATTTACAATACTAATGCACCAAAAGCAAAATGGGCTGTAGCATATGCCACTGCAGAAAAAAATAATGGAAATACGATGGCTCAATTCTTAATTAATACAGAATGGGATGGTTGGCATTGCGAGAGAGTTGGGATCCCCTGGGTTCCTAAATTATATTTAGGAAAAGAGCATCTTGAAAATCTACGTGTTCCGAAAGAATATGTTCTTGGGGGAGTTGGAAAAGGAAGAGAATATCTTTTCGAAGGCTTAGTACCTGAAAGAGTTGCAATTGCCATGAGAGGTATAAGTGAATGTTGGGGTGCTTTATCACATGCATTTATCTATTCGAATTTAAGAAAACAATTTGACCAAGAAATACTTAAATTTCAAGGAGTTGGCTTTCTTTTAACAGATCTATGGGCTAAAACCACAAATTTAACTTTAGCTATGCTTAAGTATTGTGAAGTGTATGATGAAAAAATGAAAAAATATGGAGGAGAATTACCCCAAACCATTTCTCAATCAATGGTGGCAAATGCATCTCAATTTAAATATCAAGCAGCATTGTTATCTAAAAAAGTTTGTTATGAATGTGCTAATTTAATGGGTGGAGCTGGTCTTTGCGATAATACATTAATGCACGATTACTTAAATATCTCTAGAATTCAAGAAATTATTGGTGGTTCAAGGCAAATTCAGCAGTACATCATGTCGATTAATTTAAGAAGAATGTTCCGATCACTTGAAACTTTTGAATCTTAAAATTTGTGCTTGTTTTCTACTTAACTTCTTACAATAATAGTATAAAAATAGAAAGTAATTTTAATTTAAGATTAATATTTACACTGAAAAAAGAAATTATTTAAAGAAAACCAACTAAATTTATTTTATCTAAAGTAATAAATAACATAATTATCCTCTTTTATCAAATAAATTTTAAATCAAATGAATAATCAAAAAAATGTGTTTTAAAAATGTCTAATAGGAAATTTGAAGTTCAAGCTATAAGTGATGAAATTCTTGAGAAATTAAGCCTTAAAAATAGATACTCATTCATATATACAAATTTAATGGGAATTCTCTCTGCTGAAGAATTGGCTTTTTTCAAAGAAGTGCAGAAGTTTTGCCTTAATTATGAAAAGAAACATAATATTACTCATGGACCAAATGAAGATATTTATAAGTGGATTCCCGATTTTGGAAAAGAAGGTTATATTTGTAGAGTTCATAAGTTTGAAGAACTAGATCTTAATTATGAACCTCATGGTTTAATGGCTGAATTTCTTAAGACACTTGCTATTGATAATTTTGATCCTCAATTCACAATGGGAGCCGGAGCTACAATATTAGCTATTAATCCTATTCAAGCTCATCATGAAAAAATACCAGAGAGATTAGATGCACTAAAAGATTTGGTTTTAGGTCATGCTCCAGGATGCATATGCATAACAGAACCCGAAAGAGGTTCAGATGCAGTTCATATGTTAACTACCTGCGATGAACAAGATGATGGTAGTTTCTTATTAAATGGGACAAAAATCTTTAATACTAACGCTCCAAAAGCTAAATGGGCGGTAGTCTATGCGACTGCAGAAAAAAATAACGGGAATACTATGGCTCAGTTTTTAGTCAATACGTCATGGGATGGTTGGAATTGTGAAAGAGTCAATATTCCGTGGGTTCCTAAAGTTTACTTAGGCAAGGAGACGCTTGTTAATCTCAGAGTGCCAAAAGAATATATTCTGGGTCCGGTAGGAAAAGGCCGTGAGCATCTTTTCGAGGGTCTAGTTCCTGAACGAATAGGTATAGCAATTAAAAGTTTGTGTGAATGTTGGGGTGCAATAACTCATGCTATTATTTATGCTAATATGAGAAAGCAATTTGACCAGGAAATTCTAAAATTTCAAGGTGTAGGATTCCTTTTAACAGATTTCTGGGCAAAAATAACAAATTTAACACGTGCTATCGTGCAATTCTGCAATTTTTATGATAATTTGGTCGAAAAATTTGGCAGTGATGCGAATATTCCTAGAAATCTACGTCAAGGGATGGTTGCCAATGCTTCACAGTTAAAATATCAGGCAACTGGTCTTTCAGAAAAAGTTTGTTATGAAGCAGGAAATCTTATGGGAGGAGCAGGTCTATGTGATAATACCTTAATGCATGATTACATAAATATGTCAAGAATAGGTGAAATTGTAGGAGGATCCAGACAGATTCAGCAATATATTATGAGCATGTCCCTACGACAACTTTTCAAGATACTCTAAAATAGTAAGAGAAACTAGATGTTTATTAATTAAAATCATACTTTTTTTCCTTTTTTTTCCAGCGTGCATTCTCGTTTTTTACTTAAGATTTAAGTTCTTTTCTTTTATTTAGAAAAAAAGTTTTAAAATATATTCATATTCTACTAGGTAATTAATTTAAATTTGATAATAAAATATTAATCTAATTGGGTAAATAAGAATGGAAAACAGAAAATTTAAAGTTCAAGCGATAAATGACGAAATTTTAGCTAAATTAAGCCTTAAAAATCGATATGCGTTCTTGAATAATAATTTAACTCCTATATTATCACAAAAAGAATTCAACTTTTTACGAGAGGTTGAGAGATTTTGTTTACGCTTTGAAAAGAAAAACAATATCATCCATGGTCCTGATGAAGATGTTTATGATTGGATCCCTGCTTTTGGGGAACAAGGATATATAACTCGTCAACATTCATTTGATATGGTCGATGTAATTTATGAAAATTGGGGTTTAGCAGCAGATTTAATGAGATACCTCGCGATTGATATGTTTGATACGCAATTTGCTATGGGTAGCGGAGCAACTGTTTTAGCTATTAATCCGATATATGACCACCATGAAGGTGTCCCTGAGAGATTAGAAGCTTTGAAAGATTTAGTTACAGGCAAATCTCCTGGGGCAATTCTAATAACAGAGCCTGAAAGAGGTTCAGATGCTGTTCATATGTTAACAACTTGCGATGAACAAGATGATGGTAGCTTCATCTTGAATGGAGAAAAGATTTTCAGTACCAATGCTCCCAAATCCAAATGGGCTGTAGCCTATGCAACTGCCGAGAAAAACAATGGAAATTTGATGGCTCAATTCTTAATTAACACAAATTGGGATGGATGGCATTGCGAACGGGTTGGGATCCCCTGGGTACCAAAATTATATCTAGGTAAAGAGCAATTTCAAAATCTCAGGGTGCCAAAAGAATATATTCTGGGTCCAGTAGGAAAGGGTCGCGAGCATCTTTTCGAGGGATTAGTTCCTGAAAGAATTGCTATTGCGATGATGAGTGTAGCAGAGTGTTGGGGTGCAATAACTCATGCTATTATTTATGCTAATAATAGGAAACAATTTGACCAGGAAATTCTAAAATTCCAAGGTGTAGGATTCTTACTAGCTGATCTGTGGGCAAAAACAACTAATATAACAATTGGACTTCTTAAATTTGGTGAAGCCTATGATGAGAAAGTAGAGAAATTTAGTGGAAAAATTCCAAAAAATATATCTCAGGCAATGGTAGCAAGTGCCTCTCAATTTAAATACCAAGCAACAGCACTTTCAAAAGAAGTTTGCTATGAGGCAGCAAATCTAATGGGTGGAGCAGGACTTTGTGACAATACTTTAATGTATGATTATTTGAATATTTCAAGAATACAAGAGATTGTGGGAGGATCCAGACAGATTCAGCAATATATCATGAGTTTAGCTTTAAGACAATTATACAAGATGTCAGTAAGCTAATTTGGGCTAATATTCTTAAAGATCTCTTATTTTTTTTTTAATTTTTGCTAAATACTGCGTTTAATTATATTTGGTTTAATTTTTTTTCTAAAAGTAAGTTTACAGTAACATATTTGGAAAGAATACCTTTTTTGAAATTTTCTTTTTCTTTTTCCAAGCAATCCTGACAAATAGCAATTTTTAACTCGTTTTTAAACTCATTTTCACATTCTAAACAAATATAAATCATATCGCTTTCCATTATTTCATACACGACGTATTGGAATATTAGAGTTGAATCATGGGAGTATCATCGAAGATACAATATAAACCTTCAGACTGAATAAAATTTCTCATTTTAACTTTTGATTTTAAAATATCCCTATCTTATCACCCAGATATTACTTCTCTTTAAAAATCAAAGAAAAAGATTAGATTTTAAAATGAATTAGTAATTTGGATGTCTCTATTTTTTAAAAAGTCAAATTGGTCCTTTTTTCTATTTAAATACCTCGAAAATATGTGATATTATTATGATTAGTGATATAATAACTAAATCAAAATTACTTTTATTAAATTGTCCATTCTATGAAAAATGTATTCTGCCAAAAATTCAACTTCTATGTAAAATTCCAGAATGTAAGAATTGTCCAGATTATCAGACAAAATTAAAAAAACTCAAACCTAGAGTCATTTATTGACGTTTTTATTATATCCTCTTATTTATTTTTTTTAAAAAGATTTGAATTCTTTAAGCTTTTAATTTTTATTCAATAATAATTTCAAAAATACAATCTGCACCTAATACTAAAAAGATCTTCTTCATGAATTGAGTAAATATTTTTGCCAGTTTCTTTCCTAAAATGGAATTTCTGTGAAGGTATTTCTTCTGTAACTCTAAAAAATATTCTATTATCTTTAATCCAAATTTTATCTACCATAAAATGTAGACCATCTTGAAGACTATTACTATAAACTTGAAAGCACGACACTTTTTCCATTTTTATATTCTAATTCTTTATCTAAACAAAAGAATTTAAACTCAGTTAATTTATATTGGCAGTAATTTGAATGTACCTTCTAAGTTTTTGGTAATGGCATCACGAGAAAATAAAAACGGAACATATTTGCCTCGAGCCCATAGTTTCATTAAATCTTTATAATGTTTATGAAATGGTAATCCAGACTGCCCTCCTGGGATAACGCAAATTGATTTATCCCAATCAGATAAATCATGAATCAGACGGACAGAGGGCCCAACAATAACTTGATAGTTGTTAGAAGGAACATAGTAACCATTGTTAAGAGTATTCCCATCACCACCAGTTTTAAACGGACCGATGTTTAAAGCCGCAGCTTCATCATTAACAAGGGAGAAAGGATGAACTAAAATAGTTTTATGAAGGTTACCCCAGTTCCATTTATTATAATCTGAAGAAATTCTTTCTGATAAGATATTGAGCGTTTTTTCAAGTGTATTTAAAAGGAGTTCCTCAAGTTCTATACTCTTATTATCATATAAGTTAAATAGTCTTTTCAGGTCAAAAGGACAACTCGCTAGATAAGGTTCTAGAAAATCTTTTTCGATATATTGAATAAGTATTTTTTTAATAGTTTCTTCGCACCAAATTTTATATATTGTACCTCCTATACTCTTTTTTGTTAAATGATAATTCCAATTTTCCAACAAAGAAAGAATCTCAGGATTTATTTTATCAGATGCTTTTTCTTTTATGTAATTCAACATTAAAGGTAAAAGTTCGACAGCTTCTTCGGTAAAATAATCATTCTGGAAATTTATAAAATCTTGGCTAGAAAATTTCTCTTTTGATTGAAGTAATTTTTTTAATCTTTTTTGTCTATATAATCCTATAAAGTCCTGAGCAATTAGTACACCATTTGGGGCTTTATCTTCATTATAATTAGCTGTATATACAAAACCATGTTTGGGATTATAAACCGAAAATAATTTCTCGAATGGAGCTAGACCAACCCAATTATATTTTTCATCTGTGCTTGGTGTGACTGTTGCCCCATCCCCATACCCCCTTATGGGGATCTTTCCTCCATGTTGATGCCCGATATTACCAGAAATATCACCATAAAGAAAATTTTGTGGATTAATGGTCAACAATTTTGTACCTTCACGAAATTCATCCCAGTTTGAAGCTTTATTTATTTTAAAAAAGCCTTCTATAGTTGCATCTAGATTTGCCCCAAAACTCGACCAGCGCAATGCATATTTATCAGGAAGGTTAATTCTATATATTTTATTATCTGACTCAAAATATTCAATAACAGGACCAAATTTAGTCATTAATACTTTAAATGGTACTGCGTTAGTTTTACCTTTAATGGTTATAGGTTCTTCAATATTCTCAAAATCTATCCAATCTCCATTATAAAAATACTGATTGTTATTTTCTGGATTTAGTTTAAGTTTAAATAAATCTATAGTATCTGCACATACATTTGTGCAACCCCAAGCGATTCTTTCATTGTGTCCTAAAACCACACCAGGTAAACCTGCAAAAGAACTTCCTATCACATTGAATCCTGGGCAATTCAAATGAATTAAAAACCATATAGATGGGACAGTTAGAGGTAAATGTGGATCATTCGCGAACAAAACTGATCCAGATTCTGATTTATTAGGAGATATTACCCAACCATTACTTCCTTTTGAATTCTTCAAGTTCGCACCAAAATAAAGGGGTATAATTTTATCAGCTAAATTAGTTCCCAATTTTTTAATTAAATACTCACGCAGCAATTCTAAAGGATAATTCCAACTACTTAATCCCCATTCGATTAAACTAAGGATTGAGAGTGAATCTTCTACTTTCCATTCTTTTGGGGTTATATCAAGAACAAAAAACTCGAGAGGTGGATTTTTTCTTGCAATTTTGACACCAGCATTAATCCCTCTTATATAGCTTTTTAATAAATAAAATTGTTCATTATTAGGTTCTTTCTGTAATCGTTCTGAGCAAAATTTTGCAATTCGATGTAATCCTATTATTCTATAGTGCTTATCTAAATCTAAAGTCACATCTCCAGTTATTTCTGAAAGGGTTCCTGAGGTTAATCGACGAAATTGCTCCATTTGCCACAATCGATGACGAGCATGGATGTATCCTTGTGTAAAATACGCATCTTCTATTGATTTTGCAAATACATGAGGGATGCCCCATTTATCCCATAGGATTTCAACCTCTTCTTTAAGACCTTCTATCTTTTTTGAACCAGATATTGGGGGGAACGCTTTTTTCGCAATATTGAGAAATTCTTCCATACATACTTTTCATCTTTGAATTATTTAATACTTTATTTCAAATTAAAATTCTATAACTTTTATGGAATCTATTCTAAAGAAAAAAGAAATGCAAATAAAAAATAAATCAATTCAGATTAAAATTTTAATGATTGTAATAATAAAAAAATAGAAAATTTTAAAGCATCTTGAAAAGTTGTCGTAGAGCCATGCTCATAATATATTGCTGAATTTGTCTGGATCCTCCCAAGATCTCTTGGATTCTTGAAATATTCATGTAATCATGCATTAAAGTATTGTCACAAAGACCTGCTCCACCCATTAGATTTGCTGCCTCATAGCAAACTTCCTTGGAAAGATTTGTACAATGATACTTGAACTGAGAAGCACTTGCTACCATAGCTCTTGAAATATTTCGAGGGATTTCTCCACCAAACTTTTCCATCTTATCGTCATAAGTTTCTGCGAATTTTAGAAGTCCAATAGTTAAATTGGTTGTCTTTGCCCAAAGATCTGCCAAGAGGAAGCCTACGCCTTGGAATTTTAGAATTTCTTGGTCAAATTGTTTTCTCATATTAGCATAAATAGCTGCATGTGAAACAGCACCCCAACATTGGGAAATTGCGCCACATGCAATACCAATTCTTTCAGGAACTAAACCCTCGAATAGATGCTCGCGACCCTTTCCTACGCCACCCAAGATGTATTCTTTTGGAACTCTGAGATTTACTAATTTTTCATGTCCTAGATAAAGTTTTGGGACCCATGGAATATAGACACGCTCACACTGCCATCCATCCCATTCAGTATTAATTAAAAATTGGGCCATCAAGTTTCCGTTGTTTTTTTCAGCAGTAGCATATGCAACAACCCACTTGGATTTTGGCGCATTAGTATTGTAAATTTTTTCTCCATTCAAGATGAAGCTACCATCGGCTTGTTCTTCGCATACACTTAATTGGTGGACAGCATCTGAACCTCTCTCTGGTTCTGTTATTAGAATTGCCCCAGGAGATTTGCCTGTAATTAAATCTTTTAACGCTTCTAATCTCTCAGGGACACCTTCATGGTGGTCATATATCGGATTAATAGCTAAAAGAGTTGCTCCACTACCCATAGCAAATTGCGTATCAAACATATCAATTGCGAGATATCTCAAAAAATCAGGTACTGCCCCATAATTATCATAATTTATATCGACCATATCAAAGTTATGAGCTCTTGTAATATACCCTTGTTCCCCAAAAGCAGGGATCCAATCATATATATCCTCATCAGGACCATGGATGATATTGTTTTTCTTTTCAAAACGCATGCAAAATTTTTGTACACTCTTTAGATAATTGAATTGTTCTGGAGATAATATAGGCATTAGGTTATTATTCAAGAAACTGTATCGATTCTTAAGGCTTAATTTCGCTAAAATTTCATCATTAATAGCTTGGTTCATAAATTTTGTGTTTTTCATTATTTTTTTTACCCCTAACACTAAATTTTGTAAATTTAAAAATTAATTAAATCTACTTAAGAAAATATAATCTAACTTTTTAATTTTTTTTAAAACCTAATTTCTGGGTTTAATAAGTTTAAATTAAGAAATTAATTTTTGCAAACGATTAGAAAATTTCTTTGATATTATAAGACCTGTTTCAAATGGACAATTAGATTTAAATTGAACAACAGAAATGAAATGTTCATCTATTCCTACTAATGAAAGAATGCCAAAATCCTCTAAAGATATAAGTTCACTTACTTTAAAATTACCTACTAGAAATCTACCCTCTAAAAGCCTAATGATTTCAGAAAGAATATTAGGATCTAAATAGGAGATAATTACCCTACCAGTTTGGGTTAATAAGGCTGAGGAAATGACAAATGAAGAGAATGTATGTAACTCATTAAAAATTTTGACTAAATCGTTTTGAATTTCTTTTGGAACTAGTTGTTTGCTATTTTCCATAATGTTAACGATATTTTCATCAAAATCAAAGAATTTAGAAATTTCACCATCAAAATTATCAGTAAGTAAATTTAAATCAAACTTATTTAAAAATTGAGTTTTAATTTCCCTTAATTGATTTCTAAGTTCAACTAAATTATCTGTTCTATCACTGAATAAAGCAAACATTAATTCATCATTCTTTATTTTTTCAATTTCGAATATGAACCTAAAAGGACCAACCTCAATTTCAGATAAATCCTCAGTTTTTAATGTTTGCTTTACAAATGAGAAAATTGCACTCAAGAAACTGCTTGTTAATTTAATGTTAAAAATATCTTCATAAGTTTTATAGAAAATTAATTCACCAGTATTACCTTTCATTATGAAGATATTCTTAATCATTTAGGTCAAAACTGATTTAGTAAGTTTAATTATTCAATACCTTATTATTTAAAATAATATTTAATCTATAAAAATTCTTGTATGATTTAATTACTTAATGTGAACGCAACAAACATAAATAAATTATCTATTAACTTAACGAAATAATTTTCTTCATTAACGAAAAAATAAGAAACATGAATATATTAATTAGATTCTTTAATTCTATGATCTAAAAACCTTCAAATTTTGCCCATTCATCATCTTCCTCTATATCTTCCTCGTCTTCCGCGTATTCTTCAATCTTTTCACCTTTAGAACTTGCTGTATATTCTTCTTCAAACTCCTCAAAATCCTCTTCGAAAGTTATTGCTTTCTCTATATCTGTTATTGATTGCTCTGTAACTTTCACTTTGGGTATTGGTTCTTCTACTGGTTTCTTCTTTTCTACTAACTTTAAATAGTCGCCATGAATTTTAATTGTAATTGGAGTTTCCTCTTGCAATAATCTTACTACGACTTCTTCACTGGAACTTGTGTCATGTGGCATCCGCATAACTAGTGCTCTTGATCCTTCAAAGACACCACTTATAATTTCAACTGTATCTCCTTCCTCTAAATATTCTGTCACACTTCTAGGTAATAATACATGCTTAAGTTCACTAAGCTCGATATTCTGTACTATTCTTCCTTTAATATGTGGAATGCCTTGAACTGCTATTTGCACTGCCCTCTTTTGAGGTGCTTCGAAGAATATATAACCCGGTAATAGAGGAGATACAAGCATTGCTCTGATATCAGGAATTACATCAAGAATCTTAAACCGATAGAAAATTTGCTTTAAGATGTTACTTTCTTGATTAATAGTTGTTCTAACAGCAAATAGAGTTGTTAAATCTTCCTTTTCCTTAATATCCTCTACACTAAAAATATTATCTAAACCACTTTCTTTAATTTCTTTTTCTTTTGAATTTTCTTCTTGGTCTACCATTGCTTTTCACGAATCTTATTTGAATTTAGGATTTTTTAATTATTTAGAAAAAAAAGTCTAAAATAGTAAGGAATTAATAAATTTTAAAATTTTGCTTTTTAAAAAGAACTAGAAAAATTCGTTTCAATCCTCAATAATAAATATAACTAAAATTATTTAAGCATCCATTAAAGAGGGATATTATCAAGCTTTAATATTTCCGGAATTCTTTTATTGCGTTCAAGCCAAGAAATTTCATGCCTCATATATCTCCAAGAAATCTCGCATTTACCCAGCTTATCTTTCACGTTCGTCTCGAACGACCACGGATTTATAATAACAAGGTCACCACGTCTAATCCACACCCTCTTCTTTATTTTTCCTCTTATCCTGCCAATACGATGTTTCCCATCTTCACAAAAAACCTGCATTCGATCATTTCCATAAATATCTACCACTCTCCCAAACATTTCTCCCATCCTTTTATTTGGGAATTTAACTCTGGTAACTACAGGCACTCCAGTAGGCCTTCCACGCCCTCTTTTTGGTTGTCTTTTCTTCTTTCCCATTTAATTTACCCAATTCTTTTTAATTTTTGAACTTTTGCTAAAACTTAAATCTTATCATCCGGTTTATAATCTCCTTTGATAAACACAATTTTTATTTGTTTATCTGAGTCATTTCTTATATTATGCATTTCTTTTGGTTCACATAAAAATACACTTCCCTGAGGGGCGGTATATTCCTTACCATCTATTATCATTATACCATCCCCTTCCATGAAATAAAACGTTTCATCTATTATATTATGACCATGAGCTATATCAGCCATTAACTTACCAGACTTGAGTAGAATTACTCCCCAATCAATCGAAGGACCCCTCATAAGATATTTTACACCAGAATCTCCACCTCTATATTTAAAATCAGATTCATGAACCTTTTTAATTGTGAATCACCTACGGTTTTATTATATTATAAATCGAATTATTTAAATTAAATTATAAATCTTATTATAAAAAAATTAATGGTTTGAAATCTAAATTAATCATAATGCATTTTTATTTATGTTAATTTGATATAAATATTACAGATTTTATGAATTGATTGAAAGGGTAGTGATAAACGTTATGATACAGTCATTTAATTTTGCGAGAATTCCACATATAATTTTTGGTGCTGGAAAATTAAGAGAGCTTTACAAAATTTTTCCGAAATTTGGAAATAATATACTTATTGTAGTAGGTGGAAGTTCCCTTAAACGATATGGCAAATGGGATGAGATTATTTCCATGTTGGAAGATAAATCAATAAACTTTTTTTCAATTTCAGTTTCTAGTGAACCATCTCCAGCTCTTATAGATGAATGTGCTCAAAAATTTAGAAATAAAAATATTGATTTAGTCATTGGAATAGGTGGAGGGAGCGTGACTGATGCTGGGAAAGCAATTTCTGCTATGATTCCTAAACCTGATTCAATTAAGAATTATCTTGAAGGTATTGGTAATAAGACTCATGATGGTAGAAAAATTCCATATATTGCTATTCCAACAACATCTGGAACTGGAAGTGAGGCCACAAAAAATGCGGTAATTAGTGAAGTGGGTCCTAATGGGTTTAAAAAATCACTTCGTCATGATAATCTAATACCGAATGTGGCTTTTATTGATCCGGAACTTATGATTTCTTGTCCAATGTCAATTACAGCAGCTTGTGGAATGGATGCTTTTACCCAATTACTTGAGGCATATGTCTCATCAAAGGGAAATCCAATAACTGACGCTTTAGCTTTTAGTGGAATGAAATATATAAGTAGAAATATTATATCTGCATGTTCGAATGGGGCTTCCAATATTGAAGTTCGTACTTCTATGGCATATGGATCTCTTATGTCAGGGATAACACTTGCGAATGTGGGATTAGGAATCATTCATGGATTAGCTTCGCCTATAGGAGGTTTTTTCAAAATTCCTCATGGCGTAGTATGTGGTACTCTCCTTGCTGAAGCAACTAAAATGAATATAAAAATGTTACAGGAACAAGGTCCTGCTGGAAAAGGAGCATTAAAAAAACATGCTAAGATTGGAGCATTATTAATCAGTGAAAATTTTAAAGAAGAAGGAGATATCGATAAATATTGTTCTATATTAATTGAAATACTTGATAACTGGACTCAAGAATTAAAAATTGATAAATTAGGTAAATATGGTATAGCAAAGGAGGATGTTGATAAAATCGTAGAAAATGCAGGGTTAAAGAATAATCCCGTTAAATTAAGTAAAGAGAATATCAATGCTATACTAATAAATAGAATTTAATTAAAAGAAAGCATAATTTCTTAAAGACCTTTAATAATCTCTTTTGCTAACAACTCAAAGGCTAATTCGACATTATCGCCTGTTTTAGATGATATTTTCAAGAAATCAAATAAATTATATTTCTCTTTATAAGTTAAGGCAAATTCATCTTTAACAGTAATTAAATTAAATAAATCTAATTTAGTCCCTAAAAAGATTATAGGTAATTCTGGATTTTCATCTCTACAAATCTCCACCCATTGATCTAAATTTTCTAATGTAACTGGCCGGGTGAGATCAAACATTAAAAGTGCTCCTTTTGCGCCTCTAGCATAATTTTTAAGAAGAAATCGAAAACGTTCTTGACCTCCGAAATCCCAGATTTGCAGCATCACATTTTCTCCCTCTAATTCTAATTCTTTGAGAAAAAATTCAACACCAATGGTCATATGTAGCCCTTCAATAAATTTACCCTTAATATATCTGTGAAGCATCGTAGTTTTCCCAACTTCTCCATCTCCAGCGATTATAGTCTTTAGTACTTTCGATTTGATCATTTTATTGGTACTTTTACTATTATCTTATAAAAATAATCGTTATAATTAGTGAAAAATAATAAAGTAATAAATTTTTTTTAATGTCTTTCAAAGGATAAATATTTCTTTTGTCTTAAAAATATGCTATTTAATCCAAATTCTCCCGCTTTTTTTCGTAATATGGAATCATTTGTTGCTAGAAAGATAAGTTGGTTTTCAATTTTTAACTCAATTGCTTTTCTCAGCAAAAAATCGTCTGTAGTTTCAATTACCTTTTTGGTTTCATCTAGAAAGGTAATGTCATATTTATTTCTATTCTTTTCCAAATAGGACAATCCTGATTTAAATTCTCTTTGAAATTTTGTTGCATTAGGTTCTCTAACTTGTTTTGCTTCAAGTTCTTTTAGAATTTGTTTGAATATTATAAATTCTACCTCTCCTTCTAAATTTAATCTAATCTCATTAAGATAGTCAACTTTAAATTGAAAAGGAAGAAGAATGAAATTGGAATCTAAAATAATTAAATTATGTTTAGATCTCAATAGATTTGCCGCTCTAATATTTTTCTTGTTAATATATCAAAAACATTCTTAACATTTTCACCTGTTTTTGAAGATATCTTAAGATAATCCATCAAATTATATACTTCTAAAAATTCCTTTGCATAATTATCGTCTACTTGGATATCATCTTCTAAATCATGCTTAGTTCCTAAAAAAAGAATAGGTAAATTGGGGTCACCTTTTCTAACAATATTAACCCATTGTTCAAGATTCTCTAAAGTAATTGGTCTCGTGAGGTCAAACATGAGGAGTGCTCCTTTTGCACCTAATACATAGCTTTCAAGAAGAAACCTAAAACGCTCTTGACCTCCAAAATCCCAAAGCTGTAATGTGCATTGCTTGGCATCGATTATAGTCTCCTTGAGGAAAAATTCCACACCTATCGTCATTTTAGTTTCTGCTGAGAATTTTCCTTCCACATATCTATGAAGTAGCGTAGTTTTTCCAACACCTCCATCTCCGGCAGTGAGAACTTTGAGTATATATTTCGTTGCCACGATATTATCACATAATTGGTTGATCCAATTTAACTTTAAATAACCTTGGTTGCTTTATAAAGTGTCAGGACTGACCCATTAGAAATTTTTATTTCTATAATTTTTTGATAAATTTATATTATTCTTAATTTTGAGATTGCTTTAAGATATTTTTAAGATAAATTTAGTAAATTAATAATTTTTGATTTTTGATTTTTTTGTTTTTTCAATTATACATCATTAATAAAACAATTTCAAAATAAACTTTTTTAATCTTCACATAATATTTTCTCTCAGTTCATTATTTGAAAAATAAAATTTAATTTTTAGATTTGGTGCGATAAAAATGAAAATGAAAAAGAAAGTGCCATCTGAAGAGCAACTAGAAAAACTTAAGGTTAAATCTTGGGGGACTTGGAGTAAAGAAGTAAGCGAATTTGATTGGTCTTATGGTGATACTGAAACTTGCTATATACTAGATGGAGAAGTAGAAGTTACCGATTCTGAGACTGGAGATAAGATAGAATTCAAAAAAGGCGATCTAGTCCAATTTGAAAAAGGATTAAACTGTGTATGGAATGTAAAAAAGCCAGTTAGGAAATATTTTAATTTTAATTTGAACTTTGGAGATATAGATTAATTTTAGAAATTTATTTACTATTTTTTTTTAAATCTTTTTTTTTTTAATTATTATATCTATAAATACTATTTGATTTGTATCACTAGGTTATACAATAAACTATTTTAAGATGATCAAAGATGGAAAGGAAAAAAGGAAAAGAAGAAGATAAATAATGAGAAAAAATCTTGAATTAAGCAAATCTCTGTTTTTCTTTATGTTCTTTCACTGAAACTTCTCTTTCACTAAGTCTGCTAAGTCTAATCAGACTCTCTGTAATACTTTTAACTTCTACCCTCGTTTTTAGTTCAAAATCTTGTAATCCTTCAAAGATTTCTTTTTCGGTAAAACCTTTATTGTAAAATTCCATAAATTTAGCTATTGACTGTTCATGATAATATATATACTGTTTATTTAGAAAAGTGATTAGCCAATTTTTCTTCTCCTGTTTTTGCGACAAATCAAACATCTCCTCTCTGATTTTATTAATTTTTTTCTTTAGCTTTTTAGCAATTATAGTATCTTCAATTCTATAATACTTTTTCATGAGTCTTATTAGTCTATTTTTGAAAAATAAAGCTGGTATATACGATAAAAGAAAAAAAACTATAAAAATCACACTTAATACTATAGCAGCTATATATTCTCTATATATAGTTAGAATGATAATTATTAATACAAGAATCCAAAACCAGTGTCTCCCAATTGTCTTAAAAATAACTATATACTTTTTTGGCATGAATATTATCAAATAAAGAATAATTCTGCAATATATATTGATATAATAAATGATTTAAAAAAATTATTTTTAGATAAGTAAAAGAAAGAGATATCCTAAAAACCACATTTTTTTTAGCGTTTCCGGGATCCCGAACCACCTCGAAAATAGTTGGTTTTTCGGATGGGACCGGGTATTTTCCTCGAGTAACATGACCGTGAGCGAACTCACAATTTGCCATTTCCCACTGATCGCAACAGCAGTACTATTGGACAACGTAAACGAGTTTAACTTCCGGCGCTTAGCTAGCAGCTGATTATGTGGTATTAAACTATACTAACCATTTTATAAGTACGGTTATTTTATTAAAAAATACCTTCCTATATGGTTATAAGTAAATGAAATAATAAAGACTAGTAATTAAATTTTTTCATACTAAAAGATTAACTTTAAAAGGAATAAATCGAGAGGTGCTTGTAAAGTTGATATTTCAACTGATAATGCGAGATGCGGATTGGTATTGGTATTTAATAAATGCATTTATCGTGATTATTGGAAGGTTGCTTGATATACTTAGTACGAGATATGTATCAAAAGAACTTAAACTGGAGACAAATAAATTAGCAAGGCGTATAGGGTGGCGAGGAGTGATATTAATACAAACTCCTATTATTGTTTTAGGGTCTTTAGATATTTACCTAGCATTTTTTATCTTTATTTGGTCTCTTTTCTTATTTGCTAATAATATTATGGGAAGCTGGAATACTAAGCAAATTGGTGAGGAGCAATATTATGAAGATCTTAAATCACGTTTAAAACAAACTAAGAGATGGCAAATTATTCTAAGCGAAATATCATATATTTTAACATTTACATTAACAGGGATCTTTGTTCTTGTGTTTTTATTAGTTTTTAATGATATTATTGCTGTTTTTTTTTTATCATTAGCTTTAATCTGTCAAGGTTTGTTAACGACCGCTAGATCCATGAAATACTTATTTGATTTAAAGAAAGAATCTCAAAAAAATAATGAAAATTAAATTCAGGTTAATTTGAATGTTCTATTCGGTCTAAAATACGAGAATGTTTTTTGATCCCATAAACTACAAAAATTACGGAAATTGCTACTATACTTATAATTATAATCAAAGAGATATTTAGCATATAGTTTATTAATGGTTTAGGAATTTGAAATGTATAAGTTTCATTGTAAAAAACATTGGTATTATTAGCATAATCTCGAGCAATGATCATATACGAATAATTACCTGGTTCTAATTTGTCTATAATAAATTTAAAATTCCTCTCATCTTCTTGAATACTATTTGATAATTTAAAATATGTAAATTTGTTAAACTGATCCTCAGAAATTAATAAATATACACTTTCAATCCCTGATTGATTATCATGAATTTCTATATTGAAACACATATTATCTGAAACTGAAGGATTTTCTGGAAGATACACTAATCTGGACAATTCAGGTTTATTACCATCTGAAAGTGTAGTAAAGTTAAAGTAAGATGGAATTAAATTGTGTCCTGTAATTGTTACGTTGTACGTTTCATTAACCTGTGTTGGAACACGAAACTTTGCGATACCCTCTTTATTACCATATGCAGTATAATATTTTCCATCAGTAGTTCTAAAATGAACTCTCGCATATGGAATTATATTATTAGAAATGTCTCTAATTTCAACAGAAACTAACTGTCCTTCATAAATATTTTGATTAAAGGGATTACTTGCTCTTTTTGGTTTATTAGTGTAAATATCAACCTCAGGATCCCCTAATAGACAATAAGTCAATAAATTTTTACGCTCAAAATCATAATTTGTTGATCCTTCTCCTCTATTATAATAATCGCTATTTATATATGAGACTTTAGAATCGTATAATGCCCTGCCTTGCTGAAACTTTTTTTCTTCAAAAAATTCCTTCCAAAATAACTTGGCATTTCCACGGTTTAGCATTTCAAGGTTAATATCGTTTTCAAAATACCAAGTTACTCTTAATGCTCCAATAACTCCAATAGAACCAGCGTTCAATTGCTTTATTAGAGTCTCTCCAATACTTATATCATTATAATCATAGCTAGAGGTAGAACAAGCGTCTATATAAACTAAAGAAGGCATATTAATATTAGAACTTGATCTAGCATCAGTATCCGTATATCCTTTGGTATTCGGATTACGAAAATAAGCTGTTGGGTCTCCATGTCCTGCCATAATGACTGTAGAATAACCATTATTGAATTGAAGGCAGAGTTCTGGACGTGTAAGATTTCCTTCTTCTTCTACTAAATGAGTAGAGTTCATCTCTAAATTCACATAATTTTGTATAATATAACTTGTTAATCGACTTTCGTATTCCTGTGGAGAATAACTAGAAACTCCTCCAGCTAATAACATTCTATTCATCCAAATTTCATTGTAGGGATTCATCTCATATTTTAAAGTTTTATTTACCATTATCTCAAGTTCTTCAACAGTGTCAGCAGGAAATCGACCAACATATACTTCTGGAACCCATGAAATTTCATCATACCTATATAAATTGTCTTGTGGAGCTTCTCCCCATCTTGAATCTCCATCACTATTCCAAGTACCTGTAAGATCTGCATAATAATAATCTGTAGGTTTGTAATAATTATCCATTCCTGAACTTTCGCTTCCAACATATCTTACAACATCAGGGTTATATACTTCTCTTATAGGAATTAAATCATTTTGAGCATCCCCAGCTAAAAGAACCCAGCGAATATTTTCTTCATCATAATATGATTTTATCATAGTTCGAATCTTTTCGGGGTCATCTCTGCCATCATAATCCGAAAAATTGCTCAAAATTATTGTTTTAACTCCTTTTTCATTTTTCCAATCCATTAAAGGTTTTAAAGTATCAACAAAATCAGTTTTGTTTGGTGCTATAATTAACATCTCAATTTTTGGATAATACCAATCATTTTCCAATGATGTGTAATCAATTTCAGGTAAAAATGATAAATCAATATCAGGATCACTGCTATAAAGATTCAGTTCTTCTGAAATATAAGAATCATTATAAACAGCAAAGTATTGACTATAGCTAAGAATAATCGATGGAAACAATAAGAAAAGAATAATAAACAAATATAAAAATTTTTTAGGAGAAGCTCTTAGCATATTTTATCAATACTAAAGAATTAATAATCATTTATTTATTACTAGTAATAAAAGTGTATAAATAAGAATATATTGATTTTAAAAAAAAAGAAACGATCATCTAATGCCTATTAGATTTAATTATTGTCCTCATTGTAATGAGAAAATTATTTTTAGAATAGATTTAGGAGATATTGATACAAGTCAATATCCTGCTCCAGTTTATATTATTCATGAAGATAAATCTTGCGGAAAATTATCAACCTTTTATGTTGATAGTCTACTAAGAATTTCATATAAAGAACTTGACAAAAAACCTGGTGGAATTAAAACTATCAGGACAATAAAGTAAAAAATTAGTATCTATTAGGTTAATTTAAATCAATTTTTATTTAATCCTAACATGTATTTGAAACATCTCATATTATATAAAATTCGTAAAAAATATTTATAATTGAGAATGATAAATAATAATGGTTTATAATTTAGAAAATGTAAAAGGCATTGGTAATGAAACAGCAGAGAGATTAAGATCAGCAGGTATTAATTCAATTGAAAAGTTAGCTGAATTATCCATTAAAGAATTATTAGGATTAAAAATAAAAGGTATTGGAAAAGCAACTGCATCTAAATATATTGAAAATGCTAAAAACTTACTTGAAACAGAAAGCGTAAAAGTAAAAGAAGAACTCCCAAAACTTGAAAAACAAGCTCCACCATCAAAAAAAGTGTCAGCTAAAAAAGGACCTAATCTTAAAGAGCTAATTGTACAACAAGCAGAATGTAATATAGGGCTCGTAGGTCATGTAGATCATGGAATGATTACGTCATTTAGCCAATTCCCATAAAAACTACACTAGTTAAGGCACTTACAGGAGATTGGACAGATAGACATTCAGAGGAGCAAGAGCGAGGTATATCTATAAAATTAGGGTATTCGAATGCGACAATTCTTTACTGCCCTACTTGTGACCTATATTTTACAAAATATATGGTTGAACAAGAAAGAGTAAAGGGCCAACCACGATTCACATGCTTAAAATGTAAAAATGAATTAGAGTTTAAAAGAAATATTTCTTTTGTTGATGCACCGGGGCATGAAATATTAATGGCGACTATGTTAAGTGGAGCTTCATTGATGAATGGAGCATGTTTATTAATTGCAGCAGATGAAGATTGCCCACAACCCCAAACAAGGGAACATTTAGCGGCCTTAAATATCGCCGGGATACAGAATATTATTATCATTCAAAATAAAATTGACGCCGTTTCAAAAGAACAAGCTTTAGAAAATTATATACAAATCAAGGAATTTATTAAGGGAACTATTGCTGATAATGCTCCAATCATACCCATCTCAGCTGTCTTTAACTCTAATTTAGGTCTTATTGTAAGAGCATTTGAAGAAATAATTCCTTCTCCAGAAACCAATGAAAATGAATCCTTTCAGTTTTTAATTGCAAGATCATTTGATATTAATCGCCCTGGAAAAGAAATTAAAGATTTAAAAGGAGGAGTAATAGGCGGTTCTGTATTAAAAGGGAAAGTTAATATTGGGGATCGAATAGAGATACGCCCTGGTATTCGCATAAAAAATAATTATATGCCTATACAATCAACTATCGTAAGTATAAGTCAAGGGAACAATAATCTTGAGAATGCTAAACCTGGCGGTCTAATAGGATTAGGAACAAAATTGGATCCATCCTTAACTAAAGGAGATCATCTAATAGGGCATTTAATTGGGAAACCAGGAGCATTACCCGAAGTTCTTACTGAAGTGGAATTGAAAGTTAATCTACTTGAACGTGTAATCGGTACTGAGATGCAAATTAAAGTTATTGAACTTAAACATAACGAAAAATTGTTATTAGTTGTTGGAACTGAAAAAACAGCTGGAACTGTTACTAAAATTTTAAAAAACTCGTTTATCCTTAAATTAAATCCTCCTATTTGTATCCCAGAAAATTTTATATTTGCTATATCCAGAATAATAAATAGACGCTATAGATTAATTGGATATGGTGAAATATTTAATTAAAACTAAGAGAATGTCTATAAGTATAAAAAGGTCAACTAATTTATTAAAAATAAGAAAGAAAAATCTCACGAATCTTCCCCTTGATTAGAGACATTGATGGATCTACATTTTGAAATACACTTTTCAAAGTATGAATGACTTCCTTATCGTTATCAGAATTTTTGGATTTTGAAATTAATTGTTTAGTTTCATATAATATCAGACTATTTTCAACTTTAGCGAGAAAATGCAGAATTATTTCTATATTAGCTGTACTGGATAAATCTGATTGACTTTTAATTTCTTTAAATTCATAAAATATCTCAGTCATAGCTCGTTTTTCTAGAAAACGCATAAAATCTTCAATATTATCACAGAAGATAACTATCAAGTTACTTTATCGCGATTTTTTGTTTTTAAGATAGACTATAATTCCTATTATTAAAAAAGATCCATTTATTGACCCAAATATCAATATCCAAATAGGAATATGCATTATATTAGTATAAATGTAATTAATTTCATTATAAGTACTAACATTAGTCCTAATTATTAAATTTCCATATTGGTAAACCTCAACCGTATAATTCCCTTTTGGAACATTATATAATGAAACCTCTCCATTTTCATTAGTTTTCAAAGGTGCAATAGGTTGAGTTCGGTTATTGGATATATAAGTTCCATAATTTAAGTCATAATAGTAAATACGCAATTTTAAGTCCATAATAGGCATCTTAATATTGTCAGTAACTATTATTCTTAACTTACCTACAGCAATATAATTAACACTAAATGGACATGTTTCCCCCACTAGCATATACGGTAATTCTACTTTTAACCTTACACCTCCATTATCTGTAATGTTTTCATCAAAATATAACACTTCCCTTTCAAATAACGAAACAGTACTTAATATATCTTCTGATAAAGTAGCGGGTTCATATATAGATAAAAAGCTTAAATAAATATGCTTAGGTCCAGAGATTAGTGATGGAAAATAAATTCTTTCTCGAATATTTCTTAAAGCTACTAATCTATCAATAGCCCATGTTTTAGAAACGGGTTCAATAAATCTTACCATATAATTAGCAGTGAAATTCAGGAAAAACCAACTTTCATTAGCAAAAAAGAAATCTGACAAAGTTATGTTTATAGATTTATCAAAATTTAGATGATCGTCTATAACAACGGATTGATTATTTAATAAAAGGCTGTGATTGTCTAATAAATCTCTGTCAGGAAGATAAACATTCAAGGCAACACTTACGTTTTCGGTAGTTCTCTTTTGATTGGTGTCTGCATCATACATTTGTCCAGTTAACGTAAATTCATAACTGAAATTAGCTTTAAAGTTCTGTTCTACCTTTGTCATATTTAATTTATCTGGATATTGATTTAGGCTCCAAGGATCTATGGTTAAATCATATTCCCAAATAAGGTACATCTTAAAATTGAAGGTAGCTCCTTGTTGAAAATAATCATTATAATCGAAAACTAAGAAATCACTTTCATCAATATAATAGTCAGTGTCCACAGTCAATTCTAAAATATCTGTGTCATCAAAAACATAAAAATTAGTTAAATAACTTGGATACAAACGAGGACGATAAATCAAATATCCTTCATTTGGATTATCATACCATACTTCTAGGGTTTCATTTAACTCTACCCTTATCTCATTTCTATCTATTAGATCACTATTTAAATTGTCAATTCTTGCTGATTCATTTGTTTCAATAAATTTTATCTCTTTGGAAGTGATATTCAATGCACCTGAATCATAATCATACCACAGAAGGGGATAACTTGCATTATAAATATAGTGTCCCTTCTCTAGCCCACTAAAAGTCATATTATAAATCGTTATATTTCCCAGGCCATGTTTTCTTTCTTCAATTATAGGGCTATAGTCCTCTTTAGAGAAATCATTAATTTTAAGATTATCTTGATTATCATAAATATTAGAATTGGTAAAAATGATTGAAAAGAATGGAACTAAAGTACTAAAAATTAGTAATACAAGTATGAAGAATATTAAATTTTTAATTTTTATATTCCCTTTATTAATAACCATATTTAACCATATAATGTCAAACTAATTAGCACAAAAAATTAAATTAGATTAAATAATTTTTCCTAAGATTTTAATTTTTATCTTAATTTCCCTCTAAATCCAAGTATTTATAATCATTAACTTTATTTAGAATAAATTTTCACTAAGGCTTGAGGTATAATAACTAAAATTTTAAATTAATTATTAAATTATATTTCAGTTTAATAATATAGTGTTTTTGAATTTTTAATATAAAATGATCTAAATGGCTAAGAAACAAGATAAAAATAAGTTTTTAGAAGATCTTGGAATCGCAGTTGATCAATTTATAGATCATTCATATAATAGAATTATTGCCATTTCTCACAATGATGCTGATGGGATAAGTAGTTTACATATTATTCAAAATCTTTTACATAAATTGAATATGGATTATGATTATTTTATATATAATAGATCAGTTTCTTGGGAGAACTACCTAGATGGTATCTTCTCTAAAAGGCAAACTGATAAAACGGCTTTTATTTTTACCGATGTAGGTTCTAATCTAAATGATTTAATTCCAATCATTAATAAAAGAAAAGAAAACTTTTTTATACTTGATCATCATGAAGTAGAAGATAATCTTCATCGAGATAACTATCCTGAAAACCTTTTTTTTGTAAATCCAACTATTCATGGTTATGATGGACTTGATCACATAGCGGGTGCAACTTTGGCTTATATGTTTGCTAAGCAAATTAAGGCATCTGTCATAAAACAAGGTTGGCTAACTATTATAGGAATAGCTGGAGATTCGCTAAAGTCAATGGATAAGCTTAAATCATTCAACAGAGAAATATATGAAGAGTTAATAGACGAAGAACTTATAGAAGATAAAGAGGGTTTAATATTATTTGGAAGTATGCATGAATCGATAAAAAATGGATTAAAAAATAGCATATTACCTTATATTAATGGATTAGGTGGTGAATCCGACCAAAAAATTAAATTATTCTTAAATGAATTAAATATTAGTCCAAAAACTAGAGTTGTTGATTTAAATAATTCTGAAATCCAAACTATTCAAAATAAAGCTAATTTTAATAGTCTTGGTCACTATGCTCTACTACCTCAAAAATTTGGTATGTTAAATTTTGCATTTGAACACGCTTTACTATTAAACATTTTATGCTTTAAGAACATTAGTGCTGCGATCTTAATGATCCAACTAAAAGCAATAACTCGCTATGCTAAAAATTTATATTTAGAATATATTAGCAATCTTGTTAGAAATTTGAAAACACTATCAAGCGAATTACCACGTTATGAAACAAATAAAGCAATATTTATAGATGTTAAAGGGAAGATTGCTCCTAGTAACTGGTCAGATACAGCTAGCTTTAGTACTGTTAATGAAATTCTTGATCCATATAAAATCTTATTTTTAGGTGGACTTGAAAAAAATTCGGGAACTATTAAATTAAGTATTAGATGTTCTAGGCAATATTTAGAGAGAAAT
The DNA here is from genome assembly GCA_019057865.1 of Promethearchaeota archaeon. Lineage (GTDB taxonomy): Archaea > Asgardarchaeota > Lokiarchaeia > Sigyniarchaeales > SOKP01 > Loki-b32. Next base: position 40,855 of record JAHLWP010000031.1, read on the forward strand.
AATGGTATTGGGGTAAATGATATTATTACAAAAATAAAGAATGAGCTAGGAGGGGTTGGAGGCGGTCATAAGTTAGCAGGGGGTCTTAGATTATCTAAACCATCTTTCATGCGGTTGAAATCAAACATAGACAATTATATTTAAATCATTGAAATTATGTCATTTATCGAGAAATTAAGTACTAAAAGCTATTTACTTCATATTTATGCAAAACCGAACTCTAAAAGACAGGATCTTTTAGACGATAGTAAATATTTAATTGTATATCTTCAATCCAAAGCGATTCAAAATAAAGCTAACAAAGAATTAATCTCTTATTTAAAAAAAAAATTGAATGTCTCTAGTAATCATATAGAGATTGTTGCTGGAGCAAAAACATCTAATAAATTAATACAAGTTACATTTTCTAAAGAAATTAAAGAAGATGAAGTTATTAGTAAACTATTAGGTTAACATTTTCTAAAAATTAACTCCCAATTTTTTTCATACGACCACATTTTAAACATGTAATAAAATGAGTCATTCCTTCGTCAGCGCTTCTTGTTTGGCGAGTTTCTAAGTGAGCTTTATCATAACCACAACTAGGGCATTTAAAATTTTTTATAGTGCTCCTTAAATTCTCTTCTTTCCAATTCATTACTTCAGTAAGATTTGTAACTTCACTTCGGATAGAATGTTCAATCTTTCTAGTTATTTTATAAGCATCTGATTTATCTTCTGAAAAAGGTTTTATTGATCCACATTTACATTTAAAAACCTTTTTTCCATTCTTGTTCGAAGGAAGCATCATACTCCCACACTCATCACAGAATTCCATTGTTTTCTTATCTATTTTAAGAATGTTAAATTTAATTCCTTAAATTTATTTAAAAACTTATATCAAATATTTTTTTAGATTTAAAATCTTAGTCCAAAAATTAAAGCACAAAATAATATTCCTGTAATGAGATCTGCTGTAGTTCCAGGATTCATTTTTCCTCCTTTTCCTTGTAGTTCGTTATCTAGATTTAATGTTAATTTTAATCCTTCCTCAGAAGAAATTCCTCCTACTTGTAAAATTTTTAGTGCTAAATTAGAGACATATTGTGCTGATTTTAAACCTGATTTTCTGATAATTAGTGTGTCAGGATGTATTGAAAGTAACTTCAAATAAGTATTAACTGTAGCGATATTTATATCATTATATTGATTAAATGCCCTAAAAAAATAAGGTAAACCTTCATTTAATATTATATTGAAGCCTGTTGAATATTCAAGGCTTATTAAGTCATATTCTTTGGATAATTCAAATATTTTTTTTAGAGTTATCTTCTCTTTTTGAATTTCTTTTATTGAATAATCATCATATACATCATATTTTTTAATTTTCCCTAAACCTCCAGGAACGCATATCCTTATAGCTTCATAGAGATTTATTGTATCATTTACAGTAGAATCATCAATAATTTTATTCAGGTAATATTTAAAATCATTAAAATTGTATTTATTTAATTTTAAACTTATTGTGGTGGCTGCAACTAGAGGTGCTAATATTAAAATATGCCCTAAAAGAACATTTCCACCCATTTGCCAGCTCATCATTTCTTTAGCTGCATCTTTAAAAAAATTCCCTAATCCCACTATCCTAAAGTTTTGGTTTTTTTTGATTAAGGTAGCAAGGATAACTTCACATAATTTTCTGAAACTAGGTTGGATTGCTGCTATTCCTGCTAAATAATGTTCAAATCTAGTATTATCAAAATCCTTAGTCCTTCCAATGTTTCCTGGTTTAGGCCAACCGGATACTTCTAATAAACTAGCTAAATTAATACATCGTAGTAAATCATCTATTGATTTGATTGAAAAATTAAAATTAATATCTTTTAAAGACACAATTAATGATGTTTTTAGTAATTTAATTAATTTTTAAGAAAAGCAGATTTAATAATAACTTAATTCAATAATTTTTCTCTCTCTTACAGAATATCCCTCTTTATCCATGGATTTAAATGAGATTGGTCTAAACTCTTCCTTTAAACCGTTCTTATAAAGAAATTTTTTTATTCTAAGTCTAATTGCTCTCTTGGATAATTTACTAGGCATTTCAATATCAAGTTCATTGCCACTACGATTAATATTAATTTGAGGTAGGGCTTCACTCATAAATCTAATTAGATCAACAACATATTGATCACTTTTAAAACTTAAATCTTTAACAATAATCGTAATTTCTTTAGTTGTTGCTTCACTCATAATTTATTCAGTTTGGGAATAATTCTCTCTATAAGATAATTAAAAATCTTATTAATTTTTTATGATTTTATCATTTTAAGTTGAGTTAATTTTATTTCAAATTAATAATTAAAAATCTAAAAAGAAAAAGGTGCAAATAATGGGGCATTATGTTGATTTAAATTATGAGCCAAATAAAAACGATCTTATTGCAATGTATTATGTAGAAAAATCTATAGACTGTAAATCTTTCGAGCAAGCCTGCGAGGAAATCGCAAAAGAAAGTTCAATTGGAACATGGACAGATATTGTAACGATGTCTGAGGATATAGCAAAAAGACTAAGACCTTCTGCTTATTATATTGATGAACCTCGGGGATTAGTAAAAATAGCATATACTAAAGATTTGTTTGAACCTGATAATATGTCTCAAATATTAAGTGCAATTGCCGGTAACATTTATGGAATGAAGGCATTAGACAATTTAAGACTATTAGATATTTCTTTTCCAAAAAGTATGGTGGAAGTATATAAAGGACCAAAATTTGGGATAAAAGGAATAAGAAAATTAACAAAAGTAACAGATCGTCCTCTACTTGGCACGATTGTAAAACCGAAAGTAGGATTAAATGAAATAGAACACGCAAAAGTGTGTGGTCAGGCATGGTCTGGAGGCTTAGATATTGTAAAAGATGATGAAAATTTAACAAGCATGACATTTAATAAATTTGAGAAAAGAATTGAGGAAACTTTAAAAATTCGAGACAAAGTGGAGAATGAAACAGGAGAGAAAAAGATTTATATGCCAAATATTACAGCTCCCTTAGGTATAATGAAAAAAAGAGCTGATTATGTTATTAAACATGGTGGTGAATATATAATGCTCGACATTCTTACAGTTGGGTTCTCTGCATTACAAGAAATTAGAGATTACCTCGATGATAAAAACATAGTTATTCATGCTCACAGAGCCATGCATGCTGCTCTAACTCGAAACAAAAAGCATGGAATAACGATGTTGGCATTATCTAAGATCATGAGATTGATAGGAATGGATCAACTTCATACGGGTACAATTGTGGGAAAAATGGAGGGTGGAAAACGAGAAGTATTAGAATGTAATGAAATTCTTACTGCACAGAAGAATTTTAATAATAACGAAACCATGCTTGATCAGGATTGGGGAAATATTAAACCAACTTTACCTGTGGCTTCAGGAGGTTTGAGTCCATTACATGTTCCTGAATTAATTGAAATATTAGGTAAGGATATAGTATATCAGTTTGGAGGAGGGTGCCATGGCCATCCTGATGGAACCGAAACCGGAGCAAAAGCCATTAGACAAGCTGTTGATGCTTCTTTACAAGGATTTGAATTAGAGGAGTATGCAAAAAACAATTTTGAATTAGCGAGAGCCATTGAAAAATGGGGTATAAGATAGCTTAATATTAATTAAACCATTTCTGGGTACAATTTAGCAAAATAGTTTGAAACATGACTTGAAGCAAATATACCCGCTTCTGTAATTAAACCATCTATATACCTTCTACTTACAGTTTCGAATGCTGGATTTAAAATTTCAATTCCTTCTGGAGGGTTTTCCCATATTTCTTCTGGGTTTCTCATTTCAATAGTTTCTAAAATCCCAAGATTGGTTTCTGGATTGTATTTTAATAAAGGAGACGCAACATAAAAAGGCACATGTTCTTCATGAGCTACTAATGCTAGTAATCTTGAACCAATTTTATTAATAATAGTTCCCTCAGAAGTTATACTGTCTGCGCCAATTAAAATTAAATCAACCTGATAATGTCTTACAGCCCATCTCATTGCGCTATCAACAACATGAATAACTTCTACGCCTGCTTTTAATAATTTTTTTGCCGTTTTCCGACCTTGCAATCGAGGCTGTGTTTCTGTATTAATTACTTTAAAATCTTTCCCTTGTTTTTTAGCTTCTAAAAGAATAGCGGTGACTAGACTGGAATGGCAATGTGTCATTACGATAAATTTTTTACCTGCAGCAGGAAAACGTCTAGCACCTATTTCAGCAATTCTTTTCTTTGATTTTTGAAGCATATCATAATATTGATTCTTATACTTTTCAATGATATCAGAAATGTATTCAGCAATGCAGGTTTCTTTTTCTTGTTCTAATTTATTCATAATAAATTTTAGGCCATTTTTCATAGCAGGTTCTGTTGGTCTTGTATTAATTAAAATATCTTTTGCATTGTAAAGATTCTCAAAGCATTTCTCAATATTCTCAGATTTTAATCTTTTAGCGTAATCACTTAAAAAATCAATAGCACTAGTGGCAACATTACTGGCTCCCTGAATCTCTAATGATTTTATTCTTTCAGCATCTTTTAATAATTGATCCATAAATAATCACTTCTATTTGCATTCTTTTAAAGAATAAAAATTCTAATATATAAAATTTGATATTATTATATACTTTATTTTTGGTTGTTTTATTCTTCTTCTTGATCTAGTTTGAAGTCTTCTGAATCAACTTCAATGTAAAAGCGACCTGTATAGCCACAATTGGTGCATTCAAAGAAGTCAGCACCCAACCAACCCGAAACATTAACCGCACTTTTTAATTTTGGTTTTTTACAATTCGGACAGATTCTAATATTTACCATTTTGCCACTCAATTGAATTTTAATTAAAACCGTTTATATAATTTGAAAATTACTTAAAAAATATATTCTGAATTTGATTAAACCATATAATTATATTTAATAATGATAAATTAAATTTAATCTCCCTTACTACTAATAATATTATAATCCCTTTATTTATAAAAATAAAAGATTCAATAAAGAAATATTATATAATTCTAATATATCATATCAATTTATGAAGGAATTAGAACTACAGCGAAAAAGTTTACCAAACGAACCGGGTGTTTATCTATTTATCGATAACAGAGGGACAATTATCTATATCGGTAAAGCATTGAATCTAAGAAAAAGAGTAAATCAATATTTCTTAAAGACAAGTTATAGTGATCCTTACTATGAAGAAAAGATAAATGAACTCGTTAAAAACATTCATTCCATTGATTATATTGTAACCCAAAACGAGAAAGAAGCTTTAATTTTAGAAAATATTCAAATAAAGAAGTATAAACCCCGCTTCAATGTAATAATGAGGGATTCCAAAACTTATCCTTGGGTTGCAATTTTCTACTCTGAAGCTTACCCTAGAATCCGTGTACTTAGAAATCCTGAAAAATTTGGAAAAAAAAACCTCTACCTAGGTCCCTATACAGATAAAAAGGAGATTATAAGAATATTAAGAGATTTAAGAAAGATTTTTCCCTATTGTTCATGTAAAAAACCTGTTAGAAATAGATCTAGACCATGTTTATATTACCAATTAAAATTATGTCCTGGGCCTTGTTTCACATCTATTACTAAAAATGAATATCTAGAGAATATTAAAAAAATTGAATTGTTTTTAAAAGGAGAAACAAGTGAACTACAGAGACAACTTAAAGAAAAAATGAATAATGCTGCTAATGAGCAGAATTTTGAGCAGGCAGTGTTATGGAGAGATAAATTAGAGGATATAGCACATGCTACTGATAAACAATACGTACTATTCGATCAAGTAGCAAATAAAGATGTTATTGGGTATTTTATAAAGAACAATTATATGTCAATGGTTATTATCCACATTCGAGAGGGGAGAATTACAAAGAAAAGTTCTTTTACCTTTGATTTAAGAGAAAAATTAATTCATAAAGATTACACTTTTTCTTCTATTTTAGAGCAGTATTACCAAGATTTTAAAACGCAGCTTCCTGATTCTATCGTTATTCCTGAATTAAATAAAAGATTTGAATTATTAATAAGATTCTTAAGGGATATTAAAGAAATCATACAAATAAGAACTCCTACAGATGATTATGAAATTAGTTTGCTTCGAATTGCCAATAAAAACGCTATAGTAATGGTTGAACAGCAAATACAAATGGAAGATATAAAAATGAATGAACAAGAATATAGAGTAAAAGTTTTAAAGGAAACTAAACAGATCCTAAATCTTTCAAAGAAACCTAAGATTATGGAAGGTTTTGATATTTCAAATATCGAAGGTAAAGATGCAACAGGCTCAATGGTTTATTTCTTAGATGCTAAACCTTATAATAAAAATTATCGACATTATAAAATTAGATCAAAATCAACTCCGGATGATGTAGCAATGATGAAAGAAGTTATTAAAAGAAGATATACAATGCTTTTAGAAAAAAATTTAGAATTGCCAGACTTAATATTAGTCGATGGTGGAAAAGGTCAATTAAATGCCGGGATTTCTATTTTAAATGAATTGAGTCTTGACATCCCAATTATTGGATTAGCTAAAAAGTTTGAAGAAATCTACGTTCCTGGAGAGAAAGAACCGATTGTTCTTCCAGAAGATTCCTTAACTTTAAAATTATTTCAAAGAGTACGAGATGAGGCTCATAGGTTTGCCGTAAGATTACATAAGAAACAAAGAGAAAAGCGTATAGTTGGTTCAGTTTTAGACAATATTAAAGGTATAGGACCCGCAACTAGGAACAAATTGCTTAAACATTTTGGGAGTGTAGAAAAGATAAAAATTGCTTCTAAAGAGGAACTTTCTAAATTAGTAGGTAAAAAATTAGCTGAAAATATTAAAAATAAGTTTAACAAGTAAATTAGGATAAGAGAATTTATGATTTTGAAATAACTAATTTTACAAGTTCTGCTGTTGTCTGACAATAAATTCTCGCTAATGATTTCCTTTTAGCCTCACTTATAATGCGAATAATAGGTTCTGTATTGGAAGGATGAATCAAAACGAACCATTCTTTATCTTTACCAAATCTAAGGTCCCAGCCAACTTGAGAAACGTTTTCTCCTTCATTAATCAGTTCTTTTTTAGTCTGATTTATAATAAACTCTATATTATATTTTAAAACATCTATTTTTTCTCTATAAGCATAATATTTTGGTAGCAAAGCAACTAAATTAGAGATCTTTTTTTTATTAGATGTTAAAATTTCTATAATTTTAGCTGCTGCAAAAATCCCGTCTCTAGTATTATTAAAATGAGGGAACATTACACCACCACAAGACCCTTCTCCTCCAAAAATTACGCAATTTTCATTATTTAACTTACATTCTTGTAACAGAGAATTCATTTCCTCGGATAAAAATCTTTCTCCTATGGGTGTTCGAATAATATGAGCATTATATTTTTCAGCAAGAACTTCAAACATTAAAGATGACGCTAAATTTGTTACAAAAATTATTTTATCATATTTACCAGTACATTTTTTAAGGTAATTTTCAGTAATAAGCGCTAAACCAATATCTTCAGGATAGCATACCCCATTATCTCCAATAATTGCTAATCTATCAGCATCACTATCATGAGCAAATCCTACATCATATTTACCTTGCCAAACTTCCATTATTAAATCTTTTAAATTCTTTTCTATAGGTTCTATTTCTCGAGGAAATTTGGAGTTAATCAATAAATTATTATTTATTACTTTAACTTTACATCCCAATTTTTCAAGGATATGAGGAGTAGCCAATTTTCCTGCTCCCGCTCCAGTATCAATTACCACAGTTAGATCATTTTGATTTTTTATTTGCGTTAAGTTAATATTTTTAAATAAGGTGTTGATATAATCGGGTATTGGATTTAATTTTACTATTTTTCTACTTAAATAAGATTTTTTAAAGGGATAAGAATCTAAATTAATTTTAGTTAAGTTATTAGAAATTTGAGTTAGATCCGAGTTGTTTAAGAATGTTCTTTTTGAGAGAAGTTTTATACCATTCCATTCTTGAGGATTATGAGATCCAGTTATGATAATCCCTGTTGGTATATCTAAATTATTTTTAGCATGGATAATAATTGGGGTTGGACAGACCCCAACATTTGTAATTTTAAAACCAGTTGCGATTAAACCCTCAATAATTGCTTTTTCAATTATTTCTCCGCTTGGTCTAGTATCTTTCCCTATTATTACTCTTTTATCCTTATTATTAAACCATAGCCCAAAAGAAATAGCTATTTTTTTTATAATCTTGTAATTTAAGTTTTTCCCTACAATTCCTCTAATTCCACTAAAAGTAAAAATTAGATTATTTGTTTTCATATTTATAAAAAGGATATAGCTTTAAGGAATAATTTTATTCCCTTCCAGTTTGTATTTAACAAAAGCGAGAGCTCCCCTTAAACCAATTTCATCTATATATTTAGTTACTTTAATTTCAGGAGGATGATTTATTGTGAATTGAATTGGACTTGTTTTATATTGGGTTCTTATAGGAGATAAGATCATATCATGATCTTTCATCATTGCTCCACCAAAATATATCGAGGAGCAATCATAGAAATTATTAACTAGACCAATACCAACTATAGTATAAAATATACAATTATCGACAATACTTTTAGAGAATTTATCTCCTCCTCTTGCTGCTTGAAAGATTTCTTTTGCTGTAATTTTAGCTTTATCATTATCCACTAGATGCATTAAGATTTTAGCCTCTAAATTACTTGTCTCAAGTGCCTCTAAAGCTCTATTTCTAACTCCAGTACCCGAACTATAAACCTCCCAACACCCATGTGCACCACAATTACATTGATGAATACTTCGAGGTTCAACAATACTATGCCCAACTTCTGCCGCATTTCCTTCCTTTCCAAGTAATAAACGTCCGTTGCAAATTGCACCCCCTCCTATTCCTGTTGACATAGTTATATAGATTAAATTATTTTTTTCCTCTTCATCTGCTTCAAAATAGTAAACCCCTAAAATTGAAGCATTACAATCATTAATTAAAAATATTGGACAATTAGAATATACTTGTCCTATAGGCTCTTGTAAAGGAATTGTTTTAAAGCCCAAATTTGCGTTATTAAAAACTAATCCTTTTTCTACATCTAAGGGTCCTGCAGAAGCTAAGCCAATTCCTATTAATTGATCTCTACTTATATTATTTTCAGATAGTAATTCCGAAATTAGCATTATCACAGATTTGCTAATTGAATATTCATTTTCTTTTAAGGTTTTAGAAATTTTGGTTTTAATATTTTCTTCTTCTAAATCTGGTGTACAAATTCCAACTCGAATCCATGTTCCTCCAATATCCACTCCAATAATATATTTCTCATCCATTTTTATCACAATATTAAATCTTTAGATAATTAGTTTAATATAAAATAAAATAATAATTTAATTCAATTTAATCAATATCTAATAATACTTTATTTTAATTTTATCATTTTGTATTATCTCATTGAATATCTTTATTATTTCTCTTTTTCTCTCATCATCTATTGCAAAAACAAAATATTCTGCTGGAATTCTTGCAGTAGAATAGATTTGTACTAAATCTGGTTTAATTCTTTTGATTGCATAGGCTAATTTCTTAATATTCTCTACATTATTGTTTGATATAAATTCTTCTCTATATGAATTATAAAATAAACATTGAATTGCTAGTTTATGTTCATTTGGTATTTCTTTTTTCAATTTTACAATAGAATCTATGATTGCTTCAATTTTAGGTGTTTCAGGATGGGGGCGATTACTTAGTGCGAAATCCACTTTAGTTGCAACATCTAACTTAGCTAAAACTAATTCGAATTGCTTTACTCTTTCCCGAATCTCATTAAAAATCAAGGTACTAGAATTAGTAAATAACGTTAATTTAGGTTTTTCATATGTCCAATTTAATTCCTCTCTCACTTCTAAAGCTATTTTTAAGAAATCCAATATGTTTTCATTCAGAGTCGGTTCACCATTGTAACCAAATGAAATATGCTCTAAATTAGGGAAAAATTTTAAAATATTTTTAAGTTCTTTTCTAAATTCATGAGAAGGAGGTGCTGAAAACCTATATTCTGGTGATACTATCTTGTCAGTTATTCCAATCTCGCAATATACACAATTGAATGTACAAATCTTATGTTTTTGTAATATATCCACGCCTAAAGAAAGCCCTAAACGTCTTGACTGAAAAGGTCCATAGGTGTATCTTCGTGTCATAATTTTTTTTCTTAAAATTAATATATAAGAGTATGATATTTATTAAAATTAAATAATAAAAAAATTATTTATTATTGATCTCCTAAAAATCTTGCGTATATGCAAGTTCGAAATCTTCCAAAGTTGAAACCTGGGAATGTCTTTCTAAAAGTAAGTAAACCATTTCAGTATTTAAACCAAAAAATAAACGCTTAGATATGTTATTATGGTGAATTGAACTACTTTTACTATAACCAATCGTTAAATATGTTTCTACTGGATCTGCTCCGCGCTTAAATGCATTAATGAGGAAAGGTATCTTTACTTCTTTAAACGCATTTTCCCAAGAAGAATAATGTTTCTCAACTTCTTCTCGAAAATTAAAGATTGCATTCCCTCTAGAATTAAGTTCTTGTTGTGCTTTATCAACATTGATAAATTTGAAGATTAACTTATTTAGGATGCTAATTGGAAGCTCTTCAACTATTTTTTCTTTTTTGGATAAAACTTTTTCTTCAAAATCATTATATGTTTTGATTGATCCATTATTTCTTAAAAATTGGCGTATTTGTTCTGATCTCATACCAAAAAATAACGTTTGACTAATTCTATTATGATCATGAGCATAAAATTTACTCCAACCATAATTCGAATAAATTTCCTCAAAAGATTGTTCACCCCTGAAATCTTGGATTATAAAAGGCACAACACTATTTTTTCGAGCTTCCTTCCAACTTGGATATCCTAATTGATTATGTATTTGTCTTATAAATCCATACCTATAATAAGAAGTTTCATATTCTTGCAAATACTCTTGAATTCTTGAATCTTTAATTGCTTTATTCAATATAGCATAATCTATTAATAATTTTTTTAAAAGGTTTACTGGAATCCGTAATTTTGCTTTTCCTTCCCAACCATCTAGTTGATTAATAACCGGTAAATTCATTAAGTTTTCTTTGGCAACAATCTTTTTAAGTTCTAAATAAGACTTACCCTCAAACATAGTTTCAATATAATCAAGTGTAAACCTATCATATGCATCATTTATTTCATGCAATTCAAATTGGGCTTTTAAAAGCATATAAAACATTGGTTTTAAAAATTTTATTTGAGCTTCTTCAAAAGATCCCCAATATTCACGGATTCTCCTCCTAATAGTATTTACACTGCATCTAATCCCATGAGCATTAATTATCTTATGGATTTCAGTCTCCATATAACCCAGTGCGATATAATAAGCGATTGATATCATTGGTAAATCAATTTTATCTCTCCCTCCGTCTCCTCCATGTCTTATATTTAACCCAGAATTAATTAAATCATGTTTTTCAATGTATTCAACCTCACCAGATCTTAATGAATTAGCCGAAAAGTGGATTTCTACAGTAGTCCTTTTAAATCTAGATTCTAATAAACCAAAAATTAATCTCCAGTTATATTTCCCATCTATTGTCTTTAGTCTCTCAAAACCAACTTGATTTAAGAAATCATATATTAATCTATGAAGCTTACCTCCTTTACCCTTCTTAAAAACAGCTTTGAAAACATATTTACTCCACCTACTGCTCAAAGAACTTGTAGTATAGCCCGCTATAGTTTCTCGTTTGATATCTCCAGGTGTTATCTCAGATATTTCATATAATAAACCGTACCAGAGGTATTTTTTTCTATTTCTAACGATTTCCTCGAACTGTTTAGGATCTTTGAAATCTTTTCTTTTAATGATAATATCTTCATCAAATAGCAACTGTTTAGACTTAAATCCTAACATCTTACGAGATTCTAAAACCTCTTCACGATAAAATTCTGAAATAATTTTAGCATATCCTTCAAGATTTATTCTCCTGTCCTTCTTTAGAATTTGATTAGTTTCTACTATAGTTTCTTTAGTCCGATAATCTGATCCTTTCAAGATCAAAAGCCATTGTCCAAATTCATCAAGTGTTTTTAATTTTTGTTTAAAGATTTCATACTTTTTAGATAGATGATTAAGAAATTTACTTTTTATTTCTCTAATAAGCCACGGATTCCACCAATGCTGTTCTTGAAAATAAGCTTTGAATCCACTTAAATTGTAATATAACTGTAGGTGAATAGGATATTTATTTAGAAATTTATTTATAATGAAGTCTAATTTTTCTCTTTCCTTTTCGGTTAATTTTGCATTCTTATACTTTCTTAATAATTCTTCAAATTCTTCATATTTAGAGAAATCTTGAAGTATCTCTTTCAATATTTTTTTAAGCTCAGTATTGATTTCCGCTTCTCTTGATTCTTCAATCCACTTTTTGAGTTTTTTCTTCCATTCTTTCTCTTCTCCTTCTTTCTCTTCCACTTCTTTGGTCTTTAAATCTTGTTCTTCTAACCATTGTTTAAATCCTTTGGTTTCTATTTTAGCATAAATAGGATTTCTTCCAGTCTCTTGGTGATATAATCGCTTGAGCTTTTCATATTCATCTTCTTCTAATTCTTCACCCTCAGATTCCTTAAAAGATTCCTTGATGCTTTCCTGGGGGGAAACACTTTTTACATTATCCTCTAAATCTGAATCACTCTCTTCTAATACTTCTTCTTCTGCTTCCAAATTAACTTCTATGGGTCTCTCATCATAATGAGTAATAGTCTGCTCAACTTTTTTTTTTTTTTCTATTTCAAAATTTGTTTCATCAATTTCCTTTGGTACTTCTTAATTTCTTTAATTATCTCCTTTTCTTGCTCTATTTGCGGGTTCTTTTCTTGTTCTTTTTGATAATAATCATTCGCAATTTTTTCCATTTGTTCATCTATTTCTTCTTGACTTCTCTCTTGTTGATATAATTCTACTTCAGTCTCTATAAAAAATTCTATAACATCTCTTTGGTCAATCTCTTCTCGCTCATCCTCAAGATCCTCCTCATCTTCATGATCTACTAATTTCAATTTATCTTTTTCTTGTTGTTCATAAACTTTTTCAGCTTCTTTTAACATTTTATTAGTTTCTTCTGCCTCCTGCATTAATTTACTGATTTCTTCAGAACTCTTACCTTCTTGTTCATAATGTTCATATTTTTCCCAAAGATAATCAAACTCTTCTGGCTCTATCTCTGCTTCTT
>JAHLWP010000055.1 GCA_019057865.1 Promethearchaeota archaeon
GTCTGTTCAGATTTCTTTTCTCTTCCCTTCTCTTTATGTCAGAATTTAGGTCAATGTAATTGGTTAAATCGAAATTGGTCATTATTAAATCAATTCAAAAGAAAATTATAATTAAAATAATTAATTGATTAAATTTTAAATTTTGGTAGTTTAATTATATTATTATCACTATAGAGGTCTCTATAAATGATTTTATAAGAAAAATCCTAAAAAGGTTGTTAATAAGATGGAGAATAAATTAGAAAAAACAAGAGCGAGAGTTTGTTTCGATTGCCATGTATATTGCATTATTAATGTTAATAATTATAAAGCTATACAATTATTACAGCAATTTGAGAAAACACATCGTGGACATAGAACTCAAATAGTAAACCTTGATGAATTAAAACCAAAATCCCCAACGGACATTGGTTATATATGTGTATCAGACTTGAATAGAGAGGAATAATATAAAATATCATTCCCAACTAAAAGAGAAATGGAATATATGAGTAAATATATCTATGATCATTTTAGAGATGTAATTGGAAGTAAAAATAAAGAAAGGGTTGGATATAATCTATTACGGACGACTTGTGGTCAACAATTTAATAAATGGCAATAAATTATAGATTTTATGACATTTTTTAATTACTGATCACACCTTTTTCTACGAAAATTAGTTAAAATTGATCATTTTGGACATCAAAGTAAAGATTTAAATTTTGTCGGGAGAATAGAATATTACCAAAAATGTAAAAAAAATAAAATAATAATAATCCAATAATATAAAATAAATTTAGGGTGATGATAATATCAGAAAAGTATGAAAGTTTTAATGAAGAAAAGGTTGAAAATATTGTAAAAGAATTAATTGAAAGTGGAGTTATTTTTATGGTAGGAATAGAACGGGCGTTATACCAATACATTCAAAGAGTAGCAACTAAGTTAGGTTATATGGATATAAAACCAATGGATTTAGGGCGAGTTATTATTTTAAAAGACGAGGACTATTTAAGAGTAGCAGATAAAATCTGGGAATATATTACATCTGGAATTTTAGCTCCTGGTAGCAATCGAAACAATCCGTGGTTTCCCCATCTTCATTTAACTGAGAAAGGTAAAAAATTCTTGGAAAAATAAGGTTTTTTAAAGTCTAAAGGTTAATATTCATATTTGTATTGTTAAATCATCTAAAAAGCGTTTAATGTAATTTGGGTGTTCCTAAACAACAAACTTTTGTTTTTTTGAATAAAAAACTTAATAACGTAAGAAAAACACATGGTTGCATTCTTTACAATGAGATGCTTGACTATATGTCTTAAATCCACAAGAAGGGCAATATTTATATAAATCCTCTCCATTATCACGTATAATTGAATCTCAAATTATTGAAGAAATTGATCAATATAACAAAATAATAAAATTAAGAACAGATGGTCTTTCTTTTATTCCAGTATTAAATCTTGTTGTCAAAAAATTGGATGTAATTCTGGCCAAAAGACATTATTCTGAATTCTGTAGGCTATACCAAACTATTTGGGACCAAGTACGATCATACTATAAAAAAGCAGGAAGATTGGTTCCTGTAATACTATATATGTTCTTTAAAATAAAATGTATAAAAATTAGCCCAAATAAGATCATCGAAGTTTCAAATCTTACCAAAAGACAATTTAAAATTTACTTTATGGAAGCTGTAAGATACTGTCCTGAATATTTTTCTCGGGATCGTACCAAAATGATTCAAAAACTCTTACTTTCTGTAATAGTTCACTTCCATTTTGATAATGAATTTATACAAGTATCTGATTCTCTTTTAAGGAAATTATGGAATAGACTTATTAATACAACAGATAGTATTATTGCGGGAGTCGTTTGTATACTAGCCATGATAAAATTAGATGTAAATTCAGTTAGTTACAATGCGATCTGTAAAAAATTAGGAATTCGAATGAGTAGTGTGTTTTATCAAGTAAAACATAATATTTTAAGTAGTGAAACTGCTCAAAAGTTTACAGGATTTAACCGGAGCCCTAATTTATTGAAATCATTCTTAACATTATAACTTCATTCTAAAATCTGTGAAAGAAATCAACTTAATCTTCCCAAATATGTATGAAATTTTCTAATGCTCTTGCTTTTATGCTTTCA
Organism: Promethearchaeota archaeon; assembly: GCA_019057865.1. GTDB lineage: Archaea > Asgardarchaeota > Lokiarchaeia > Sigyniarchaeales > SOKP01 > Loki-b32. The sequence continues at coordinate 2,134 of JAHLWP010000055.1, forward strand.
TTTTTATACCTAAATATTCGTATACGTCCAAATTTCTTCTCTTGGATTAAGTCTCGCGTTTTAAGAAAATTTAGGTGTCTTAGAATATTAGTATGATTTAGTCTTGTCTTATTAATGAGGGATGAGATATTCAATTCTTTTTCTTTCACCAGAATGTTTAAGATTTTAATTCGAGCTTTTGATTCAAATAAATTTTCTATAAGAAATTTTTCACCCAAAATATATTCCTCTAAAAAATCAATAAATTTAACAATTTTCCAAGATTAAAAATTTGTCAGAGTCTAACAATTTCTTATTTTGACTGAATAATCTAAAAATTGAAAATGAAATATAATTAATCATTCCTATAGTGATAATGATATCCAATAGAAAGGTTTTAAAGGAAATCGTTAAGTTTGGCAAAAAGGAATACAGGGAGAAAAAACCCTGTAACGTAGAAGTCTTAAGAATTAAGGATGAGACAATTTTTACGAAGGGTGAGCCGTTTAAAAGAGTAAGTATTGCCAAATCTTCCCATCCTCACTATTTAGTATTGGTTGAATATGACAAAAGTTTTAGAATCTACTTCTTTTCCAAAAATAGTGTCCTGCTTGGTGGAGAAAATTTTGATAAAACTATTGAATTGATAAATACAGTTAAGAGGAATACCGTAAAAGAATATAGCATACCATAGTTATTATTATAGTTTTTTTATTCAAACTTTTTCTTTAAATAATTTTACTCTTATCTAACTATATCAATTATTATTATGTATTTTATTCACGATTTTTCTAAAATGATGATATGTTCCTCCTCTAGAATATTAACACATTTAATTTAGATAAATATAAAGATTATGTTTTATCTAAATGTGATAATGAATCCTTCAAAAATCTTACATATTAAAAACTCAATGTGGCAATTAACTCAAGATTATTTAAAGAATTTTAAACCAAATTTCAATGTATTTAATGAAGACATAGGCAGGAATTTTATAAAGATGTTGCTAAATGAAAAAAGAATTGCGATATTTCAATGGAAAGTTCAATCTAGACAGAAAGTTACTTTATTGGAGTATTATTGTCAAAACTTTCTAGATACTATCATGATCTTTTACATAAAAAATACAAAAAAACTCAAAGGTAAGAAATTAAAAAAATTCAAGAATTCAAATGAGTTAAAAGAATATTTTAATAACCAATTTAAGAAATATTTAAATGTTAGAAAGAGAGAGTTGTAACATGATTTGCGAAAATTATTTAAATCTAAAAAAGTTAATAAGTTAATGTGATTAGATTGATGAAAAATAAAACAGTAAAGTTAAGTGCAGCATTTGTAGTATTATCTTTGATGTTATTAAATATTTCGGCCTTCACATCCCCAATTCACGGGCAAAAGCAAACACCCACCAGTATGGAATTTTTAGCACCTATCGCATCAGATCCGAACGATTTTATATCGCGTTGGGAAACAACGGAGACAAGTTTTTGTTCTAGTGGCAGCAATCCAGTAGTATCAGATCCGAATGAGTTTCTCTCAGTTTGGGACACGACAAGGACAAGTTCGGGTTCTAGTGATAACAATCAAGTACACTTACCATTGGAATCGAGCGGAACATATAACTTCCTGGTAGATTGGGGTGATATGAGCAATGATACGATCACGATCTGGGATCAACCCGAGGTTACCCACACCTATGCTTCTACGGGAGTGTATACCATTACGATTACAGGAACGATCGTAGGCTGGCGGTTTAATTATGGGGGAGATCGAAGTAAGATTCTTAAAATCCAACAATGGGGTTGTTTACAATTAGGAAATTCGGGGAGTTATTTTTACGGATGCTCTAATTTAATACTCACGGCTACCGATAATTTGAATTTAACGGGAACAACCAGTCTATATCGTGCTTTCGCCTATTGCACAAATATTGGCAGTAGTAGTAACATGAACAGCTGGGACACCTCGAGTGTGACAGATATGAGTTGGATGTTCGGAGGGGCTACTTCGTTCAACCAACCAATTGGCGGCTGGGACGTCTCGAGCGTGACAAGTATGAACGATATATTCTACTATACTATTTCTTTCAACCAGCCTATCGGAAATTGGAACGTCTCAAGCGTGACAGATATGAGATGGATGTTTGGAGGAGCGTATTCGTTCAACCAGCCAATCGGTAATTGGGATGTATCGAGCGTAACAACTATGTCTAACATGTTTACCTCGGTGTCTTCATTCAACCAGCCCATCGGAAACTGGAACGTCTCTAGCGTAAAAACTATGTCTAGTATGTTTAGTCGTGCATCTTCGTTCGACCAGCCTATCGGTGACTGGGACGTATCGAGCGTGACAAATATGAATGGGATATTCGGAGTGGCATCTTCCTTCAACCAGCCAATCGGTAATTGGGATGTATCGAGCGTAACAACTATGTATGGGATGTTCGGATGTGCATCTTCGTTCAATCAGCCAATCGGAAACTGGAACGTCTCTAGCGTAAAAACTATGATTAATATGTTTAGTGGTGCATCTTCGTTCGACCAGCCAATCGGAAACTGGAACGCCTCTAGCGTAAAAACTATGTCTAATATGTTTAGTGGTGCATCTTCGTTCGACCAGCCTATCGGTGACTGGGACGTATCGAGCGTGACAGATATGAGTTGGATGTTTATCGGGGCCTCTTCATTCAACCAGCCCATCGGTAACTGGGATGTGTCGAGCGTAACAGATATGTCTAACATGTTCTATGATGCTTCTTCCTTCAACCAACCTATTGGTAGTTGGAACGTCTCGAAAGTGGAATATATGGATAATATGTTCTATGGTGTTACATTATCGACACCTAATTATGATAATTTATTATTAGGCTGGTCGCAATTGACCTTGAAAACCGGCGTATATTTTCACGCAGGTAATTCCAAATATAGCGATGCTGCCAAGGATGCAAGACAATACATCATTACTACCTTTGCTTGGACTATTACAGATGGGGGTCTCGCTACACCAGGTTCTCCTGTAATTCCAGGTTATAATTTAGTGTTGATTGTTGCTGCGTTAAGTGTTACCATTGCCCTAGTGATTAAGAGAAAGCATGATATAAAATATTATGCCTAAATCCTATTAATTTTTAAATTTTTTTAGTTATTTCCTTTAACATGTTTATCAATCGAACAAAGATCCTGTGGTATGGACCTATTTAGGAATCGAATATGCCGAACAAGAAGAATTTAAGGAAGCAATCAACTGATATAAGAAAGCTATTCAGCTAGATGCTGATGATGATTATATTTGGGATAATTTACGGTATGCATCCTACCGGATTGAAGAGTATGAAAAAGCAGAGCATTGCCGAAAACGAGCAGTAGAGTTGAAGAAAGATGAATATAGACAATACTATAAGCAACAGAGCAGAAAGGAGAGACTTAAGTCTTATTACATTTGAATTTATGCGAAAAAAATGGAGATGGTTATCCTTTCAGTAGATTGTAATTCAAAATGTAATTTCATAATTTTTTAGGTCTTCGTTATATTCAACCATAATTTTCTTATCTTTATGCTTTATAAAATATTCTAAGACATCTTGAGGGGTTTGAAAGGATTCGGCTCCTATATATTCTTCATTTCTATAAAAGAAATAATATTAATTTTTAAAAGGAAAGAGTAATATGAAGTTTGAACTTATTAATTTAATATGATTCTTCAAACCTTTATTTCCTTATTTCCTTTCATATCCCTGAAAAATCTTAATTTAATAGAAAAAGTATATATTATTTTGCCTAATGTAAAGAAAGAACTTAATCAGAAGATAATACAGATTTTTGAATTTTTTAATTTTGGGTTTATTTATGAAATTGAAGGAGAATATTATATCTATGACTTGGATGATGTAATTCAATTTGAAAATGGTTTAATGATTAAGCTATATTTTCCAGATTGTAAAATGTTTAAATTTCAAAACTTATTTGAGTCTGTATTTCATTATTTAGGAATTAAGCATTATGTAATTCTTAATGATTTGGTAGATGGGAAAAGGTTACTTAAAGTGATTCATGATGATTTGGATTTTTTAGATAACTATAATCCTTTAAAGAACTTAAAATGGAGTGAAAAGGATAAGAGATGGATGAATCACAAACTCTACAGAGAAGATCTCATACCAATCTACCTCTTTACTTCCTGAAGAAGATAATGATCCCTAAAAAAATTAATATCATTTATGCTATTCTTTTATAATTATAGCATAATAGATTCCCATAATAATTCATATATTTAAATCTTTACAAATTGGAAATTCACTAATCCCATACCAATTATTACACATAAGTTCTATGGAACATATTAGTACAATTGCATAATATGTTGAAGGGGATCTTATTATGGGTTGAGATATCTGAGCCCTATATAGATGTGACGATATTATCTACCCTAACATCACAACATTGAAAAACAATGGGGGTAAAAATTGTTTTTTCCCTGAATATCATATTATGCATTGTACTATCAATTATATTTTTCAGCTATAACTTATACCTTATGATTCACCATTTTCAAAGATATGATTTAATTTTCAGATGTGTTTAAAAACCTATATTAGGACTATTGTATAAGTGTTTAGCCAAAGATGTAATACTTACGGTAACCATAGATATATTACGAGATTCTGCCAAAACTGTAAAATCTTCGTGCAGTTCTTCAATAAATTCATACTCTCTATCCTGTTTTATTCTAGGTTTACACTACGAAATGTATTGATAAAATTTCTAGCAATAAATTTACCCCACATATAGCTGTGATGCAAATGAAAATGTCATATAGACCATAGTTTATATGAGGAGGGCATAAAGGTGTTAAATTATTGGAAAAAATTGGAATTATACCAGAAGTACCTAAACGGGTTATTATATTTGTTGATCATGCAAATATTTTCTATAATTTACAGAAAAGAGATATTAGAATCGATTATAAAAAGCTCAAAGAGATATTGAGTAAAGACTCACATTTAGTCGGAGCTTTTGTGTATCTTGGAATGCCTGATAAAATCCCACCAGAGAAAGAAAGTTTTTTGAAATATATAAAAAAAGCAGGATATACTATCCAAGCACGCCCTTTAAGAGTATTATCTGCTGGAACTGCGAAGCAAAAGGGAATTGATATTTTTATATATAAAGATATCTGGAATTAGCAGAGGAAGATGCATACGATAAGGCAGTATTAGTATCTGGAGACGGTGATTTTGTGGATGCGGTAAAAAAAATTGAAGCTATTGAAGAAACGATACGAACACTTCAACCTGAAAGAGGATTGAATAAACAATTGAAAAATACAACTTTAGATCAAAGGTTTTGAAAATCTGAAAAATTCCTACTTAGTTAAAAAATATATTCTAATTAATTTTCTTGAAAATCATATGGAATATAAAAAAAGCATTAACAGCAATAAGAGATTCATAAGAGAGTTTATAAATCTTTATATTGACAGTATTAAAATTTCTATTACTTTTTGGTCTGATTAATTCATTTGAAAATAAATCTATAGCTTCAGATAAATCTCCTAGTCCTAATATAGCACCATTCAACATACTCTTGAAAAAAAGCTCATTTGGAGTATTTTTAAATTTATTTAATGATGCTTTGTAAAAACAACATGCTTCTTTTTTCTTTCCATACTCTAAAGCACAAGCTCTATATGCATAAAGAAAATTTTGTTCTTGGTTAGCTATATAATCTTTATTTTCGATTTCAGAAAAAATTACCGTATCATGATGATTACAAAATCCAAAAAATGTAGAGGCAGTTCTAATACCAATTTGCTCGAATTCCCTTGTAAAAATAGTTTTTTGAATGTCACCAGAAATTACCATCCCTCTATCTGCAATGTGACTTAATATCTTACTTTTTTGGATTGAATGAGCTTTTATTTTTTTACTTGAACATGTCGATTTATCTGGAAAGATACAACCTTTAAATCTACATCTTCGATATAAACCAGAAAATAACTTATTAAACTCTATTTGGAATTCTTTCACAATTGAACCAATTCATTCTTGTAATGTAAATAGTGGCTCCTGCTAAATGAGACCTAAGTACAAGGTCGAAAATAAAATAGGGAGAGGAGGGCGAAATCAGAGTGTAAAGACTTACACTACCAAAAGACAAAAATCCAGGGTGTTTAGCAGGAGTCATGGTTTTTTATCCTATTTCTATGGTTAAAACGGATAGTTAAGCATTTAAGCTCTTTTATTTTAAAACTATATAAGAAAAAAATTAGAAATTTTTATTTTTGTATTTTCATATTTTTCTTTTTCTATTCTATTGTAAGAGACAAAACCATATCCACTATTAATTCCTAATGGAACTAGGTTCTTCTGACCATCATTCGATTGGAATGTAATAATTGATTTAATAAAAATCATTCCATTGCATTTTCCAAATGTGCGCTAGAATTCAAATCCACATTTTTTGCAAACATGTTTCTTGGCATACATCGGAATATTACCCATATAACTTAAGACTTTTGATTTATCTTCTACGACCTTTATGTCTTTACCGACAGCACCACAATTTACGCATTTTATTCGCTCTTCAGTTGTAATATCATCCGTAAGTATTTCTGGAGGTTCTAACACGAATAATTCAGCCTTGAGTTTTTCAAGATGTGCAGTCTGTTCTTCTATAAATTTATCTTTTTTAGAAATAGTTTTGTTAAGTTCTTCAATCTCAGAATCTTTTTGTAAAAGTAAATTATTTAATTCAACGAGTTGAGAAGTTAATTTAGCGTTTTCTTCCTCTACTATAGAAATTTTATTCTTTAAATCATCAATTTCTTTATTTAAACTATTATTTATCTCTTCTGACATAAAAATCTTCACTTTACTTTAATTTTTTTTTCCAATCTCCTGAACCAAAATATCATATTTATTTTTTTCTTCGATAAAAACGAAAAAATTATCATATTTAATTTTATAGAATAGTTATATGCGAAGATCCTTCGAAGATTTATAAATATATTAACTTATATTCTCAAATAAGAGTGTCATTAGATTAGGAATGAATAACAAACATAATATTTTAATTATTTTCTATTTAAAAGCTTATTAAAAAACTTTTCAATATCAACTACATGAGACTTTGTTATACGCTTTAAAGAATGATGAGATAATGATAGCGAACCATCTATGATCCAATTTAAAAATTCTTTAATTCTGAAGCAAAAAATATTTTTTTATTTTTATCATAAAATTTTCACAAAAATGAAAAAACATATATATATCAAATTTTCATTCACTAATTAGGTATAAGAAGTTTTAGACAATTTAAGATATATAATTTATAAAATTTTAAATAGGTAATTCTATGGAAAAGGACTCCTTAAAATTTTTTCAAGCCTATATTAAAGAAATGATTGACATTGGTGGAAATAACTTGCCTAAAGCCATCTCTGTAAAATCAGGCGCAAAATTAGGGAAATTATATAAAGAAAGGGGCTCAGCATCAGATTTCGAGACTGCTTTAAGAAAAGCCTATACTGCATTTAAAGCTAAATCAAAGATTACAAAAATAGATGATAAGACTTATGATGTAATTCTCAAATATTCAAAAAAATTCTGTCCAATCGGAGGTTCTTACAATCCATCGCGGGTATCTATTTTCCAAAATAATATATGTAGACCATATACATTAGGATTTTTAAACGAAATATCCCCCCACTTTAAATTTAAAATTGATTTTAAGAATTGCATGGTTGCATCAAATCAAAAAACTTGCCATTTCATTTTAAAAATCGAAATGAAAAAGAACATTTATTAATTTATAGGAATTCATATAAAAATATTTTTTTGACTTCTAATAAGTTGAATACTTATTATTCTTTTTTTCCTATTAAAAATTTGAGTTTTTTTAAAATTATTATGGAAATCTTCGAATTTATTTTATTTAACATATTAAAAAATTTCTATTACCTTCATATTGCATTAAGAAATATTATTTATAATGTAATAAATACACGTATTTTGCAAGATCGAATTTTTCTATTTTTATAGTAATCATTTAAAGGATTAATTTTTATATTATATAATACAAGAGACATAATTATTAAGAGAGAGTGTTAGTTTGAAAGATTAACTGATAATGTTTTTAACTTTCTAGCATATGCCCCTTCAACGCATTCACCTTTAGTCTAATCTGCTTTAGTAATTTTGAATGATATAATTTTTTTTTCTTAATTTTTCTATAAACTCTCTCATATAATTTATAAGCATGTATAAAGTTATTTGTTTCTTCATAACATCTTGCTAAATAAAAGAGACATTTTATTTTACCAATGGAATCATTCAATCTATAATAGATTCTTTTTGCTTTTAATATAATTTTAAAAGATTTTTCATATTTTTTGAGATTTAAATATACTATTCCAATTAATAGAGTTGATTCTGCAATAATATGAAAACTATTATATTTAATTCCTACCTTTTTAGCCTTTTTAAGTTTAACTAATGATTTTTTGCATTTTCCTCGGTCGAAATAGATCTGACCTGATATTGTAAAAATTTTACCAAAGAAATGAGATAAGTTAAACTTTTTAGTCAATAAAATTGCTCTTTTTAAATATTTTTTGGATTCATCAAAATTATTTTGTTCTGATAAGTTTATTGCTATGTTTAATAAGCAGGTTATTTTCTGAGGATTATTATTTAAACTCATATTAATTTCTAAAGATTTATCATATAGTTTTAATGCCTTATCTAAATATCCCATTTTCTGATAAATTCTACCAATAGAGGTAAAACTAATTGCTTTTCCATTAAGATTATCTTTAAAATAATTAGGACTCTAAATAATCATTAATCCATTTCAAATATTAAAATTTAATAAGGGTGCTGATACTTTTCTAATGAGATGAGTGAACATGAAAGTTTTTACACCCTGCTAAATCTGGAAAAAGCGTGTCCACGCCGTACCATATTCAGATTAAAGGGAATTAAAGGTATTAACCAATATTATCATGCTCGGAAAATTAATGAGCGCAATAGGATTTATCAATATTTGGCTGATAAATTTCACTTAGATACAAGCAAAATACATTTTCAGGATATCGATGAACAATTCATATCTCGATTGGAGAAAGAAGAGATAGGGGAGTTAATTGATAACTTGGAGAAGATAATACAACTTTATGGGATAGAGTTTACTGAGTTAAATAGACAAATAATTTACACATTTAACAATGTATCAGCAAAACTATACCTTGATGGAATTGGGAGGTTTCTAGGTAAGGATACGCTCTTCAAGTTCAATTTTACTACCAGATTTAATCGAAATCATGCGTTAGAACTTGTATGTTGCGAAAATTATTTAAGGGATCCAAATATGTTCAAAATTTGTTTGAACAACTATTTCAATATCTTAAGATTGAGCATTATTTAATCCTTAATGACTTAGTTGATGGGAAAAAGTTAAATATAAACATTATTTGCTGTTATTTTTCTTTCAATTTAAGATGCAAAGAATGTATAATCTGACATATCACTGATTTGTGGATTTTGATTGCTATAAAGACTGGTGTATTCTTTAGCAAGATTAAATGCGGTTGTGTCTTTCTTACCAACATTAACATAAATCCAGAATGCCAACGAAAAGCGCCCCTCTCCAGGAGGGTCTTGAGTCGTACCTTGAGCCTTGTGTTCTTTATCTGCTGATGACATTACTATATAAGGTTCCTCACTAAACTCATCTACAAATCCTCCAGAATAACAAGCCTCTATTAATAGACCTTTTCTTGTAGCTTCGAGTTGATCTAATTTCTCCTTAAGGTATGAAGAAGATATCCCATAACCGTTATCATAATAAAAGATATATTGAAAATTCTTATACTCCCCATGACCATAGAGATAAAAGAATATTGTATCGCAACTATTCTCATAAGCATCAACACTAGCCAAAGCACTTTGAATATGACAGTCTTCAAACTCAAAGAATTTAGTATAACCTTCACGTTCAAGTATTCTTATGTATTTATCAATTATTGTTTGAGTACCTACTTCAGAACTCCAAATAAGAACACCAATCTTTTCCGGGTCTCTTTGTGGTTTTGGTGGTCGGAAAATTGCAGCATATCCAATACTTGAAAGACTTGCTAATCCTAAGCTTATCATCAATAAACCCAAAAGTGATTTTTTTCCTAATTTTTTCATGATATCACCACTTTATTTTTTAATATATGAATTTTAGTATTACTTTTAGTAAAAAGAAAGTAATATTATCAAGTTTTTAGTAGATTTTCACTATTAAGAAAATTATAAAGATTAATATTTAAATCTTGCCTTAATATAAAGATAGGGGTATAAAGTAATGTATTTCAATTCATACCCATCATGGATGTATAATAATTATTAACTCCTAAATTAGAATGATAATTTTTACTCAAAGAGTATAAATATACTATGGCTGATGGATACATTAACATATCTATACTAAAAGAATTCATTAAAAAAGTTGATAATCTTATTGAGAATGGAGAATATGGATACACTAGTAGAGCAGAATTTATAAAAGAAGCAATCAGAGAAAAATTAAAATCCCTTGGTAAATTGGTTTAGGCTGATTTTTTTATAATTAAAGAAAAAACACTATTTAAAGATTTATACAACAAGTTAATTCAAAAAGAAGTATTTCTGCTTAAAGATTCTGATTTAATTAAGAAAATTTGTGATAGTATTATAAATAGAATTAAAAAAGGGATTATAAAAGTCGAGTTTGAGTTTTGTTTTTTTAATCCTATAAAAAATCTTCAAATTCAGTTAAAGAAGAATTATTATAGATGATTATCAATAAAATTCTCTATATTAATAAAACTCTCTATTGCTTGATTTACATCCTTAGGTTTTTCTAACATAACATTATGACCAGCTTTCTTAATTATATAAAGTTCTGAATTTTTAATTTTATCATGAAAAAACTGTGAATATTTTACAGGTGTAAGCTGGTTGTATAAATATCCTGAAAATAAGTTTATTGATTTTTCAGAAATTCCAATTGATTTACAAACGGAGGGTGTACTTCAAAGATATTACATATTTACAACAGATGAGTTTAGTGAATTCTTAAAGTATTTAATACTGCAACAAAAAAGTATTAATGTAAGGGGTGTATGTGAGTTATTAGAACTTTATGTATCTGATTATGAATTAATCAATAAAAAAGAACGAAAAAAGAAAAAATAAAATAAAATTGCATTCAATATTATATTTTTTTGATATAGACTAATAATGATTCCATTAATCCTTTTCATACTATTATCATGATAATGAATTTAAATTAATTTATTTAGTATTCTACTTTACTACTTTTTAGCAAAATAATAGGAATCAATCTTGGATCATTTTATCATTTAATTTTTTTTCTCAGAATAGAATAGTCCATCATTCGTATTTATAAAACCTTTTATTATTGCTGGTAAAGAAATATTGAGATCTACGAGATCTTCTTTTAAATTCGCTATAGAATAATATGCTGAACAAGAATCACCATCTTGTAACTTAGTAGGAAGGGGTGTATTAAATCTCGTACTTGGATGTAAACTAGGTTGCCGTGTCCACAAACCAAACCACTGAGCTTTATCAATATCATATATGTTAAATCCATAACTATTAATTGTAATTGGACGGATGGATTTATTCACACCATTAATGCTAACTAACCGTTCTACTCCAAGATCAGGGATCATCGTATTGAAGTGTATCTTTACCTCAATACGCTTTTTATATGGATCTGTATTGATAATATATGAGTTTACTTCCTCCATAGAAAGTTGTCTTTTACGACCATCTGAACGAATCCAAAATGAATACGATCGAAAGTTGGGGTTATTTGGATTATTAATTCTCCGAATAGCATATAATCCTTTTTGTTTCGGAAAAACTTGTACTCCTAGAACATATAATCCATTGGACAAATAGATGGGATATAAAATGGGAGGGGGATCGAGGTGTGGATCGATATTCAGATTAATGATGTGGTCAATAGTATTTTTTAAATTATCAACTTTATTTCGAGTCATACCAATGAGTTCAAATGGATCATCTCTTATTCCATATAATATATAACCACCAACTTCAGAATTTGCAAATGATACGATATCTTTCCTTAATTCATTAGAATCTTCGCTATATTGTACTTTATATTCAATATTCGTATCTTCTAAATTATATGGATCATCCCGTAACAATTCTAAATCAGCTTCAGTCCAAGTTAGTATGGGTTTATCTATTCTCATTAAAATCACTTTTTTATATTATTATATTATAATTGAGTTTATAAAATCAAAATTATTCATCCCACCATATTTTTCTTTAAAAAGATGTGTTATTGGAAAAGAAACAAAAATAAAAAAGATCCTACTTTAATTTCTTGCTTTCCTCATATTCCATAAAATAAATATCAATTAATAATTTTAATAACTCTTCTTTCCTCTCTTTAATAGAAAGAGACTTAAAATATTTTTTTATATTCCTATATTTAATTGAATCCTTAGTAGAAAAGATGTCGATCTTGTCAATCATATAAGTATTCAGCTTTTTTGTCGGCTAATTATAAATTTTTATTTATTATATTTATTATATAAATGGGGAAGCCGATTATATAAATCTTACGCTCCCACTATTTAATTAATTAATTAATTAAATATATTTGTACACTTTCGGCGCATTAGATTTGAATCTAATTATGAAAGGCGCCTAATACCCAATGACGAAATATTATTTCAAAATGAGTAGTATATTTATATCTCTTTAAGTATTTATGTACTCAACTTCTAAAATTAAGAATTTAAGGCTTTTAACTTAATTATTGTATGACAAATGGTTAACAATTAATAACTTTTACAAGCTAAAAAACAAATAGATACGAATTTGAATAAGTATCTTTAGAGAAAACAATGCGCATTTAAAGAACAAGTTATCTTACAATTGAAAACTTATAAACAGGTATTAAAAGATTTGAAAATAATTTAACTCTTAAGAAATAATGAGAGAATTTATTCTAAAAAGATTTAATTTTAAGTAATTATTAAATAGAAATTGTAGAAAAAATGAAAAAGAGAAATTTAGCAAACCTCATCATATTCCTGAATGCTCTCCTAATCTATTTTGCATTAGTATCGCTCTCTGTAAGATCATTTCATAGTTGCTGGGATCTTTATCCTGATGATCCTTATGGTTTTTGTGAAACTGAAAAAGAATTCTTTCTCAAGGTGATTAGAAGAGGATCAATTTATTGGACTGCTATTTCTTTTCTAATGCTTATAATCTTCCTAGCAGTTAAAGAAAGCAAGGATGATAGACCAAAAAAAACGTATATAGAACAAAAAACGATTATGAGACAACAAGAGGTAATAGTTTCACCATCCAGAAGTACTCCAGCTTATCCAAATTTCTGCCCTGAATGTGGTTCTAAAATAAGAGAGGTAGACCAGAAGTTTTGTATCAATTGTGGAAAAGAACTAAGTGATATAATCTGAGTTATCTATTTTTCTTTTAAATACTTATAGCTTTCATACCTTATATGGAACGATTAGATTTAAAAAACTTTCATTTTAAGTGCTTATTATGTGGAAATTGTTGCTATAATGTATTACATAAGGTGGAAACTACAGAATACGCCTATGATTATCAAGGCAATTTAACCCAAAATCCAGAACTCTCGGTCGCAATACCATATACCGAATTACCTACTCTTAAAAGAAATATTCACCAACAATACAACTTAGATCTTAGGGTGCATCCACAGGAAGCATTTTTTATGAAAAACTTCCGCATTGGGTTCATATATATGTATCAAATGGGAGTAAAAAAGAAAAAATTTTGCATGTTTTACGATATTCATCAAAGGAAATGTAAAATCTATCGTGCAAGACCTTCTGCTTGTCGATCCTTTCCTCTGATATTCAACCCAGACAACATTAGTCTTCCTACCATTGAATGGGCTTGTACTGGAATTGAAAATGAGATTAGAAGACAATTTCCCGCCATGAAAGACGGACAAGTTTTCGAGATCGACAATATCGAGTTAGCAAGCTCCTTTTTAGATGAATTCTTATTGTTTATCCTTAATAATGAATTTATGCTTTCCCTTGCCCATTTAATCGTTTCTAATTTAGAATTCTTATTCTTAGATAAAGAAATTACTCCTGAAAAAATAAATAATTACGAACTGAAAGATTTTTCTCAATTTTTCACGTGGGCACAATTACATATTAAAAATCAGAAGATAAGAATCCTTCTTAACGAAGTCCGTAGGAGTTATGACCAATTACAACTAGAGACATATAATAAGAGAAAATCATGGAAATCTCATCCTAATAAGATTCAAATTCCAATAAAAATCTGGAAATTATAAATGAAATTAATCAGCAAAAAAAAAAGAATAGTATTTATATTAATCTAAAAAATTTGTATTTTTGGATATTTTATTATTTTAATTTAGCGATATATCCTTAATGCTTCGATAAAACAGATGTAAGTTCTTATTGGAGTTTTAAAATTATCAATATTAACTTTAACTTGGCTTTTTCTGCCCTTTTTAGGGATATAGATAAATTTTTTATCATCTGAAATCTTTAATTCAGGCGTCGTATGGGATTCAATATGACGAAATTTCTCAAAAGGTAAAAAAAATCCTATAATAACCCTACTTAAGTTAGGACAATATTTAGTTAGATTCTTTTTTATATAGTGATTAATAATTGTGTTTAAATTAGGGAAATGGTATTCTATCTTATAATTATTTACATAGTCTCTATTTCCATTTTCATATATATGCCATAATCTGAGTAAATATTTCACCAGATCTATATGGAATTCATGTAAATCTTTTGTAAGTTCCAATAAATTATAAAAATCTTCCTTTTTATGCTCATCTATATAAGATATATCTTCAATAATATTTTTACCAAAGTCTCCTAAATCTTGAATTGGTTTTACTACTTCGGGAGGGCATTTTTCGGAAAACTCCCTATTAATTCGTTTAAATGTATCACTAGTTAATTTAAATAGCCCCACTCCTTTTCTCCTCTTAGATTTCACTTTAAATCTTGCGCTCTCAACTTTAACCACCCTTTCTAATATGTTAAAATATATTTCTATTGCGGGTAGTGTCTTAAACAATAAATCAATATATAATGATGTATTTTTATCTATTTTTCGCCAAAGGTGTGATTTTGAAACTAAAATTTCGATAGGATTAATACTTGTATTAAAAAATATTTTATATGACTCATTTATCTCTATTTCTACTAAATCCTTGTTCTTTTGTCTTACCATTTCAATAAATTGATCATATTCTTGAATGGCTCTTTCTATTTCTGTAATTTCAAATACAATAGGCCAGAAACCAACACTTTCAAAAATACCAGATACATTTGGGTATCTCTTTTTACCCCATAAAAATATGCCGAGTCCATGCTCTTTAAGATCCTCTCTAAATTCCTTTTTCTCGTCTGGATAATCGGATAAACTGCTAAGTAATTCCATTTTATTTTTTGTCTTTAAAAATCGTGCTAGTTTTTGCATTAAGTTAGCTAGATCTTGTGCAAATGTTTCTAAAGTTTGTTTTAATTTATCTGCCTTTTTTTCGAATTTTTTTATTTTTCTTTCCATTTTCTTACTTTTCTTAGGTCTCTAATTTCTCTACCCCTTATGTTTTAAAGGTTTTTCAATAAATTAAGTACATACTTGTATAAAATAAAAAAAAAGTTAAAAAATTAAATTTAATTTAATTTGGATATGAAACATTACTAACAGCAAAATCAGCATCTACCATTCCATACCCATATTCTTCATCCCATCCAGTAGGTCCCAAATCTATAACGTTTTCACTATTAAATAAAATATCTCGAATTTGGTCTGGAGTTAAATTTGGATTTTTTGAGAGCATAAGAGCACATATACCTGCTACAATGGGACATGCAAGTGAGGTCCCGCTATCTGTAACCCATGTATCAGATTTACCCGTAGTCATAATATTTACTCCTGGAGCTACAAGGTCAAGTCCCTGTCCATAACAACTACCCCAAGTCCCTGTGTTCGATAAATTTGCTCTGAAAAGATCACTGTTTACGGCACCAACCGCTATTACTTTTGGATGACTAGCTGGAAACATTACATTAGTAGGCCACCCTTTATAATAATTTCCCGATCCTGCCACAAGAACGATACCTGCATCATACGCTTTGTTTAATGTGACATTTAAAAAGTCAATTTCCTCAAACCCACCAAAACTCATCGAGACAATATCCATTTCGTTTTCAATTGCCCAATGGAGGGATTTATTAATATACTCAGCGTCGGCCCATCCTAATGGATCTATCACGCGAAGTACATAGAGGTTTATTCTTGGAGCGATCCCAATATATCCTACTTCGTTATCTTCCATTGCAATTGTTCCAGCAACATGAGTCCCATGATAATTACCACCTTCTTCCATAGGATCATTATCAGGTTTTACATAATCCCAACCACCTGCATAATTATCATCTAAATCTAGATGAGTGTAATTACATCCGGTATCGATAATACATACGTTTATACCGCCTCCGTGTATAGCGGTATTCACATCTTTTGCATCCTCGAAACCTCCCCAAACTATTTCTGCATTTACAACATCGCACCACCACGCAAGATTATCTTCTGTGGGAGGGGGAGGGGGAGGGGATGGAGGGCGTGGGTGGGGGAAAACTGCTGAAACTCCATAACTCGTA
Organism: Promethearchaeota archaeon; assembly: GCA_019057865.1. Lineage (GTDB taxonomy): Archaea > Asgardarchaeota > Lokiarchaeia > Sigyniarchaeales > SOKP01 > Loki-b32. The sequence continues at coordinate 18,862 of JAHLWP010000055.1, forward strand.
AATATACCAATGGAAAAAAAGGAAAGAAATACTAATAAAATAGTACTTAGATAAAGTTTTTTCATCATATCACCCTTTTAAATCTTTAAAATTAAATAAAAAATCTATTTTGGATTTTTAATAAATTTCTGTTATTTAAAAAAGCATTCAGATTTGTATTTAAATCTTATCTCTCTGAGATTTTTTTAGGTTTAATAAAAAAGATAAAAACATTACCGAATAAACAAAAGTTAAGGGATCTTTTTGGCGAATTATCTAATTATGTTCACGCATCTTATGAAGAGTCTAAACCTTTTATTGATGCAACATCTAAGAAGGATGTTATTGATAGCCTTAAATATAATAGATATGATGAGACTTTACTAAAAAAATGTATAGATAAATGTATAGAAGTAAGTGATAAAATAATTGAAATACATGAAGATTTTGAAAAAAAATATTTAAACATTTTAAATTCATAATAGACACTTAATTTAGATTTTGATCTTTAATTAAATTGATTGACTCATCTTGCTTAATTGAACTTTTTCCTTTAAAATGGCATATCTCCTGAATATATCTCT
>JAHLWP010000032.1 GCA_019057865.1 Promethearchaeota archaeon
AAATTGCTGAAGCTCTTAGAGGAAGGCAACTTACTCAGGAGACCAAAGAAAAAATGGCTGAAGCTCATAGAGGAAGGAGACATACTCAGGAGACTAAAGAAAAAATTTCCGAAGCTCATAGAAGAAGACGACATACTAAAGAAGCTAAAGAATTAAAGGAAGAACAAAAAAAAGAGGAAGCAAATAATCCAGATAAAGAACCTAATGAGGATTTCCAAAATAAAAATGTAGGAAGTGAATATAAAGACTATAATGGCATTGAACAAGGAATAAATAATACTAATAAAGATTATGAAGGGATTGACCAATCTTCTGAAATTAATGATAAGGATTTTAGAGGAATTGATGATTCTTCTACTGATAAGAGTAAAGATTATGCTGGAATAGATGAACAATCAGATAACAAAGCTACTGGTGAATCTTCAACCAAAGAGAGTAAGGATTATAGTGGAATAGACGAGAAGACAGAAGAGAGAGGGAAAGATTATGAAAAAATTGCTGAAAGTCATGGTAATGAAGGAGAAGGTTGGTGATTGCTATTTTAAATTATTTATATAAAATCTTTGAATTTTTATAAAAAGATTTAGAATAAGTTATATCATCTTTTTAAAAGAATTACTTTCAAAGTGAACAATAAGAATGGAATATAGAATCTCATTTTGGCAGACTCGAATAACTATCACCCAAGCTCCAGAGTCATTTAAGCCTAAAGTGTTACCTGAAAATTCTTTGCCAAGTTATCAACAAAGTGAAGAGTTTCGAACCTTTTTATACGATCCATTTGGAGGAAATCCTCCTGCTACTTATGGTCTTGAATTATGCGCAAATGAGAATGTTGAAGTTATTTTCTTTACTAAGGCGGAGTCTGTTTCTGAAGGAATCGAATTAGGCTCCGCGTGGCTTTCTAATTTAAAGCATAAATTCGTAGGATTAGATGGAAATGTTGCTGTCAAACCGATATATACTAAAGATCTAATAGAACAGCATGATAGGAACCTGTTAGAGATTATTCTTCCTGTTGGATTTCTTACCAGCAAAATAAATGTAATAGAAAGATTTATGAAAGCATTTTATTATTTGAAAGATCACTTTGTTCAGTTGTTCATTTTATGGCAAGAAGAACCACGCATAAGTGAATCTCAAGAAAGATTGAATAGTTACAATTTAAAATTTTTCTTAAATTATGAATTAAACAATTCAGATATTAAGGAGCATTCAAACCTTAAAGGGATTTTGAAATTTTTATCAATGGATATTGAAACAAATAAAGGGAAACGAGCCTCTTTAGAAAAATCCTCTGATATTTCCTTACAGGATATTTTAGAAGGAAAAGTTTTCAATAACAACAAGGATTTTCTTAAACAAGTTGTTCAGGATGAGGTTAATTTTGATTTCCCAGAGAATTTACCGCTGCCAAGATTACCTATTCTGGAAAATGAGAATGTGAGATATATTGACATCAATAGTAAGTTTAAAAAAAGAGCGATAAGTGTAGGAAAGCACATAAAAGATGGAGTTATCACTAATCATACAACATATGTACCAATCAACAAACTTCCTCAAGATTTAGCCATCTTTGGTAAATCGGGAAGTGGTAAAACTTATTTTTTGGCAAAATTCATTAGCGAACTCAGTAACAAGGCTAAAAAGGTAGGGTTTTTAATTCTAAACGTTGCGAAAGCTTCTCAAGAAATCTTTTACAAAGATTTTTTAAAAATTAAGTACTCTGATGATGATTTCCATATACCTTACTTTATTGAAGGTGAGCCAGAGTCTTTAAATAAATGTTTACAGGAGACTGCCACATATACTTGCGCATCTTTAGGGCTAAAAAATGTGTTTGAGAAGATAATTTATCGTACCAAAATAGGCTTCATGAATTTGAAAGGAAAATTACCACAGAATTTTATGGATTTGTTAAAAGGTGTAGAAAGGTACATTATAAATAATCCTTATGGCCCAGAAGAGCAAGCTAATTTACTACAGGTATTTAGAAATCGCATGAATGTTTTTGATGAAAGGAAGATTCAAAAGGTTGTAAAATTAATAGAAGATTTGCCAGATTGGGTAATAAGTTGGTTGAATGGAAGAAATATTTTCCTTGATTTGTCCATGTGTAATAAATTCATTAAAATGTTAATTGTAAATGCCATATTCCAACTTGTAAGAACGTTAACCAAAGATAGTGAAGCTGAAGAACTAAAATATCTGATTGTTATTGATGAGGCTCACGCTATTTTAGAAAAGCCAATTACTACAAACAGCGATGATGCTGATTTTATCATGAAAGAACAAATGGCAAAAATATTCTCTGAATTGTTGAAGGAATATCGGAGCCGAGGGGTTGGATTTGTAATTGCGGATCAATCTCCCGCTCGCTTGTTTGATGATGTGGTATCTCAACCCAGCATAAAGGTTATTTTTAGTGAAGATTATCCGAATAATTTGCTTTTTTCAGAGGATCCTAATGAACGCCAAGTATTAACTCAACTACCTAATAGACTTGCTTTAGTGATAAATGGTGCCACTGGAGAAAAATATCTAATTAAAACATTAAAGTACAGTTTAAACAATTTTAATGATTAAAGTTTTCTTGAGAATTAACAAAACTTTTAAGTAGAATTTATTATTTGACTTCTCTTAATATCCTTTTTAGCTTCTTTAATTAGCATGTTAGCTTTCCTAACCCATCTTTCATTTTTTCTTTCTTCAGCAATTAACTTCCCCTTATTAAGAAAATCCAAGGCTAGATCTGGTTTTTTCATCTTTAAATAACAATTACCCATCTTAATATATGATTCATGTATGAAATAATCTTTAGGATTGATTTTGATTGCCATTTCAAATTGTTTTATTCCCTCTTTATAATCACCAGATAATAATAGTATTTCCCCATATGAATCATAATAATTACCGGATTTAGGATCTAGCTGAATTGCTTTTTGGATAGCCTTAATAGCCAAATCTTTTTTATAATCCCCTATTAAGGAATAAGCGATGCTATTAAGATATCTTGAATCAAATTTGACATTTTGTGAAATCAAATCATCAATATAATCAAATAATTTATCATATTCATTTGTCATTTTAAAATATTCCATTTTTAAATCTTTATAAAAAGGATAGTCTTTCTCATTATCAAGAAAAGATTTCATTTCTGTAATATAATCTTCTATATTCAAGTTGGCTAAGAGATAAAATTTTCTGCTTTTTAGCATTAAAAATTTAAGTGAATATGAAAAACTAGTTTGGGCTTCTTCATTAAGAGAAAAGTAATATGTTTCAATTTTCTCAAAAGATTTGGGACGATATGAATCATAAAAACCACATTCTTCAATAAATGAATTCCAAGGAAATGATTGAGGTTTAGGCAACCTGTTCAATGCTTCATTTGTTATAAGTAAAGCTTTATCATATTTGCTATCATTAGTTAATATTTCAATTGTATAATTGAAAATTTCAATAGAACTTTTACTTTTTACAAAATTTATTAGTTCATCATCCTTTTGTAAGAAATTTAATAATTCAATTTTAATCTGAGCTAATTCAATACTTTCTGGTTTTAATTCAAGAGTTTTATTAATTTGTATCAAAGCTTCTTCATATTTCATTATTTTTTTTAAAAATAGACTGAAATACCTATATACTAATACTTTTTCTGGAAATTTCTTTAAAAGTTTATTGTATTCAGTTATTATTTCATTTTCATTTTTGATTTCTTTAAAAATCTCTTGAATCTTAATAATATAAAGTAATTCATTATTGGGTTGACCCATAATTGCTTCATCAATAGTTTGAAGTGATTCATCATATCTTTTTAAATTCATTAAAATTAAGCTCTTCTCTACTAGATTAATGATATTTGGATTTATTTTTATCATTTCCTCAATAACAATTAACGCATCACCAAAGTTTTGCGTTGATTTTAAAATTAAAAATTTAGAATATTTTAATTTAATTTCTTCTGGATTTAAATTTATTGCTTTATTGATAAAATTAAGAGCTTGTTCATTTTTCTTTAATAAATTGGATAACCAGGCTTTTAAATAGAAGTATCTAAAATCTTCTTCTGAAATAATCTTCAAATTCTTATATTTATCAAGCAAATCCAATGCTTTATCATATTGCTTAAATACGAAAATATATGCATCAACTAAAATATAAACTAATTCAGGTCTTTTAATACTTGGAATCAATTCTTTAATTATAGACTGGAGTTGGGTAAAATTTTTTGGATTTTTAATAGTTTCAACTAAATTTTGCACCTCTTTTGAATATTCATCATTTGTTTGGATAAGTTCTCTTAATAATTCCTTATTTAATATTGAAAACCATGGTTTCTCAATGAAAACATCTGGATATTCCTCATATATTGTTAATTGGTGTTTTTGATATGAACTTCTTCTTGTAAGTGCGCTTAAAGAAGATTGAAGTTCTTCAAATATGGAAAAATATTGTTTATAATCTGTTAACCCGAATCTAGCTCGACTTGTAATTGTTTCCTTGAATTTTCTAATATAATTTCTTACTAATATGTTTATATCATCTTTTAGCAATATATCAAATAATTGATAATCGCTAATAAGCAGATCAACAACTTCATTAATTAATTCTCTTATACTAATCTCTACATTTTTAAGATTTTTAAGATAATTAATATTTCTTAACTTTTTTTTTATTACAGTTTCGAAAATAACTCCATAATGACTATTTGCTTTAAAGTATAAATCTTTTTTTTCTCTTTGAATTGTAATTTTATAAAAATTAAGGTTGAAAATATCTTCTTCTATAACTAATTGTAAAAACATTTTCAAGTCAGTTAAAGTTAAATTTTCTTCAGAAGATTTATTTATTTCTTTAATAAAGGCTTCTGCTGAAATATCATATAATAAGTAAAATTTAGGATGGTTCAAAGCCAAAAATAATATTGATTTGTTTATTTTTTCTTCAGAAAAAATATTAATTTTGTCAATTGTAATTTCATTAGCCAATTCTAAGAATTCTACTTTAACTTCATCATCTATGATATTAAATCGATTGAAAAAGTTAGTAATGTCTTTTACGTATTTTTTTATCCTATTTTGTTCAATTTTATTAACACTTTCAAAATCTAACTGATATTTTTTTAATCTTCTTAATAGCTCATTCTCCCCATTAGGAGTAATCTTATATATTTTATTCTTACCTGCTGGCTCAACTTCAATAAAATTCATTCTCCTTAGTTCTTTAGCCCATTTATGGAAAGTATTTTTATTCATCCTATCAGTAATATCATTTTCAGGATGATTTATGAATAGATCACGCTCTAATGGGCCAATAGCCCCTAAAGCATAAAGAATAATATCATCATAATTTTTTATTTGAGAAGGTATTTCATCTGGGATTACATTTCTTAAGCTCATATAAATAAAAAGGATGACATCTGATTTAAAATTTATTATGCTAGTACTTGTCCTAGTATTTAACATTATATACTAGTATTTATTATGTGTACTAAGGCATAGGACATATATATTATAGTTTCTTATTTATAATTAACTGAAAAAATTAAAACTAAAATGTTAAAAAATGTGTCTAGAAATCTGTTTTAAAAAATACCCAAATCTGAGAGAATATCCTGTTTATATTGATGGAAGTAATATAGCTTATTCTCGCTATAATAAACTTAAAAAGCCGCTCTTATCAGATATATTATTAGTATGTACCTATTTAATAAATACTTTAGAATTCAAAAAAGAGAATGTTCATTGTATATGCGATCCAACACTTAAATATTATATAGATAAGCCTATAGAATATGAAGCTTTAATAATAGAAGGATTTATCATTGAAGCACCAAAAGTAGCAGATGAATTTATACTTAGTTTTGCGTTAAAACATGACTTTTGTTTTATTATTTCCAACGATAGATTTAGAAATTATATTGGACAATTGCCAAGTAAGCATTGGTTAGAGGACCGGCGGATTTCCTTTATGATAATTAACAATGAGATTTGTTTAAGTCCAAATATAAACTATGAAAAGTTACTTTCACAAAAATTTTTTCAATTAAAAGGGTTGCAATCATCCCCAGAGATAACTACAATAGATATATTAAATAGAATAGAAAAATCAGAAGGAGAGTTAAATTTATTTTAAATTACAAAAAGGAGGTGAGAAAAAAAAGTTGGCTAAAGAAATACCCGAAAACCATTCGTCGGTAAGCGATATGTTAAATCGAGGATATGGGAAAAAAAAATATTCCCTAATTAGTACACAACGAGGGAGAATCTTGCATTATATCAGTAAACGTTTCAAAATGGAAGTTTTAAAAACAGGAGCGAATATCCGAGTAAATCATACTATTCTAAGTCAACGAGCGCGTGAAGTATATAATAAAATCTTGGCTGAAGTGCGAAATAATGATAAATTAAGGGTATACTATAAGGATGTAAATACACTGCTTAAGGTGTTATATCGTAAGATTGTTGACGCCGCTAAAAATTATGCAAAAGAGCATAATTGGTCTGTGGTTCCTATAGAGCTGGAAAGCCAATTGTTCGGAGGAATTGTGTCCTTCGAGCAAGAAGAAATTGGTATAATAGAAGGTGCAACAATTAGCGCTCGCATTGATGAGATGGTTTTAACTGATGATGAGTGTTTAATTGTAAGAGATTTTAAATCTTATCCTTTAGATGGAGAAGATCCAAGTGATCCTGATTCAACTTATCATCGAGACTTTATTCAAGTATTATTATATGGTATCATCCTTGAGGAGAACACAGGATTACGGTGTAAAAAAGTAGTATTGATTTATTTTCCAAACAAGGTACTTGAATACGACTTCTCTGGTGAGTTTAAGGCTAAAGCTTTATCTTTTGTAAGGGAACATGGCATAGAAGCACTTCAATTTCAAGTGATCTCTAATGAAGAAAAAACACCGGAAGAAGATGTTTCAGTGGAAGAATCAGGTAAAACTCAATTAATTAAAAAACCAGAAGAATCTAAGCTTAAAAAAGATACAACTGCTTTTACAAGAGATCCAGATAGTTTTGGTTGGGTAAATACTGACAAGAGTAAACCCTTAGAGTTAATAAATAACAAGGAGAATAAACTTGAAGGTTATCTTTGGGCTGATAAGGCGGAGTTAGTTAAAGATGGCGATCTTGTTGCAGTTGAACGAAAAGATGGATTGCGTATTATTTGCATAGTAGAACATATTAAGTGTTTTGAAGAAAATGCTGCTATCGTACTTAAGAGCCTTAATGAAAGTGTTTATATCATTAAGCTAAATCCGATTATTGAGCTCCATCCAGAAGGTCCCCGATGTCTTCGACCACAAACAATCTTACAGGGTAAAATTACACGTCTTAAAGAATGGGAATTCTATGAATTCAAAAAAATCCCTCAGAATGGCATTCCTTTTGGCTGGATTCATGATATTGACCAAGAATATAGATATCACTTTGACCTACTACTTTATTATCAAGGTATCTTTATTGGTGGTACACAAGGTACTGGAAAAACATCAGCTATTCGGTTTATGACACTTTCAACCGCGCCCCAATCAAATAGTCCTGCGATAATCATTTTTGATGCTGAAGATGAGTTTTCCAATCTACCCAATATTCCCTCAACAGAAGAATCAATGAAATTAATGTCTAAATGGGGCATCGAACCCGTAGATACTAAATGCATTGAGATTATCCATTTAACTAATAAATTTGACTGGTGCTTAACTCTAAGGAAGATTGATCCAAAACATTTACTTTTATTCCTTCATGAACTTCCTAATGCTTCAACCACATTATTGAAACGCATCATACAAGATATTATATATGACAATCCAGAAAGAGAGTTTACGTTTCAGGAACTTCATAGCGAGATCCTTCAATCCGTAACACAGATTAAAAATGCAAGTATCAGAGATGCTATTACAAGATCCCTTCTATCAATTACACTTGATATGTTCGATAAAAAAGGTACAGAAACGATTAACATTGAGCAGATGCTAGTTCCAGGTAAAATTACAGTTATAAATTGTTTTCAATTAGATGATGATCAACAGCGTGTAGTGGCACTTTACTTGCTAGCGATGTTCCATAAGTATAAGATGAAACACGACTCTAAAATAGACACTTCTGATATGGGTGTATTATTTGTATTAGATGAAGTGACGAGGATAATGCCTAAACTTCTTGCTAGCAGTGATTATCAAAAGCGCATATTGCATTTTCTTAGTGAAATACAACACCGTGGCCGTAAAAGACGATATGGAGTAATTTATGCTACACAACATCCGAAGGACATCCAGAAAGAGCTTGTTGATCTATGTAACACTAAAATCTTCTTCCTTATCGAAGGAAGTGGATGTGCATACCTTAAAGACTATCTTAACACTGATCAGCGGGAACAATTAAAACGACTTCCAGTAGGACATGCCTATATCCTAAGTAAGGGAAAACATGAGCCGCAAATTATTAGGTTCCCATATCTAACTTAATTTTTTTTATTTTTTTATTATAATGAACGGGGTTGGTATAAATGGAAGAAAAATACACCAATAACGTAATTAGAACAAAAATCTTAGAACTTGAAGATAAATTAATGGATTTAATCGAAATTTCTAGTAAAAATGAAAATATTCCTATCCCTGTTTTTGAATTTGAAATGAATGCAATCCTAAAAGAAATTGAATATTTGGAAACTTTGATTAATTAAAGTTCTTTTCCTTCAAAACAATAAATTTTATGGATATTAATTTCGTTTAATTATTGATAAAACTTATAATACATAGACTCTCTTTATTTATTAGTGCAAATTCAAAATGATTCATAATATTATTATATACCATCAAAATGGTCTTGCAATGATCACAAGGCAATATAGAGATAAATTCAGTTCCGTACTATCAGGATTATTAACAACACTTATGGACTCTAGTGTTGAATATAATACTGAAAAAAAAATAGAGAAAAAAGTAATAGAACTGGATTTATTTAATTTAAGCTTAATTAAGAGAAAAAACGTAATTCTAATAGCATCTACTGATAAAGAAGATGATTTAAAACAAGTTAATGAACTATTAAATATCATATTAAAGCAATTTGTTAAAAATTATAGCGAAATAATAGAAAATTGGACTGGAGATACTCGAACTTTTAAAGAGTTTGAAACTATTATTGATAGACAATTAAAAAAAGGAAAGATTCGCTTTAAAACTAAAAAGTAATAGATGTACTGGTTAATATTAATTTTTTGAGGGAATATAAATGGATATCTCAATAATTATTGCTGTTGTAGCAGCATCTATTTCAATTATAGGTTGGATTGTTAATCATATTTTATCTGGATATAGAGATAGAAAAAAACAAATATTAGAAGCTTCATTAAGATATATAGAAACCCAATTAAAAGAATTATACGGTCCGCTTGCATTTTTGGTTATGGAAGGACAGCGAACATTTAAAGATTTTTTAGATTCGATGGGTAAGGAGCCGGATAATTCTAGTACACGTCATATTTTTTCTAGAGAAAAACAACTTTCTGAAGAAGAATTAAAAAATTGGCTTTTTTGGGTAGAAAATGATTTCTTTCCTAGAGATGAAAAAATTAAAAACCTTCTTATGGGAAAAACACATTTAATTGAGGGTTCTAAAATTCCTAGAAGCTTCATTTTATTTTTAGATCACTATAATTCTTGGAGAATTAACCATCTTCGTTGGAAAAAGGAAGGAATAAAGTATTCATGGCATTCTAAAATTAATTATCCCATAGAATTTGAATTGGATATACTCAGTATTTTCGAAAAATTAAAGCAACAACATCATAAGATTCTTAATAAGATTTCCAAAATATAGATCTTGTTGATTTTCAAAAATTCGAAAAGCACCATATTAAATCTATATCCTCCAACTATTTGTTTTTCATTTTTATGTAGAATTTGTAGACTTTTTATATCTTAGTTTAGACTCATTATAGATGACTACACCACTTCAATTCATAGGTTTCAAACAACCCCCTGAAGATCTTTTAAAAGGGTTCGAGGCGTGGTGTGTAGCGTTTAATGAGTTTGCTGTTGTTTTTTTTGGATACATGAAATACATTTTAGCTTTCATTTTGCTAGCTATAGGATTGATGACGCTTTTAAGACTACGCGGCATATACATACAGCCAAGGATGAGAAATATAGATAAAAAAGTTGTAGAGCAAGATCAACTTGAGAAGCCTCGTTTAATTCTGGCAACGATTTACATTGTTATAGGTTCAGGAATATTATTTAACTGGTTCACAATGTTTTTGATTTGGGCTTTAGATCCACTTCCAGATAGGTTAATCTTTAAATTTATAAATTTTCAGGGGCTTATTGATCCATATTATTTGAACAGAATATCAGATATTAGTTCTGCGGTATATCCTCATGAGCAAACAATATATTACTGTATTGCTATTGGTTCTTTTGTAGCAATTACAGATTTGATGATTGCTGTTTGGTATTTAGTAAATAGAGTACCATTTAATCCTAAAATGGCTTTTGGATTACTAACTGGGGGTGTTTTAATGGGGATGCTTATGGGATTTACGACTTGTCTTCCATTATTCTTATAATTTTAAAAATAAATCTCTTTAATTATAAACTAGTTCTTTTTCTATTGTCATTTTAAAAGGATAAGATTCCAAAGGATAGAATTTAAATTGAGTAGTGTAATATACATTTGTGTAAATAATTATAAAATGAAATCTATTATTAATATAATTACCAAATCCAAGGTTGAACTATGATTAAACTAAATAAAAAATCCTTATTTTATTCGATAATAATAGTTATAGTTGTCATATTTGCTATAATATGGGGCTTTACCATATATGAGAAACCAAAGGATGATGATGAAGAATTTAAAGTTCCTATGGCTTCGGGTGGTGAAACAGAACTAACAGTAGGATATTATGATGATAAGATTTGGGATAAAAAATTGGGAAATGAAACTGATCCAGAAGATCTTTTTGGGTGGGGTGCGGATATAATCAATTCTACTTCAAAATGTGTCATAAAAGGAAGGGAAAATGGCACGTTAGATATATTTGATATTGTTGAAATATTGATAGGTAAAACATGGTCAGAGCCAAATAAGGTTGTATTAAGAGATACGTATAATTTATATGGTAAATGGTTTGCATGGATGTTTTTTGTAGATTATTGGAATTTTACAATTTATGATTTTAATGAAGAAGCAGATAAAAAAGACGTGATTCTTCCGATTTTTCAAAATACTGAAGATTTTTCAGAAATCCTTGAGGAGTTTCAAGATTTAAGCCCTGAACTCCATATTGGGTCTAATATTACAGCAAAGTTATTAATTTATTATATGGTTATAAAAAGTTTACCAGTGCTTAAACCCGTTGATATTTATATTCAAAATATAATTAATGTTATTTCTCCTAGTGATATAGAATTTACTTCCTATAATTATACATGTTGTGTAAATATATCTTATTTTGAAGAAGAAGAATATTATATCAATGCATATTATTCAAAAGTTGATGGGATGATTCAAAATTTAATGTTTTTAGATGAGAATCAATCAATTTTTTATTATCAATATGGTTTTTACAAGGAGCCGATGAGAGATTTTACTCCCGCAATAACAGGGTATGAAATGCTTTCGTTTTCATTGCTATTTATTATCAGTGTCATTGGAATGACTTTTATTATCAATAAGAAAACTAAAGGTTAAATTGATTTTATATAAAGGAAATTAATGAAATTTAAAAACAGTTAAAAAATCAAATTATAAATTTAAATAAGCTTAATTATTATGAAGTCAATTAATAAATTTTTTCTAATTATTATTGTTATTGGCTTACCATTTTTATCTTTATTTTATACCATCGTTAATAAAGAAGTATTACATAGAAGCCAATATGTTCAGAAATTAAGAGATGTTATTGATTTATGTGAAAGATTGAACTGGGATTCCTACTATGTAGAACATGACCTGAAATCATTGGATTGGTATGTAGCTGAAATGGTTAATGATAATGTAATGACAGAAGAAGAGGCAAATAATACAATATTTAGGTTCATTTTAGAAAATTCTTATAGAGTCACTGAAATTAAAGGAAAAAGTGATATTTATGAATATGGAATTTTCAAAGATACTCCTGAAATACTAATGGAATGGTTTATAATCGATTTGTATGATGAGAATTATTTCTTTTACAACTATACATATGATTTATTATTAAATGAATATGGAGAGAGTACTAAACCATTTATTTTAATGTTTGATATTAATCTGATGAGCGATTTAGTTGATGATTTTGAGTCTAAATCTGTTAACCCATTAGATGAGAGCGAAATAGGATTAGTAGTGGCAATTTCGCTGCAGGCAGGATCTATTGCATTATTAAGTTTTGGAGACGAAAACGAAATTGCTAAGAAAAAAAAAGGGATGAAAAGAGATGAAAAGAAGTCTATTAAGAACAAAATATTGGATATTCTAAAATTTCGTTTCGTTGTATCTCTCATTCTCTATAGCATAAGTCTATATTTTATAATCCGTTGTTTAGTTATTTTTTTTAATGTTTATTGATTTTTCCAATTATATATTTCAAAGATATTGAAGATTTAAGAACTACCAATTGATTTAAAGCTAATATCTCAATATAGATGTTATAATTCTTGGAAAAAAAGGGAGTTTAAAACTGTTTATTTAAAATATTATTTAAATGACCATAGAAGTAAGTCTATTAACTATTATATTAATTAATTTAGTTCTCTCGATGATCTACTTTTTTTTAAGATACAGAGAAAGCAGATTGAATATAATAGGAAGAATAAATCAAATAAATCTCATTCTAAAGTTTATAATAATTTCCGTATCAATTATCTCTCTAATCATTCTTAGCCTAAATTCGAATAATATCACCCAATCGTCAGATTCTTTGCAGAATCCAGTAATTACCAATATTTCTATCCCATTTTTGTTTCTCTCGATTATTTTATTCATATCAACTTTTCGAATTTCAAATAAATATGCTATAGAATTAGACTGTCCCTCACGATTAAAATCTAAAAAAGGCACAATAAAAATTGGAAAAGTCATGAAAAATAGCAGAGTAAAACACAATTTTTTTCTCAGTATTTCTGATCTCACTCAGCATATGTTTGTATGTGGTATAACAGGTACAGGAAAGAGTAATTTTATTCAAAATTTTTTACTAAATTTCACAAAAAACCATAAAATCCCTTTTCTACTGAATGAATTTAAAGGAGAGTATCATTTTTTACAGAATGTAATAGATAATCTACTTATTATTAAACCTGGTGAAAATTTCTCTATAAATATATTTGATCCAGAAGGAGCAAATTCTCAAGTACATGCTGAAAGAATTTTTCAGATTTTTGAAAGTGGAGGTATGTTTGAGGGAGTAGAATATTCTCCGCAGATGCAGCGTGTTTTTGTTGATATCTTAAATGAAGTATGCTTAAAAGAAAGCAATAGAAATTGGGAGGCATTTAGTAAGATTAGTGAAAAATATCACATCGAAAATAAAGATGTTACCATTCAAAAAAGTGTTGCAGCCATACAAAATAGGATAAGAAGGTATTTTATAGGTACCTTGAAGGATATATTTGCGAAAAAGACAGGGCTTAACGTAAAAGAATTGTTTGATTATAGAGTTCTATTAGATCTAAGTTCAATTATTCGTTTAGGGGGAGAAAAAGAAGATGCATTATTCTTCTTGAATATGATCTTGAAATATCTATGGGATAAGAATCTTGAAGTTGGGAGCAGAGATTATGAAGGAATTAAACATATAACTATTATCGAAGATGCTCAATATTTTGCTCCTGAAGAATTATCTAACCGAACGAAATTAACTTCTTATATTGAGGATATAGCATTATTGTTACGAGGAACGGGAGAGTGTTTAATTTCACTTGCCACTCGTCCTACGATTAGTAAAGAGATTTTAGCGAATTGTGGAGTACTTATATCATTTCAAAATCATATGCAAAAAGAAATCATGCTAGAATTATTAAATCTTGAAGAAAGGCAAAAAGAATATCTTTCAATGCTACAAAAAGGGCAATGCATTATTAGGATAAATTCAATTGAAAAGCCATTCTTATTAAGAACACCTAATATAGAGAGAAGTTGGTTAACGGATGAGGAAATTAGTGAAAATAATAATAAAATTTTAGAAAATAAATTTTATAGTTTAAAAAATAAGGATGATAAAAAACAGGAGAAGTATGTAATGGAAGGTTTAAAATCATTTTGTAAGGCTTGTGGAAAAGAAGTAAAGAATAATTTGAAATTTTGTGAATCTTGTTCTACTAATTCAGGAGAAGATGAAAGTTTTGAGAGGTTAAGAGCCTATATTAAAAAATTGTATAAAGAGCAACAAAAAGAAAAAAGTTAATTAATTAATATTAATGTGAATAACTTTATCTTTTCATGATTTTAAATAAGATTTAATTTTTATTTATATACTTTTGATAAAATTATAAATTAATTAACTAATGTATTTAATTATAATAATTTAGGAAGTGTTAATAGTGGAGAAGGGTAAATTTGAAAGTCAAACTAAGGAAGAAAGAAGTGATAGGCATCATGATGAATGGTTTGATGGAAGGAGAGTTATAACAGTTTTTATTGATCTTAAAAATAATGTAAGATGGCATGAATATTTAACTGGTGCTGGAGTTTCATGCATTCAAAAAGGAACTATTCTATATTCAGACCAAAATAAAAGATATTATAGAATAAAGGAAGTGATTTATAGCATAGATCTCGGTGAATTATATGTGTACATTGATGAATATTTAAAGGATGAGGTAGAAAAAATGAAAAGAGAATATGAATTATCAACAGGACCAGAATGGTTTGACAATCAGGAAAAATAAGGATATAATTATAGAAAATTCTTTCTTTTATTTATAACGACGGAATTAATTTCGCAAAACTGCAGCGAGTTTTAATTTCTATTGATGATAATTTAAATTTTCTTATAAATTTTATGAGCGCACGCTGAAATTTCTTGAACGTGTCAAAAAAAGTGTTATGCGTGACTTGTTTGCGTAAAAACTTCCAAAACCACTCCATCGGATTTAAATCGGGCGAATATGGAGGAAGAAAGAGAAGCACGAGCTTATCATTATTAGCTTCTAAAAAGGGTTCCAAATCCTTGGAATGGTGCGCTCGGGCGTTGTCCAAGATCAGGAGGATTTTCCCCGCGTTTTTATACCTGGCAAGGAGCCCCTCTAAAAAGTGTTGGAAATGTGATGCTTTTAAAGTGTCAGATAATGCCACGTGAACCTTTCCAGCCAGAGGCTCAACTGCACCAATGAGATGTTGTCGTTGTCGACCGCCATAGGTTAATATTTCGGGCTGTTGCCCTTTCAATGACCACATCCGGATGATTGAGGGTGAAAACTGAATACTCGCCTCGTCCTGGAAAAGAATTACGCCATCTTCTCCGAGAGAATCCAGACTTTTTTAAAATCGTTCAGAAATTCTTTTTGCTTCTTGGGATCGGCCTTTGGAAACTTGTATTTCGGACGTTGGAGAGTGAATCCTAACTCGTGAAGGAGTCTCTGGGCTTGGCGAACACTTAATTCCACATAAAACTTCTGTTTAATGTGGTGCGCCACGCTCTTTCCCTCCCAATTGCTAAATTCGTATCCTAGTTCACGAGGGTGCATTAGAACATCCGTTTTTAACGTTTCTTTTTGTTCTTCAGAAAGGCTTGAAGGGCGTCCTGGAGGTGTATTTGGAACGATGGCTTCTAATCCACTCCCATTAAACATCTTTACCCAAGTTTGTATAGTTCTACGGGACTTTTTGATTAGTTCTGCGACTAATGTGCAGTTCATGAATTCATGCATCAAAAACAGCGCTTGATATCGTTCTTTCAATTTCGGATTCTTTTCCTTCTTATAAAGCTCGACCAATTCATCGTGGTTGGGTGAGCTCCTTAAAATTTGAAGTTTTTCCATGGATTTAAAAGCAAAGGAAATCCTTATTTAAGGGTGTGATATCCAGGTGATATTCAAGAAAAGCACTTAAAGCATGAGAAATTATTTATGTCGTTATAAATAATAGCAATTCAAGAAGTTAATACCTCAGAATCAAATCATTATTTGATACCTAATTATTAATTCTTTTAATTGGAATTTATAAACTAAGTTTAATTTTTGATAAATTAAGATTTATCTAAACTTATATAATTGAAAAAATGACCTTTAAATTAATGTGGGGAATAACTGGAACTGGTTATGTGCTTCAAGAATCAATTAATTTAATGAAAGAATTGCAGGAGAATCATGATGTGGATTTAACAGTAATTCTATCAAAAGAGGGGGCAGCAATTGTAAAGTGGTATAAAAAATGGCTTTCATTAACAGAGATAGTTAAAAAGGTTAAAGTAGAAAAAACTCCAAATATTCCATTTTATGCTGGGCCTCTACAGCTTGGACAATATGATATGTTTTTAATGTGTCCTGTTTCGGCTAATAGTGTTGCCAAGATTGTTTATGGAATTGCTGATTCATTAATTACTAATTGCGTAGCTCAAGCGATAAAAGGTGGTGTTAAAGTATATTTATTTCCTTCAGACCAAGATTTAGAACCAATTGTTACATCAAAACCCGATGGAAGTCCCTTAGTTCTAAAAATTAGAGATATAGAAATCGAAAATATTGAAAGATTAAAAAAGATGGAAGGAATCCACGTTATTTCAGATTTTTCTGAGATTAAAGCTCTTATTTTACAAAAAATCGAGGAAAAAAGTTAATATAATTTTTAAGCTTCATATTTCACAGGTTTTATTGCTCCTTCTGGGCAAGAAAGCTCGCACTTTAAACAACCTTGACACTTTCCAATTTCGCTAAACTTATATCTTATTCCTTCCTCTTCATTTCCAACTTTTTTCACAATATCCTTAAAAAATAAATTTTTCGGGCAAAATTTTCCATCCTCATCCAGGCATTCTTCACACATCGAGCACTTTTCATGATCTATCTTAATACTTACTATTTGATTTGGATGGGTTATCGATGTTACTTCAATTGCATTTCTAGGACAAACTTGAACACAATTGAGACAAGCCTTACACTTGGTGTGATCAACTTTTCTTATTCCATGTTCAAAATATATTGCTTTAACCTTACACGCTCTTAAGCATCGTTCACACTTAAGACATAATTCTTGATCGATTTGAACTGGAATAAATTTTTCTTTAATATAAGATTACCTCGAAATTACTCGTAGAAATTAATTTTATACTTATTCAATTTGACTAAATCAAGGTAAATTTTAAAATTAATTTTTATAAATTATCAATGAGATTAATAAAAAAATAAAGGAGAAATCAAAAATAAAGTATTTAATTATTGAAAATATTGAGTATATCCTTCTTTTGGAGATGAGGGTAATTGTTGTTGTCTTTGATATTCTTGTGCTTTCTGAGCTAATTCTAACATTTTGGCCTTAATCTCTTTCCCTTGTTCTATTAATTGGCCGGTATCAATCTTTAAATTATAGATTTTATTCAAAATTGCAATAATACTAGCCGCTCCTTCTGGTGTGGGAATTTCCAATACTGGAGTAAATAAAGCATAAGCATCTAATTTATTAGATAATGCCTCATTCAGAATTGTTGCCTCAGGTCCAACAATAATCCCTTTCTCAACAGGCTCGATTTCAAGGTTTAAATCTTTTAACTTTTTAATCATATTCTCTTCTGCCGCGTAATAAACAGGATACTCATCAATTACGCCAAGACGTTGAGGTATACCTTGGAAAATTAATATTTCTTTAGCTTTTACATCATTACTAAGAGCCCAGTTACATATGGTTTTAGAAAGGTCGTTGTAAGCTGTGGCAACCTGAAACGGAACTTCTGATATTCCAACAATTAAGTTTTGTGAAGGTGAATAATACAATCTAAATGGATGTTTAAGTACTCCCTTATAAAAGACACTAATAGGTGGTAAATATTCAGAAGTTAAAAATCCAATCTCGCGAATATCTGGAAGCTGATCTATTAGGGTGTTAGCAATAATCGGTCCTATTAAACCAATTCCTGCAAAACCTAATATGAATGTAGAACCCTCTTTAATTTCAACTGGAAAATCTTCTATAACGATGGAACTTCTTTTCCCTTTGTCACACACATACTCTTTTTTAACCATTAATAACACTTCATAATATATTGTTATAATTTTTTAATTTGATTCTATATAATTTTATGAACATTTCAATATTAAAATTAGTCTATTATTATTTGTTAATGCAAATATTTTCTTCTATTTGATAATGAATGATTTTAACATGAAATCTAATTTTTTATAACTAAAGTATTAAAAATTATATGTATTATACTAATTAGTAATTGAACAACCAATTTGAGTGGTTTGGAATGCTTTTAGAAGTAAAGAATCTAACAATACCAACATTAGACCAAAAATGTGTAATTGTTAATAAAGTATCATTTGGGGTTAAAGAAGGTTCAATTCACGCTATAATTGGACCAAATGGCTCTGGTAAATCAACATTAGCATACACTATTATGGGGCTCGATAATTATAAACCTTCTGAAGGGAAAATTTATTTTGATGGCATAGACATAACAGTTATGAATATAACTGAACGAGCAAATTTAGGTATAACTTTAGCATGGCAAGAACCTGCAAGAATTGATGGATTATCCGTTTCTAAATATATATCACTTGGTATGAAAGACAAGACAAATATGAAAGAAAAAATAATTGAATCCTTAAAAATTGTAAATTTAGAACCAGAGAGATATATGAATCGCATTATAGATGAGTCTTTAAGTGGAGGAGAGCGAAAAAGAGTTGAATTAGCTGCTGCTGTTGCTATGAAACCAAGGTTAATTATCCTTGATGAACCTGATAGCGGTTTAGATATGATTGTAATTGAGGATTTCATGAATATATTTAATAAAATAAGGGATTTAGAAATGACCATTCTTCTAATAACTCATAGAGAAGATATTGGCATGATAGCTCAATATGGAACCTTATTATGGGGAGGAGATGCATTAATAACTGATGAATTTCCAAGAGTTATGTTAAGGTATTGCGCTAAGGCAGGATTAAAAGAATTTTGTAAACGTACACTATTCAAAAATGGGGGATTTTGTATTGATGAGGATTATATTGACAGAATCTTTAGGGAGGAAGGACAATCATGAACAATGTTGAGTATCCGAGAGAGATTTTAGAAAGTCTTGAGGATTATAATATTGATATCAGAGATTTTTTGCCAGGACACGGAAAAGGTGCTAAACTTCTCTTAGATTTTAATAAAATTAGAGGAGTGGAGGATGCAGAAGGCGTAATTCTGAAATGTAGAGAGATTGAAAATGGAATTGTAGCAGATATTATAATTAAAGAAGGAACTAAGATAGAAGAACCAGTTCATTTATGCTTCGGAGTAAATAAAGAAACAGGAATTCAAGAAATATTCCCACGAATCATTGCTGAAGATAATACAGACGTTACTGTACAAGCCCATTGTAGTTTTCCTAAGGCGAATGGTCTAATACATAAAATGTTTGGTCATTTTTACATTGGAAAAAATTGTAACTTCACATATAGCGAAACTCATTATCATGGTGAGAATTCTGGTGCATTAGTTGCGCCAGTTGCCTATATGTATGTTGGTGAAAATAGTGTATTTGAAAATAATTTTTATCTTACAAGAGGAACTCCTGGTAAAGTAAAACTCATGATTGATATATATGCTATGAAAAATAGTGTCATTAAATCTAACATAAAAGCTTTTGGAAAATGTAAAAATGATTCAGTTAGAATAAGAGATTCCGTATTTCTTGAAGGTGAAAATGCAAGAAGTGTTATTAAAATGAAAGCAGCTGCCAAAGATGGCGGTGAAGTTCTAATGTATGGTATTACTGAAGGAAATGCACCCCGATGTAATGGTCATGTTGAATGTAGTGAAATTGTATTAGGGAAAGGATCTATTTGTAGAGCGCGTCCATTTATTAGAGCCATAGATCCCACCTCCAGTGTTTCGCATGAGGCATCTTTAGGAAGGTTTCCACAGAAATGGCTTGATGAACTTCAAGCAAAAGGCTTAACTGAAGAAGAAGCTACTCAAATTCTTATTGAAGCAATGCTTCAAGAGGAGAGATGAAAAATCTTATCAGAACATGATAATAATATAAAAAATCAAATTAAACATATGACTAATAAAAAGGTGAATAAATATATGGGAGAAGATAAAATAAATATAGGAGATAAAGCACCCCTATTTAAATTGGATTCATATAATGCTGAGCTAATTGATCTAGCAGAATTGTTGGGAAGTCAAAGGATTGTTATAATTTTTTCACGATATTTTGGTTGCCCTCTTTGCCAATTAGATTTAAAAGAATTAACGGAGCGCCATTCTGAGATTGAAGAAAAAGGAGCTAAAATATTATATATAACTCAATCTGGTGAAAAAGTAGCAAATGAGTTCATAGAAAAGGAAAGCATTAAATTTCCAGTTATTCCTAGTTCAAAAGATGAGTTATATTCTGAATATGGTTTGGGTGTGATGGATTCTGAAGCTATAAAGCAAGTGAAGGTGAGATTTAAAGAGTCTATAAAAGCAGGAATTAAACACGGTGAATATGAAGGATGGGAAAAACAAGGACCTGGCCAATTCATAATAAACCATGAAGGTAAGATTATTCATGCTAAAAAAGGGTGGCTTGATATCGATAGTTTACTTGCAGATTTATAGTCTTGAATGATTAAAAAATAAGATTAAACTTCAAAATTGAAAAAAAATGAAAGAAAATACCAAATACCATAATTATCGCTTTATAGGAAAAATAAATGTTGATGAAATTCAACCTTGGTTTGATTTCACTACAACAAAACCATGGGATGATCCAGAAATTCCCTGGATTTTGGATAATAAAGTAAGACGTGAAATCTTAATCAAATTAGCAGAGGGTCCAAAGAGCTTCCAAGAACTCTATGAAAATATTAATTTTAGTCCTAAACCTTTATTAATTTCAAAAGAGGAATATGATTGTAAGGTATCTTACCAATGGACTAAAGAAACAATTAAAAATCATTTAATGACTCTAGAGTGGTATAAATTAATCAATTCAAAAGAAAATCAATATGAATTGGCAATTCCAATTTTTTCAATGGAAAAATCAGCGAAAATAGAAAAATATATTATAGAATTTGCAGAACATTGGATAAACATTGTAAAACTCTTAAAAAGTGAGATAAGTGATAATTTAGGAGAGATTGAAAATAAAGCACCATTATATGAAATATTAATTGAGAAGGCTGTTGAAAAATTATATGATCTTCTTAAGAAGGAAAATTTACTTCCTGATGAACCAAATGTTAAGGCTTTATGGGCAGAACAACTTAGAAAAGTTAAATTTGAGGAATGGATTGAAAAGAATTTTTAAGGAGAAAATCTAATCCAATATTAATTTATTTTTTAGCACTTTTACAGTTGCTTTAATGTTTCTAATTATTGAAGTTCCAAAAATAATTCATGAAGAGCTATTAAATATCTTTCCTAACATTCATCCAGTATTTTAATATGGACATGAATATGAAACTTTCGTAATATTAACTTTTTCTTAGCAATTTTATATACAGATTTTATCATTTCATTTTTTATTTTATAATTATAGACTTCTCAAAATTAATTGATAATACCTATATATTACTTAGTTTCAAAAGAAAAAGTTATATGTTTATCTTATATATGTGGATATTTTGCTGCTATCATAACGATATTCATAAAATAATAAACGCCCATTAAAATATAATAAGAATCTAAAAAATGATGAGTTCAAATATAGGTGAATCGGAACCCGTCCTCAAGATTAACGATTTGTTCTATGAAGTTGAAATCGACAATAAAAAAAATGAAATCCTTGAGCAAAATTCCGATAATCCTATGAATGATAATTTAGCGATTCTTGAAGAAATCGGTGAGATTTTACAAAATTGTACTACGCTGACTGAAAATCAAAAATTAGATTATTGCAAAAGTCAGCGATACTTCATGAAATTATACTTAAAAGAAGTTAATAGGGATTTAACAAGGAAAACAGTATAAATCTAAAAATTAGTGTAAATTATAATCAATTTAGAGTTATTCAAATTAGTTTGATATTTGATCTTAACTAATTTTTGTTTTACTCATATTTCTCTTATTTTAATTGCCTTAAAAGAGAAATAATGATCGAATACAATTTTGTTATTCATCAATATGTTTAAAAAAAATTAAAAATTAATAAACAAAGTTGTGAAATAATAATAATACAAATACAACTTATTAACAAAATAAAAAATTGTTGTTTTAAATGAATAAAGAAAAATTTTGGCTTAAATCTTATGACAAACATGTGACCCCAACTTTAACATATCCAACAGAGGATCTTGGAACTATTTTAACCAATGCTATGGAGAAATTTGCAGAAATTATAGGTTTACATTTTATGGATCGTTCCTTTCTTTTCAAAGAAGTGTTAGAATATTCTCGGAAATTTGCTACTTTCCTACAGAAAAATGGTATGGAGAAAGGTGATGTTGTAGCAATATGCCTTGCAAATTCTCCGCAATACTTATTTGCTGCTTTTGGAACATATATAGCTGGTGGTACGGTTACAGGATGTTCACCATTATTGAGCCCTGATGAACTTGAATATCAAATGAAGGATTCTGGTGCAAAGTTTTTAGTTACCTTGGATATCCTTTATGAAAAAGTCTTTTCAAAGATACTTGATAATTTACCTAATGTACAGGTAATAGTTCCGACAAACATTTCAGAATTTATGGGTTTTGGTGGCTTTAAAGTATTTATGGGTAAAATGTTAAAAAAAATCCCTAAGGGAAAGATGGACCCTTGGCCAGGAAAAACTGTTGTTCCATTTCTAGAAGCAATTGATATCGAAATCGATTTAAAGAAAGTAAGTATAGATCCGAAAAAAGACTTGGCAATGATACAATATACAGGAGGTACTACAGGGCGTCCGAAAGGAACAGAAGTCACACAATTCAATATGATAGCTAATATAACACAATTCGATGTTTGGGTTGATAGAGAAAAAGGAAAAGTAACCGTTCTCTCAGCATTTCCCTTCTTTCATATCGCGGGGTATTTCATTGGGCTTTTATTACCATCTATAGGTGGTGCTCAAATATTAATAGCAAATCCAAGAGATACTGATCATATAATTGATGAACTTATTGATAAAAAACCAAATGCTTTTGGTAATGTACCCACACTCTTTTTAATGGTTCAAAGTAACCCAAGATCGAAAAAAATTCCATCAGAAGTCTTAGATAATATAGAAATATATGTAAGTGGAGCTGCCCCTTTTCCTCCTGAAGCCATTAGGGAATTTGAGAAACAATTTCATACTGAGAATAAATTCGTTGAAGTTTATGGAATGACTGAAACTTCACCTCTAGCAACTTCTAATCCAATGTATGGTGAGAAAAAAATTGGAACTGTAGGACTTCCTTTACCAGATACTGACATTAAACTTATAGATACAGAATCTGGGAAAGAAATAAAGGAAATAGGAAAACCAGGTGAAATTTTGATAAAAGGACCTCAAGTAGTCAAACAATATCATAATAAACCTGAAGCTACAGCTGTTACATTTGATAAAGATGGATATGTTCACACGGGTGATGTTGGTGTTTTTGATGATGATGGTTATCTAAAGATTGTAGATCGCACAAAAGATATGCTTATAGTAAGTGGATTCAAAGTATATAGTGTACATGTTGAAGAAGTTATGACAAAACACCCTGACGTAAGTATAATCGCTATAATTGGAATTCCTAATCCAGATCGACCGGGTGCAGAAATTGTTAAAGCAGTTATCCAATTAAAGGAGGATGTTTCCGCTACTGAAGATGTAAAAGAAAGCATTCAGAAATATGCTGAAGAAAACTTATCTAAATATGAAGTTCCGAAACTTTGGGAATTCCGTGAAGAACTTCCACTAACAATGGTAGGTAAAGTATTGAAAAAAGCACTTCGAGAAGAGGAAAACAAATAATATTTATATCCTGAAAATTTTTTTTTCTAACTTTTTTTAAAAATTAATGAATGGGTTATCTATATTCTAATCAATAATTTTTAGTTTAACAGTAGTATTTCTTAACTTCTTTTATTACTAAATTGATCAAATCTTTAACATCCCTTATTCCATAAAAAGTAACTTTATCAAGCAAATCTTTAAACTTATCTTTCGGGATTTTTGTAGATCCAATAAAAAATCCAACAATTTTGTGATTTTCGGCTAAATTCATCATAGTTTTTTTAGCTCTACTCCAATTATATATTCCAAAATCTGTTATCAAAAATATTAAAGCTTTTTTCTCTGCTTTTTCACATTGATTCGCTATTTCTTTGAGTGGTAAAACGGTCCCTCCTCCTTGATATCTTAAAAGTGTGTTCTCTGCTTTTTGGTAGTTAGTAGTCCAATTACAAATATCTGCTCTATTTGAAAAGTTAATCACACTTAATTTTACTCCCTTTTTTGCAGCATAATGGAGCGATGCGAACGAAGCAACTAATGCTGTATGATAAGGACCTTTACCTCGATTTGTGCGTGAGGTGTAATTCCAACCCATAGAACCAGAAGAATCTAATACAATTAAAAGATCTGGGGTTTGTTTTTCTACAAGATGCCCTGGTCCTTCTCTAAATGCCCATTTTCTTGTAGTAACATTTGGTATTATTACAGGACTTGTTAATAGAGTTTGTACAATATCTAATTCTTCCATTCTGTCGCCTAAACGCCATACTTCTGGATAAATGGGCAATTGCCCTCCAGGTTTTTCTTCATATATTTTAATTTCAATTAAGTTTTTAGCTAATCCTCGATACCATGTAGCTAATGGACTGCCATCAACCAAGATACCTGCTTGTCTCGCCGGACCTCCAAATTCAGAATAAGGTATATCTTTCGCAAATTCCTCTGCTTTTTGTCTTAACTCATCTTCATTATCTTCTTTTAATTTATCTGAATTCTTATTTTCCAAAGGATTATCCATTACTTCAAAAACATCCTTAGGTATTTCAATAAATGCACCACCTGGACTTTTTCTTTTTTCTTTCCCTTTACTCAAGATCCCACCTGTTCCAATTAAGGTAAATGTATCTTGAATCAAACTACTTAAATATCTAGCAATTACACTTACCTTTTTCTCCCAAGTTGATTCATCTTCGAGATTTTTTAAAATAACTTTAGTAACTCTTTCTGCTAAGGAATCCATTTCTTTAAGTGTATCATCATTTAAAATTTCAACATCCCACATTCTTTCATAAGCTCGAAATAAAAATTTTGTGAAGTTACTAATTGATCCCTTGCTTTTAATATGCATATAAGTGATTTTTAACTCCCACGTTATAAGACTAGGATATTTTTTGTATAATTTCGTATCAATTATTAAATCTGCAAAAATATTTACAATTATAGGAGCATAATTCTGATTAACATTTTCCATTGCTGCCCTAAGTAATTTAGCATTAATTAAACCATCATAGGGAATAATCTGATAATGTGAGACCTCATGGAGAGAAATGATATGAAAATAATCAATGTATTCATTGTCATCTTTTAAAATTGGTGTATTTGCAAGATTCATTGTTATTTGCCATTTATGTTCAGGGTCAATATAAAAACCCTCTAAATGAGTATAATCAAATAAATAATTTGGTTCATTTAGAGGAGGAGGAAAAAAATATTCAGCAAGAGCTTTATTAAATGCGATTTTAGCTAGTTTTATGATTCTTTTCTCTTTGTTGTTTAAATCTTCATCTTTGTCTCTCATAATTTTTTATCTGAATTTGTATTAAAAAATTTTTAATTTATTCCTTATAGTAATATAAATAATAATGCAATAATAATTTTTAATCATAATAACTCTCAATTCTTCTATATTTTAAAGAGTAAGTATTAAGAAATTTTTTATTAATATAATCTTAAAGAATTTTGTAGTAATCTCTAATATAATACATTAATTCTATATATTGTTTTCCTTGTTCTGTTAAAAATATTTCAGTTGGATCATGACCATGACCTATTCCAATATTAACTTCTATAAAATCTCTAAAAAATGATTTATTGTTTTTAAGATACTGAAATACAGCGTGGCGTTTAATACTTAAATAATCCGCTAAAGACTTATGTGTTATTTCTTGCCCTTGTTGTGATAATTTATAAATAGCATCTAAATATCTTTCATAGGATTCATTAACTTCTCTGTCTTTTTTTAATGGGTCTCCAATAGATTCTTTATAACGATAAAGTTTGAATCTTTTTTTAACAAGGTTATAATCATTAGTAATCTCTTTCATGTGAGCTTTATCGTAGATTTCTTCTAATAATTGTAGGTGAATAGATGAATAGTCCATAACTTTATGACAATTTTTACAAATATAACCTCCATTTTCGAATTCTAATGCCTTAGCAATCTCAGAACAAGTGTAAGCCTTATAATATAAGTGAGCCGCTGAATGTATATAACTACGTTGACTATCAAGAATATAAGGGTTTTCATGAAAATGATGTTCATCAATATGGTTAAAATCAAATCCAGGTAAATGTTCTTTAATATTAAACTCTCGGCATGTTGGACATTTTTCTTCATAAATTTGCTCAAAATTATATCTTTTTTTTAAAAATGAGATGATAGAATCTCTAGCAGATCGTTTCTTCTCTTTAGAAGAGTTTTTTGTCTTATGATAATTATTTACCGAAATTCTGATAAGGATATGAATTAATTGTGCGGGAAGGGAAAAAATGTCTTTCCAATTGATAAGATGCTTAAAATAATTGTAATATTTACTATGTTTTATTTGATGATGAACTCGGCATAAAAGTATTACTTTATCGGATTCCATTTTTTTTATCAGTTTTTCCAAAAACTGAGGATCAGATCTGCTTTTTTGATACATTTGAAATATTTTTATTGCTGAATATTCACTCTCTTTTTCTTTTGTTTCGTGGTGGTATTCTAAAGATGTCGACCTTACGCTGTCTGTATTTATTGATAGACCCTCTTCATAGCATTTGGGGCATCTACCTCTTCCGTCTATGAAATAAAGTCCATCATATATGTGTTCGATCGTGTATAATTTTAACCTATGCCCGACAATACTTACATACTCTTGTTTTTCATATCTTTCTGAAAGAGATCTATTGGACATTATCGGTAAGTCGTTGGGGAATTTTATTTTTAAAAAATGATAAATATCAGTAACGGATTTATAAAAATTAGTGAAAGCATGAAGAAGATCAATATTTCTTTTATACAAATCGTCTACTAAATGTTTAACAAAAAAATGAGCACCAATTTTCTTCGGAATTTTAGAATATGCAATTATTCCTCTTATCACGTTCACTAGATCGGAGAAATATTTGTTAAACTCATTTTCGTATTGATATGCCATTTTGTTGAGTATAGCAATTCTCTCTTGAGTCATTCCTTCGGGAAAACTTGTAGTGTTAAACTTTAGAACATTTTTCTTCAATAGTAGAACGAGCTCCAATGCTTTAAATTTTTTTTCTGTATTCCTTATTAATTCAAAAAAATACAAAGAAACAATATTTTTAATTGTCTTAAATCCTGAGTCAAAACGAAATTCTATCCTTGAATACAATCGCTCAAAATATTTATTATAAAGGCGAGAAATTTCATTGTATGTTTTTTTTGGAGGTAATCCTTTCATTAAACGGAGTTTTCTTTCTAATTTGGATGCAGAAATTTTTGGCATATTTTTATTTGCAATTATAACCGTATAAACGATAGTAGCAGCAATATTGAAAGGATTTGCATGTCTTTGGATTGTGAATTCATCACGTTCAGCTCGTAAAATAAATTCATCCAATATCTTTATGGATTTTAGCCATATGAACTCTTTTTGTTTTGAAGTGCATTCAATAAGATTGAGTAAATTTTTTAAATGGTTTATAGTTTTTTGGCGAAAGTTAGGAACATTAATATTGGATCTATTAGAATTTAGAGTCATTAAGTTTTTATTCTCTTTTAAATATAAAATTATCAATTAAACTTAAATTTTAAAAAAAATATTCAATGAGAGATTAATTTTTAATAGAATAATAAGCTATATTTCACCACTAAATGCTTATCTTATTTATAAAGGAATTGACAAAAAAAATTACTGAAATTATATATGAATGAGGAAGAATTAAATTTATATTCTCTTTCGAAACTCACAATTAAAGAAATACTAATAGAAGAACAGCTTGAATATTTAGGAGAATTTCGCTTTCGCTCCTTTAAATTATATCTAACAAATCAAAAAGCTCTTAAAAGAAAATTAATTACAAGTAAAATTCTTGGAGCTTTTATATTTGGAATTTTACCAATTATACCTTTTCTCTCTTATTTTCAGATTCTAGAACATATTACTAGTGATCCTGCTTCAATACGAATAATTTTATTTGGGGGAAGTTTAATTTTTGGGGTATATTTTATACTCCAATTTTTTAATTTCTTTCTTATGACAGTTCTAAATATTACTAGAATAATGTCTGGAAGAATATTTGATTGGTATAGAACATTACCGATATCAAGAGAAAAGCTAAAAAAATTGATTATATTAACAATTATACGCAGTTCAGATATTCCTCTCATCGTAATAACTTTTGCACTTCCCGTATTAATGTTCATAGGGACTCAAAATCTAATAATTGCTCTTGTGACCTTTGGTGTTTCAATTTTGAATACTATTTTTTCTTTTTGTGTAGTTGTTTTATTTGGTGAAAGACTAAATCGAATTTTAGATATTAATGAAAGTGGTTCGAAAAAAACAAATAAAATTCGATTAATAAACATGATTAGCTATATAATTATTGTAATTGGAAGTATTTTTTTGATTCAATGGTCCTTTACTGCATTAGAGGGTTTCTTTGATTGGTTTGTAAGTATAAACTATAATTCAATCGTTATTCTTATTCTAAGTATGATTCCTTTTCCGTTATCTTCAGGATATTTAATTTCATCATTTATTGCCCCCACCTATGTTCCTTTATATATATGGTACAATATATTGGTTGGGTCTGGGCTTTTTATAATTTTAATTTTCTTTGTTTATAATAAAGCTATAAAGGAAATTAAAAAGAGGGCTTCTTTAAAATTTAAAACAAGCTTCAAAAGTAATGTTTTTGATAAAGAATTAAAAATTAAATTTGACACTCCCGTTATAGCGTATATTCGAAAGGATCTGTTAATGACTTTTCGTGATCTTAAAACATTTTTATCAGTGATAATGCCAATCGTACTCAGTTTTATTTTTATATTTATATATAATCTTACAAAAATTAGAGGGCAAACTCCCTTTGATATAGATTTAATTTATAATTGGGCGGTAACACTTGCTTTTCAAATCTTAATTTCTGGTATGCTTGTTTTTAGTTTGTTAGATATAGGAGATACTGAAAATTCGGTTCTATCATCATTGCCCCTCGTTCCTAGAGACCAAGCAAAAGCAAAACTACTCTTAATATCATTGATTCAGAATATCGCAATATTAGGACCTATTATAATGTATATAAATACTCCAAAATTTTTAGATGGAGTAATAACTGTACTGATTGTATTACCATTTGCCTTGATATTTATTTTTTTAATATTTGATATGCGCATTTATTTTTTTGGGAAATTGAAACATCATTATGTAATAGAAGAAGTTTTCCCAGAAAACAAAACAATCAAGCGAGTACTTATTTTCGGTGCAGGATATAGCTTATATTTCTTTATCTTAATTTTTGCGTTCTATATTTATTTAACTCAAGGAGTTATGGTTATGCTTATATCTTTATTTATGGTTGCTATGGTTTTTTTTATCATAGTAATTTTGATCTTTTACAAAATGTTTCCTTTAATTACAAAAAGGAAAAAACCTTGATTAAACATTTAAGCAAAGGATACCAAGCAGGGGACACAAAACAATCTTGGGCTTCAATATTTATATTAATGATTCTTCATTTTGGACTAAATTTTTTTATATGGTTTACACCTTATCCTATATTTCTACATTCTCTTTATGAGAATCAAATTGTAAATGAAATATACAAATTTCTCAACATCTTAAATATTAATTTTATTTATGTTCTGTTATTGATCATCATTGTTAAAAGTGTTATAGAGAATCCAAAAAGAAAAAAAATAATTGGGCAAGATTTGGATAACATAGGATTTAAGTCGAAAAAAATTTTATCAAAAAAAATCATCTGGAGTGTTTTTTCTGCATATATTATTTTTTCTTTTAATTTTTTATTATTTCTGTTATTAATCTTACAATCATCTCCTATACCTTTAAGATTTACAGGATTGTCTGCAATATTGGATTTTATTTATTTCTACTGGCAAGAAGTAGCTTTTGGAGGTATAATATTAACAATTCTTTTAAGAAATTTTAAAGTTAAAGATACAATTATTCCATATGCTTTAATAATTTCACTGTACCAACTTATTTCTTTACTTATTTATAATATAAATTATATACTCTCAGAATATTATCTCTCTCTCTGACTTTATTTTTACTTACTATTCTTAATGCTAATATTTACTTATTTATTTATTAAAACAAATAATGTCATATTAGGATTTATTGCAGCTCTAATAGTAAATATTATATTGATATCTCTACTTTTATTAAGTTAATTAGAAATACCAATTTTTCCTATAATATTATAAGAAAAGAAAATATTCGTAAGTTTTAGATGATTACCTCAATTAAAAAAAAATTATCGTTACACGTATAATAGGCTATAATTTCTTGTCAAAAATAAAATGAGAAAAATTACAATCATAAAATCAATTATAATAACCTTAGGAGTTATTTTCGCTATATCAACTATAATTAACATTAATCTCAATTTTGATGCAGAAATTAACAATAAAAGTTCGGAATATAGCGATGATATTAATATTGATGACGAAAATCTAAAAATCTCAAAAGTATCAGAAAAAATTCACATAATTGGTAATTCTGGATGGGTTGATTTCAAAAATGCGGGAAATTGTACTGGTTCAGGAACTTATTCCGATCCTTATGTCATAGAGGATTTGGTAATTGATGGTAAAGGTTTGGGAAGTTGCATCTGGATTGAAAATTCCAGCGTATATTTTAAGATTGAAAATTGTACTCTCTACAATTCAGGAGTAGATTGGATTGATGCGGGTATTAAACTACAATTAGTTAGTAATGGAGTATTATTCAATAATACCGTAAATAATAACGATGAAATTGGGATATATTTAAGCGATAGTAATAATAACACCATATCGGGAAACACCGCAAATAACAACGGCCTTTCTGGAATATATTTATTTAACAATCATAGTAATAACATTACGGGAAACACTGCAAATAATAATGATTGGTGGGGGATATATGTAGCTGGAAGTAATAATAACATTTCGGGAAACACTGCAAGCTACAATGGCAATTATGGGATAATTATACAAGGAAGTGATAATAACATTTCCGGAAATATCGCAAATTATAATTATGGGGATGGGATTTTCTTAGAAGGTAGTAATAACACCGTTTCGGGAAATGCCCTAAACAATAACAATTGGTATGGAATTTATTTATATTATAGTGATTATAACATGATTTCGGGTAATATTATGAATGATTGTGCGTTAAAAATATCTGGTGGGTTTGAAGAACTATGTTCCCATGAAATAGATACTACAAATCTAGTGAATGGTAAACCTTTATATTATTACACCAATGAACTAAATTTAGGAACCAATAATTTTACGAATGCTGGGCAAGTTATATTGATAAATTGTAGTGATTCGTTAATATCAAACTTAAACGTTTCTTATAGTGGAGGAATATCATTACACTATTGTAAAAAAAACACTCTCTCAAATAACACCGTAAATAACAACAATGGAGATGGGATATTTTTAAGTGGTAGCGATAATAATACCGTTTCAGGAAACAATGCTAATAATAATGAGTATTCTGGGATAACTTTAGGTGTTAGCAATAACAACATCCTCTCAGGAAACAACGTAAGTTACAACGGCGACAATGGGATAATTTTAGGTTCTAGTTATAATAATACCGTTTCAGGAAACAATGCACATAATAATGAATATTCTGGGATAACTTTAGATTCTAGTTATAATAATATCGTTTTAGGAAACAATGCAAATAATAATGAATATTCTGGGATAACTTTAGGTTTTAGCAATAACAACATCCTTTCGGAAAACACCGCAAATAACAACGGCTTTTGTGGAATAGCTTTTTTTCATTGTGATTACAACATTATTTCGGAAACCACTGTAAAAAGCAACACTTATGGAATAGGTTTATATGATTGTGATTATAACCTTATTTCTGGTAATATAATTAATGATAATTCAATTGGCATTATATTAATTGATTCCAATTACAATTATGTGGTAAAAAACTCTTTCAGAGACAATTCGATGGATATTGTAGAAGAAAATTGTGAGGGTAATTATTTTGGATATAATATTAATCCTTTTGAAATTGTAATGTTAATGATATTGATTCCCATTATTATAACAACAATCACGACTGGAATTCTAATACTTACAAAAAGATATGTTAAACATCAATCGGAAAGAGAGAGAAAAGATAGAACAGAGAGAAGAGAAACAATAGAAGCGATAGAAGAGATTAAAGCAAAAGATTTAGTAAACGGAAAAATGTCCGATAATAAAGTTATAGTCGTTAAAGGCTTAAAAAAATACTTTGGAAAGGTTAAAGCTGTAAATGGCATCTCATTTGATGTTCGTCAAGGAGAAGTTTTTTGTCTTTTAGGACCGAATGGTGCGGGAAAAACAACTACCATAAAATTACTCCTTGGTTTCCTTGTGCCAAACGGAGGTGAAATGAGCGTTCTTGGATTAAATCCTGAACTTGACGATGTTCAAATTAAACAACGCGTAGGATATGTTTCAGAAGAACCCTTAAAATTCAAGGCACTAACACCCAAAGATTTATTTAATTTTATAGCATCAATTAGGGGATTAGATAAAAATACGACCGTTAAACTGATAAAAGAATATTTGGAGAGTTTCGAAATAAATGAATTCTATGATCAACTTATTGCTTCTTTATCGCATGGTAATAAACAAAAATTACAAATAATCATTTCCATATTACATCAGCCAGATTTACTTATTTTGGATGAGCCAATTGCCGGACTTGATCCTAAATCTGTAAAGATTGTAAAATCAATATTGAAGCTTCATACTCAAAAAGGCGGCTCCGTCTTACTCTCTACGCATATAATGGAAATAGCTGAAGAATTATGTGATCGAATTGGGATCCTACATAAAGGTGAAATGGTTGGAATTGGAACAATGGAAGAACTCTGCCAACAAGCTGACAAAATTGGTGCGAATTTAGAGAATGTATTTTTGCGTCTTACTGAACAAGATACCTCTGTAAATGAGATTTTGAAAAAATTGCGAGAATTTTTCAAAAAGAAAAGTTAATAAGTAATAAAAAAGCAAAAAAGCTTTTTCTTCTATGTTATATATAGTATGTTTTTGTCAGTAATATACTAATTTTCATCTTATTCTAAGGTTAATAACCTTCTATGATTTGTTTTTCCAGGATATTAACAATATCCTTTCAAATATAAAATTATCAATTAAACTTAGCTCGATTTACCTTAATGAATCAAGGATGAAAAAAGATATTAAAGATCTTTACAATATAATTAGAGAACAATCTTTAAAAGTGGTACAAATTTAGCTTCTAATATCCGAAAATTATTTAAACTTGATGAATCCAAGATAAAATTAATGAATCTAAGATTAAAAAGGAATTTTTTAAATATATTTAAGATATATTATTATTTGTGGTTGTAATTAAGAATTTTGAGTGGATATTACCACTTAGTTGCGGATTCATGGCACTCTTAGCAATATTTGCTCCTGCAGCTTATTACGTTGGGCAGAATGGACGCTTAATTTTATGGATGTGGGGTTGGTATGATAGAGTAGGAATATGGGATTTCGGTATGGAAAGCCGATTTATTCCTGATGTATTAATCCTCAACGTAGGAATTTTTTGTATATCATTAATAGTAATTAGTGCATCCGTATTCATAATTAGTAGCATTTTAACAGCTTTTAGGAAAAGTGATAGAGCTTTCAACAAAGCAGTTATAATATGGTTTTTTAGTGGAATTTTGCTTATTATAGCACCAATTTTTTGGATGGTGATGTATCAAATTTTTCCACCATTTCCCGCTATCGGTGGTGGGCCCAATCTTAGTTTTTGGAACGAATATAGTCCTGGATATGCAGTCATTGTCCCAATTGTCGTTGGAGCATTATCGTGCGGAGGGATAATCCTATTTAAGATAAAAAAGATATTCTTCACCGGAAAAGCTAAATATATAAAAGCTAAAGTCCAATAGATCCTTTTCTTTGTTGTTTTTAAAAATGTTCTTCTTCAATTATTACATCTTAGACCTTGTTGCCCTTAAAAGATAAAATCCAAAAAAGGCAATTACTTTAGATGTACCTAAGAATCAAACTCTTCTAAGGTTTTAGCCCAAGTTATTTTAGCTAATTCAATTATTTTCTCTTGTTTTGCTACTAATTCTTTTTTAATAAGTTTTGATTTACTACGTTTAGATTGTGGCATATTTCTTACTTGTATCTTTATTCTTGCTTTTGTATGTAATCTAAATTGTCTAGAATGGATCTTAATTTTAAAGCTTCTGATCCTCCAGAAATTTGAATATTTACAAGTGAATCATCATTAGTTCCAGTAACATTAATTTCAATTAATAAATCTTCTGTTCGTATCTGCTTTGTTTGTCTTTGGTTAAATGCTTCTCTTATTGGTTGATCTAAATTCGAAAATTCAGCTGCAATGTCTGCCCATATTTCTTTCCAGTAAGAGTATTTAATAATATAATCTGTAACTGTCTGTTTATATAGTTCTCTATTACACCATTCAATTAAATCACCTCTATTCGGAAAATCAATATTTTCCATAAGATTATTTCGGATTTCCGCAAGTTTATTAATATCTCCTTTTTTAGTAGCATCATTTATTTGTTGAGCAAGAGGAGGATATGTTTTATTATTGACTGAATTAACAAATGGAATTAAATCATATTTAACTATCAAATCATTTTTCTCAAATTTTTTCAATTCAGTGAGATCATTTTCCTTAGGACTCCCTGCGCGAAATCTTTCATTAATTTGATAACAGATCTCACGCTTTTTAAATCGCTTTTGGATTAAATTTAATATATTTTTAGAGAATTCAAATTTGTTTCCATAATAA
This sequence comes from Promethearchaeota archaeon, assembly GCA_019057865.1. Classification (GTDB taxonomy): domain Archaea; phylum Asgardarchaeota; class Lokiarchaeia; order Sigyniarchaeales; family SOKP01; genus Loki-b32. The sequence goes on from JAHLWP010000032.1 coordinate 35,355, forward strand.
GGAGATTTATCCAATTCTCTTTTAACATAATCTACTCTATGTGAAATAACATACGGAGCAATAGTATTAACAATATTGATATCAACTATAGATAAATTTAGTAACCATGCGACTGCTTTTGAATATCGAAGGAGATCTTTAGCTACTCTGACGCTTAAAATCGAATCTATCTGATTACAAATATTCTGAGCAGTGTTAAAATGACATCCTGAACATAACCCTGTGCTAGGTTTAAGATCTTCGGTATTACCCTTATCAACTCTAGCACATAATGTAAATTCTCTAATTATGGCATGTATATAATTATTAACGTCAGGCGAGAAGGGTAATCTATTGACATAATACCAAATTTCCATAAGATCGTCAATTGTTAAAATTTTAGGTACTTGAGTGAGTTCATCCCATCCGCTATATTTCTCATCTTTACCTGACAAAATTAATTGCAGATCATGACTCGCAGGCATAGAAATAGGAACCGATATGCCAAATCTATCTAAAAAAGGTTTTGATAATTCAAATGTTCCCACATCATGTGGATTTATCGTAGAAAATAAACAAAATTTATTAATTGTTGTAATAGAATCATAATATTTAACGGTGCCTTCAGCAAGCAGAGAAAGTAATATATCTTGTGCATATGGTGTAAGGCGGTTTACTTCATCAATAATTTTCCAGAAGTTTGTGACAAATTGTCGCCATACAACCTCTTCCTCCCCTTCTTTCATTAACTTCCCAAGTTTTAATGTGCCTATAAGTTTCTCTTCAGTTAATTGAGGATGACCTCTTATCATTGAGTTCTCGATTTCATTAAGAGAATAGGAAGTAAACATTCTTCCTAATAATTTTACTAGGGTTGTTTTACCTCCACCATGACCACCAATTAATATCATAGCAGAATTGGGGACTAACGCATTTAAGACACATAGAGATAATATTTCCGGTAAAACCTGGGTTTTTACCTTTTTGCTCTTCTCATCGATATGCTTAATTGTTAAAACTTTATAATGTACGAATAATTGATTTGCTTGAATGAGATTGATGATTTTCCAGACTTTTTTCCTTAGTTGGTTTTCTTCTCCTAATTTTGTCGACATAAAGATGAATTTCCTAAGATTTTCAATATTAAATAAAAATCAGATTAATTATTTAATTTTATTCATTCATAATTTATTGTACTATTAACTTAGAGCGAATAAATTAACGACAAGAAAATCAAGGATGATTATTTAAAAATAGCCAATATGCCCTAAATTTTTTCCATTTTCATCTAATGCATAAACTAAACCCATTGATAATACCTCTTTATCTTTAGCTTTGGTTGACTTTACTACTTTTTTAATAGTCTCAAATTTTAGAATAAAAATACCATTACATTTCTTACATTTGATATAAATTTTTTTAGTATGCTTTATTTCATTTTCAGATTCTTCTTTTTTAAAGGGTTCTAATAAATTTACGTCTTGATTATCACAGTCTTTAAGAAAGCATTGATCTAAAGAGATTTTTTCCATTCCTCGTCTTGCTAGTGCGATAAATGCATAACTTGGAATTTCAAATCTTAAATCTTCTTCATCTACCATATTTAAAATAAAAAATAAATATCACTTAATTCTTATTATTATTTTTTAAAGAATTTCAAATGGTTTGTAGTTAATCTTAATTATTATCTATACCTATATCTTTGTGAACTGCAAATGAAAAAGAAGGAAGAATTCTCTAAAGAAACTATTGATCATATATCAAAATTAGCTTTACTAGACTTATCTGAAGAAGAAAAGGAAAAATTATCGGAAGAATTAGGTGGTATTATAAACTATTTTAAAAAATTGGATGATTTAGATACAAGTAATATTGAACCTACTACGCACCCTATAGATGGATTAAAAAATGTTTTTAGGGATGATATTCCTCGGAAATGTCTTACAAATGAAGAAGCAACTAAAAATGCTCAACATAAAAAAGAGGGATATTTCAAAGCGCCAAGAATCTTAAAGGAATAATTAAATTCTATTTTTTATATAATTCTGTTAATTTCTTTATAGCTGATGCCATATCCTTTAAAGCTTTCTTTCTTTCATCAGGGGACATATTATTGAAATCTTCATTCATATCAGTACCTATTTGCTCGGTTGACGCCACCAGTTTAAACTTTTTGTAAACTAAAGAAGTAATATATCTTTCATAATAATCTATAGCCTTTTTTAGTTTTATATTATCTTTAATATCATCCCATAGCTCTAATGTTTCTAAAGATTTAATTCCAAGATCAATTCTAAACCAACTAATTGGAAACAATAATTTTCTTTGTATTCCTAATTCAATTATAGATAAATTATCATCATCTGTATAAAGTTCCGGAGTTTTTTTTTCTTGAAAAATAATGTTATCACTTAAAATGTATAAATTAGCAGCACCTTGAGAAGTACAAACTACTCCAGTAGCAAAACCCTTGGCTAATCTCAATCTATCAGCAAAATCCTCTAATCTAAAACCATATAAGTGTAGATTTTTCTTTTTACCACCTTGAAACTCTATTTTAATCCTTTTACTCCCTTTTGCATCAGATAATATAGAGGGAAATAAATTCGCATCTCTTGTTTCTTTATGAGCTTTTAGTAATTTATTTATAATCTCATAATCTAACGTGAGTCCGGGTATCATAGTATTTTGATTGAGGAATGCATCTACTTCAAAATCAGCAATCCCATAAAAGAGTTTTTCATTGTTAATGATATTATATATGCTGCCAATAATAGTTTTTACTAATGCTTGGGGATCTTCACGGACAGAATCAAACTCCTTAGTAGTAAATGTATCAATTTGATCTTCTAATCCCTCCTCATGATAAAATTCACCCCAACTTAGTTCAGTAAAAATATTTCCCTCACTGTATAAGTTGTGAGTACTGTCAATACTAAGGATACTTTTTGATCCTCCAATTTCTACTCCTATTTTTGAACCAAATGCGAGAAGAGCAGAGGGGGGATTATAAAATTCTATAGGCAAGGATAAACCCAAGCTTTATTATATTATAGTTTTTAGTTATTCTTCTCTATTACCTAACTTTATTAAATGATTCTATTAAATATAGATAAAATTTATATATATAATTACTGGAAAAGATACAAATGCTAATGCTAATATTAAAAGATTTTATAATTGATGAGTCAGAATTTTCTTTCTATAATTCGAATATATACAATATTCTAATATATAAAATTGATTTTAAGAAAATTTAGTTCGATACTCTGAATATTTTACAAGCATACTCATACATTTAGGTGCCTCATCCCATAATTCAAATATTGGAATATCATGGTTTAGAAATTCTTTATATAAAGGATAAGAATATAACTGTGGACCGCAAAAAAACATAGGAATCGATTTTTTACGCACGAATCGAATTAATGGCTTGAGGAAACCAGGATAAAAAATTTTAGAGAAATTTTTAATCATTTTATCGACAGAACTTCCGGATTTTTCGATTATATTAATTACTTCTCCAAAATCCCAAACACCGTCAAACAGAATACAATCAACTTCATCAGAATTCATTATTAATTTAGGTAGTGTTACAAAAAACTCATAAAAGTTCTCAAAAAAGGTTATATCAATTGGATTAGACCCACTTGCGGTATGAGGTATGTAATTCGATATTTCCTTTTGTAACTCCTTGGAAAATTCTGGAACTACCAATCCATATAAATCACATGTTTTTGTCATTAATGTGGCAGAGCCACCAGATGACGTTATAATTCCAACTCGTTTTCCCTTTGGAAAAATATTATATGATTGGGCATATAAAAGAGTTCTAAGATAATAAAGGAAATCTATAACAGAATTAGTAGAAATTATACCCGTTTCTTTAAAAACTCCCTCATATATTTTACTATCTCCTGCAATTGCTCCTGTATGACTCATAATTGATCTGGTCGCTGCTTCTGTTCCACCTGCGTATATTCCTACAATCGGTTTTATGGATGTAATTTCTTTTGCTAATCTGATAAATTCTTTGCCACGCTTGACTTCCTCAATATATAATCCAATAATGTCTGTTTGGGGATCATTCTTACAGAACTCTAAAATGTCAACCATATCAATATTTCGCTCATTTCCTATAGAGATAGACTTGCCAATTTTAACACCTATATTTTTTGCTTTCCAGAAAATTTGAGCTGCAATAGTACCAGATTGGCTGATAATAGATATCTTACCCAGATCAGGTACAAAATATGGCCAAAATGTCATAAGGTATTGTTCATTAGTATCTAATCCATACCAACCATTATATACCCCTAAACAATTAGGACCGATGAATCTTATATTATATCTTTTAGCAATTTCGTCAATTTTTTTAGATAGGTCACTTCCATCTGAATGGCGACTTTCCCTAAAACCTCCAGATGTAATTATTGCCCTTTTTATTCCTTTCTTCCCACATTCCTCTAAAACAATAGGAACAATGTGCGGTGGTAAAATAATAAAAGCTAAATCAGGGATTTCAGGGAGATCTAAAACAGATTTATATGCTTTATAACCTTGAACTTCTTCTAATTTTGGGTGTATTGGATAGATCTTTCCTTTAAATCCAGATTTAATATTTCGCATTTGCATTGATCCCATTGTACTTAAAAGATCGTTATTTGCTCCAAAAATACATATACTCTCAGGATTTAAGATTTTATAAAGAAAGTGATCTGTTATCTGATTTTCACTTGCTTTTAAAGGTTGAGCAGAAGATTGTTCTTTAGTATTAGTCAAAATTAATACCTATCATTGAAATAATTTGTTCTAATTTAACAATAATAGTTCAAGGAATCAATAAAATCTTAAGAAGTTTATTTTTATGTAATATATCTATGAGATAATTCTGACATAATTGATCTTTTTGCCTTTTACTATTTATTTAAGAGATAATTAAAAAATCATTTTTTACCTGTTGATCCAAAACCTCCTAAGCCACGTTGAGAAGCAGGTAACTCTTCAGTTTCAATAAACTCAAAATTATGCATTTTTCCAAGAATTATTTGACAAATTCGATCTCCTTGCTTTAAAGTAACCTCTCTATTTGAAAGATTTACGACAATAGCCATCCATTCATTTCTATATCCTGAATCAATTGTTCCAGGGCTATTTACAATAGAGATCCCTTCCCATAAAGCTAAACCACTTCGAGGGACAACTTTAAAATAGTATCCCTCAGGAATCGCAGTAGAAAACCCTAAAGGACATCCAATTCTCTCTAATGGTTTTAAGGTATATGCATCAGTGTTAATATCAACTAACTCACGTTTACCATTTTCGCTATATATTTTCTTAAATCCCATAATACGAGCATCAGAGCCAGCATCACCTAGTTTTGAAGGTTGAGGTATAATTAACTCTTTATTTAGTTTTTTTAATGGAATTGATATTTTTTGAGGGTTTTTCGATGAAAAATTTGTCTTATTTCTCATTTTAGATCACTTTTTATTATACTATAAAATAAAAAAGAGTTGTTATTAAAGAACAATTAAAAACCAGAGAAAAAAAATCTTATAAAACCATAATTCATTAGAAGAAATATTAGTTTATTTATTAAGAGAAAAACATTTCTTTATGTGAGAAAATCATGTTAATAATTGATAGATATGACCCTCGTTTAGATAAAGAAGCTTTAAAGGAAATTTTTGAAGATTTTATTGAGAATAAGTCTTATTTTTTTTCACATTGGCAAAAATTTGAAGAAGAATTGAACATGAGACTATTAGACCTAAAATATCGAAATTCTATGATAGTAGCTAAAGAAGATGGGAAAATGATTGGTTGGGGGACATATACAATATTTAGAGATTATTTAGGCTATGAACGCGTTATTATTCACCAGATTTTAACAAGAAAAGAAGATTCATATAAAAAGGGGATTGAAGAGCAAATTATTCGTGAGCTCCAATTATACATTAAAAGAACTTTGAAAAATGATAAAGTCTACTTTATATGCCCTGACTCTGACGGAGCTTTAAGGAGTGTATTTTTAAAAATTGGAGCTAAGAAATCAAAACATATTTGGTATGAAAACGATATTTAATTAAGTTTTAAGATTAATTAACCTTCTTTTTAAGAAATAATGGGAGAAAATGATATTTCAATTGAAAAAGCGAACGAATTGAAAAACCAAGAAAAATTCGAAGAATCTTTAAAGATTTTAGAAGAGCTCTATAAGAATTTCCCTAATTCTGAAAAAATTAAAAAAGAGCTAATAGTTACACTCTTTTCTTATGGAGGATACCTTAATGATGAATACATTTTAGAATATGAAAAAGCAAAAAATATTTTTAAAAAAACAATAGAAATTGACCCTAATAATTATAGAGCTCACTATAATCTTGGAATTGCGTATTTTAATTTAGGTGAAATGAAGAAAGCGAAAAATGCCTATAAAATGGCAATAAAAATTAAACCTGATTATAAACATTGTCATTACAACATAGGGTTAATTTATGAAACAATGGGAGATTTTAAACATGCCTTAAATCAATATGAAAAAGCTTTGAAAATCGATCCAAATTTCACTTATGCGCTTCATGCAAGAAATCAAATTAGGAAGTTAATAGATGAATTAAAGAACACTTCAGAAAATTGAACTAATTATTTTTTTATTAATTTATTATGTATAATGCAACAAATAATTAGAATAACCAATAATATAATACCTCCTATAACATATCTCATTACCTTTGGATCAGAAAGATAATCTAAGATATCTTCTAACTGAAACATTTAAACCCTTTTTAAAATATTTAAAATCTAAGTATACAAAATTATAATTTAATTTTAACAAATAAGAATATTTAAATTTTTTTTTATGAAATTAATATTCTTTTGGAAATATGGTTTTCAAAAACTATAAAATAATAGAAAATGAAAAAAAAAAAAATTTGAAAATTAAATAATATTTTATCTCTCTAATTGAAAATTAACTTGAACTCTGACTCTGTAGATGAGCTTATCAATATCTTCTTTAGTCAAGATTGGGAGACCCAAAATTCTTTTTAACTTTTACGTCAGATTCAAGTATCTGGATATTTCGTATGCCACGTAGAGATTTTTTCGCTTCCTCGTAGCAAACTTTAACTGCATCAGCCCAATTTTTTTCAGAAGTTCCTACTAACTGAATACTTTTATAAACAGTCATTTTGATTTCACTTTGATTTTGATTTTTTTTGTAAGTTAATTTGTTATAGGTTAATATTTAAATATTTCGCAGAAAACAGATATATCTGAAGGATTTTATTAATAGAAATTGAAACATATTAAAAAAGAAATATAAGATAAAGCAAAAATAAAAAAATATAAAAAAAAATATGATAGATTTATTTTAATTGATTTTAGGCATCCATATTCTCTATAATCGTTGCAACTCCCTGTCCGCCCCCCACACAGGCATTTGCAACACCATACTTAGCATTCTTATCTTTTAAAATACGAGCAAGAGTGCCTGGTAATCTAATCATTGTTGCTCCTAAAGGATGCCCAATCGCAGTAGATCCTCCCATTACATTAACTTTCTCTTCAGGAATATTAAAAACTTTCATGCAGTTTAAAGCTACAATTGTAAATGCTTCATTTATTTCCCAATAATCGATATCATCTGCAGTTAGGCCAGCGTATTTCAATGCTTTTTCTGTTGCTGGGACAGGACCACGCCCCATTACCGTAGGATCTACTCCTGCCCATCCAATCGATATAATTCTAGCCAATGGCACAATTCCTCGCTTTTTAGCTTCTTCTGCCTCCATTAAAAGACATACAGTCGCACCAGCATTTAGTGGAGAAGAATTACCAGCTGTAATTACTCCTTCTGTAGTCCCTTCTCTTTCTTTATAACCAGCTCTACCACCATTCTTTTTTAAGAAAAATGGTTTAGATAATCTTCTTAATCCAGCTACACCTTCCATGGTAGATTTTCTAGCGGCCATATCTCGGTCTATTATCATTGGTTCTTCGACATTGCCTTCAGCATGGCCTTCAATGGGAATAATCTCACCTTTAAACCATCCAGCTTCATGATTTTCTACTGTTAAATTATGGGCTCTCACTCCAAATTTATCTAAGTCCTCCTTAGTAAAAGCAGGTATTTCTTCTTCATATAGTTTTTGTGCTGTTTGGAGCATATTTATCGTGGTGAGTAAATCATATTGAGGTCTATACCACTCACTTTGCTTATTAATCAATTTTAAATTGGGGCGAACGTGATCATTCTGCATATCTACACGTGTCATATGTTCTACACCACCAGCTAAACATGTTTTACTATGGCCCGTCATTATTTCCATAATTCCTACATGCATTCCACTGCCAGCAGATCCACATTGTCTGTCAACAAACATAGCAGGAACTTCTACGGGAAAATTCGCTAAAAATAATGGAAGTCTACCCCCATAAGTCCAATTTTCATACACACCCATAGCAGTACCTACTGTGAATTCATCAATATCTTTCTTCTCAATTCCTTTATCTGCTAGTTTCTGATCAAAGAATTTTACTAATAATCTAGCCAAGAGCTCATCGCTTCTAATTTCACCAAAAACATCTCTTTCCGGTTGTTTTGGTCTAGAACGAGAAAATGCTGTTCGAGCATAATCAATCATCCATACTTCTTTTAATTCCATTTTAAAATATCACCAATCTTAAGTATATTTTATTAATTTTTGATCAATAAAATTTCAATATTAATTTTCTGAATTATAAAAAAATATTAAACTTTTTGATAATGAGTAGGAGTTTTTTCGTAGTTAATATTTTTCTTTTCGAAAATTTAGGTAATGCTATTAAGATACTATTAGAATTATTTTTATTCATAGAATATTTAGATATAATATGCCTAAACCAAACATAGACAATAGAGACAAAACTTTAATTTCCATGATAGCTGGTAGTACTTCAGATAAAGAAGTTTACGAAAAAACGGAGAAAGTTTTAAAAGAAAATAATATAAAGTACGATCTTCAAATTATTTCTGCTCATCTAGATCCTGAAAAATTGGATGAATATATAAAGAATTGTGAATCGTTAATCTATATTGCTATAGCAGGATTATCAGCAGCTTTACCTGGTGTAATTGCTTCTAAAACAGATAAACCAGTGATTGGAGTACCAGTTAGTGCTAAATTAGGTGGATTAGATGCATTATTATCAATAGTTCAAATGCCTCCAAGAGTTCCTGTGGCTTGTGTAGGAATAGATCGAGGTGAAAACGCTGCATACTTGGCAGTTAGAATTCTAAATCTTCTAAAAAAATAAATTGATTGATAATTATGTCTAAAGAGTTAATAGAAATCGGAAAGAAAAATGCTGCTACAAAAGCAGTAGGAGAAAATGTTAAAAAAAATATGATTATAGGAATTGGAAGTGGTTCAACAATCGTTTATGCCATAGAAATAATTGTTGAAATGAATCGAAAAGAACTTTTAAACGTAAAATGCATTCCTTCTTCTTATCAATCTTACCAATTGATTTTAAATAATGGATTAGAATTAGCTTCAATGGATCAATATCCTGAAATTGATTTGGTTATAGATGGTGCTGATGAAATTGATAAAAATCTTAATTTGATTAAAGGAGGAGGAGGTTGTTTGGTCCAAGAAAAGATTTTAGCCTCGAATTCTAAAAACTTAGTCATTATCGCGGATTTTAGAAAAAATTCGGAAAAATTGGGTATGAATTGGAAAAAAGGAGTGCCAATTGAAGTGATTCCTATGGCTTATGTTCCGTTAATGAAAAAATTAGAAAAAATGGGGGGAAAACCCATTCTCCGAATGGCTCAATCAAAAAGTGGACCTTTAATTACTGATAATAGTAATTTTATAATTGATGTAGATTTTGGAATAATAGATAATCCTGTAGTACTAAATAATAAAATTCTGCCAATACCAGGTGTAGTTGACACAGGATTTTTTATAAATATGGCTTCTAAAGCATATATAGGACAAAAAGACGGAAAAGTCTTAGTCCTACAAAAATAATAAAAATTAAAATTTTTAATTAGTTTCTTCTTTTTCTACAAAAATTTAAGGGATTCTCCACAATATGGGCAGAATTTCTTAGCTATCTCTATATGATGTCCACAGAATGGACAAAAGATACCTTTCCCTTGTTGTAAACTATGTAATGGAGTAATGGTCTCATAAGCTTCATCATCACCATATATTTTCCGTTGTTCCTCAATTGGTGCTTGATAATAATATTCTTGATAATCAGGTTGAGAAACTCTTTTATATTTATTCCTTCTTGTAAAATAAATTCCAAGGCTAACTATAACTACAACTGCAGCTATTGCTATAACGATTAAAAGAATCATAGAGATATCTAATGGTTCTTCAGATATTTTCAAGATAATTACAAATTCTTCATATCCGCCTTCACTATCGTAAACCGTAATTAATAATATCCCTAAATATCCCTTATTAGTGGACATATCAAAACTGGCTGCTGTGGATTTAGATTTTGTCCCAGCGATTGAATTATATTCCATTGTATTTGGAATTGTAAAAGACCCAACATGTTTATCTAAAGTAGATTGATAATTAATCTCATTAACTACTATAGATGATGGAAATATGATAATAATAAATCCATCATCTGTCACAGAACAAATGAAGAGGTTTACAAAGATTCTCATATCTGCATTATCATCTTCATAATTAACAGAATCAGAAACAGCGATTTCAAAATTAAATTTAATTCCCTGATTAACAGAATATACATATGACCCTAAATCTGAATGAGTTTCATCAAAAGTTACGGTACCTCCACCTTTATAACTAAAAATAGAGCTAGATTCTAGAAATTCTGGTGGATTATTAACAATTTCAAAAGCTTGTCTGGGCGACATAGGATTAGTATAATTGGAGTTGGTTGGTAAAATGTAAAACACAGCATAACCAGATGGATCTGTTGGTTCAGGATCGTATGTTTCTCTATAAAAATTAGTTGAAAGAACATTACTAAATGTTAGGGTTTTGTTTACTGATTGTTTAGTATTGTAAAAAGAATCAGGGTATATAGTTAAATAACCCTCTATATCTCCATATGTAGATTTGTCTAACTCAGCGGTTAAGGTTATCGATTGAAAGTTTGCTCTTGTTATTTCTTTTACATTAGTTTCTAAATAGTTAATTTTAGGGACTTCATTAGTATCATAAAAAAGAATTTTGGAAGATTTGCTGTAAATTGTTGATCCAATTGTTACATTTACTTCTATTGTGTAAGGTACATAACTGGGGTTAGGCAAATTAAAACTATAATTAAAATATATACCATATTCTTCCAAAGAAGTATTTAAGGCGATACTCCTAAAGTATGAATCATTATTAAAACTCAAAGTTAAAGAACTATAATCGGCATAAGTTATTGGAAATTCTGATGTTTGGTTCTTCAAATATATGGTTAAATCAATTTGCGAATTAGATGTTCTTTCAGAATACATACCAATATTGATTGAAACCTCATCTTCAGAGAAAAAATAATCCATTATATTCATTAATAAATTTTGATGATCTTGGGAGTAATTCGATAACTTATATTCGTTGAAGATCCAATGTAAATCTCCAAAAGCTATAAACCGTCCTGTATCACTTCCATTATAAATAGCAGCGACAGTTTTACCATCAATTGAGGCAATTGATTCCGCATTAATCCCTAAATTAAAAGTATTTCCATATTCCCAAATAAATTTATTTACATCTTTGAAAATTAATGTATTATTGAAATTTGTAACATCTTGAGAACTTACAGTATTACCAATCCCCAACCAGTTATCATTCATCACATTCTCTTCATTAATTTGAATATCTAACTGTAATTCTTTAAATAAATAATTAATATTTTCCAAAATTAAATCTTGAAAACGAGTTCCTAGAAAGAGGAGATTGCCACCATCATCAAAATAATTATTAAGATTTTCTATTTCTAACGTACTATATGGCAAAACTGGATTTTGTAATATAATTAAATCGTATTGTGCTAATCTTTCTTCAGTTAATAACGAATTACTCGTGTCTTTATCATAATCAGGTGTCCAATACTCCATACCATAATCAATTGATATATTTAAATCAGATAAATCAGCCATAACCTCATAAAAACCCATTTGGTAAAATGAAGAGTTTGGAAACCAATCATTCAATCCATGATACGATTCCATTAATATATTATGCTCAGGTAATCGAATATCTAACGAAACATTAACAGTATCATATATTTCACTTCCATTAGTTAAATTTAATTGAAAATTTTTAATACCAGGAATTGCATCTTCATTAATTTTTACATCTAATTCAATAAAATCAATTCCAGAATTAGTAAAATTTATAGTTAACTTATCAAGAGAAAATGAAACACCTTCAATTACACTTGGTACATCTATATTAAAAGAGTTATTTTTACCAGAAATGACCGTTAAATTAAATTTTTGATGATCTCCTGGAAAATGTAATAGATCGTATGGTTTAATGGGTATATTATCAGGATAAATCTTGGAAATATTGTTATAATCTGTTTCTAAACCATTTAAATACTCTAGAGAAGCAGATACATTAATTAAACCTAACCCTGATTTAAGAAAATCATCTTCCTCTTCACTTGAAAGCTTTTTTGCCCCTTCCAATAGAGCTATCCTAGCTGATTCGGGTGAAAGGTTAGGAAAGGCATCTAGTAAAACCGCTAATGCACCTGAAACCACAGGACAAGACATACTAGTTCCACTTAGAGGTATATAATCAGCATCTCCAGAAAAATCGAAATAGTCTCCTATATAAAGCATTTCTTTTGAAATAATGGAATCTTTAGCATTTGCAGATATAATGTCAACTCCAGGAGCAACAACATCTGGGTAATTTAAATAATTAAATGTTGGTCCCCAACTACTAAAATATGCTAACCTATTTTTTACATCTGTAGCCCCTACTGATATTACATCAATACCAGAAGCTGGTGTTGACCCCGTGAAATATTCCGGACCAGAATTACCTGCTGATGCTACAAAAATAACTCCATAGTCCTTCTTAGCATTTGATATTGCCTGAGTGATTGAATCAGAAATGATTGGATAACCCCCACCAAAACTCATTGAAATAATATCCGCTCCAGCTCCTCCTGAGACAACTGGTTCAGAACACCATTCAATAGCACTGATTATATCTCCTTCTGCTAATCCAGAGGCATTACCGGCTCTAGCATTTATTAACATTACCCCTGGCGCAACTCCTTTATATTCTCCTGAAGATCCACCTCCATTGCCACCAATTATACCACCAACATGAGTACCATGTCCAATGTCATCATTATAATTTAAATAACTCTCATCAGTCACGAAATTTCTGTTTTCAACGATATTTAAATCAGGATGATCATATATTCCGGTATCAATAACAGCAACTCTTACACCAGAACCATTATAAGATAAATCTTCTGCCCCAATGGCCGATAACCACCAATTAGGGTAAGAATCTTTACTTAAAGCATTTATTTGAGGAGAAGTCTCTATAATATAAGGATTCTGATACATCTCTGACTTGTATATTCGTTGAATTGCTTTGAAGTCTTTTAAAACATCCATTTCTTCTATAAGTTCGTACACATTTAATTTTAAATAGATCGCAGAAATTATATCATAATTGTTTATTATTTCGTAATTGTTAAAGATTGAATCTATTGTCTCAACCCTTTTATCCCTACTAATCTTATCGTCAAAATGAATAATAATTTTCACTTTTTGAAGACTATTTTGCTTCTGCAAATAGAAACTTTGTAAGAAATTCTTTAGCGAATTATCAAAAATAGTAGATTCCTCCTCTCTATATGACTCTGAATTTAAATTCACAAAATCTAAATCCTCGGCTTGAGAAGAAGGCAAGAGTTCTAAGTTAAAAGTATCTATTTGATTTAAATTAGAGTTTTCATAATTATAATATCCCAATCTGTTTAAAGAGATAAACTGAGAGCCAATAAATGCAACAAATAGAATTAAAACAAGACTTTTATTTTTGAATTTTATCATAGGATACACATGTTAGTTTATGTATTTATTTGTTCTTTTAATATCCTAAAAACATAATTTTTTAAAAAATTATATATTCTAATATTCTAGAAGAATCACGGTAATTTAAGGGCAAATTTCATACTTTGAATAGAGATTAAAGGGATATTTAACAGTAGTGATTTATGGATTTAAAAATTGTTGTAATGCATTATACAAACTTTTATTTTTTGCTTTCACATCTGCTGCTATTTCAGCTAAATATTGCTCAGCATCTCCCCCCGAAATTTCGTCTGGAATAGAGCTAACATGATAATAGTCATCGTTATGCATAATAATTTTTATTACCTTGAATGTTCGATGTCTTACAAGCTCAATATTTCTAACCTCATCTCTATTGATTTCAAATGAACTTTTTTTACCTTTAAGGAGGATTTTATCTGCATTAGTAGTTAGCGTACCTTTGTCCCAATACTTACGTGAAATTGAAGCAATTCCTTTTATTTTTCCTTTACCAAAATTAACATCACGCTTTATCAAGATCTATCACCTTATAGGGGAAAATCAACATAGAAATTATTTTTTGAATTTCCCTTATTAAGATATAATAGTTAATTAATTCAAAAAACCTTATAAATACACATCATTTTCAAATTCTGCTTTTAAGAGTAATGATTATAATTTAATTATTAGAATAAATACAATTCCAACTAATATTAAGAAACCTGAATAAGATAATATTTAAATGAATTCAGTAATAATCAGATATTCTCTATAATTGAATATTTTCTGTAGAATTATATATTTTGTGTAGATGAAAAGTACAGGACATACCAAAATTGAAGGAAGAATCGTAGATGTACGAACTGGAGAACGGAAGATAAGCCGTAGCTATACGTACGGGTACATGTCTTTACGAGTGTTAGTAGAGTCCGAGTATTATTCTGTGCTGGTGAGTACTTCGAAACTTAACCAGTACGGGTTCATACCGAAAGTGGGGCAATGGATTCGAGTAGAAGGACGTCTTTCACGCAACCAAGATGAGTTTTACGACCCTTCCTTATCTCATATAACTCTTCTTGAACATATCGAGCAGCCAAAAAGAAAAATTGAATAAACTCTTGAAATTTGAGATTTTTCAAACTCTATTGGGGTTTTAAATGTCATCTTAGTTAAGATAATTTAAATAGACTTTAATCATAATATTTATAATTTTTTTAATATATTTGTGATTGTACTTATTATAATTAAAAAATAAACAACTAGAGGGAGAATTAATGGTTAAAGAACATTTAAAAGTTGAGAATGCTGCAATAAAATTAGGCTTTATGAACTTTCCTTTAACGGTTTTATATGGGAAACCTAAATCATTTAGACATAGAACGTCGGGCTTAGATAAAACTCTTGAGTTTGTTGGGTTATATGGATCTACTTCAGGATTTATTACAGATACTGCAAGGGTTATAATTTGGATGTTAGAATTAAAGTATCAACTTAAGCCCGAAAAGCTGAAAAACATCAATAAACCTTCTGAAAAACCTCGGTTTTTCTTTGGGTATGGTATTGAGAAGAAAGTACATAAGTATTATATTCTTGCTCCTACAAAAAAATTATACATTGAACTCAATAATAGAGCGGGATTTACCATGAAAAAGCACGGATTTCAGTTAAAAATCTATTCTTCAGAAGAAGAGCATAAGTATAACATTGCGGAATTTATTAATGAAGCATATGGTGGAATTCTTAATCATGTTGATAATTGGGAACATATAGAAGAATATTTTAATGTGAACTCTGAGGAATGTATTAGAAATTGGAATTCAATCTTAGAAAAGTCTTAAAAATAAAATATTTTTTTTTTCGAGACTGATCGGAGTTTTAAATACTTATAGATATAGTATAGCTTATAAAAAAGTGAAATTATGGTGAGATTGCTTCTTGGGATATTACCTTTTTTTAACGAGCAACCTTGTTGTCCCAGACAAAGTTCTTGAAGAATATCCCCTCTCACCATAGTTTGTCCTTATAAAAAAAAGTTCTAAACTGAAATAAATTTTAAAAAAGGCTATCAATATAGGAATATTCAACAAATAGTGAATACAAGGTTACCAGAGTTGTTTAGCAACAATCCCTTCTATTAGCAATTAATGGACTCCCGTTAATTAATCAATCATCTTTGAGATGAATACATTAAATACCTAAAAATTAAAATGCGAAAATGAGAATGTCAAATATAGGTGTTAGAAAAGAATTCCATGAAAGTGGGAAATATTTTCGAGTTGCTGCAATTTTAACGATTGTAAGCATCACCGCAGGAATAGCTGGTTTTATAGCAATGATTTTTGTTTTCATTGCAATGGGGTGCCTTAAAAGGGCAAATTACACTTTAGATAACTCATCGTTACATGAATTTCGCTCAAAATACATCAGAGGATTTATATCAAGAATATGTGGTATGGTCGTCTTGATCACCGGAGTTGTTAACCTTGTTTTCTTTTTCTTTTTCTCAACCTCATTCCCTTTCTATATCTCGCTCTATTTACCTATAATTCTTATGATATCGGGGTTAGTGTTAATATACGTAGGTGTGGCAGCTGAAATGAAAGCGTGGAAAAATCTGAAAATATTTTTTGAGAATAATTTTAAGATGTTTCCAGCTGATATATCTGAAGAGGCAATTAAGGGGTGCGATAAACTAAAAACAGGTACGCTCTTAAGCTCATTATGGTTTTTAATCATCCCGGCAATCATCGGCTTTATCTATCAAGTGAAAGGATATTTTATGCTCGCAACATTAAACAAATTGTCGACTTATGACGCTCCAGAATCTACAGAACTGCAAGCTTCCTTACCTAAACCTCAACCAGTAAACAACCTTGAACGAAAAATCAAATTTTGCCCAAATTGTGGAGCAAAATTATCTGCATTAGGAAAATTTTGTGCTTTATGCGGTTCAGAAATTAGCTAAATTTTTTTTTTTAATTTAGTATTTAAGTATTTATTTTTTTTTAATGTTTTTCCAATGAT
>JAHLWP010000004.1 GCA_019057865.1 Promethearchaeota archaeon
TTACGTCTTTTATTATAATATTTCTTATCTTGGGCGTGTTATTTCTTTATTTGTTGCTCGGTCTTTCGATTCTTTCGTTATTTAAACAAAAAAAACCAAGAACAAATTTTTTTAGAGTTTAAGAACACTAGGAATTTTGATTTATTCTGAAAATTATTTCAAAATCTTTTTTTGAATATTTTTTAAAAGGTTATTTAAAAAAACTCAAAATTGAGAAGTGTATATTGCAAGATCTCCATACTCATATAATTTTTTCTTGTAGAAGGTTGATATTAAATCTCTATATAATTCTGAATTATTTAGGTCAAGGATAAAATACTGAATATTATTTGTTTTTAAATGGTTAATTACTAATGGCAAGTTTAAAATACAATCTTCAATGTTATAAAATGGTTCCCAAGAAAAATTAAAAGCATCAAGAGAAGTGTTCCAACCATAATCATTTAGTCCTGAGGCTAATTTCATATTTTCTACCTGACTTAAATTATTTAAGAACTTAAATTCTCCATAATCGGCCCCATTAATAGTTATTTTCCAATTATTTTGACTTAATCCCGTATAATTTCCATCTGTACATTCAAAATCAAATTTTAATTGATACCATGCATCATTTTCTATATCTAGAATTTTATTATAACTAGTTCCATTGTAATAACAAAAAGCATCAGAATTTATTGAAAATAAGATCCCTGTAGTATTTTCAAAAGAAGAAAAATCTATCTCAAAAAGATTTGATTTGTTTGTAGTTCTTATAAAAAACTCAATAGATCCATATTCTTGAGCAGAATTGAATTTAATATCAACAGATACAGAACCATTATTATTTTGATCATTAAAATTTAAAATACTTTCATGACTATCTAATTCTTCTATAAAATCAACGCTGCAGTCCGAATCAAATTCATAAGTAATTTCCCAGCCATATTGACATCCATAATAAAAGTTATCACATGCTTCTTTGATTTCCAACTCAATAAAATATATAGGGAATGGTCCCATATCAAGCAAATGATACATTTGATATCTATCAATCAATATTTTAGAATTACGGGGAATATTTTCTGTAACCCAACCGAACATTTGAGCTTCTTCATCTTCAATGTTAAAATCTCGGTCATATAGACCACGATTATAAATACTCATTCCGGCAATCATTGTATTTGAAAATGATAAGAAGATTAACGCAGAAGTAAAAGTTAAATAAGGAATTAATTTCTTAGTTTTATTTAAATTTTTTATAAGTCTTTTCGAATTAAAATTTTTTATTAATTTTATTATTCCTATTGAAGAAAAAATGGATAGAGGAATTATTAAATAGTACCAATTTCGAGTATACCAATACATCATATTGAATGATTCATTAGAAGGTATCTCTGAAAGAGTATTAAATGGATATTGTAACCATCTTCTAAATATTAAAATTGATGCTAAACCAATTGTAAAAAGACACCAAGATAACAAAACATAAAATAACTGTCTATTTTTTTTAAAACAAAAATAAGATAAATAGATTCCTAAAATACCAATTAATCCTATATTAGCAAATATGAGATCTAAGTAAAATGTAAAGAAATTTTTATTAATTATCAAAAAAGGGGTCATTATTTTTACTACGATAATATGTAATATTTCAATTATCAAAAACTCAGAAAAAATGAATAAAATAATTTTAAAGATGAATTTTGAATTAATTTTAAATTTTAAATCTATTTTTTTATCTTTAGAAAAATTTTTAATATAAAATCTATAAATAAGAAAATTAAGGACGAAAAATCCAAGAAAAAATGTGTAAATAATTATCGCATTGAAGAATAAAAACTTATGTTGAGTAAGCAGAGTTACTCCAAGAAATCTTGATAAAAACACAGAAGGAATCCAACTAAAAAAGAATCCTGATAACACATCAATAGATATAAATAATAAGATAAAAAATAATAAAAAATTCAAAAATAATTTTAAATCTTGGCTTTTTTTATTTGAAAATATACAATATATAAAAGTTAGAGATATTCCAGCAATAGCTGGAAGAAAATAGGTCATATAACTTTGTAATAAAAACAAAGCAGCAAAAAAAGTAATTATAAATCTCTCAGTTTTAAAAATTGGTTTAGTTTCTGATACATTTGAAGTTTTAGCTATGATAATAAATAAAGCTATTGATAAAAATAACGTAAAAAAGGCATAACTTCTAAAATTAAAATAAAAAATTCCTGCTCCTAAAAATGTTGCTTCTATTTGCCCTATGGATAAATTAATTATATAAAATAAATTAGAAAATATTACAATGAAAATAGTAGATAATACAACATAAATCTCTTTAAATTTATGTAATAGAGCCTTCATTAACAAATATATTGAAGTTATAAATAAATACAAAAAAGGAAATAATATTGCATTAACATTAAAATAGGGTATTCCGCATAATGTACTTAAACTAAATGAGATATACCCCCAATATGTTGTATACATACGAAATATATCCCAATGGGTAGTATCTGGACGTCCAATATAATAGGCATACTCAATTCCTCTCCAATTGTCAATTGGCATAACATATTCAAAGGAAAAAAAGATCCCAATAGCAACAATAATAATCCCTATTGCTATAAATATAATTAGAGATGTATATTTTGATATTTTTATCTCTATTGTATTTAATTTTATTTCCTTATTATCTCGGAGTTTCTGAATCAAGAAATCAAAAACAAATAAAAGTACAATTGTTATAAATAAAACAATTGCAAAAAATGCTCTAAGCAATCCAAATCGATCGAGAATAAAAGTATAACATCCTAAAAATGTAAAGGACAAAAGAGGATAAATAGTTATCTTAAGTAAAAAAGGTTCCACATGGAATTTCTCATGGAGTGTACTATTTGGAAGTAATATTTTAAAAATGCATGCCCCTGGTAGGAATGCGCCTCCAATAAGGAAAATGATAGCTCTAAAGTGATTGAAAAATCCAATATGTTCCCAATTTATCATTGCATCAGAAAAAGAGATTGGAGGGATAAAAAAAGTAATTACCATAAGGCTCATTAAAATAATTTTGATAGAATTTTCGTTTAAAATTTTGAAATTAAATAACGTTTCATTACTCTCATTACCATGACTTAAATTAATGAAAAAGTAAAAAATCCCGATGATAATTATAGCAAAACCTATTAATGATACAATTGGGAGTTCATAATTATTAGGAATAATATATAAATTTACTAAAAAAAGAAAATAGGCAATTATAAAACTAGCAACAAAAGCAACTACAATAAAATTCCTAAAAATATTTATTTTGTTTCTCAAACCTATTTACTATTAAAATTTGATTAAAAATTGTTAAGATTTAATTAATTTTTCTTCATAAATGTTTCTTTTACAAGAAGAAGAACCATTAAAAGTCAATCGATTATGTTGAAAAAAGGTCATATAAAATTTAATAAAAAAAAAGAGTTATTTCATTTGATAAATTAAACATTGTTCAGATTTTAAAAATAACATAATCATCGAAATAGAGGTTTGTTCAAACCCAGCTTGTTTCAATTTAATGCCCAAATTAAGGATGGGTTTTTGAAATAAATGATTTAGTAGGTTTTTTAAAATTTATATTCACATATATAAGTATTTAGGTGAATTCATTAAGTTTTTTAATTTGAATTTCTTATAATATACAATTACATATTCATTTAGATGATTTTCGTGGAAATATTAGATAAGAAATTAGATTTACTGAAGTTAGAAGAAAATATACTTGACTTTTGGGAGAAAGAAAATATATACTCCGAAATAAGGAAGAAAGAAGAAGGAAAGGAAGTCTGGAGATTTATTGATGGTCCTCCATACACTACAGGTTTGATTCATATAGGTAATGCATGGAATAAGATTTTAAAAGACTTTTTAATTAAATACAAGAGGATGCGAGGGTATAAGGTTACAGATACACCTGGATATGATACTCATGGATTACCAATTGAAGTTCAGATGGAAAAAGAATTAGGAATTAAAAATAAACAAGAAATTCTTGATTATGGTGTAGATAAATTTATAGAAAGTTGTAAGGAATATGCAAAAAAGAACCTTAAATTAATGAATGAGCAATTTAAACGTTTAGGATGTTATTTTTGGGATTGGGATAATCCATACATAACATTTAGAAATAGTTATATTGAGGGAATCTGGTGGACATTAAAGAAAGCTTGGGAAAAAGATTTATTATATCAGTTTTATAGACCTTTAAATTGCTGCCCGAGATGTGCAACGGCTCTTGCAAAACATGAACACGAGTACAAGAATATTGAAGATACTAGTTTGTTTCTGAAGATAAAATCTGTTGATATGGAGAATACATATTTTATTATTTGGACAACGACTCCTTGGACCTTGGTAGCTAATGAGGCTATTATGGCAAATCCATTTGCCGATTATGCTAAGGTGCATGTTGAAGATCTTGATGAATATTGGATTCTTTCAAAAGTATCAATAACTCATCTGATTTCGGGAGAATTAGGATATAAATATAAGATTGTAGAAGATTATAAAGGTGAGGACCTCGAAGGAATGAAATATACTCATCCATTATTAGAAGAAGTACCATATCAAAAAGAATTAGCAAAACAAAGTGATACAGTTCATTCGATTATATTATCTGAAGAATATGTTTCAGCCTCCGAAGGTGTTGGTTTAGTTCACTCTGCACCTGGACATGGTCCTGAAGATTTTGAAGTTGGTGTTGCGAATAATATTCCTGTTTTTACTCCAGTAAACATAAGAGGCGTATACACAAAAGAAGCAGGAAAATTTGCTGGGAAGTTTGTTTTTGATACAAATGAAGAAATTTTAGAATTATTGAAAGAAAAAGGAACGTTAATACTAACTAATGAACTAGAACACGAATATGCTCACTGTTGGCGTTGTGATTCGAAATTGGTATATAGGGCAACCAATCAATGGTTTTTTAAGACAGAAAGCCTTGTACCTGAGCTGCTTGAAAAAAATAATGAAATTTACTGGGTTCCAGATTGGGCAGGTAATAGATGGTTTAAAAGTTGGTTATCTAGCTTAAAAGATTGGTGTATATCAAGACAACGTTTTTGGGGGATTCCTTTAAGTGTATGGATATGTGATAATGAAGAATGCAACGATTTAACAGTAATAGGTTCAGCGAAAGAATTAAAAGAATTAGCGGGAGAATGTCCAGACGATCTGCATCGTCCATGGATTGATAAAGTTACTTGGAAATGTAAAAAATGCAATAATGGAATAAAAAAGAGAATTCCTGACATTTTAGATGTTTGGTTAGATTCAGGTTCAGTAATGTGGGCTGCCCATGAAGTTTATGATGGACATAGTCATTTTGATACTTGGATTCCTGCAGATTTTATAATTGAAGGTAAAGATCAGATAAGAGGATGGTTTAATACTTTATTATGTAGCGCAATGGTTTCATCTAGACGCAAAAATTACAATTCTTGCTATATGCATGGCTGGACCTTAAGAGAAAAATTAAAAATGAGTAAATCAAAAGGAACTCAAATTTATCCCGAACATCTTATTGAGGGTACTTTAGAGGGACTTAAAAAAAATAAATCTTATTCAAATATAAAAGGAATTGAAACTTTTCGCTTTTATTCAATAGGAGTAACACAGCCAGGTAGAGATTTCAATTTTGTAGTGAAAGAGTATGCTGATACTTATAAAATTATAAATACAATCTGGAATGTTTTTGTATACGCTAATGAAAAATATAATTTAGCTGGATTTGATCCATCTAAGGTAAAACTGGATGAAAAATCTCTTAGTAAATTAGATAAATGGATACTTTCAAGATTACATTCCACGATTAAAAAAATTACTGAATTAGCGGATAATTATAAGTTACCGTGGATTACGGGTGAGATAAGAGACTTAATTGTAAATGATATAAGTAGATGGTATATAATGCTAAATCGGGAAAAACTTGATATATATTCTGAAGATCCTAATAAACTTTTGATAATGGCTGTTCTTTATCGTGTTTTATATAATGTTTTACTGTTATTAGCACCGGTTAATCCGATGATAAGTGAAGATATATTTCTTAAAATGTATAAACCACACTTAAAATCAATTGGCTTAGAAGATACAAAAAGTATTCATTTACAAGATTGGCCTGAATATAATGAGAAAAAAATAGATTTAAAATTAGAGGAACAAATGCATTTTACGCGGGAATTAATAGAAATTGTCAGGGCGATAAAGGATGAAAATAGAATAAGATTAAGATGGCCAAATAAAAGAATAATAATCGAACCTAACGACGACATGCCAAAAATAGAATTTCCAGAGATAATTAAAAAAGTTGGAAATGTTAAAGAATTAGAAATAGTGAAATCTGTTAAACAATCAGATAATTTAATTAAAGCTGAATCAAAATTCTGTAATGTTTATTTAGATGTTTCAATTGATGATGAAATATTATCTGAACGAATAATCAATGATTTATTAAGAAATATTCAATTCTCTCGGAAAAAAAATAATTTTAAAGTAGGAGAAGAAATAACATTAACAATTGGTACTAAAACTGAATACTTAAAGAAATATCTTGAAAAGAATAAAGAATTAATATCATATAAAGTAAGTGCAAAAGAGCTTGAAATACTTTTGGATGATTTAACACAAGAGAATGGCAAAGTATTCGCAAAACTAAATATATGTCCTAATAAAGAATGCTCTGCTTCATTGAAAGATAATATAATCTCTAAACTAAAGAAAAAAGTTGCATTAAATTGTCCATAT
This sequence comes from Promethearchaeota archaeon, assembly GCA_019057865.1. GTDB lineage: Archaea > Asgardarchaeota > Lokiarchaeia > Sigyniarchaeales > SOKP01 > Loki-b32. Next base: position 6,769 of record JAHLWP010000004.1, read on the forward strand.
TGTAATTCTGCTATCAAAGAAGATACCATTAATTCAATAACATTTAATTTAAAAAAAATATTGTAAAATCTTTAATTTCTCTATACCAGTTTTAAAGAATGATTTTCTTTCTGATAGTGAATTAGAAAAAAACACATCATAATATTTTTTTTGCAAGTCCTACTTTTTCTAAGCACTTTAATTTCTTAATAAATTTATAGGTAGAATGAATTTTATTCGAATTTTTATGATAAGTTTTAAATAAAAAGTTGATAAGTTTTATATTATGTCTAGCAAATCTAAATTAATAGTTGGATTAGTTTTGTTAGCTGTTGGTGCTGGTTTAGTACCGACCGGATTTTTTATAAACCAATATTTAGTCGATCAAGTATATGAAGGTGTACCTGAAGCACTTTTAAAAATTAAAGACGATGCGACTGAAAGTTTAGAAGAACAAATACCAGGATTAGCTACTCCTGATGTTTTAAATAGTCTAAAGGACGAGGCAGTAGCTCAATTGCCTTTAATAATCAATGGGTCAGGAGCGGCTAGAGTAATTAACCAAACAATAGATGGGGTTGCTTTTTTCATTGGTTTAACCGCTGCTAAAGATCAATTTTTTAATAGTCCAACCTTTCAAGCAGATTATGGTACCCCCCAAGGTGTATCAGATTATTATGATACTCTATTAGCTTTTGATTTAAATATTACTAATCTTGGTTATACAACAAATGCTCAAGATTATTTACTATACGGGAATGGATCTTTACCAGGATTAATAACCGATCTCGAGTTAGGAACAGGCGTTTTAGGATATATGGAACTTTACCTTAATGCGTCATTAGGTGATATGCTATTAAATTCTACAATGCAATTTTATTATAATGCCACATGGAGTCAACTAGAAGCTCTCGCGGGATATATTAATAACTATTTATGGGAAGTTGTAGTTAAGGCTTCATATTCGGGATACGGATTTACAATTGAGGAGTTTGCTGAGATGATATTTTATGCTCAATGGGCAAATGGTTCACAATTTGTGGATCCAATTGATTTGAGTCTTTTCAAGTCTGGGGTACCACCCGGTACCACTGGTTTGGAAGCGGGTATTCCAATACCAACTAACCTTACAGTGTCTACTTGTATGAATCTCTGGGATGGTTCAAATCCCTTATCATTTGTTAATGATTTAGGAATAATGGCATGGTTTAATGCCTCATATCAAACTATGATAGAGATGGCTTTCAGTATTAGTACTCCTCAATATCTTCTGGTTCTTGGTTGGTTAGGCAATTTTGTTACAACTCTTACACCAATATTAATTTTAGCTGAAACAGGATATACAATACCAATGCTTGCACTATTTGCTTTCTATGAACAATGGGCAAATGGTACTGTCTTTGGTGAATCTATTTTACCAGAGGGATTTTTAAGCAGGAGGGATCCTCCTATTTATGGGCCACCCTATTGTGAAGTAGGATTAACAGAAGGAGCAACAGGTTTAACCCTTACACAAACTATGGCACTCTGGGATGAGGCAAGTGATTATTCACTTGTTACTGTTAGGGGAATTAATAAATGGTATAGCGCAAAACCCTTTAATAGTACTGCTTATGTAGCTTTAAAATTATATAATGGTGTACTCACTGATGTTCAAATGGAACAAATTCTTGATTGGCTACCAAAGTTTAGAGATGATATTGTCAATAAACTGGCAAAAGATGATAAAGATTTACCGATGGAACCATATGATCTTGGTATGGCTATACTTATTGGTTTAGGAGTCGGTGGTGTAGCATTAGCAGCGGTAGGTATAATATTTTTAATATTATCCAGAAGATTTTAAAGCAGGTAAAAAGTATAATCCTAATTAAAAACTTTTTTTATTCTATATTATTCGTTGAATCTAATTCTATTTTGTTATTAAGAGAGATATATTGAATAAGTATAGTTAAATAGGATTTAAAGCAAATATTAAGAATTTATTTTAGCTAAAGAACTATCAATTAAAGTTACTTCCACTTTCTTTTTTATAATATTCGCACCAATAGTTAAACATATCTTTCAGAGTGTTTTCTAAAGATACTGTTATTTCCCAACCTAATTCCTCTTTTATTTTTGAATTATCTCCAAAAATGACATCTTCATCAAATTTCCTCAATTTATTTGAGACATTTTCAATTACTTTAATTTTCTTACTTGAAAGATTTAATACCTTATCTAAAATCTCACGAATCTGAATTTTCCTATTTGAACAAACATTATATGTTTCTCCCGGCTTTCCTTTTGTAGCAGCTAACCATATTGCCTTCATTGAATCTTTTATATCTGTAAAGTCCCGATAGGAACTTAGATTTCCTACTTCAATTACCGGTTCTATTAATCCTAATTCAATTTTAGCAACCTTACTTACAAAATCAGCACATGCATCACCTACTTTTCTAGGACCTGTTTGATTAAAGAATCTTAAGTTAATTATTTCTATTCCAAAATTTAAATAATATTGTCGAGCAAGGAGTTCGGTGGCTATTTTACTAATTCCGTAAGGATGAATTGCTAATAATGGATCAGTTTCTTTTAAAGGGCGATTTAATTTAGTTGTTGTACCAAATTCGGCACTAGTACAAGCAACTATAATTCTAGTCTTAATTTTAAATTTTTTAATAGGTTCAAAAATATTTAAAGTTCCAATAACATTGATTTCTATGGTATTTACAGGATTTTCCCATGAGGGTATGACTAAAGGCTGTGCCGCAAAGTGAAAAATATATTTTGGTTTAACATCTTTAATTATTTTTTCTAATAAAATTGAGTTTTTTATATCACATTCTATAATTTTTAATTGTTCATTTTCAGTTGGAATTTCAATATTTTCTCCAAAAATTTTTAGTTTTTCTTTCCTTGAGAAAAATATCTTTCCATTAGTATAATGAGCTAAATTTCTATAAGTTTGATCAGGTCTATCTAAAGCATAAATTTCAAAATTTTTCTGTATACAAAAATCTATTAGATGAGACCCTAAAAAACCATTTGCTCCTGTTACAATTATTTTGTCCATAGTAAATTTCAATATTATTTTGCTTTTATTTTTATTTTAATAAACATTTTTCTTTTAAAATAGATCATGAATATATAATCATATTTAAAGTCAAATCAGAATTAAAGAATTGCTTTAACTTTTAAAAACACAGCCAAAAAATTTAAAGGATTTTTTAATACTCAATTAATTAGACCATAATTAATTGTTGTTTTTATCTTAGAATTCAAATAAAAATGTATAACCATTATGATCATTCGCTCTAAAGCACCATTTCGCGTTAGTTTTGGTGGTGGAGGTACTGATATGCCCCCATATTGTACAGAACATGGAGGATGCGTTATAAGTACTACTATTGACCGCCACGTGTATATTTCTGTAGAGCCTAGAGATGACGAGAAAGTTCGAGTTTTTTCAATTAATTATAATAAAGAAGTATTCTTTGATGTTGGTGATAAAGATTATACCGGGGATTTTGAGTTATTTAAAGGAGTTATTAATGTTTTAAACATTAATGATGGATTTAATATTACAGTATATTCAGATTTACCAGCAGGATCTGGTATGGGAGGCTCATCTTCATTATGTGTAGCACTTATTGGTGCATTTAATGAATTATATAATTTCAAATTAAATAAACACGAAATAGCGTCAAAAGCTTGTGATATAGAACGTGTGGAATTGAAACAAAAAGGAGGATACCAAGATCAATTTGCTGCAGCTTATGGTGGGTTCAATTTCATTGAATTTTCTAATGGTATAAAAGTATCACCAATAAAAACATCCGAAGAGATGATAAACGAGTTACAATATAGATTGATCCTTTGTTATGTTGGAGGATCTCATTTCTCATCTAATATTCAAGATGAAGTTTTAAAAGGTTATGAAATTGAAAAAAAGTCTTTTATGGAAGCCATGCAAGATCTAAAAGATGTTGCTTATTCAATGAGAAAGATTATTGAATCCAAAGATATAAGCCAATTAAATAAATTTGGTGAATTTTTACATAAAGGTTGGTTAGCAAAGAAAAGCTTAAGTTCAAAAATTTCAAATAAAAATATTGAAAATTTTTACTTGACTTCGAGAAAATATGGTGTTTTAGGAGGTAAATTGCTTGGTGCGGGAGGTGGAGGTCATTTATTGCTATTTTCTAATCCCGAAAAAAAATATAATGTAATTAAAGAATTAGAAAAAATTGGGGGAAAAATAGTTAATTTTCATTTTAATCCAAAAGGATTAGAGGTTTGGAAATTAAAAGAGTAATTAAAATTTATGTAATATAATAAAGGGATTAATAAAAATTGATTAATATGGAAAATGAGATTATTTCAATATTGAATGAAAATATTAAAGTTAAGGAAGGAATTAAAGAATTAACGCCTCTTATTAGAAAAATTTCTGAAGAAATTATAGAAGCGTATAGAAATAAGAAAAAAGTTGTCCTTTTTGGAAATGGTGGAAGTGCAGCAGATGCTCAACATATAGCAGCAGAATTTGTAGGAAAATTTTATAAAGATCGTGCTTCACTTCCCTCTTTAGCATTTCATACTAATACATCTGTTATTACTGCAACAGCAAACGATTATGGTTATGATTTAATTTTTGAGAGACAAGTATCTTCATTTGTGGAAGATGGTGATATTGCTATTGGATTAAGTACTTCAGGAAATTCTCCAAATGTAATAAAGGGTTTAATAAAAGCAAAAGAAAAAGGGGCGATTACTATTGGGTTTACTGGAAAAAAAGAAAATAAAATCGAACAAATTGTAGATTATTGTCTTAAAGTTCCTTCGACAGATACTCCTCGAATTCAAGAAGGACATATTACAGTTGGACATATAATTTGCTATTTAGTCGAAAAAGAACTATTTGGATAAAAATGAAAGAAGTTGCTGTTTCAATCTTTGCAAAAAATGATTTTGATCCTTTAATTTTAAATGGATTGAAGGATATTGATTATATCCATGTGGATGTAATGGATGGTAAATTTGTCAACAATACTAATATCAATTTAGATGCTTTTAAAGTATTAAGCGAAAATTACAAAACACCAATAATAGCTCACTTGATGGTTATCAATACAATTGATTTTATTGATAAGATCATCGATTATATTGATTACTTTCTTTTTCATTTTGAAAATGATGAAGATAAATTAGCAATCATCAAAGAAGTAAAAGCAAAGAATAAAAAAGTAGGAATCGCAATAAACCCTAATACAAAAATATCAGAAATAGTACCATATCTTGATAAAATAGATATTGTTTTAGTAATGTCTGTATTTCCAGGATGGTCTGGTCAGAAATTTATAGAAAAGACTATTAAAAAAATAAATACTTTAGCGGAATATAAAAACAAATTTAACTTTAAAATTGATGTTGATGGTGGAATAAACCTTGAAAATGCAAAGAAGTTAAAGAATACAGATATTTTAAGTAGTGCTAGCACAATTTTAAAAGCAAAAGATCCAAATACTATAATTTATGCTTTAAAAAATTCAGATGAGTATGACTAATAAAAAACGTGCGATTTTTTTAGATAGAGATGGTGTTATAAACAAGGAAGTAAATCATTTATCAAATCCAACTCAATTTGAATTTATTCCAGGTTCTATAGAAGCCCTTAAAATTTTAAAACAAAAGGGATTTCTTTTAATAGTTATAACAAATCAAGCAGGAATAGCTCGTGGTCTTTTTTCGGAAGAGATTCTTGGTCAAATACATAATAAAATGAAAGGAATTTTAAATCAAAATGGTATTATTTTAGATGACATTTTTTATTGCCCACATCATCCAGATTTCACAGGTGAATGTGATTGTAGAAAACCTAAACCAGGTTTAATACTAAAAGCCCAAAGAGAATATAATATAGATTTGCAAACCTCATATATGGTCGGAGATACTCTTTCTGATATTGAAACAGGTCATGCCGCAAACTGCAAGACAGTTTTAGTTTTAACAGGTTATGGTTTGGAAGAACGTAATAAAATGATCTCCACTAAACCAGATTATGTTTTTGAAAATTTGTTAGAATTTGCTAAAAATTTTTAATTAAATTCATTATTATAATCTATTAAAAAAATGTAAATTCTTGTAAAAATTATGAAATTCTTTATAGATACAGCAAATTTAGAACAGATTAAAGAAATGCAAGATTTAGGCATAATTGATGGGGTAACAACAAACCCAACGTTACTTTCAAAAGAAGGCGCAGAACCTATAGAACAATTGAAAAAAATTTGTGAAATTGTGGATGGACCGGTCAGTGCAGAAGTTATAGGTTTAAAAACAGAAGAAATGGTTAAGGAAGCACGTGAATTAGCTAAAATTGCTCCAAATATCGTAATTAAAATTCCTATGACAAAAGAGGGAATAAAAGCGGTTAAAATTTTGGAATCTGAAGGAATCAAAACTAATGTTACTCTAGTATTTTCTCAGAATCAAATTTTAATAGCTGCCAAGGTAGGAGCTTCCTATATTAGCCCTTTTATTGGAAGATTAATGGACAATGGACAGGATGAGATCGATATGTTATGGGAATCAATGCAAATTATTAATGCTTATGATTTTAAATCTGAAATAATAGTAGCGTCTATAAGAAACGCAAGACATGTAATTGAAGCAGCTAAAATGGGAGCTCATATAGCAACTATTCCATTTGCTGTCTTAGAAAAGATGTTTGTCCATCCAAATACTGAAAAAGGATTAAAAGCCTTCCTTGATGATTGGGAGAAATTAAAAAATCAATTAAAAAGTTAAAAATGTACTATGACTCTTGTTGATAACATTAAAGAATGGAAACAGAAGAAGATTTTAATAATTGGAGAAGCTTTAGTAGATAAATATATTATAGGTTTTGCTGATCGAATTTCTCCTGATGCTCCAGTTCCAAATATAAAGATAGAAAATAGTTCATCTTATATAGGAGGAATAGGATTGGTTTTACAATATATCAAATCTTTAGGTGGTATTCCTGAAGTTTGCACAGTAATCGGCAACGATTTTGAAGGAGATTTCTTTTTAAAAACAATAAAAAAGTTAAACATCGAATCATCTGGCATCCTAATGGATGATAGTATAAATACCCCTCAAATAACTCGTTTAAAAGCAATGAACCAACATCTTTTACGTTTGGAGACAGATTATAATAAAGATATCTCTGAATCAATAATAGAAAAATTCTTTAAGATAATAGAAACAAGATCTAAGGACATAGACTCAACCTTGATTTTAGATTATGGCACGGGAGGTTTATTTAGTGATCTTTTTATTCAAAATTTATTAGCTAAATTGAGAAAAAGTTATAAAAGTATTCCTATTATCGTGCGTCCCAATACCTCAAATTATTATCTTTATGAAAATGTGGATTTAATAAAAATAAACTTACAAAAGGCACTACATACTTTTTCAATTGATTGTTGTAATGAAACAAGTATTTCCATAGTTGGAAAGAGAATTTTAAATTTATCTAAATGTAAATCTGTTTTATTAAATTATTTAGAAACTGAATCATACCTTTTTTCTCAAGATTATGAAAAAGTAGAGAAAATTTTTCCTATTTTAAAACAACCTGCTAGAAGTTTTGTAGCAGTCGGAAGTGTAATAATGGCTGCCTTAGGATTATCTTTTGCATCAGATATTTCTATAGTTGATGCTGCAAAAATAGCTCTTTATGCAGCTGCCCTTACTGCCTCTTTACCTCCAGTGGAATTTTATAATGCAGATAAACTAAAAAACTACATTTTAACTTTTTTAGATCATAAATAAATTTATTATTTGGGTATAAGGATGGAGTTATCTAAAGCAGATGAAAAAAAGCTTTTAATTGATATTCTAGCAATTAAGAAAGATATTTTAAAGATGATATATAAGGCTCAATCAGGTCATCCAGGTGGTTCACTTTCTTGTGCTAATATAATTTATCTTCTTTATAATAACATTATGAAAATTAATCGAGAAAATCCTCAATGGAGCGAAAGAGATATCTTTATTCTAAGTAAAGGGCATGCAGCACCTGCTTTATACGCTGTGTTATCTAAAATTGGTTTTATAAAAAGAGATGAATTGTTTACTTTAAGAGATTTTGGTTCAAACTTACAGGGGCATCCTGTAAAGAATCCAAAATTTGGAATCGAGGTATCAACAGGCTCATTAGGTATGGGATTATCCATTGGCGTTGGTTGTGCTTTAGCTGCGAAACTAGATAATAAACCAAAAAATATTTATGTATTATTAGGAGACGGTGAATTAGATGAAGGAGCTATTTGGGAAGCAGCATTAGCTGGGAGTCATTATAAATTAGATAATTTAATTGCTATTGTCGATCGAAATGGAATACAAATAGATGGTTCTACCGAAGAAATAATGGGTTTAGAACCATTAGCTGATAAATGGAAAGCCTTTGGATGGGAAGTTATTGAAATTAATGGTTCAAAACTAAATGAAATGATGAAAGGTTTTAAAAGAGCTAAACAATTCATAGGCAAGCCCAAAATAATTATCTCTTATTTAATAAAAGGGGCAGATATTTCATTCATGCAACATACTAAAAAATATCATGGACGTGCACCAAATAAAACAGAATATGAAAAAGCTCTAAAAGAACTTGAAGAAATTGAAAGAAATATAGTTTGAGGTTTATTAATAGATGCCAGAAACAGATCTTAGAGATACTTTTGGAAATTTTTTAGTTGATATGGGAAAAGTAAACGATAATATTGTAGTTTTAGATGCTGATCTCTCTTCCTCTACTAGGACTTTTAAATTTGCTAAAGAATTTCCAGATAGATTTTTTAATATGGGCGTCGCTGAACAGAACATGGTTGGTACAGCTTTAGGGCTGGCAATCTCCGGAAAAATTCCAGTAGTTAGTGGTTTCAGTATATTTACGACTGGGAGAGCATGGGAATTTATAAGATTTGCTTGTCATGATAATTTAAATATTAAGATAATAACTACACATGGAGGAATTGTAGGTAAAGATGGAAGTACTCATAATGCACTAGAAGATTTAAGTTTAATGTCAACTCTTCCAAATTTGACAGTTTTGATACCTTCAGATAATATTGAACTCATTAAAATATTAGAATATACATTTAATAAAGATGGTCCTTTTTATATCAGATTACCAAGAGGTGCTTTTCCTACAATTCATGATGAGAATTACCAATTTTCAATAGGAAAGCCTGATATCTTAAAAGAAGGTGATGATATTTGTTTAATAGGGACTGGTTATGGTAGTATATTAGCTTTAGAATCTGCTTTAGAAATTGAAAAATCACTAAAAATTTCTATAAAAGTAATTAATCTTCCAAGTATTAAGCCAATTAAAAAAAATAAATTGATTAATGAAATAAAAAGCACAAAGGGGGTTGTTGTTATAGAAGAACACAATATATATTGTGGTGTAGGCAGTATATTAGCAAGAATTATATCTGAAAATAATCCTCTTCCTATGAAATTTATTGGCATAGATAATTCATTTGGGGAATCAGGGAAAAGAGAACTTTTATTAAATGCTTATTCTTTAAATGTGAAAAATATTAAAGAAAAAATAATAGAATTAATAAAAATAAATTAAAAAGGGATTCAATTTTAATTTGGCAAATATCCCATTTTATCTAAAGCTTTTAAAATAATTTGCTTACTTTCTTCGACTGTTTGTTTATCAGTTTCAACCACTATATCAGCTGTATCAGGCTCTTCGAAAGGATGGTCAATACCAGTGAAAGCTTTTATTTCTCCTGCTCTAGCTTTCGAATACATTCCTTTTACATCCCTTTTTTCACATTCCTCAAGAGAGCATTTTACATAGACGAGAAAATACTCTCCAATTTCTTTTCGAGAATATGCTCTAATCTTATTGTATGGTGATACGAATGAGGCGAGTACAGCAACCCCATTACGGGTCAATAACTTAGCAACAAATGTTACTCTCTCTATATTCATATTCCTATCTTCTTCTGTAAATCCTAAATCTCTTGTTAAACTCTTTCTAACTATATCGCCATCAAGGCGTTCTACTTTCATTCCTTTTTTTCTTAATTCATCTGCTACAGCATTAGCAAGAACTGTTTTTCCGGAACATGGGAGTCCGGTAAACCATAATGTAAAACCTTTATGTTCCATTCTTCTCTCATTCTTTAAAAATTTATTATATTTCCTTCCATATCAAAGGGGACATCTATTCCCAAAATATTAAGAGATGTGGGTGCTATATCAAGAATATTTTTTACTCCTAAATCCTTACCTATTTTCTTCTTTGGATCATAAATGATATATACACCATACCAATCATGAACGGCATCATCAGGACCTGTATCATTTTCATCTAAATAGATTGAATCATACCCTACTGTTCCAGCAGACCTCCAATTCAAATCGTCGAAATAGATCATTAAATCAGGAGCATCTCCCCGTATAATTTCAAATAATTCTTCGGGTTTGTAAACCTTAGTATTCATAGGATTTCCATTGACATCTTTAATCTTTTTTAACATGTTTACGATCTTATCACGTATTTTTTCATAATCTGCTTTTTTGATAATACCATTTGGTTCTCTTCCTTCTAAATTTAAAAATACTCGGGCGTTATATCCACCCCAACCCCAAGCATATGTGTTATTCCAATCTATATCTGCATCTCTGATTCTTGTTCTAGGTTTTGGTTTTGTATTAAATTTTAATAAGCCCAACTCTTCAAGCACCATGTTTATACAAATTAAACCTTTCATTGCTTTTGCACCATGATCAGATACAATCATAACAACAGTATCGTTATCTAATAAATCTAAAATTTCTCCAACTTTTTTATCTAAATAACTATAATACTTTCTCATTTCCCCTTCGAATTTATTGTTAGGCTTATATTTTTGATGTCCTTTATCATAATATTTCCAAAATGCATGATGAAATCTGTCTAAACCAATTATTACAAATTTAAAGTAGTCCCAATCTTTATTTTGCATTAAAAATTTTACAGTTTTAAAATGAATCTCTGTCATAGCATAAATTTCTTTTATCAAATCCTCTTTCTTATTTACTCTAAAATTAACATCAAAAATGTAATCTCCTACTTTATCTATAATCTCTTCTTTAAGCTCAGCTGGATAAGTGAATTCTGTGGTACTATCAGGAGTAATAAAACCAGAAACAAGGTATCCATTAATTTTTTGAACAGGATATGTTGGTGGCAATCCTAAAACACAAGATTTTAATCCTTTATCTCCAATTATATCCCAAACTTTTGGTTCTTTTATATTATAGGAAGTTGCTATCCAAAAATCATCATATAAATTTTCTTTTCTATGTCTAAAACCATATAATCCTAAAGTACCTGCTTTTTTTCCAGTTGACATTACCATCCAGGCTGGTATTGTAATTGGAGGATCGCAAGACCTAAGTTTTCCGTAGACTCCTGAATCCATTAACTTTTTTATATTGGGGCAATCATCTTTAAAATCTTGAAAGAAAGTCCTCGGAGTAGCACAATCCAAACCGATAATGACTAACTTTTTCTTATTTCTGCCCATAATTTGAATCTTTATCTATTTCTTAATGAAATTCAATTTTTATAAATTTTTTATACTAAAAAGGGATTTTTATATCTAAGAATTACTTCAGCAACTTCTGGACGCATAACCTCAGCGCTAGGTGGCTTTCCAGCCTGCAATGCAGTTCTAATCTCTGTTCCTGCGAAATATCTTTGCATTTCAGGAGGATGTGGGCAAATCTTATCATTAATAACAGCATCACATTTAGCACATTTCGAAAAAGATCTAAATTTAATTGGTTCAATACCCAAATCTGGAAACTCATCAAAGATGTTATGAGCATCATAAGGACCATAATAATTACCAACTCCAGCATGATCTCGACCAATAATAATATGGTCACATCCAAAATTTTTTCTTGCTATGGCATGGAAAATGGCTTCTTTAGGTCCAGCATATCTCATTTCTGTTTCAAATGTGCTTAACACAACTCTGTCTTTAGGATAATATTCTTTTATAAGTGCTTTATATGCCTCAATTATTACTTCATCTAAGAAATCGCCTACTTTCTTCTTTCCAATTACAGGATTTATAAATAGACCATCTACATGAGTTAATCCTGCTTTTTGAACGTATTCATGACCTAAATGAGGAGGATTTCTAGTTTGAAATGCTACAACTCTATCCCAACCCTTTTCCTTAAATAAAACTCTTGTTTCAAGGGGTTTTAAATCTAAATATGAAAAAATTGGTTTAGGTTCGTTAATTAAGAAAATCTCTCCCCCAATGAGTTTTTCTTTATAATTGAAAACAGTATTTACTCCAGGATGATTCTGATCCAATGTACCATATGTTTTTTCAGCATATTGCTTCCTATCGTAATCAAAGATAGTCTCTACATTCATTAGCGCTATTGGAGTTCCACTATCATTTGTAAGGATTAATTTATCATCAGCTTTTATATTTTTGATTTCCTTTTCTGAGACATCTAGTGTAATTGGAAATGGCCAGGCAATATTATTCTCCAAGTACATAGTATCTAATACATAATAATAATCATTTTCATTCATGAATCCCTCTAAGGGACTAAAAGCTCCAAAACAGATGTTCTTAATCACTTTAATTGTCTCTGATCTGACTATGATTTTCTCAAATTCGTTAATTTCTCCCTTTATCCTTTCTTTTTCGATTTTTGGCAAGACTTTATTTATTAAAGTTCCACCATGTGGCTCTATCATTTAATATCAAAACCTCTTTTAAATTTTGATAATTTTAAAATCTTTTATGATTAATCTATGTATCCCAAATCTCTTAATCGCTGTTTCACTTTTTCTTCCTCTTCCTTTGTGAATGCCTGTTTTGATCGTTCTTCTTCCTTTATAGATGATATAACCTGTCTCAATACATAAGTAACATAACTAGAGACTGATGAAAAACCGGTTCCCTTCATTCGGTCCTTAATTTTCTCCACAAGAGGTTTAGGTATGGAAACAGTTGTATATTCTACCTTATGTTTTTCTTCAGACATTTTATTTTCCACTCATAATAAAATAATGATATTTAATGATATTTAATTAATAATTATTAATAAATATTTAAGAATTATTATTAAAAAAAGTATTATAATTTGATTTTTTGTAAAATATTTTTTATTTTTTCCATTTTCGATACCATAATTCGAACATAATTAGAGAACAACTTTCTCTGATCTTTATTAGAGAAATCAATTAATTGATCAACATATTTTTTATTAATAAGTTTATCTTTTATTGCCAATGAGTCTTGTAAAACATGAATTTTGCTTTTTATAAATCCAAGTTCACTAATTGGGGCACTAAAACCTTTTTTTTTTTTTAAATAATTTCTGGAGGTAATAGAGATTTTGCTAATTCTTTTAACAAATACTTTTTCTTATTTTTTCTAAAAATTAATTTATGGTCAAGAGACATAATATATTCTACTAATTTATGATCAATTAATGGAATTCTTGCTTCAATCGAATACCATACTTGCTCTATCAACTTTTACTAAAATGTGATCTACTAAGAATGTGTGTAAATCTAAAATCATTGCATCCTTGATATTTCTTAAATTATTTCTAAAATATTTATACATAAAATCTTCATTACTTATAGTTTTTTGAATGTCTTGATCAAAAAGTAAATTAAGTTCATCTAAAGAAAAGTAAACGTCACTAATACTAATATATCTTTCAAAATCATTTAATTTTAATAATTTTAAATGCTTATTTATAAAATTTAAAGCTCGATTTTCAAAAAATTTTGAAAGTTTTGAAGTAAAAATATATAAAGAATTTAATGTATTCTCTATGTGAAAAAAATAAAATGCATAAGAAGCAATTTTGTGAACCATTTGATTTAGTATTAGTTCCAGGGCCATATTCATATGATGAAATTGCAAAATATACAAAATCTGTTATTGTAGGATATCCAAAATTCGATGATTTTTTTAAAAGTTTAATTAAGAAGGATGTCATTTTAAAAGAGCTTAATTTAAATATAGATACTGCTAAAAAAACTATATTTTATGCCCCAACTTTTAACCTATTTGGACGTAGTTCAATTCCTATTTTTTATCAAGAAATTATAAAACTAAGTATTGATTTTAACGTTATTTTCAAGCCGCATATTTATACAGACATTAATGAAAAAAATTTAATTAAAATATTTGAAAATGATAATATATTTATAGAGAGTGCATTAACTCGATTTGACAAACTACTAGCAATATCAGACGTTCTCATTGGTGATGTCCAAAGTGGAGTTCCTTGGGAAGGTGTTACTACTAATAAACCAACGATAGCGTGTTTTAGGAAATCAAGAAATACTTTTGAAAACTTGGAGAAAGAAATTATTAAAGGAGAAGTCGTTCCTATTGTAAAAAACCACAAAATTTAAGAATGACAATTGAAAATCTCTTAAACAATCCACAAAAATTTGAAAAAATGCGTTTATTTTGGGCGGATAAAGTATGTTCATTTAGAGATGGAACTAATGGAAAAAGATCTGCAGAAATAATTAAATCTTTTGTAGAAAAAGGAATCATATTATCAAGAAATGAAAGAATTCGGAGATATAAACTTTTGCATCCATATGAACTTCCTATCTTTAATCCATATTTGCGAAGAGCAAAACAATTCCTGCTGGCATGTTTATCGTACTTAAAAGAACCATTGTTGATAACACATAAATTAAAACAAAATTTCAAAAGGATAATAAACTTAAGAAACTAACTTATTTTCAATAGAGATTAAAACGCATTTTGATAGAAAAATATTTTATTTGCTCATTTTTATAAAAATTTCATCTAAACTTGGTTCTATTTGATTAAATTGTATAATTGTAAAATCTTTAATATTTTTAAGTAATTCAGGATAAAACTCTTCACTTTCTATAATGAAGAAAATATCTTCATTAATATCTTCTATTTTGCTTATAAAATCCAATGATTTTAAACATTTTAACAAGGCATCTTTCCCATTCTTTATTTTTAATTTAATCTTTATTTTATCAGATAAAATTTTTTTAAAATTATCTTGAGTATCAACTTTTAAAATATTTCCCTTATTTAAAAACGCGATTCGATCACAAATCTTTTCAACAATATTCATTTGATGTGATGTTAAGAAAATTGTTTTTTTAAAATCTAATAAAATATCTATCATTGTTTGAACTGAAGAGGGATCTAACCCTAACATTGGTTCATCAAGGAAAAGAATTTTTGGATTTATTATTAAAACTCTTGCTAAAGCTAATTTTAATTTCATACCTTTAGAATATTTCTCAACATATTGGTTTATCCATTTTTTCAAATCAAGCTTTTCTACAATTTCATCTATTTTTGTTTTAAAATCTTTAATACCATAAAGTTTACAAAAATATTTTAAATTTCTATAACCGGTAATTCTGTAATAAATCATATCACCTCCAAGCATTAATCCTATATTTTCTTTTATTGCTCCTGAATTTTTTAAAATATTATAGCCTAACACTTTGGCATATCCATTTGTAGGTTGTATAATAGTGGTTAAGATCGAAACCATAGTTGTTTTACCAGCACCATTGGGTCCTAACAATCCAAAAATTTCACCTTTTTTAACTTTTAAATTGATTTTGTTTAAAGCAGTTATCTCTTTCAATTCTGCTCTAAGTTTATAAACTTTAGTTAAATTAACAATTTCAATATCATATTTTTGAGACATTTTTATTTACCATCCATTATAACCCAGTTTCATTCAAATTAATAACCTGAGATACCATATTTTTTATAAAGTTTATTAAATAAGTATATTGCGATAATGGGAGTCATTAATGTAAGTAATATTATTATAGTTATATGGGCAGGGGTGATATAAATTAAAGCGATTTCAGGATCAATAGCCATATACCAAGATAAACGTACTAAATCAAAAATATAATAAAGAGGATTTAGAAGTATAAAATATTGAATTAAAATTGGAAAAATTTGTAATGGATAACTATAGCAACTCAACCAAAAAAGAAATTTCAAAAGTAATTGTGATATTCTTCCAATACTTTCATTAGTTATCGCAAAAACACTAATTAATAGTCCTATACTTCCAAATATTAATGATATAGAGAAAAACAACAATAAAACTAATAAAACATTTATTAACGGTATAGGAAATAAAATCCATGCTAAAATTAAAAATATTATGAATGGAATGCTTATTAAAATTAATTCTGATAAAAGTAATCCTACTAAATAGGTAAACATATTTAAGGGAGCAACCAAGAATGATTGCAATGTATTCCAAAATTTTTCTTGAAGCAGCATTTGAAAAAACCTATCAATAACTTGCCTTAAAAATTGTATACAAAATGCTAACATCATGAAAAGAATGTAATTATCACTTCTCCAATATCCAAAATTATAATCTTCACTAATAGAAAAAATTGTTCCAAATATAATCAATGGCATTAAAACTTGAATAATTGGATTGAGAAACCGTAATAAAAATGAAGTCTTAAACCGCGTTTCTAAATATAAATTTTTTTCCACTAAAGCTGAGACTTGCCTTAATCCTTTTTTAATAGATTTTTTTTTTAGCATTTTATTTTGTATAATTGTAAAATATAAAAAGTTAGCTTAAAAAACTATTTAAGAAAAATATTGCACTCTTAAAATAATTTTTTTGGTAATTATTTAACTTGTTTAGGAATATATCTTTTTCCAAAGCGAAATTTTAAAGTCAATTAATTTTTTGAGCTATAGTTGATTATTCATTAAAAAATAAGATTTATAGTAAATATGAGGATTTCAATGAAATATGACTAATTCAACTTCTCTAATAATACCCATAAATTACTATAAAATAGATTATTATATCCATATTGGTTTTTGTAATAAATTTTAAAAAATAAATTAAAGATTTGAAGTCTTAGATTATTAGAAATAATAGGAATTGAAAACTTATTTCTTATAAGAAAATTATTTCTTAATCCTCTCTCTTTAATAAAATTCAATGCTTAATCATAATTGAAAAACCATTTATGACGATCAGAGGGTTTTTCTATAGGTAATCCATAAAATTTTAGTTCATCTTTCCCACTTATCAGTGAAAATTTAAAAGTTACCCAATTATTTGGAAGTGAAATAATTATATATCTTTTTGATACTCTGCAGAGTTCATCAAATATTTCATGAATGTTTTCTAAATGCTCTAAAACTTCAGTACATACAATTGTATAAAAACTATTATCTTCAAAAATTTTTAATTTATCTTTTTATAAATCTATAATAATATCTAGCTTACCTGATATATCAATTCCAACGTATTTCACACCTTTAGGTATATAATTTTTCAGAGAACCTTCATTACACCCTACATCTAAGACTGAATTTTTCAAAAAATTCTCATATATTTTTGAAATAAATTCGGCTCTTTCTTCTCTATTACCAAATGGAAAGTAAATATTCTTGTTCTTTAAATATTTCTTAAAACTTTTCTTAACGTACTCCATAATAATATCAATGAATTAATATAATTAAGGATACATAGGTTTTCAAAAAAAAATTTAAATCCTGAATTAACACATTATTTTTAACTTGATAAAAAATTTAACGATAAAATAAATATGCAAATAATAGTTATATTGAATCTTGAAAATTTATTCATATTCTATATTATTAAATTAATGAATTTTTTAAATTATTAATTAATTTGTACTATAAAAAAAGTTAAATTGCACAACTATTTAATTATAGATAGAAGTATGAAACTAAATCAAAAAGTACTATTCTAATGAATGTTGACGATAAAAAAGAAAATCTTTCTTTTTCTATACTTATGGCTAATTACAATAATGCCAAATACATTGAGGAAGCAATAAATAGTGTTATATTACAAACTTATCCTTTTTGGGAATTGATCATTGTTGATGATTGTTCTACAGATGATTCTATTCAAATAATTAATTCTTTTTTAGATGATGAAAAAATTAAACTCATTAAACTTAACAACCATTATGAAGTAGGAACTGCAAAAAATATCGCAGCAGCCAATGCTAGTAAAAATGTTTTAGGTGTTCTTGATTCTGATGATAAATTAGATGAGAAAGCTCTAGAAATAATAGCAGATGCTTATAAAAAATATCCTGATTGTGGTGTTATTTATAGTACTATGTGGAATTGTAATTCTGATTTAAAAGATTGCAAAGTCGATAAGAAAATAGGACCAATTATTCCTGAAAAAAGTTTTATATTCAATCCTAAAATTTCACATTTTAAAACATTTCTTCGGGAAGTATATTTAAAAACTTCTGGTTATGACAATAAATTAAAAGCAGGTGTTGATAAAGATATCCTCCTTAAGTTAGAGGAAATTACTAAGTTTAAATTTATCGATCTTCCATTATATTATTATCGACACCACAAGAGCGGAATTTCTCAAGATGAAAACAAATTTCAAGCGAGAGTTTATTATTATATCGCTAAATGTAAAGCATACCAAAGAAGACTTAATACAAATCTTCCTAATTATACTCTAAAAGAGTTATATAAAGAATATTTTACAATAACCTTATTTAAATTAAGAAGAACAATAAAATATTTATTAAAATCATATTATGGTCTTACTTTCTTTAGAGTAATTCTTAAACTACTTCCTCATTCACAAATTCATAAAACAATTGAAAATCTTTTGAATAGATTAAAATAAATCTTAAAAATTAATGTATAAAATAAAAAATGAATAATAAATCATAAATATCAAATTAAATAAAAATATTTAAAATTCGTAATGCTTTTAGTTAACTATTTCACTTTAATAGCAAGAAATATTTTAGGTTTCCTTAGCTCAATAAATGCTTTCTTTATAATACTCTCTTTAGTCTTTATTTTTCATGTATTAAATTTAATTATAAGAGATAAAAAATATATTAATGCTTTAAAAAAATTTGAAGATCCTAAGGAAATATCAATAAAGGATTTACAATATTTACCATTAGTAAATATAATTATACCAGCTTGGAAAGAAGGAAAAGAGTTTCAAGATTGCTTAAATTCTATTGTAAAATTGAAATATCCTAAATTAAAAATTATAGTTAATGCTGGGGGAAGCGAAGAGACAATAAATATCGCTAAATCATGTAAAAAATATTCTAATTTTACTATTCTTCATCAAAAGGGTGGAAAAACTAGAGCTGCTATTGGTAAAATAAAGGCTTTAAATGATTGTTTGAATTACGTAACAGAAGGAATTTTATATTTAATCGACGCTGATTGCTTCATTACAGATGATCTCCTGTTAAGAATGATTTATCCAATAATAAATCAAGATGAAAATGTTGTCATTGGAGCAGGATTAAGACCACTTAAGTCCATAGAAAACATTGATTTGGTGAAATATTTACAGATATCTACTAATCGATTTTTTAAAGAAAAATTCACTAGACATTACAAAATTAGGATCTCTGGAGCTAATACTACCGTTAATTTTGAAGCTATGGAACAGATTGGAAGATTTACTGAAAATCGAGATATAGCTGAAGATGTATCTAGAGGTCTTGATATCCTTTCTAAAGGCTTCAATATCTACAGCTTAATTGACTATAGAAGTTGTATATATACTGATTTTCCAAAAACTTTTAAAGAATTATTAGAACAAAGAAAGAGACAAATTGAAAATTCATTGATAAATTCATTTCGAAATAAAAGAGTAAAGTTTATTTTAAAATTTTTAGCCTTATTATTAGGATCTTTATATATATTAGTATTTCCATTATTCTTATTATTGCATTACGGTTTATTTTTCATTGGGGTATACATTTTACTTTTTATGTATTTAAAGAAAATCAGATATTATATATTCTTTAGAAGAATTGTAGATAAAAAATATTATACTAAATTTCGTGTGAGATTTTTCATTAAAATTATATTTTATATTTATATTGAAATGATTTCTACTATTTTAATTCCATTTGACTTAATATTATATAAGAAAAAGTTAAAAAAGAAAAATAAAGTCTAATTTAGAATAACATATTTTTTCTAAATTCAAGAAAAGATTTGAGACTGATTAAAGTATGAATCCAATCAATTACATTATAAAAATTATTAAAAAATTCTCTAATTTGAATCCTAATTCAAATAAAAAAATCTTAAACTTATATTTTAAATCAATTTTTTATCGAAAAAAGCATCTTAAGAAAGGAAAATATGAGTGGTTGAAAGAAATTAAACTAAAAATCTTAAACAAAAGAGATGGTCTTCTTAAATACAAGAATTTTCAATTTATTTTACCTAAAAATGATTTAAAATATATTCCTTTACACCAGAAATACTTATATGCTGCTTTAATAGGTTATTATAATATTCCAAAATATTATCTATTATTCTGGGATGATCTCATAATTTTTTATGAATTCTTTATCAAAAAAATCTATGATAAAGTATTTAACATCAATAAAGGAGATGTTGTTTTTGATGTTGGTGCTAGTATAGGATGGTATGCTTTTAGAATATCACAAAAAGTTGGAGAAAATGGAACCATAATTGCTTTAGAACCAGATCCAGAAAATTTCTCTTATTTGAAAAGAAATATAGAATTTAATAAGTACAGAAATATTATACCTTTAAATCTTGGAATATGGTCCTCAAAAGGAAAAATGACACTTATAAGAAAAAAATATGCTTCTACTTTAAAAAGCATATTATTAAGATATGAAAAGATAGAAAAAAAAAAAAAAGTTCAGATTGATGTTGATACAATAGATAATATTGTGTTAGATTTGGGATTAGAAAAAGTAACTCTTATTAAAATGGATATCGAGGGAGCTGAAATCGAAGCTATTAAGGGAGCAAAAAAAACCCTGACTAAATTGAAAGATATAAGATTAATAATTGCTGCTTATCATGAAACAGTATCAGGTATAAAAACTTATAGATTCTTAGTCCCATATTTAGAAAGATTAAAATTTAGAGTTATTAAGGAAAATTTACCATACATTTATGCTGAGAAACATGAATAATAATTAATAAAAAAGCCCTTTTTCTCTTAATTATTCTCAGCAATACATTTTGCAAGTTTATAATATTTTTTAGAAGATTTCTTCCATGAATATTTTTTTATTAATTCCAATCCGTTTTTAATTATTTGGTTTTTCAAATAATCATCATTAATATATTCTAAGATCAAGTTAGCTAGAGTCTTATGATCTTTTGGGGGGAAATAAAGAGGGAAATTTTGATATATTTCTCTAAATACAGGAATATCCGAGCAAATAACAGGTATACCACATGCCGCTGCTTCTAATCCTGGTAATCCAAAACCCTCATAAAGAGATGGAAAAACAAAAAAATTGCATAAATTATATATTTCTATTAATCTCTCATCGCTTATACTTGTAAGATATATGATATCCTTTTCTAATCCTAAATTCTTTATTATTTTTGGATAACTAGGAGTTCCTACTCTAATCAACTTAATCTTTTTCTCCTTTTTTTTAAGAATGTAGAATGCTTTTAATAAAGTTAAAAAATCTTTTCTCCCTGTTTCAGTTCCAACATGTAAAATTTTCCTAAATTCAGGATAAAAAGGTGTTAATTCAGTAATTTTATTTTGAGGAATTGGCTTAAAGATTTCACGATTTATACCACATTTTATAACTATTATTTTCTCTTCAGGCACACCTAGAAATTTAATTATTTCATTTTTAGTAAAATCTGAAATTGCCATGATATATTTACATCTTTTCAAACCTGATATTAAATACTTCTGGATAATCCATGGTTTTCTTTTTCCAATAAATACGTAAATATCAGCACAGGTTATAATCGTTTTATTTCTATTTAAAAAGTATCCCAGATCGCCAAGATGTTGAAAACTTATATTAAAAACTACATCATCCTTTATTCTTTTTGAATTAAAATGACTAGAGAGTGGATAAAGAATATATCTTTTTGATAAATAATCTAAAGGATTTTTAGGAGGATTATAATATTCATAGGTAAATTTTAAATCTTTTTTGTCTTTCAGAGGTTTACTTAATTCAATATGTACTCTTAAAATACCATTGATATAATTTAATTTTTGACCAATGAAAGTTTTAATTTCCATATTTTTAAATCAATGAATTTTACATATTGAATTTTTCCATCAATATTAGAATTTATTAAAAACCATGGAAGAAATTAATAATTAAATTAAAAATTGATAAATAATTCATTGTTAAATATATCATGGAAGATCTTATACCTATTAAAAATGTTATAAAAGAAAATCCTCGAGTTAAAGCACTTGAAAAGCAAGGTTTTATAATTAAGCCTGAGAACATCGAGGACTATTTAGATGATTTCAAAAATAGGGTATCTGCTTTACCCAATAAAAATTATTGGAGAGAAAAACGCATATTAATAACAGGAATTAGTGGGTTTGCCGGCAGTCATTTAGCAGAACAATTATTAGATTTAGACTGTGAAGTTCATGGTACAATTCGGCGACATGCTGTACCGATGCATGAAAATATAGAGCACTTAAGAGGTAAAATTTTCCTCCATGAAGCTGATATAACTAGTGCCGAAAGAATGGGGGGAATCTTTGAAAAAGTAGAACCAAATGCCGTATTCCATCTTGCAGCTGAATCATTTATACCAACATCCTTTAGAGAGCCTGCAAGGGTAGCTCACAATAATATAGTTGGTACTATTAAAATTTTTGAGGCAGCAAGAAGATTTGATAATGAATTAGAAAGTATTCAAGTGGCTTGTAGTAGTGAACAATATGGATTAGTAGATCCTAATGAAGTTCCTGTTACAGAAGATTTAAAAAGAAATCCTTTTCGTCCCAGAAGTATATACGGAATAACTAAATGTGCTACTGAACAAATAGCATGGCTATACCATAGTGCATATGGAGCACCTAGCATTATCACGCGTGGTTTTAATCATGAGGGTCCACGAAGAGGGATTCAATTTGTTACTAGTGTAATCCATCGACAAATAGTTGAAATTTTAAATAAGTCGAGGACTCGACTTATAATTGGAAATCCCAATTCAATTAGGGACTATACTCATGTTAAAGATACTGTAAATGCATATATTTTACTTTGTGAAAAAAAAAGATATGGTGAACCTTATAATGTATGTTCAGGTAAAGGTATTACAATAGGTAATTATGCTAAAATAGCAAAAAAAGTTTTTAATGTTACTGCAGAAATCCTTATTGATCCAAAAAGAATGCGCCCAAGTGAAGTGCCTTTATTAATAGGTAAAAATGATAAAATAATAAAAGAAACCGGATGGCAACCTATAAGATCTATTATTGATATAATAAAAGAAGGTGTTCAATACTTTAAAGAACATCCAGAACAATTAGGAATTGAAGCACATTAAAAAAATTAAGTCTTTTTGTAAATCACCTATATTTAATTCCAAGAAAATTTAAAATCCTTTCTGTTGATTTACCATCAATGTATTTGTTAAATCTATTTCTTACTTTTATTCTTTTATCCTCATATTCCTTATCGATTTTATCTACATTTTTAATTCCATTTATTAAATCCTCAGCATTGTAAAAAATAGGGCCAGGAGCAATATCTTCCAAATTATATAATAAACCCCAATTTTTTGAGTAGTTTTCAAGATCATAAGGGTATAAAAGAATTGGTCTATTTAATAATGAAAAATCGAGCATTGTTGATGAGTAATCAGTGATAAGAACATCTGTAATTAAATATAATTCTTCAATATTTGCACTTTTAGGAACATTTCTAATATTATGATAATCTTCGAAACTAATTTCTTTCACTAACATATGAGCTTTGATAAGAAATAAAGTAGCAGTTTGTTCAAGTAAATCATTTAATTTCTTTAAATCTAAAGAAGTAAAAGGGTTATTTAATTTGAAATCATCTCTCCAAGTAGGGCAATACAGAATAATTTTTTTTATATTTTTGGGAATCTCGTATTTATCCATTAAATTTACAATAAATTTTTCATCCTGATTATATAAAAGATCTAATTTTGGATATCCTAAACTAAGGATCTTTTTAGGTGATACTTTAAAAGTTTTACTCAATATTTCGCGTTCTTTTTTATTTCCAGAGGGAGTTAATATATAATCAATATATTGATCATGTTTCAATTTTAAACGAAAAATATCACTCCATTTGCTATAAATATACGATTTTTCGAAATCTTTATCTATTATCTTAATAGGAGTTCCATGCCAAGTGAATAGAATAGTTGTTTTTGGAGAAAATTTTATTGGTAATACATCTTCTAATCCATGAGAAATAAAAATATATTTAGCTTTACGTAATAATTTAATTGTCGCAAAACTAAAAAATGGAGTAACAGAATATCCCTTTTTTCTAATCTCTATTGTAACGTCTCTTAATTTTGCTATCCAAACTAAATTATAATCCGAATTTTTATTCAAATATTCAAATAAGTATTTAGGATTGTCTAAATAAGCCCCTCCATAATGAGCTCCCATAATAATTAATTTTTCGTCTATTTTATCCTTCCATAATTTGGAAATGTTTTTTATAAAAAAAGGATAGATAATCTGTTTAAAAAAGTCGTATAGCTTATACTTCTTAATAAAAGATACCCTTTGAATTAAATTAAAAATAAAATTACTTATCATAGATCAATTATTTTTATCTTGAAATTAATTAGAAAAAATTATAGCTAAAATAAAATTATTACTCTATTTTTCTTATTTCTCTTTAATTTATTTAGAAATAAATAAAATGAAAAAAATATAATTATAAATTTAATTCCTTTCTCTGAATATTAATTAGTTGCATAATGCCTTTTTGTCCTAACTCTAATACGTCATTCAATTTATCTTTGTTAAAAGTAGCCCCTTCTGCTGTGCCTTGAATTTCTATAAATTCTAGATCTTCATTTAAAACTAAGTTAAAATCAACATCTACCTTAGAATCTTCGCTATAATTAAGATCTAATATTACTTGATCATTTTTGATGCCTAATGAAATTGCCGCCGTAACTTTATAATCTGGAAATTCATGAATTATTTGCTCATTATATAGATAATTTATTGCATCAAAAACAGCTACAAAAGCCCCAGTTATCGATGCACATCTCGTACCTCCATCTGCTTGTATTACATCACAGTCTACCTTGATTGTGCGTTCTCCTAATTTTTCATAATTAAAAGCAGCACGCATACTTCGACCGATTAATCTTTGGATTTCGTGTGTTCTTCCTTTTATCCTTTGTCTCTCTCTCTCTCTTGAATTTCGTACTTGTGTTGCTCGTGGTAACATATTATATTCTGCCGTTATCCATCCTGTTCCAGTATCTGCTAAAAACCGTGGAACATAATCCACAACTGAAGCTGTAATAATTATTTTCGTCGCACCTTGAGTAATTAAAACTGATCCTTCTGGGTATTTAAGATAATTCCTTTCTATCGTTATTTTTCTCATTTCGTCAAATTTCCTTCCATCAAACCTTACTTTTCCAAGCATATGAACCGAACCAGATTTTTCTCAATTGTATTTTCTGTTAAATCTAACTAATATTAACTATTTTTTATACCTTATTTAAAATAAGTATTATTAATATATTTTTAGGAATGTGAAAATAACATAGTATAAAAAAGCTGAAAATAAACATTTAAGTCATAGGATATGATCCTAAAATTTTATGCCATATCACAATTGTATTCATGTTTTCTAAAACTTTCTTTACCTTAGGATTATCCTTATCCCCTTCAAAATCCATAATAAAAATATACTCCCAACGGCCTCTTCTACGAGGACGGGACTCAATTTTAAGCAAATTAATTTCTGCATCAGCATAAAGTTTTAATACTCTGTATAAAGCTCCTGGAATATGTCGGGTAACAAATAATATTGATGTCTTAATTTTGCCTTCTTTTTCAATATTCTCTTTCTTCGAAATTATAAGGAATCTTGTAGAATTTAATAAATTATCCTCGATTTTTGAGTGTAAGATTTTTAAACCGTAAACATCACTGGCAAATTCCGTACCAATCGCGGCATAAGACTCACTATTTAATTCCTTAACTCTACGAACTGCTTCTGCTGTAGAATTAACATCTATTATATCCGCTGTTGGTATATTTGCTTTAATCCAATTTCTTGTTTGAACAAAAGCTTGAGGGTGGGATAAAATAGTTCTAATCCTTGATAAATTGGATCTTTCCAATGAGATTAAATTTTGAATAATCCGAAGCTCAATTTCTCCATATATAAAAATATCTTTATCGATTAACAAATCAAGAGTTTCTCTAACTGTACCTTGAAGGCTATTTTCAATAGGAATTACCCCAAATTCTATATTTTCTTTTTCAATATTTATAAAAATCTCTGATATAGAATTATAGGGAAGAAATTCTGTACCTGCTTTGGGAAAAAATTCAAGAGCAGCTTGATGCGTAAATGTTCCTTTAGGGCCTAGATATCCGACTTTTGGAATAACCCCTTGAATTGATCTACTGGCACTCAAAATTTCCTTCCATATTGCCTTAACACTTTCTGGTTTTAATATTTTTGATTGAGATTTTATCCTTTCAAGTATCTCTCTTTCTCTTTCGGGCTGAAAAACTTCAAGATTTAACAGTTTTTTGATCTCTCCTATCTTAGAAACCGTTATACCTCTTTTATTCAACAGTTCAATTATCTCACTATCAATCTGATCAATTAATTTCCTATATTCTTTTAATTGTTTAGTATTTTCTTCCATAATAATAAATAATAGTTGTTTAAAAATAAATTATAAAAAATCCTGTAGATTTAATTCGAAAGCAGCAACAGGAAACTCTAATTTAAAGTTGAGTAAAACTTCAGGATGAATTTCGCCTATCTCACCTACTTTACTACCCTTTAAATAAATCTCTCCATAACGACCATCTATATAGCTAAGATTCTTATTAGGTTTTATTTCAAAATCGTTTTCATATCCAAGTGAGATCATTATAAAGTCTAAAGTAGATCTAATCTCTGTGAAATCAGCTTCATCATGATAGGAAGTAGCAGAAAGATGGACTTCTCTTTTAGTACCCGTTTCCTCATCAGGGTCCAATAATATTACATCTCCTACTTCAAAAATCCTTATTGGCTTTTCTTCAGATCTGTTTAATAGTAAAGTATCCATTAGTTGAGGTAATAATTTCTTCCTCGTTGTATTGTATTCTTTTGAAATTGGATTAGCAATTTCAACTATATTTGTTTTATCATAATTTTGCTTCATAAGATCATATTGTTTTTCAGAACTTGTTAGGATAAAATTAAGTATTTCTAAATATCCTGCCCCTATCATAATTTTTCTTATTTTACTTGAAAAATCTTGGATAGGATGATATGCTCCTACACCACCTTCCCTAATTGTAAGTGGTAAATTAAAATATCCATAACCAATAGCACATTCTTCAGTAAAATCTACTGGATGCATTATGTCTCCTCGGTATGCCGGAACCCAGATATCTAAGTAGCCATTCTTTTTAGATTTCTTAGCCTCCATTCTAATCTTTTGAAAACATTTTATCATTTCTGTCAATGATAATTTTAAGCCAATAACATCATTTATATAACCAGCTTTTACTTCCCATTTTTTGGGATTTAGATTAGGAGTGATAATTTCTTTTCCTCCTTGATAACTTACTTTTACGCTTTCTATTTTTGCTCCCATATCTAATAACGTTGTTGATAAAATATTCAATGCTAAATTCACTGCTTTAAAATCAGTACCAGTTAAATCCAAAAACAAATTTTCTGTATCATCTGTAACAGTAGTAAGTACACCATTTATAATTGGGGGAAATGAAAGAACTTCATCGTTATTATCAAAAATTATAGGATAAACGTCTTTCCCTTCTAAAATATGGGCATATTCAATACCTTTATCATGCAATAACAAAATCTCTTCCAAATTCATAGGATATCCATCTCCATGTAGAGGTATGAAACTAACTGAATCTGGCTTTACTGCTGTATACCTATAAGGAGGTATAATTTTATCTAAATCATGAACTCCAATAGCAACCTTTCTTCTGTCTCTTCCTACTGCCCAATGTAAGTGTTCTTGTATATTCATTAAAGTAGCAACCTCATCCTCATCTAAATCAATATCTCGAATAACTCCGCAAACTATATATGGTCTAACTTTTTTTACACTAGGATCTACATTGAGGGTAATTTCTCCTGGTCTAACTTCGTATGAGGGAATTCCTAGTTCGATCTCATAATATCCTTTAAGTGCCCTAGCAATTCCCTCCGGACTTGAAAAATCAGGTCTATTGGGATTATATTCTACCTTAACTTTTTGTTCTTCTACGTTAGTATCTTCTAAATCTAATCCTATCCATTGTAAATCGTATTCTAATTCTTTTAAGTCTAATTTCTTTCCAACTAACCTTTCTAATCTTTCAATTTTTAATTCAATAGTAGGCATTTTATCACCTCATTTAAGATATGATTGCTTTCTCAACCATTTAATTGGATTAATATAAAAATCTCTAATATCTGTTCGATCATAATATAGCATTGCAATTCTTTCAAGACCTTGACCCCAAGCTAATACACGTGTAGGCTCTTTAATTCCCCATGGATAGGTAACTTCTGGTCGAAAAATTCCTGAGCCTCCCATTTCTAACCATTCATCTAATTTATCATAATATACCGAAACTTCCATACTAGGTTCTGTATAAGGAAAGAATCCTGGTCGAGTAACTATCTTCTTAAAACCCATTTTTCTATAGAATTCCGATAATAATCCAATTAAATCACATAGAGTAACATTATCATCGATTACAATCCCTTCTACTTGAGTGAATTCTGCTAAATGAGATTTATCAAGTTTTTCATTTCGAAATACTCTATCCACACAAAATACTTTTACTGGTACTTTCTCGTTGTTTCTATAAAATTGGGCCAATCTCCTCATAGTTGTGGCAGTAGTATGGGGTCTTAATACCGTTTTCTTTGCAATGTTTTCATCCCATTCATACCCCCATCCAATAGATCCACTATCACCGCCATTTTCATGAGTTTTTTTCACAGCCAAAACTCTATCCTTTTCTGGCAACTTTGCGACTTTTGGGTTATTTAAATAAAATGTATCTTGTAATTCTCTTGCAGGGTGATCTTGTGGTTGAAATAAAGCATCGAAATTGTAAAAAGCACTTTCTATAATTGGACCCCTTATTTCTATAAAACCCATTGATAAAAATATTTCTCTTATTTCATTAATTAAATTTACTAATGGATGAATTTTCCCTGCCTTTAATAACGGACCTGGTTTAGTGACATCAAAGGGTTTCAAATTATAATTTTTCCAAGTGCCAGAGCTTAGCATCTCTGAAGTAATTTTGCTAATTTGCTTCAATTCTTTTATTTCAGAAATTGGGATAGATTTACCTTTTTTTGTTAAATAAATAATTCTTTGAGTTTTACGAACCTTGTTCATCAATTTCCTTTTGTTTAAAATATCAAATTGCATTAATTCCTCTTTTGATAAAATAGAATAATCGACTATCTCATTACTCTCGAATTTCTTAAGAAATTTTTCTAATTGTGTTTCAGGAAATTCTTCAGCAATAAGAAAGATTTTATTTTCCCCCGTAGCTTTACTTTGGGCAACCCATTTATTTTTTTTTAAATTAGAAATGCCAACATAAAAAAGATTTTCATCTAATTTAGCTTGTCCTCTCAAATCATCTAAGTTAATTTCTTTAATCTCATTTTTTAATAATATTTGAAGAATTTGACGTTCTGGTAATCCTTTTTCCAAATAAGTTAACCCTTCTTGACTTAAAGAAACTTGATACATTTCTTCTTCTCTAAATCCTCCTAAGTTATTATCAATTAAATCATTTATAGCAGACATGAGTACAATATAATCAACATTAAGTTCTTTTGCTAATTTTGATGCCTCTATTTCAATATCTTTTTCTTGAAGAATTTTCAAAATATTAATAACTTGTTTTTTTAGCTCAATACTCATGGTTCTAAATTAAATTAATTATATTTTTCAGTATATATATTTTAAATATTTAATCTATTTAAATCTTTCGTGGAAAAACTCGCTGTAAATCGCTCTATCATGAATTAGAGTAATAATATATAATAAAAAAGATTATATAACACTATTTTTTAGTAAAAGTCTGAAAATAATGCCGCAGCCAAGGGAATAACATCAAATCTATTTAATTATTACCTTGGCAGAATAAAAACATCAAAGAAAAATGAATCTTGATTGAGTTTATATTTTATACACATATTATCTATATAAGAACTCATACTTTACTCTACTCAAGTATTCATTTATTTATAATTGAATATATTAATTCTAACTAAAAAATTTTGCTATAAAAGTTTCTCTCTAATAGATGTAGAACTAATTTTTTGGTTATTTTCATCCTTTATTATCGATATAACAATAATTATTAAAGGTTTAAATCCCTTACTTTCTCTAATCTCGTTAATTTTTACAGCTACTTTATAAGTTTCCTGACTAACGAATATTCCATCATATTCAGGTTCATTGATGGGGGGTCCATATATATCATTTAATTCAATGATTTGGACCCTAGTAATGTCTGCTATTGTTTTAATGAAATCTTCTAAATTACGTTTTCTTGTTTCATAATTTTCAAGTTTTGAAACTGCCTTTTTGTTCTTTAATAATTTTTCAGTAGTTAAACCTATTACAATATTATTAGAAATAGATAAAGCTGTTTTTATTAAAGATTTATGACCCTCATGAAGATGATCAAATGTCCCGCCCATACCGACTTTGTTTAAAATCTGAAAAACACCTTACTAAATTTTAAGGTTATTTTTTAATACTTGCTTTTTTACTCGGTTCAGAAGTTTTTTTTAATCTTACGGAATAAATTTGTTTTATTTCCATTAAATCAACGCATTTATCGCATTTATCTTTCATTTTAAATACAAAATCTCCTTTAGCATAATTTCTCACTTTAGTAAGTCCACATAAGTTACATGTTAAAATAGTTAGAGTTTGTCTTAATGGTTCTGAGGGACCTTTTTGCATTTGCATTAACGTAGATCCTAAACATATTAACATAAAACCAATTGACCATCTTGAAAATTGATCCAGCCCAAAGTCAAGATAGATGAATAATGCGCCTGCTATAATTAATAAAATTAAAAGAAGATTTTTAAAAAAGCTTTTTAGGGTAACTCCTTTTTTTAATATTTCCTCATCGTCTTCTTCTTCAATCATAGAAAAAATAGTAACATCTAATTTTCTATTGTTTATAATAGAAAAGAATAAATAAATTTTATTATTATAAAAACATAATAGATTAAAGTTTTCTTTATTAAGTTAAAGTTTAGGGAAAAGATATTAATGATTTATCAATGGGGTGCCGATCGAGGTACAGATCCGGTTTCTATTATCATAAATTTGCTATTCTTTTTACTGATCTTTGTTAGTATTTTCTATGGGCAAAAGATACAAAGTTGGAAGGCAGCGAAAGAAATTCAAGTAGGTCTAGATAAACTTAAGAAATGGAACGATGAGTGTAAAGAGATAATGCTTACTAATTTTAAGGAATTTGCCGATAAAAAACAAACACAAAAAGATCTCATGTTTAAACTTGAAGATTTCATAACATTTGTAACAATACCTCCAGTTTCCCTTGATCCTTATGGGATTATACCAAAATTTGATCATGTTGTAGATGTGAGAGATAATCGATTTAAAGAAGAAGTAGGTATATTAGCTCCTAATGCTGATAGTGTTCAAAGAGCAAATCTAGAAAACTTGTTAGAAGCTGTAATGGCGGTTGATTTTATTTATCGCTTAGTACGACATTATCTTATTTTAGGAAAAAAATCAAAATCAATGATTTTATTAATGCAAATTTCAATGCAAATGGGTTTAATTTTAGCAATGGCAAAATCATTCTATTCAGCTGCTAAAGCATTTTCGGAGGGGAGCCCTATTGGAGATGGTCTTGGTCCTCTTGTTGTAGCTAGTTTTTTAAGAGAAATCTCGAAAGATAACATTGAGGCTCAAGAAATTGTTAAAGATACTATTGTTCAAGAGCTAAATTTTGAAGATAGAATGATTTATATTGTTCGGGCAAAAGGCCCAGGGGGTACTGTTGGGAAACCAGGAAAAGTCATTAGAGATCTAGTTAAAAATCACGGAGATTCTATATCTAGAATAATTATGATTGATGCAGGATTAAAACTTAGTGGAGATAAGACAGGATCTATAGCAGTTGGAGTAGGGGCTGCTATTGGTGGTTATGGAATTGAAAAACATTACATTGAAGAATCTACTACGGGAAAAGATATTCCAATAGATGCTCTAATTTGTAAACAATCTTTAGAAGACGCTATTACTACGATGAAACGCCCGATTACTCAATCAGTACCAAATATCGTAGAAAAAATAAAAATGGCTATACGTAAAAGAACTGAAAAAGGTACAAAGGTAATAGTGGCAGGGATTGGAAATACTATAGGAATTGGAGTTTAAATGAACTTCCAATTATCTCGTAAATAATTCTATTTTTTTCATAGAAATTTTTTAAAAAATACTTCTTCTCTTTTAGGATCTTGATTAAAGTATTTTTATTTTTTTATAGGTGAAAATAGAATGTGTTGAGATTTCTCTAAAAACAAATTTAAAAAGAGCTCTTAATCCTATTAAAAACTTCAAATTATTTGTTCTAATAAAATTCATACTTATTTTGAAAAAAAGAAATAGTTTTATAATTAAAGGAATAAAATTAATTAATTACTTTAATTCATAAAATAAAAATTAAAAAAGTTGAAATAAATTAAAATTTACTTGAGGTGTAAATAATATTTACGGTTATATGGGAAAGATCTTAAGAGTTGATTTAACTAACGGAAAGATAAGCGAAGAGTTTCCTGATGAGGAAACATTAAAAATGTACTTAGGAGGTGCTGCACTTTCAACATGGTATCTTTTAAAAGAAACAGAGAAGGGGGTAGATCCATTAGGACCAGAAAATAAGTTAATATTCATGACTGGACCTTTAACAGGGACTCCATCTCCAAGTACCGGAAGATATAGTGTAGTTGCTAGATCTCCTCTTACTGGTATCTGGGGACAAGCGAATTCAGCTGGTTTTTGGGGCAGAGATCTTAAAAGATCTGGTTTTGACGGAGTTATTTTCGAAGGTATCTCTTCAAAACCTGTTTATCTTGTTACTGAGGATGGGAAGGCAGAACTCAGAGATGCTTCACATTTATGGGGTAAAAATACATCAGAAACTACAAAATTAATTAGAGAAGAACTAGGTGAGAAATTCAATGTAGCCTGTATAGGCATCGGAGGCGAAAACCTAGTTAAATATGCTGCAATAATGAATGATTGTGATGAACCTAATTATGGTAGAGCAGCTGGAAGATGTGGGTTAGGCACTGTAATGGGATCTAAAAAAGTAAAAGCCATTGCATCTAAGGGAAATGCTAAAATTGAAGTAGCAAATCCAGAAGAATATAAAACCGAGGCTAAACAGAGATATGATTGGGTAAATCAAAGTATGTTAAAAATGACGCTTGAAGTTTTTGGTACGCCTACTATGATTGATTTAGTAAATGTGAAGGGAGGGTTACCAACACGAAATTGGCAAACTGGTGTCTTTCCAGCTGCAGATAATATAAATGGAACCGCAATTAATGAAAAGATTCTTATTGGCAGAAAACCCTGTTTTGCATGCCCAATCGCTTGTGGAAGAATTACTGAAATTAAGGAAGGAAAATATAAGAGTAAAGGTGAAGGTCCTGAATATGAATCATTAGGCGCTTTGGGGACAATGTGTGATGTTGATAATTTAGAAGCAATTACTTTAGCACATTTTCTTTGTAATGAGTATGGTCTTGATGTAATTTCTGCAGGAAACACTATTGGTTTTGCAATGGAATGCTTTGAGAAAGGAATATTAACTAAGGAAGATACAGATGGGCTTGAATTCAATTTTGGTGATGCTGATCTCATTGTAGATCTTATTCCAAAAATAGGTAAAAGAGAAGGTATTGGAGATTTATTAGCTGAAGGAACGAGAAACATGGCTAATAAACTTGGAAAAGATTCTATAAGATTTGCTATGCAAGTTAAAGGTTTGGAACTTCCTGCATATGATAGTAGAGCAGCTAAAATAACAGGTTTAGCATACGCAACTGCTAATCGTGGAGGTTGCCATATCACAGGATATATAGAAGGTCCCGCTTTTTTAGCCATGCCTTTTATGATTGTTGAAGACGCAATGGTTGGAGATTCACTTAAGGAAAATCCTGAAGATACAAGAGTTGTCAAGGATTTTGAAGATGCCTTTGGTATATTTGATGCTATAGGAGGTTGTAAATTTATGGGGATGGTCCTAACTTCACAAGATTGGGCATCTTTAATAGAAAAATTATTGGGATATACATTTACAGCTGAAGACTTCGCTAAAACAGGTGAAAGGCTTTACAATCTTGCACGAGTCTATTGTGTAAGAGAAGGAATTACCAGGGCTGATGACACACTTCCAGCACGTTTATTGGAGGAACCCTTACCAGAAGGCCCTGCCAAAGGACATGTGGTAAACTTAGATCCGTTACTAGATGCATATTATGAATACCGCGGTTGGGACAAAGAGACTGGTAGACCAACAAAAAAGAAATTAAAAGAACTTGGATTAGAGTGGACAATTAAAGAAATATATTGAGATTAAAACTATCTCATTATTAAAAAGAGGTTAGAGCTATGGGTGAGGATAAGAAAATTAGCTATTCAGATAAGCCTTGGTTGAAATCTTATTTTGTCGGACCGTTTAAACTCAAACAAACAATGGAACCCTATCCCAAAATAAATATTTATCAGTTCCTTGAAGATAGTGCGGCAAATTATCCAGATAATATTGCATGCGTTTATGTAGATGAAGAAATTACATATAAAGATTTAAAGCTTAAGGTTGATAAGCTAGCAAGCGCATTTGTAGATCTTGGTTTGAAGAAAGGAGATACGATTGCATCAGTGCTTCCTTCTTGTTTAGAGTTCATTTTAATAGATTATGCTGCATTAAAAATAGGAGTAATCCATGTACCTTTAAGTATTTTACATAAAACTCCTGATTTATTATATGAACTTAAAGAAAGTGGAGCTAAAACAGTTATCTGTTCCTACAGGCGGATAGAACGTGTTAGTGAGGTTAAAAATGAAGTTGGCATTAATACAATCATTTATACTCCAACAAAGCTATTTCCTGATTATAAATTGCCTGATATGGAAGAAATATTCGCAGAAGGGTTTTACCTCTTAGATGACTTAATAGATAAATATGATCCTCTCGAAGAAACAGTAGAAGTAAACCCCATGGAAGATATAGCATTATTACCTTTTACAGGAGGTACAACTGGGCTTCCTAAAGGAACTATGTTAACTCATTATAATATCACCACTAACGTAATACAATTATTTCATTGGATGATGGATCCTCTAAAACCTGGAATTATTGGGAAAGCTGCCGTAGCAGTGTGTGTTCCTTTATTCCATCAATATGGGCATTATAGTGTACATACAGCTATTTCTTGGGGTCTAAAAATATTATTACTGGATCCAAGAGATCTAGTTAAAATTGCCGAAACGATAAAAAATGTTCGTCCTTTTATGGTCAATGCAGTTCCCACACATTATTCACTATTACTTCAGATGGACATTCCAAAAGCCCCTATATTCTATGTTTCTGGAGCAGCCGCTTTACCTCCAGATCTGGCTGAACAATTTGAGGAGAAGTGTGGTGTTCCTATGGCTGAAGGCTGGGGGGCGACAGAAACAACTGCTGTTTCCACCTTTAATCTTTCACCACTTTCAAAAGTCACCGGATTTATGGCAAAAATAAAAAGAGGTGTTGGGACGCCACTTCCTGATACAGAAGTTAAAGTAGTTGATATTGAAACAGGTGAGGAGGTTGCATTTGGTGAGCCTGGTGAACTATGGGTTCGTGGTCCACAGATTATGAAAGGTTATTGGCCGACCCCTGGGAAGGGGTTACAGGAAGGTGGTTGGCTCCCAATGGGAGATATTGGAAAAATGGATGAGGAAGGATATTTCTACATTGTAGATCGTATTAAAGATATGATCAATGTATCTGGAAATAAAGTCTACTCAAGAGTGATTGATGATATTTTACATCAACATCCCGCAGTAAGAATTGCAGGAGTAGTAGGAATCCCAGACCCAGAACGTCTTGGTAGTGAAAGAGTAAAAGCATTTATTTCATTAAAACCCGAATATGAGGGCAAAGTTACCGAACAAGAGATAATTGATTATTTAAAAGATAAAGTTAAGCCATATGCAATTCCTAAGTATGTTGAATTTAGACCAAATTTACCATTGACTATGGTCATGAAACTGTTTAAGAAAAAACTTAGAGAAGAAGAAATAGCAAAGATGAAAGAGAGAGGAGAAATTAAGTAATTTAACTCCAAAAGATCAATCTAAAATTTAATTTTTAATAAAAACATTTTTTTACTTTTCTGACAAAAGCTAGATTATTTATAAAATTCCATCTAGATTTAAAATATATAAAAAATACAAAATTTTAAAGAAAAAAAAATTTAAGGGATATATTATGAAATTTGGAACTCCAGAATGGGCAGAAGCTTTTATGAAAGCTGTAAATGATAATACTAATTATAGAGAGGCAGCTGGACCAGAGGGATTTCCTCCTGACGGATGGGAAGGAGATTTCCTCTTTGTTGTTGAACCTTCGGGTAATTTAGATCATGAAATAAAGATGTTTGTAGGCTTGTATCATGGAGAATGTACAGGATCTAGAGTCCTAAAAGAGGGAGAAGAAGTAGAGACAGCATATGTTTATGCTGGACCCTATGATGCATGGGTACAAGTTTTAAAAAAAGAACTCGACCCCATCCGTGGGCTGTTAGCTGGCAAATTTAAGCTGAAAGGTGATATGTCAAAAATTTTGAAAGCTACAAGAGCAGCCTCAGAATTAGTAGTAAGTACTACTATGATTGATACAGAATTTTATTAAATTAAAGAAATCTTTTTTACTTTTTTTTCCTTTTTTATTGTATATCATATAATTGTAATATTTAAGATGCCTAATCACGATCGTAATTTATCTGAATTAACAGAAAAACTTGTTTACTTTTTTGATTTAGATGGAACAATTTATTTAGGGAATAAATTATTTGAAGGTGTTCTTGAATTAGTTGATATATTAAAAAATAAACATAAGAAATTGTATTTTCTTTCAAATAATTCAAGTAGATCTACAATTGATTATCTAAAAAAATTAAATAATTTTGAACTCAATGTGTCTCGTGAAAACTTAATTCTATCCCAACACCCAACAATAGATTATTTAAAAAAAAATAATTATAAGAAGATTTTCTTAATGGGAACTCAATCTCTCAAGAAAGAATTTAGACAAGAGGGATTTGATTTAACTGAAGAAGATCCAGAAATTTTGGTACTTGCTTTTGATCAAGAATTAACTTATGATCGTTTAGTTAAAGCATCATACTTACTTCAGAAAGAAGATTTTCCTTATATTGCCACCCACTTGGATAATAGATGTCCCACCGAAGTTGGGTATACTCCGGATGCAGGTGGGATAGCCGCTCTTTTATATAAAGCAACAGAAAGATCACCTAGAGTTTTCGGAAAACCAAATAAAGAAATGCTATTGTTTAAGTTAGAGCAATTAGGAATATCTCCTAAGAATGCTGTTATGTTTGGAGATAGGTTATATACAGATATAATAATGGGAATAAAAGCTGGTGTTACTACTTGTTGTGTTTTATCTGGTGAAATGACAATGGATATGATAAATAAAAGTGAACTTAAACCAGATTACATAATTAATGGAATCTGGGAGCTTTTAAATGAATTCAAATAAGTTTTAATCTTATTTTTATCCAATACTTACCGAAAATTTTAATTCTTAATTGAAACTAAAATAATTAACTAAATAATGATGTTATTTGCGTAAAATATAAAAGTTAATTGCTTTGTTTTAATGATAACTAAAACTGATGATTAAAGTATTTTGGTAATCAATCATGATAATCAGCGAAAATAAAAAATATATCTATGATTTTAGTGAAGGAAATAAGGATTTAAAAAATCTACTTGGCGGTAAAGGGGCTAACCTCGCAGAAATGACAAAATTAGGCCTAAGTATTCCACCTGGTTTTACAATTACAACAGAAGCTTGCTTACTTTATTTTAATAATCCTGAAAAAGTAATGGACGAATTAAGACCCAATGTAATAAAACATTTAAAAACTTTAGAAAAAAATACTGGAAAAAAATTTGGAGATGTCGAAAATCCCTTGCTGGTTTCAGTCCGCTCCGGGGCTTTTATTTCCATGCCAGGAATGATGGATACGGTGTTGAATCTTGGACTTAACGATCAAAGTGTACAAGGTTTGGGTGAACAAACAGATAACGACCGTTTTGCTTATGATTCTTATAGAAGATTTAATCAAATGTTTGGTGATGTTGTCATGGGTATAGGTGATGAGAAGTTTGAAAGGATTTTGAATAAATATAAAAGATCTATTTCTCGTGATGCTCAAGATACTGATCTAGGCGTAAGTGATCTACAAAAAATAATAGCTGATTATAAAGCATTATATGAAAAAGAAATTGGTTCACCATTTCCTCACGATCCTCTTACCCAACTTTTCCTTGCCATAGAAGCAGTATTTAAATCATGGAATAATAGAAGAGCGATAACATACCGAAGAATAAATAATATTCCAGATTTTGGAACAGCAGTTAATATTCAAGCTATGGTATTTGGTAATAAAGGATGGAAATCAGCGACAGGCGTTGTCTTTACAAGAGATCCATCAACTGGAGAGAATAAAAAATTTGGTGAGTATTTGACAAATGCGCAGGGTGAGGATGTTGTTGCTGGAATTCGCACACCAAAGATGTTAGATGAAATGAAAGAAGAGTTTCCTAAAATATATAAAGAATTAATTGATACAATGGAAAAGCTGGAAAATCATTATAGAGATATGCAAGATATTGAATTTACAATTGAAGATGGAAAGTTAAACATATTACAAACTCGAAATGGAAAACGAACTCCTTCTGCTGCTGTAAAAATTGCGGTTGATATGGTTAAAGAAGGTTTTCTTTCAAAGGAAGAAGCTATTATGAGTGTAGATCCAAAGAAAGTATCAAAATTATTATTTAAAAGCATCGATGAAAATTCAATAGTACACGTTCTAGCACATGGTATTAACGCATCTCCTGGAGCTGTTTCTGGAATAGCTATTTTTGACCCTGATACAGCTGAAGAATTAGCAAATGAAGGAGAAAATGAAATAATTCTTGTTCGACCACAAACAAAACCAGATGATGTACATGGTTTATATGCTTCTAGTGGAGTGCTAACCCAATTTGGTGGAAAGACATCCCATGCCGCCGTGGTTGCTAGAGGGATGGGTAAACCTGCAGTCGTTGGTGCACAAGATGTTGAAATCGATGAAGAAAATAAAGAATTTAGAGTTGGTGATATGGTAGTAAGTGAAGGTGATTGGCTTACCATTGACGGGACATTAGGAAGGGTGATCGAAGGAAAAGTACCTTTAGTAGAACCAGAAATAAAAGGGGAATTTTTAGAATTATTAGAGATGTGTAATACCATAAAACGATTGGGTGTCCGTGCAAATGCAGATACTCCTACTGATGCACGAAAAGCTATAGAATTTGGTGCTGAGGGAATAGGGCTCACAAGAACAGAGCATATGTTTATGGCACAAGATAGATTACCTGTAGTTCAAAGAATG
This sequence comes from Promethearchaeota archaeon, assembly GCA_019057865.1. GTDB lineage: Archaea > Asgardarchaeota > Lokiarchaeia > Sigyniarchaeales > SOKP01 > Loki-b32. The sequence continues at coordinate 46,574 of JAHLWP010000004.1, forward strand.
ATAATGGCAAGAACAATAGAAGAACGTCAAGATGCCTTGGATAAAATTTTGCCTATGCAAAAAGGCGACTTCTTAGAGATTTTTAAAATTATGGAAGGAAAGCCGGTAACCATAAGACTTTTGGATCCGCCTTTACATGAGTTTTTACCTGAATTGTCTACTGTTCTTTTAGAAAGTCAAGAGCTTAGAATGACAAATGCTTTGTCAAAATCTTTATTAAATATCAGACCGCTGGATGAAGAAATTACTAAAAAAAATAAGGTTATCAGTCTAATTAGATCTTTATCTGAAGAAAATCCAATGATGGGTTTAAGAGGATGTCGTTTGGGTATCGTATGGCCAGAAATAAATGAAATGCAAGTAAAAGCGATATTTCAAGCCGCTTGCGAGCTTAAACTACAGGGAACTAATGTAATACCCGAAGTTATGATTCCATTAATAGGAATGCTTTCAGAATTACAATATGTTAAATCTCAATTACTCCAAATCGCCGAAGAAACAATTAAAGATTATGGTGTAAATTTAGATTATAAATTTGGTACAATGATTGAAATACCACGAGCAGCTTTAACTGCTGATGAAATTGCTATTGAAGCGGAGTTCTTTAGCTTTGGCACCAATGATCTAACACAGATGACTTATGGCTTCTCTCGCGATGACGCCGAAGGTAAATTTCTCCCTATATATTTAAATAAAGAAATCTTGGAGAACAATCCCTTTGAAATTCTCGATCAAGACGGTGTTGGGAAGCTGATGAAAATGGCTCTAGAATTAGGCAAGAAAACGAGACCAGATTTAAAATGTGGTATATGTGGAGAACATGGTGGTGAGCCAAGCGCGATTAAATTTGCTCATTCTATTGGACTTGATTATGTTTCATGTTCGCCATTTAGAATTCCAGTTGCTATAATTGCCGCTGCTCAAGCAACTATAGAGCAAAAGAAGAAGTAGTTTATTTTATAACTTTAAATAAAATTTTTTAAGTTTAATTTTTAATTTGTAAGAATCTCTAACTATATTAATATTACTCTAAATAAATCAATTCATCAATAAAATAATTAAACCTTGAAAATTTATGTTTAACAATGGATGTTAAAGAAAAATTTGATTTAATAATAAAAGGTACAGAAGAAGTCCTTACTGAGGATGATTTAAAACTTTACCTTGAAACTGAAGTTCCTTTAAATCATTACATCGGCTTTGAGATTTCAGGTAAAATTCATTTAGGAACAGGGCTTATTTGTATGTCAAAAATTAAGGATTTCTTGGATGCTGGAGTAAAATGTTCAATATTTTTGGCTGATTGGCATAGTTGGATAAATGATAAATTAGGGGGAGATATGGACAAAATCCAAAAAATTGGTGTTGGGTATTTTAAAGAAGGGCTTAAAGCGTGTCTTAGTTGTGTAGGGGCAGATCCTGAGAAAGTTAAATTTTCACTTGGTACAGACCTTTACCATAACAATGATAATTATTGGGAAACGCTTATAGACGTTTGCAAAAGTACTACTTTAAACAGAATGCAAAGAAGTATAACAATTATGGGACGTAAAATGGGAGAAAATGTGGATTTTGCTAAATTATTATATCCGGCAATGCAGGTTTCCGATATTTTTACCCAAAATGTTAATTTTGCCCATGCGGGGTATGATCAAAGAAAAGCTCATGTAATTGCTAGAGATGTTGCATTAAAAATGAAGAAAAATAACCTAAAAAATACATCTGGAGAAACAATTAAACCAATTTGCATTCACCATCATCTAATCTTAGGATTAGCAAAACCGTCTATTTGGCCTATTAGTGATGAATCACAACTTCAAGAAATGTGGTCTGAAATGAAGATGAGCAAATCAATACCTAATTCAGCAGTGTTTATTAATGATACACCTGATGAGATAAAAAATAAAGTCAAGTCAGCATTTTGCCCTGAAGGAAATGTCTCTTTCAATCCAATTCTAGACTGGGTTAAATTTCTTATCTTTAAAGACAAAAAATCAACTCTTTTAATAGAAAGAACTCCAAAGTTCGGTGGTGACATTGAATATAATTCTTATAAAGATGTGGAACAAGCTTTCTTAAAAAAAGAATTACATCCACTTGACCTAAAGATGGGTGTAGCAAACGAGATTATTAATGTTTTAGAACCTGTTCGAAATCATTTTGAACAACCTAGAATGAAAAAAATGAAGAAAGAATTAGAAGAATTAATAATAACTCGTTAGTTTTATTATAGATATATCTTTACCTCTAATGAAATTTAATAATTCATTTAACATGATAAAATTACAAAAAATTAATACTATTATGGTAAAATTATTATTTATTGGAGATTCTCACATCCCACGTAGAGCTAAAAGGATCCCAGATAAAATAATTGAAAACCTAAATCAATTAACTGAAACGGAATTATTTGAACACACTTTTTTTACAGGAGATTTAATAAAGGCTCCAAAATTTTTAAATTTTCTAAATTTGAAAACAAAAAGGAACTTATTCGTAGTTATTGGTAATATGGATTATTTTGGAGGAAATCGAGATGATCCAATGTATCAAAAACTAGATTTTACATTTTCAGATAAAGAAGTGATTACTATTGGATTAACTCATGGTCATCAAATATCTCCGAGAGGTGATCATATGCAATTAGAATTACTAGCTATTGAAAAAAATTACAATATTTTGATATCTGGTCATACTCATAAAGAAGAAGTATTCCTTACAAATAAAGGAATTCTGTTATTAAATCCTGGAAGTGTTACTGGTGCTTGGTCATTTAAAGCCAGCAATAATCCCTCTTTTATAACTCTAAATTTAAATGAAAAAGCACGAGAAATTGATGTCAATTTATTTCAATTAGATAATAAATCTTCCAAACTAAACAATTTACATTCTCATTTTATTTTTGAAGATAATCGGATTAAGTATAAATAATTAGATTAATTAAATTTAATAAAATTCTATGTATTAATACTAAAATTCTATAATTTTGAAATAGAAATAATATTAAAACAATAAAAAAATTAAAGGTGAAAATTGTAAATGTGGCATTTTTATTGTCCTAATATAATATATGGTGAAGATGCATTAGATTTCATAGAAAAAGTGAAGGGAGAAAAATGTTTCATTGTTACAGATAAGGTTATTGAAGAATTAGGTTATCTAAAGTTATTAACAGATAAACTTGACAAAATTGGGAAGAAATATAAAGTGTTCAATGACATAATGCCAGATCCTCATGAAGAAACTGTTGTAAAGGGTAAAGAACATTGTATCTCTTATGCTCCTGATTTAATTATTGCTTTAGGTGGAGGTTCTGTTATGGATACAGCAAAAGGAATCTGGGGTTTGTATGAATATCCTGAATATACAATCGATAATATTGATCCATTTAGCGATCAATTATATGATTTTGCGAACAAAGCAAAAATGATTGCAATTCCAACTACTTCAGGAACAGGTTCAGAAGTAACATGGGCAGCAATTATTTCTCAATTCCAAAATAATGTTTGGAGGAAGGGTTCATTTGCTCATATGTCATTAGTCCCTACCTATGCTATAGTGGATCCAGTCTTTCCAAAGGGAATGCCTCCAAAATTAACTGTTAATACAGCATTTGATGCATTAGCCCACGCTATAGAAGGATATATTTCTAGCTGGAGAAATGAGTTTTCCAATGCTTTAGGTTTAAAGGCAATTGAACTTATATTTAAATACTTACCAATTGCTTATAAAGATGGAAATAATATTGAAGCTAGGGACTTATTGCATCAAGCAGCAACAATGGCAGGTTTATCTTTTAGTAATTCTCAAGTTAACTTAGGGCATGCTATGGGGCATAGCTGCGGAGCTATTTTTTCAATCCATCATGGACAATCAGTTGGTCTTTTTCTTAAATATATTAGTCAATACTGTTTAAATAATCCTTCAGAACCAAATGAATCTATTGAAATATATTCAACTATTGCAAAAAAGTTAGGTTGGGCTAAATGGGATGATGAACCCAAGAAAGCGGCCTATATTGTTGTAGAAAAAATTAAGGAACTTCAAGAAAAGGTTGATTTTCCTTCTAACTTAAGAGGACTAGGAATAAGTAGGGAAGATTTTGATAAAAATTTAGATAAATTAATAACTCTTTGCTATCAAGATCCCAGTAGTGTAATGGCTCCAAGAACCCCAAATAAAGCAGAATTCGAAAAGCTTTTCAAATACGCTTATGAAGGAAAAGATATTGACTTCTAAAATCAACTTTTTTTAACATTTTTTTTAAATACTTTAAATTTATTAACTAGTTTTTGGATAATTTCATTATTTATCTAAAATGTTAAACATAAATATAACGAGTTTATATTATTTTTTTAAAGTGTTTTTAATATAAGAATTGAATCTCAATTCAAATATTAATTTGCAAAGACTAAATTATGATAACCTTAGAAAACGAAAAAGAAGTATTAGAATCGTTAGGAAAACAAATCAGTAAACCAATTCCAGAAATATCAGAATTAGAACGTTATTCTTTTGGATATTATGTAGAAAATGAACATATAAAGGGTTTAAGTCTTTTTTCTTGTGGATTATCAATAATTCCGAAAGAAATTGAGCTGTTAACTTCACTTAAAGAAATTTACTTAAGGGGAAACAAATTAACTACTCTACCTGAAGAATTATATTTACTTAAATCCCTCGAGATATTAGATTTAAGTGAAAATCGATTAACAGAACTGCCATCATCTATCATTTCACTTTCTTCACTTAAAGAATTACATTTAGAATCTAACCACTTAGTCAATCTACCTGACAATATTGGCGAACTACACGATCTTGAGCTCTTGGATCTTAGCGAGAATAAGTTAAATTATATACCAGAATCTTTAGGTTCATTAACAAATTTAAAAACCTTAGATTTAAGTGGTAATGAAATAAATAAGCTTCCAGATTCAATAGGATTTCTTGCTTCTTTAGAAATCCTTTATCTAGGCAATAATGAACTAACTATACTCCCAGAATCATTTAGTTCGCTTAAATCACTAAAGCGATTAAATTTAAGAAATAATAAATTGAATAAACTTCCCGAGACAATAGGCAATTTATCTTCCTTATCATCTCTTTTTTTAAGAGGAAATTGTTTAGATAATTTACCAAAGTCCATTGGGTTATTGAATAATTTAATATATTTAGGAATAGCATCAAATAAATTAACTTCACTTCCTGATCCTGAAATTGGTTTGCTTTCTTCATTAGAAAATTTGAATTTATCATCTAATAATTTAAATTTACTTCCAAATTCAATAGGGAATCTTAAAAATTTACTTAGACTTGAAATTTCGGACAATAAACTAAAAAACCTTCCAGAATCAATTGGAGGGTTGTCTTCACTCAAAATATTAAGATGTAATAGAAACAATTTAACAGAACTCCCAGAATCAATCGGAAATTTGACTTTATTAGAATCATTAAAAATTGATGTCAATAATTTAAATGAACTTCCTTCATCAATTGGTCAATTGAAGTATTTAAAAGAACTGGATTTGTATGATAATAAATTGGAGAGATTGTCAGAATACATAGGTTCATTAACATCACTTGAAATACTGGATCTGAGTAAAAATGAATTAAAAAGCATTCCATCATCAATTAGCTCATTAAATAATCTATTAGAATTAGATTTGTCAACCAATAAGTTAGAAAATCTTGTTTCTTCAATAGGATCTTTATCACAACTAAAAAATCTAATTCTAGGATTTAATCGGTTAAAAGAAATTCCTAAATCTATTGGATTCCTCACCTCCTTAGAGGTTCTAGATTTAGGGAAGAATCATTTAATATCAATTCCAGAATCAATTGGATCATTAACTTCACTTAAACATTTATATTTATATTATAATGAGTTAGAGACTATACCAGATTCCATTGGGTCATTACAATCTTTAAAATACCTCTATCTAGGTAATAACAATTTAACTGTCATTCCAGAATCCATAGGGTTCTTGAAGAATTTGAAATATTTATTTGTGAGAGCGAATAATTTGACTACATTACCAATTTCATTGGATTCCTTAACATCACTTAAACATTTAAACATAGAAAAAAATAGCTTAAAAGGATATTTAGATTTGTTAGATAAATTAGAATTACGTGGTATTAAGATTTTTAAATGATATAAATCGTTAAAACAAGAACTAATTTTCTAAAAAATTGTTTATAATCTTAAAAGGTAAAATAGCTATCTTATTGATTTCTACTCTTTTAACCACTTTATTTATTTAGAACTCTAAAAATCATATAATTTAAATATTAAATGAAGTTAGTTAAAAGTATGGATATTTCAAAAGCCATGAAAATTAAATTGCCTAAGGAGCTCCCATCATATCCCAAATTCGTCGAAGGAATAAGACGTGCACCTTCAAGAGGTTATGCACTTAATCAAACCCAAACAAAACTAGCTTTAAAGAATGCTCTTAGATATGTCCATCCATCCTTACATGAAAAGATTGCCCCAGAATTTCTGGAAGAATTAATTACACGAGGAAGAATATATGGTTACAGATTCAGACTTGAAGGAAATATAAAAGCAAAACCTATAGATAAATATAAGGGTAATATTCTTGAAGGTAAAGCTTTGCAAGTTATGATAGATAATAATCTCGATTTTGATGTGGCTCTTTACCCTTATGAGTTAGTTACTTATGGAGAAAGTGGGCAAGTTTTCCAAAATTGGATGCAATATTGTCTTGTTAAAATGTATCTTGAGCAAATTACTGATAAACAGACTTTAGTCATTTCATCTGGACATCCAGTTGGACTCTTTCCAACTTCACCATTAGCTCCCAGGGTAATTTCTACTAATGGATTAATGGTTGGTTTATTTGACAATCCAAATGATTTTACGGTTGCTGCTGCTCTAGGTGTAGCAAATTATGGCCAAATGACGGCAGGAGGATGGATGTATATTGGTCCACAAGGAATAGTCCATGGTACATATATTACATTATTGAACGCCGGAAGATTATATCTTAATATTCCTCAAGATAAAGATTTAAGAGGTATTTTATATGTAACATCTGGTCTAGGAGGTATGAGTGGTGCCCAAGCTAAAGCAATAGAAATTGCGGGGGGTATAGGTGTCATTGCTGAAGTTGATGAGTCCAGGATTAAAACAAGGTATGAGCAAGGATGGGTTTCAAAGATTTCTGAAAATTTAGATGAAATTTTTGCTTGGGTTGAGGATGCTAGAAAATCTGGTAGAGTACTGTCTATTGCATATAATGGGAATGTTGTAAATTTATGGAAATATATAGTAGACAATAATATTCAAGTAGAGCTTGCTTCAGATCAAACATCTTGCCATGCTGTCTATGAGGGAGGTTATACACCATATCAAATCAGTTTTAATGAAGGAAGAGAACTGATTAAATCAAATATTGATAGATTTAAGCAATTAGTAGATGAGTCCTTACGAGAACAGTTTAAACTCATCAAAACTATGACAGAAAGAGGTACTCGCTTCTGGGATTATGGTAATTCTTTTATGAAAGCTGTATTTGATGCTGGTGTAAAAGAAATTGCAAAAAATGTGGATAATACTTCTGAAGGATTTATTTTTCCATCATATGTTGAAGATATTATGGGTCCTATATGCTTCGATTTTGGATATGGTCCTTTTCGATGGGTATGTCTTTCAGGAAAAGAGGAAGATTTAGATAAGACTGATCAAACTGCAATGAGCTGTATAAATCCTGAATTGCGAGCTCAAGATAGAGATAATTACTCTTGGATTCGAGATGCTAAAAAAAATCAACTTGTTGTTGGAACAAAAGCAAGAATATTATATGCTGATGGTAAAGAACGAATTAGTATTGCTCTAAAATTTAATAATTTAGTAAAGAAAGGAGAAATTGGACCAATAATGCTTGGTAGAGATCATCATGATGTTTCAGGAACTGACTCACCTTTTAGAGAAACTTCCAATATTAAAGATGGCAGTAATATAATGGCAGAAATGGCAGTCCATTGTTTTGCAGGTAATGCAATTAGAGGTATGACATATGTTGTACTCTCTAATGGTGGAGGTGTTGGAATTGGGAAATGTTTCAATGGTGGTTTTGGTCTAGTATTAGATGGTTCTGAAAGGGTAGATAATATAATTAAAAATGCTATGGAATGGGACGTAATGGGAGGAATAGCTCGCCGAAGTTGGGCTAGGAATCCAAATGCTTTTGAAACAGCTTATAATTGGAATATTGAAAATGAAGAAAAAGGACATATAACATTACCATTTATAGCAGAAGATAAGTTATTGGATAATATTGTAGATAATTATTTGAAAAAGATTAAATAATATAAAATTTTGAGGAATGATTCAATATGGGTAATAATTTTAGATATGGTTTAGATAAATTAACAGTTGATATAGCCTTAGCTTTAGCTAAAGATAACATAAAAGGGATAGTTGTAGATGATATAAAAACTAAAATTATAAGAAGCTTTAATGCTGTATTATCTATTTCAAGAGGAGATAAGTTAGTTTATAGCATAAATACTGGAATTGGGTCATTGTGCACTACTAAAATTTCAACCGAAGAAACTAGAAAATTGCAAGAGAATCTTCTTAAAAGTCATAGTGTAGGCGTAGGTTCGCCAATTGATCAAGAAATAGCCAAATTAATGCTTATCCTCAAAGTTCATACTTTATGTAAAGGATATTCTGGAGTATCATTAGATTTAATAGAAAGAATATGTTGGCATATTGAAAATAATTACATACCGCTTGTACCTGAACAAGGCTCAGTAGGAGCCTCTGGAGATCTTGCACCCTTAGCACATTTATTTCTACCATTAATTGGTTTAGGACATGTTTCCAAAGATGGTAAGAAGTATACTCCTATGAAGGAAATTTTAATACAAAATAATATGAAACCTCTTAAACTAAATGCAAAAGAAGGCATAGCTTTAATCAATGGTACTCAATTCATAACGGCTCATGCAATCAAGGCTTCTGAAAAATTTCTTAATTGTTTAGAACATGCCGATATTATTGGTGCTTTAACTTTAGAAGCTTATTTAGGTTCACCACAACCTTTTGATAAGAGATTAATTATGTTAAGACCTCATAAAGGAGCTATAATTGTGGCTGATAAATTTAGAGAATTTTTAAAAAACTCTCAATATGTTGAATCTCATAAAGATTGTGGACGTGTTCAAGATCCATATTCAATTCGATGCATACCCCAAGTCCATGGTGCTTCTAGAGACGCCTTATCTCATCTCAATGAAAAATTGTTATGTGAATTAAATTCCGTTACTGATAATCCTATAATTTTTAGTGAAAATGATACTGTAAGTGGAGGAAATTTTCATGGTCAACCACTTGCTCTACCTTTAGATTATATAAGTTTAGCTGCTTCTGAGCTAGGAAATATTTCTGATCGTAGGACATATCTCCTATTAGAAGGAAAGTGGGGTTTACCAGCATATCTTATTGAAAGTTCTGGATTAAATTCAGGTTTCATGCTTGCTCAGTATTGTTCAGCGGCTCTTGTAAGTGAAAATAAATCATCCTGTTTTCCAGCTAGTGCTGATAGTATACCTACATCTATAGGACAAGAAGATCACGTAAGTATGGGACCAATTAGTGCTAGAAAGGCTCTTCAAATAATTGAAAATCTTGAAAAAATTCTATCTATAGAATTGTTATGTGCTGCTCAAGCTTTTGATTTTAGAAGACCCTTAAAATCGAGTCGAGTATTAGAGGCTTGTCATAAATTTATACGTTCAAAAATACACCATTTAACTGAAGATATGGTTTTATCTGAATTTATTGAATCTGCCCATGAAATAATTAAAAGTAAGGAATTAATAAAAATCATCCAAAGCCAGATAGAGGGGAATTGATTTGTTTGTATCGTCAACTTATAAAAAAAAATTAATTAAACAAGAAGATAATCCCGATCTGGTGATATTTAATGCTAACGAACTCATTACTATGAATACTAAATTTGGTGCTCCAAGAATAGGCAAAAATATGTCTGAGTTGTCAATCATTGATAATGGGGCAATAGGAATAAAAAATGATAGAATTATATACGTGGGAACTACTGATGAATTAATATCGAAATTTTCTCTCAATGAAATAAAGACAAAGATTGATGCTAAAAATAAGTTAGTTACACCTGGATTTGTAGATCCTCATACCCATATAATTTTTGATGGTTCAAGAGAAAATGAATTACAAATGAAGCTTGATGGAAAGTCTTATCTTGAAATACTCCAAGCGGGAGGCGGCATATTAAAAACAGTTCGCGAAACCAGAAAAGCTTCTTTAGAAAAACTAGTAGAAAATGGTAAAAAAATTTTAGATAGGATGATGAATTATGGCACAACTACAGTCGAAGCTAAGTCTGGTTATGGTCTAAGTACTGAAAGTGAATTAAAGATATTAAAAGCACTACACATATTAAATGAGGAACATCCCTTAGATATTGTGTCAACTTTTTTAGGTGCTCATGCAATCCCTTTAGAATATAAAGATAAACCTGACGATTATGTAGAGTTAATCATTTCAGATATGATACCTAAAATAGTTAAAGAGGGTCTTGCTGAATTTTGTGATGTATTTTGTGAAAAGGGAATCTTTTCAATTGAACACTCAAGAAAAATTTTAAAAACGGCATTGAGATATGGCTTAAAACCTCAAATTCATATTGATGAAATTGCTGATACTAATGGTGCTTTACTTGCAGCAGAATTAAAAGCGATTCAAACAGGCCATTTGTTAAAATCAAATGATAATGGATTAAAAGCAATGGCAGAAGCGGGAGTTATTGCTACACTTTTACCAGGAACTCCTTTTTGTTTAATGCTAAAAGAATATGCCCCTGCAAGAAAAATGATAGAATTAGAGATACCTATCGCGCTTGCTACTGATCTTAATCCAAATTGCTGGACAGAATCAATGCAAATGATCATGACATTAGCGTGTTATAATATGAAACTATCACCAGCAGAGGCACTGACAGCTGCTACAATTAATAGTGCATGTGCAATTGATAGGCAAGATGAAATAGGAAGTATTGAAGTTGGAAAAAAAGCAGATATAGTAATTTTTGATGTTCCAAATTATAATTTTTTACCCTATCAATTCGGTGTAAATTTAGTATCTAAGGTAATTAAAAGTGGTAAAATTTTAATTAATAATGATTAACCAAGTTTTAAAAATCAAAATAATACTCTAATAGATGCTTCTCTTCTAATTTTTCTGGTTTTTCCAATTGTAAGTAATATTCTAAAGAGTTTAGCACAGCATCTAACGGTAATACGCCAATTAATTCAGATCCAATAACAGGAACACCATACCGGGCAGCCTCGATTTTTACAAGTTCCATTTGTCTATAAAGAGGTGTTTTTCTATAATTGATATTACTAATCCCTATCTGTACATAATCTCGTTCTGCTAATTCAGTACCCATTGCTTTAATATTGGCTAGTCCACCTGAACGTAAATGAACTGCTTTTGCTACTTTTTTAGCAACTTTAATATCATTTGTTCCAAGATTAATATTGAAGCTAATCAATGGATATCTAGCACCTGTTATTATTGCTCCCGCTGTTGGATGTAATTCAGATGGACCAAAATCAGGTTTACGATTTGAATCGGTTTTGATTGCTTCTTTTAATCCTTCATATTCACCAACTCGAATATTATCGATGTTCTTTCTTTCCATTTTACGTGCCGATTCTTCATAAAGATATACTGGTATCCCTTCTTTTGCCATAGCTTTACCAAATTTTATTGAGATCTCAATACACTCTTCTATAGACACATTTTGAGCAGGTACAAACGACACTACATCTATGGCTCCAATTCGAGGGTGCTGTCCTTTATGCGTATTCATATCAATTAGAGTAATAGCTTTTTTAGCAGCAGCAATATTCGCTTCTAAAACAGTTTCAGGCGTGCCAACAAAGGTAATAACAGCTCTATTGTAATCAGAATCATATTGAATATCCACAATACGAGTGTTCTGTGTATTTTTAATTTCGGAAACAATTTGTTCAATTTTATCTCCATCTGTTCCTTCACTAAAATTAGGAACGGATTCTACAATTTTCTTTTTTCTACTTTCCATATAAATTACCTTAATAAGTATGTTCTAATTTGAATGATTAATAATATATTTATGAAAATATGAAATTAAACTTTATATTTATAATGAATATTTTTTTTTCTTATAGGTTTCATCAGTAAAAACAAAGATTTTATCCTGCCCCCCGCCAGTCGGAGTGTCTTTTACTTTTAATTTAATTGTAACTTTTTTAATTTTTGTCCCTCTTGGGGACTTCTTGACCATTTTTCCTTGATATTTCATTTCATTAGCATGCTGGTGAATGTAAGTATCTGTGTTTTTACTCATAATAATTAAATCATGACTATTAGAGAGGTAACCATTATATAATGTAACAATGGCATATCCAGTATTTTGATTAAATTCTTCAATTTGTCCTACTTCAATATATCTAAAATGAGATAAGTTCGCTGGAGATTTATGTTGATGATCTTCTTCAGTTACCCTTTTAAAATAGAATCCTGGAGTAAATCCTCTATTATAGACTTTCTTTAATTCAGTAACCCATCTACCAACTTTTTTTTTTTTAAATGTGCCGTTGTAGTATGCTTCAATTGCTTCTCGATATGTTTTAGCAACAATTTCTACATAATGTGGGTGTCTCATTCTCCCCTCAATTTTAAAAGCGTCAATTTTCGCTTCTATTAAATTAGGTATATAAGCGATAGTACATAAATCTCTTGAATTCATAAATCTAACGCCATTATAAATATACTCATTTCCTGATTCTTCCCGCACCCACCATCTTCTACGACATGGTTGTTCACAATTACCTCGATTAGCAGATTTTTCTTCAGTTCCGCAAATGTCTTGAGAAAAATAGCATCTACCACTTACTGAAGCACACATTGCTCCATGAATAAACGTTTCGACTTTAGTGTATTCTAGATTTCTTTTTATTTCCTTGATTTTTTCTAAGGATAATTCTCTAGCTAAAATTATACGTTCAGCACCTAACTTTTCATAGAATCTAGCCGATAAAGAGTTAGATACATTACATTGTGTTGAAATATGAAATGGTATATTGAATTCTTTTGCAACTTGTATTGCTGCTAAATCGTGAACTATTATAGCATCAATACCAGCTTCCTTACTTTTTTCAATAATGTTCCGAAGATGACTTATTTCATTGTCGTAAACTAATATATTTGTAGCTAGATATGTTTTAATATCATTCTTTTGGCTAAAATCAACGACTTTATATAGATCTTCTAAAGCAATATTCTCAGATCTCATTCGCATGTTAAACTTTTCAATTCCAAAATAAACTGAATCTGCGAATTGTGATGCTGCCTTTATTGCTTTAAAATTTTTAGCAGGTGCGAGTAATTCTACTTTTTTCATCTTTCTGTAAATATAAGGTATTTTCATTTTTATTTTATGACTAAATTCGTAAAAATAATATCACATTTTTTAAAAAAGTAAATTGATTTATAAAAAACTTTAAGAAAAAGCGTTTATTTTGAATTTCAATTTATGTCTGAAGTAGAACCTAATAAAGTAATTTTATTTCTAAAAAAGAGAAAACGTATCCTTATTGGCATAATCACAATATTATCAGTAATTTTAATGCTTTTTATCGTAGATTTTTCCAAAATTATATTAAAAATTAGGTTAATTGGCTTTTGGGGTACTTTTTTATTTGTTTTAGCTTATTCATTAGCTTTCTTATTTAGATCTTTAAAATTGAAGCTAACTTTTAAAGGAATTGATAAGAACATAAACTTTAGCACATCATATTTTTCTACGGGTGCTAGTTTTGTTATAAATGATTTTACACCTGGTAAATTGGGTGATATAGTAAAAATTTTTATCATTAAAGATCAAGAAGAACTACTATTGAGTGAATCTGTTGCTGGAATTGCTATTGAGAGAATATTAGACTTAATATTTTTATTTATTATTAGTTGTGGGTCTTTAATTTATCTTTATATAAGTAGTTTTGGAGAAACAGAAAATGTGGAAATTTTAGGCCAAGATATTCAATTTTACTTGATATTAGGAGCAATATTAATAATTGGATTCATTATTATCTTAATTCTTGTACTTTATAAAACAGAAAAAATATTAAAAATAATTAATAAAATATCCGCTCGAGTATCAAATTATATTGAAAGGTTCTTAGGTAATTTTAAAAGAGGAATGAAGAATTTCAAAAATCATAAAAAAGAATTTTTATATGTGGTCCTGTTAGGAATCCCAACTTGGATTAGTGATGCTCTCATAATTTCAATATTTTTCTATATATTAGGATACCACCTGAATATATTCTTATTAGTTCTAGCTATGATATTATTGTTTTTTAGTAAGACTTTTCCTATAACCCCTGGGGGATGGGGAATTTCTGAAAACATTGGTGCTTTATTTATCTTCATTTTTTATCCGTCTATACCTTATACTGAAATCTTATCAATATTTATTATTGAACATTTATTTAGAAGCGCATATCTCTTTTTTTATGGTGGTTTTTCTATACTTCATTATAATGTTAAAATAAAAAGCCCTGATTTGATTACAACCTAAATTTACTCAATAATTATATTTGGAAAAATTTAAAAAACTATCATTATGAGTTATAGATATGGAAGAAATAGAGAAAAAAGTAGAAACTAGGACAGAAAAAAACATCTTAGAAAAAATATTAGATAATAAAGCATTGATCTTTATTATTGCTGGTATCCTAGCTCGATTTTTAATGTTATTTTATTATTATTATTCTCATATAATATTTTCTGGACGTTCTTGGGGAGATGTAGAACTAAATTTTAACCAAAGTATTTATTACCCTCCTCTGGGTACTGCTATGTTAGATCTGTTTAGACTGATATCATTTGATTTTATTGAAGTCTTTGCTTTTTGGGCTTTTCTCTGGGATTTAGGAACTACATTGATGTTTTATTTTGTATTAAAAAATTTTAATATAAAAAATATTAATTATGCATTTGGATTGTTTTTGGTTAATCCGTTTTACTTCTTACATAATTCATTTAGTTTAGAAAATTGTGGATATCACATAACTGATGCTTTCTTTTTCTTTTTCCTATTTTTGGCATTAATCTTTTATCCAAGAAAAGAAAATTATGCAAGATATCTATTCTACATATTTTTAGGTATTTCAATGTGTGTAAAATATTACACATTACCTGCTCTAGGAATTTTCTTTTTAAAGTACCTCTGTGAAAAGGATTGGAATGAGTTGAAGCGTTTTATGTTATCTATTGTTCCAATTATAATTGTTTTTTTAATTGTACCAATAGTGTTTATAGAACCATACTTAAGTGATTTATTAGCTTGGTATTCAATAGGAAAAAAAGTACCATTATACCTGAGAATAATCCCTATTGGATTAATAGCACTTTTTTTTATAACTTTTAGGTTAAAAAATTCAAATGGTTTTGAAATTATCATTATTTCAATCATTGCAATGGCTTCATTTATGGTTTTTAGTTATCCTTATTTAAGATGGTTTCAATCAATTATTTTTTATGGGATTTTAGTTGAAAGAGATTTCTTCAAATTTGACTTAAATCTTGGAATTGTTAAAAGAACTATAAATGTAAATAATCACACTTTAACATTCTATTTGTCTTTTGTTGGAGTATTTCTGTCTTACTTATTTATCTTATATATCATCATCTAAATTGGAATTTTTTTTTGCAACTTCTTCATAATTTTTTTGAAATGAAACTTATAGATGTTATATATAAATTGGTATAATTTTGAATTACCAAATAATCTATATTTTAATAATACTAAAGCACCTTCAATTCCATCAAAATAATTTATTTTAGCAAAACCGTATCTACGAATATTATATCTTATTGGACATTCTTTTATTTGGTAACCTTTTAAAATAATTTGTGATGTAATTTCTGGTTCAAATTCAAATTCTCTTGCATTAAGTTTTATATCATCTAAAACTTTTTTAGTAAATAATTTATAACCTGTTTCCATATCCGTTAAATTCACACAAAAAAGAAAGTTTGTTAATTTAGTGAGTAAAATATTACCTAATAAATGAGATTTAGACATTATTTTAGGTTTTGTGAAAAATCTAGAACCATAAACTACCTCAACCTCTTTAGTTAAAATAGGTTCTAAAAGTTTAGGAATATCTGAAGGATCATACTCGAGATCTGCGTCTTGGATAATAAAAATATTTCCATTCGCATATTTTAATCCTATCCTAATAGCTACACCTTTTCCTTGATTTTCTGGTAATCTAATAAAAGTAACTTTTTTAGTAACTATCTCTTCTGAGATTATTTCTTTATGATTTATTCTTGAACCATCATCTACCACTATAATTTCATGATCGATGGGAAAATCTACTTTTAAAAGAGATTTAATTAATGGTTTAAGAGTTTTTTCTTCATTATAACATGGTATAATAATGCTTAATTTCAATTTATGTCAATTATTTTTATTTTTCTCTCTTTATTTAGAAATTAAAAAAGATTTTAAATTTTTATTGATTATGGACCAATTCAATTTCTTTAAATATAATTTTGTTCTGATATTTGAATACTACAAGGAAGTAATGCAGCTTTTGGTGAATTTCCATAATTTTTTTCTAACTCTCTTAACAATTTCTCCCAATCATGGTATAATTTTATAGATTTAGGAAGGAAATGGTATAAATCTGCTTTGCTTATATTTGGCGAAAAGAAAAATACTTTTCTCTTTTTTATGAAAACTTTCCAGATTAATCCTTTTTCAAAATTGTTTCCAAAATTATGAAATAGTATAGAACCAGTTTCAGCTAATAAACTATGATATCCCCTTCCCTCATATGATGATGACATCAAAATTATTGCACCATTTTTATCCAAAATTTCTCTAGGAGCTGTCATTAAAAAATTAAATCCTTTAATTGCTTGATTTAATTCTGAATCTTCAGGATACAAGTTGAAAAAGCATATATGGTTTCCAATAGAAACTTTTGTTTTATAAAATTCTTTACCTAATTCTATTGCTTTTCTATGAGCTTCCTTAAAATGACCAGAAAATATCCCACAAATTTCACCAATCTCGTTGAGTATAACATTAATAGAAAAGTCTAAACCTATAGTTTCAACAATATCTTCTATGTCTTCTCTTATCTTTGTAACTTTTCCAATGCCTCCACCGAAGGATCCAGATTTAAATCCAGCAGAATGATTAGCTTCAAGAGTTCGTATTCCACATACACCTGGCAGCACAATTTTCGCCCCTCCCCCAAATCCCGCTAGGATGTGAGGGATAACTCCTCCAATAGCAATTCTTAAATCAGAGTTATAATAAGTTCTATTTACTTCTATTGGTGTTCCGATTTTTGATTCACCTAAATTAATTAAATTTTCATAAGGATGATGGTTTTCAATATTGAAATTCTCAACTACATATTTCCCTAATTTTAAGATGCAATCATGTCTATTCATCGGTTTATGAGCGCCAATAGCTAGAAGAATTGTAATTTGTTCCTTGTTTATACCAACTTTATCTAATTCTCCCAAAATATGAGGTAGGATTTTGTATATGGGAGTTGTTCTTGTCATATCATCCACAACTATAACTATTTTTTCTTTGTTTTTTGCTAATTCCGACAATTTTGGAGTAGCTATAGGATTAAGTATTGAATTTCTAATTTTTTCATCAGTTAATTCTGGAGCATCAGCACCTTTCATTTTAAATATACTTATATCCCAAGAATCTGGAAAGGTTAAATCTAAATATTTAGGTTCCCTCCATGCTGCCCAAGGTACTTTAAAAGTTTTTGTCATGGTAATTATATCATCATTTATATTTTTATTTTTAAAAATCTTAATTTGCTATTAATAAAGTTAAATATTGATTATTTTATATGTTTTAAAATAAATTAAATTATGAGATGCTATGATTGACAAAAATGAAAATAGAATTTCTAAGGATGATTATTTTATGAAAATTGCTGAAGTTGTATCGCTTAGATCTACTTGTATAAGGAGAAAAGTAGGAGCTGTTTTAGTAAAGGATTCCCACATTTTGTCTACTGGTTATAATGGAGCCCCAGCAAGTTTTAAACATTGTACTCCTGAAACATGTGTTCGAAAAAACTTAAAAAGTGGTGAAAAACCTGAATTATGTAGAGGTTTACATGCTGAGATCAATTGTATTATCCAAGCTGCGATTCATGGAACTTCAATAAAGGGTGATACGACAATTTACAGTACAATTTTTCCTTGTATGAGCTGTTTAAAATTGTTAATTAATGCCGGGATTAATAGATTAGTATATAAAGAAGGATACGCTATGGAAAATAAAGTAAAAGAAAATCTTTTAAAGGAATCTAATTTAATCGTACAGAAGTTTCGGTAAGTCTTTTTTTGCTTGAAGAAAGTTATCAAATTAACTTAAGAATACCATTTTTCCTTAGCTATTCTTTTTCTTGTTATTTCTCCTTGTTCAGGTGTAATTTTATCTCTAAGAGCCTGATTACAAATTTGTTTTCCAATGATGACTTTTGGATTATTTGCCCAATTTACATCAATTAACAAGCAAAGATAATATACAGATGATAAAATAAACGATATAAGATGCCCCATATTTTTTTCTAAGGGATTATCGATAGATATCTCTGCTGTTGGTACTCCTTGCTGAATTAAAGCTTGAAACGTAGCATCTGCTTGATAATTTACAACATTCTGAGCACTTTGATCATTAATATATGGAATAGTTGAAGTTAAAACAAGATTAGGATTTTCATTTTTTACTGTCCATACTATAGGGATCACAATACCTTTAGTTCCACCTAATAAAAATTCTAACACAGAATGTTGACAGATGGGAGCTGATTGATATGTTCCTATCATACCTCTTTCATCCTTTCCCGTACTTTCGGATACTCCTTGAACCCATAATCCAACACTTCCCTCAAGATTTTTAGAATATGGCATTGAAAATACAACTTTATATCCTTTCTTATATAAATTAAAAAGGAATGCTGCAAATTCTAAGGCAGGATTATTATCATAATTAGAAAAATTATTATACCCCTCTTCTAATCCTTTTAAAAAATTCTCAATATTTATACCAGAAATATATGCAGGAACAATACCAACATTTGTAACTGAGCCTGCATAACGACCAGAAAGATCGGGAACATCTAAAATAGGACAATCTATTTCTTTTAATATATTATTCATAGTTCCCATGGATGAGAGCCCTAAAAATTTATACCCTCTCCTAACAAAAATTCCAATTGTAGAATTAATGTCTAGAGTTTCTCCACCTCTCGATATTGGTATTACAATAGAATTTTCAGGTGAAGTTTTTTCCAAACAACCCTTCAATTCTACTGCTCTTGAACTTGGAACTGGATATATCTTTTTTTTAGATAAATGCTTAAGTGCTAATAATGTTTGTATTGAGCCACCAGTACCTAATACAATTACATTTTTGATATTTTCACTCAAGAATGGTTTAGTTATTGTTTTTATCTTATCCATATCCAGATGGGATTTTGTATCGAAGAAAAATGGAGAATCCCACTTATCTTTGTTTTTTTTAATGATGTCCATTGCTTCTTTTAGAAGCCCATCATTTATTTTTGGATAATATTCTAATTTTAGATTTAAATTCAAAAAAATTTCACCACCAACTTTAATAGATTTGCTAATAAAATTATATAATCCTATTTTATTTTTATTATTTTATTTTAGGAAAAAGAAGATAGATGATCAAACTTAAATTTTCCTTATTATTGTCGTTCTTTACCCATAAATTCTCAAAATAAAAATTTAAAAACCAGAACTCTATTTCACTTAAAATATCGAGCTATATAACCTTACTTATATAATATTCATCTATAAAAATTACACTAAAATTTTTTTCTCTTTTATGTGATTTACTATGGCAAAAGCTAGAGAAATAAAAAATGGAAATGGAAATAGCATGGAAATCAACAAGCCTTACTATTGTACTGAATGTAAGCGTAATCATACAAAAGGCAAAATATATAAAGAACATCTCAGGTTTGCAAATTCTGAAGATAATAATGAAGAACTTATTAATGATGAGAATGCAGAGTCAGAATTTGAGAATTCAGAGTCAGAATTTGAGAATTATGATGATGATGCAGAAATTATCGAAGCCTTTAATGAATTAGAAGAAGAAACCAATTCTGATGTTGAGAATTTCTCTAATAATGATAATGATATAAATAATTGTGTCGAAGCAGTAAAAAATCTCCCCGGAGTAGGAGAAGCTACTCTCAATAAACTAATTAAAGCAGGTTTTAATTCATTAGAATCAATAGCATTTACACCTCCCTCAATCATACAAGAAGAAAGTGGTCTAGGAGAAAAAACAACAACAAAACTGATTAAAGTATCTATGGAAAAACTTAATATAGGATTTAAATCTGCCGTAGATGTATGGGAACATCGAAAAAACATTGCCAAAGTTACTACAGGGAGCCAAGAATTAGATGATTTATTAGGTGGAGGGGTTGAGACTGGCAGTGTTATTGAATTTTATGGGGAATTTAGGACTGGAAAAACTCAAATTATGCATCAATTATGTGTAAATGTTCAGTTACCTCGAGAAAAAGGTGGTCTTGAAGGAAATGCATTATATATTGATACAGAGGGAACATTTCGACCTGAAAGAATAATACAAATGGCTGAGGCTCACGATCTTGATCATAATAAAGTTTTAAAAAATATAGTGTTTGGTCGTGCTTATAATTCAGATCATCAAATACTTTTAATTAAAGAAGCAGCAAATTTAATTAAAGAAAAAAATATAAAAATAATTGTAGTAGACTCTTTAATAGGACACTTTAGGAGTGAATATATTGGCAGAGGCACCCTAGCAACTCGACAACAAACACTCAATTCTCATCTACATGATCTATTAAGAATATGTGATATATATCCTGAATTAGGAGTTGTTTTAACGAATCAAGTTCAATCAAAACCTGACGTTTTTTATGGAAATCCAATAAGAGCTACAGGTGGAAATATTGTAGCACATGGATCAACTATTAGGGTTTATTTAAGAAAAGGAAAAGGTGAACAGAGGATTGCAAAAGTTGTTGATGCCCCTCATCTGCCAGAAGGAGAAGCTATCTTCAGTATTACTGGAAGTGGTATAACAGATTAATTCATAAAAAGAGTATTAAATTAATTTTATATTTTTATTTTCCACCCTTCTTTCTGTGTGAATTGTATTTTATCATCTTTATCCATTTGATTAATTAGAAGAGAAATCATTTTCTCAGATACAGTTATTTTTCCATCAACTGCTCTCTCTAAGACTTTATCAATTAATACTTTTAATGATTTCACTGATTTCTCCCTATAGAGAATCCTAAAGATTGTTTTTTCCACATATTCTCTTATTTTCACTGGAATGGTTAAAGCTTCTTTTCTTTTTGGCATAGGAGGAGTCTTAATGATTTCATCTTTAGGCTTTTCATACTCAACAACAATTGTTTTTACTCCTACTTTTTTTGTGCTTTTTTGTACTTCATCAAATTTTATAGCTGATTTCTCTTTTCTACTATTTTTAAAATCTTTTTCTTCAATCTCAATTTTATCATTAGGTTTAGTTGTAGTAATAGATTCTACAGTCGAGATTTCATCTTTTTTCAATTGTTTTTCTTTTTTGCTTTTCCTTTTTCTTACAAAACTAACTATAACTATATTGATAATAAGATAAATATCAATTAAAACTAGATTTGGAAGTTGTAGAAAGATTGCTACTTCACCTTGTTATAATTTTAAAAATAAAATTTTGTCTCATGTTGGATATATAATAAAGATATTTCAAGAGATAATATTACTACTTCTTTTAAGTAATTATTCCAATTTAATTTTATATATAAAATAAAGAATTTCATCTTAATTAAAATTTAGAATACAAGTATAAGATTGAGATTAATCAAATAAGTTAAGACTATTCCAAGATTAAGATTTTAAAATAAAAAGAAAAAAATTTTTAAAAAAATTTTTATATTAATTTTTCATATTCCTTAGATTTATTTGATAATCTTTTTACTTCTTTTGTCATTCCAGTCACGCCTAATTTAAAGATTTCGGATGCTATTCTTGAAGCCATTCTAAATTTTTGAGTAGCTTCAGAGTAATGTTCTTCTTTAGCTGCTAATTTTGCTCCCTTCTCTAGTTTCTTCATTTTTGCTTTAAAATCTACAATTTTTGTCCTGCGGATAAGGTCTTCTAATTCTTCAAATTCTTTTTGTATTTCCCAATTTGTAGCTATCATTAGAGCATTTTGGTAAATGGTAATAACTTTGTCATAATCGTTCTCTTTCATTGCTAAAGCAGCATTCTTCTTCAAGTTTTTAATCTCTTTTTTAGCTGATTTTAGATTTTCTATTTTTACTACACCCACTTTCATAGGTGCAGATACAATTTCTTGGCGTTCCATTATACTGGCAAAGTAAGCTTCTCTTTCAGCAGGACCCATTTGAGCTAGATCATTAACAAGTTTTTGTTTTTCCTCAGGAGATAAACTAATTAATCCCGCTACCTTTTGGCTAATAAGATTTAATTCTTGCTGGGAAATAGGTCGGGCTTCAATAGTGGAGATCTCTATTGGCATTAGGATTTTATTATCTCTTAATTCTTTAATCCCACTGAAAATTTCAGCTGTATCTTTTTTGGTTCTTTCAGTAGCTTCTTTCAAAAGAGTTGCGATAAAAAAGAAATCTCTTTCTGCTTCTTCGCAGCAACTGTGAGCAATTTTTAAAACATCCTTTGAATGGGATGTTTTAAGACTTTTTACATCTGAAAATTCATATGTAATCTTATGAGGTAAAATTATTGAAGTATTAAAGATCTCATCAACAAATACTCCAGCATTTCTGAAAAAATTTAATTGCCCTCTCCAATTTGGAAGCTCACTTTCGTAAGTTTTTCCAAAAGCTGCAATAAATTCGGTTAGATGTTTACGTAAGATTATTGATGCTTTCTTACTTAACACCAAGGCAACTCTAATATATTCACCATCAGCTAGTAATAACATTTTATCACCATAAGTTATTTCATTTAACGCTTTCTGAGCCACCATTTCTTTCCCGAATGAAGATACTGCAGAAATGAAACCACTGATTAACTCAGGGTCAATCGCCTCTGAACCAAAAGATTTGAAGTATACACATGTTCCTGTTCCCTTGTATAAAACTAAAATGTGTTCTAAATTAATTGCATCATCAAATATAGTTCTAACTTCAGTTAAAACCCTCTTCTTTTCCCGTTTCTTAGGAACAACTAATCCCCGATAAATAGCAACTGAACCTGCACCCACTGCTGCTACTGCTCCAATAATAATTATATATGGCATGAAATCCTCTAAACGCAATCCCGCGTCAAAAGGGATAACTTTAAAACCTTGAACATTAAGTGAATCACTTTTATAATAAAAAGTACTATCCACATTTACAGTTAATGTAATATTTCTCGCGTTATTTGGAATAGTTATTTCAAAATATACATAACTACCTAAATTTGTATTATTAAAGAGAGGACTTGCAGGATTACCATCGATAAAGGGAATTAATTCAACATTAACATTACTTAAAGGAATCCAATCTGTTCCGTCATATAATTCTATAAAGAATGAAATTGTGAATGAATCACCAGCATTAACATCAAATGGTCTATTATAAATTGAAATATTAATGTCTAGTTTATCCTTAACGATTGCATAAAAAACAAATGTAGTATTTTCATAATTTTTTCTAACTAATAAAATTTCTATTGAATAATCACCAATAGCCAAATTTTGAGTAGTTAAACTACCTATATGAGTTCCGAAGCTAGGAGTATCATAAACAAAATCAAATGTATGAGATAGTACACCATTTATAGAGCTATTATCAAGATTTTCATAAGTAACAATATAATAGTCAGCATCTCCGAGAATTATAGTATCACCAAATTCTGCCTCTGTGTAATTAAACTCTAAATTGATATTACTACCAATGTAAAATGTAAAATTATTTATGGGTCCTAATGGAGTTAAAACACCTCCTGGATCAGTAACTGAAATTAAACCTATTTTTGCATAATTACCCCTTAAATAGAATGTAACATAAGCATAGCTTAGATCATAATTAGGAAAATCAGATACCCTTATTTCTAATGTATACCAACCAGCATCTAGACCATTTGTGCTAACATCTAAAATATAGGTTCCATTATTCCATGGATTATTTAGACTCCAATTAAAATCTCCAGTATCCCATATATTTCCCGTAACATTATTTCTTACTATAACATCCTCCGTGGTAAGATTTAAAACTGGTTCGTTATTAGTTGTGTCATTAAAGTAAAATGAAATAGATTGGTTTAATCCAGAATGTCTAGCAATTGTTGAAAGCCAAGAAAGATTGACTATGTTCGTATTGATAACATTAACTTCAATAGTTATGTTTAATACTTGAGTTTCATTCCCTATTGCGGAGATATTAAACATAAAAATATAAGGTGAACCAGACACATCCACATAACTAGTGTCAAAATGCATTGTATAATCACCATCTCCGTTATTAGCTAAGTATGTGATAAAGTTATAAGAAGGGCTGATCCGTTCCCATGTGGCTTCATTAATAGGATTTCCTAATGTATCTGAATAATCAAAACTGTAGCTAACATTTAATCCTCGCATCACTGGACCTAGACTGGCATTATTAGAAGGAGTAATAATAGTAGTTATTTGCCTATGAATTGTCAACAATATAGATAAATTTTTATAGTTTGTTTTTGAAGCGTTAAATATTAAATCAATAAAACCAAATTGATTAAAATCAGAATGACCCGCATAAATTTCAATATTATACCTTCCACTTCCAATATAAGTGATATTATCTCCTCTATAATTATTTCCTTCATTAAGACTATACACTACTGTAGCTCCAGGGATTCCAGTACTCTGAACCACATCTTTATATTCTATAATAACATTAAAAATTTGTTTTGTGGTATAAATAGAACCATCTGAAGGAGAAATAGTTATCAATGAAGTAGTTCCAATAACAATTGGAAATAATGAATCGCTTTTTATATAATAATTCAGTTTGCTTGCATTAACTCTTATATTAAAAGCTCCATAACTACTAAAAATACCATCACTGCAATCAATTGTAATATTATAATTTCCATTTCCTGTATAAACTAAAGAAGGACTTGTATAAGGCGTTCCATAAACATCAACATCAATTGTAGCACCATCTAATCCTTGATTTCGAGAGGTATCCTTAAAATTTGCTGTTATAATAAAACTTTCATCTGAATAATAAAAAGATTTATCTGGCCATTTAGTAAGCGTTAGTGCTGTAACACCAGTAATTGTTATACTAAGAGGTTCACTTTGGTTATAATAATACGATTTACTCGCATTTATAATAATATTTTGTAATCCATAATTTCCAAATTGAGTATCGTTACACTTAACGGTTATATTATACTTATTATCACCAATTGATTTTATATTATCCCAGCGATAGGTATTTCCCCCATCAAGACTATAATTTAAAGCAGGTGCATCAATAATTTCATTTCTAATTGTATTGTTATATTTAACTGTAATATTGAATGTATTTGAAGAATCAAATGATGCCCCATTTAAAGGGGAAATAATTGTTAGAGAAGTCTCACCCAAAATTATAATATCTATTGACTCACTCTGGTTATTATAATATTGCTTACTTGCATTAACAGTAATACTATTGGGTCCATTAGAACTAAATTCGGGATCGTTACAATCAATTGTAATATTATAAAGCCCATTACCTAAAGCAGTAATATTATCAGTTCTAAAATTATTTGAATTTAATCTATACGAAATAGTCGCATCAGATATGTTTTTAGGAGGAAATCCCGTATATCCTGTATCATTGAAGAAAGCTGTTATATTAAAAATATCGCTGGCATCAAACGTTAAAGATGGTAAATTGACAAATTTTAATTCTGTTTCTCCTAATATTGTTAAATTTCCTATTAAAAGCCCCGCAGCTGTACCATTATTCCAGGCTAAGTATATAGGAAAAGCACCATATTGGGAAATATCATTAGAAATATCCCAATCTACTACAGTAAATTCTGTATCTGGAGTTAATAGTGAAAGATCTATAACATTGGTATAGACTAAATAATTGGGTGCTGGATTATATATGCTTAAATTAAGATATCCTGAATTTATAACTTCAATAAAAGTGGCATTAAATCGTACAATATCAGAATAATTTGCTATAGTTGATGGAATACCTGAAATATAAGTATCTATAGAAGAAAGAAGATTAGTTGAATTTGCTGTTAAATACCAGTAAGTACCATTTCCTGCATTTGGGATATTAATTTCCCTATAACCATTTCCTAATAGCCGTTTAATAATAGTTGGGGTTCTATCATCAGTACCATTAAAAACTTCTATGCTGCTATTAATCCAAGTAGCAGGTATTGTAAAGTTAATTTCATAATCATCAAATCCTATACTAAAAAAGTTTAAACCATCTTCTCGGGTAACATTCCATTCTGCTAATTCACCACTTCCAGAGACATAAAATTCAGAACTAGCGGTTAAATCTGTTTTGGTGTAATTAATTTGAACTTGAGAGATATTACAAGTAACATCCCACCAATCTGCTGAAACTGTATACTGTAATTCACCTGAAGCACTACTATTGACCTCGAATGATTCCCAATATCCAGAACCATTAATATAAGAAAATCCATTAACTGGTTTATTGTTAATTTTCATTCCAATATTTTCTGGGTTTGGAGTATTATTAATAGGTATTACTCCAACTCTGGCCATAAAATCGATGGTATAAGAACCTGTATCTAAATCAACTAATTCATCCCAAGTTAGTGATACTGTATATTCCATGCTTTTGGTCTCATCAACACCGTCTCCATCTCCAGAGGGTGGATCTTCAACATAAAACCAACGAGCATCTGTTGGAGCATCTTGAATAAATCCAAAAAACCATAAATTATTTTCTGTTTTTGAATTATTTAAAAAATAATTAATTCCTGTGAGACTATGCCATCCCTCATCATCTGCAGGAAACTCCAACTTACCAAGATTAACACCTTGATGATCCCCATCAGGCTTTCCATCAGAGGTAGAATTGTATAAAAATACTGTAAGATTACCCGCGCTTATTGCTGTTTTATATATATAAGCTGAAATATTTTCTAGATATCCACTTGAAGGCATTATAAATGAAGTAACTTTAGGATGTAAACTATCAAGTTCATATCTAAAATCTTTAGGATCATCCTCAATGGTCATATTCCTATTAGGAACATATATATCTTTTATATCAATTTTCGTATAACTCGAATTAAATGAAATATCTGTTGGGCATGGTAATTTGAATTGATTATTATCCGAATCAGAAGTATTTAATGATGTATTAAAAGAGGTATTTAAATAAGATTGATGCAGCTTAATATCTATACTTCCTCCAGAACCATTAAATGAAGTTTGATAATCAGAAGTCCTAAGATTGTCCATTTGAAAATCATCCGATTCAAATTCATTAGGATTTTCTTCTTCAAGTAAACTATTATTTTCAATAAAATTCCAATGAATCCAATTGACATTAAGAATTATTGTACCAAGTATTAAAAGAAAAATAGAAGTTGCTTTTATCCTCTTTTTGATTTTTAACCTATTCATAGAAATCAAATAGTTTATATTTATTTTAAATTGATAGATTCGAATTTACTAATTTAATAACTTTTCTTGTATTAAATTAATTATTTTTTTTGAATATTAATTTTGTAATTAATCAATTCATAATAATATCATAATTTATACTTTTTCAAAATAACCACTATTCTTTCAAATTTATTTGTAAAAATAGAAAGACAAATCTTTTAATAATCAATAAAAGTGAAAAATAGAAACTAAATGATGTAATTCCAATAAAGGAATTTAGGTATAATATTGTGTTTTTAATTTTTCTTTAAAATAATTCTTGCATCTACACAAATTAGACCTTTTTCATAGATAAACACAGGATTTAAATCCATTTCGTTAATTTCTTCATGTTTAATAACGAAATCTGAGACTTTCAATAAAATATTAACTATAGCATCTATGTCTGCTTTAGGTTTTCCACGGTATCCGTCTAGGATTGGGAAGCCCTTAATTTCATGAATCATTTCTTTTACAATCACTTTAATATTCAAAATTTTCAACTTTATAGAATAATTTTATAAATATTTATCCAAAGATCCTCTATTTTTATTAAAAAGATTATTTTTCATACAATTTTTGTATTTTAATCTAATATTCTGAATGCCATATAAATCTTGGACTTGTTCATTAAATTGTTTAATAATTTCTTTTATGGCTTTTTTAGGATTCTTTTCAAGACATTTTTTATCAAATCCGTGAATTTCTTTAATTCTTATAAGTATAGTCTCATGATCATTGGTAAGTTTATTTTTCTTTATATCATTTTTTTGAGCATATTCATATTCTTCTAATGATTTATGAAAATAATTTGGATATTTATCGTGTTGTTTCCCATCAAATTCGCATGCAACTTTAAATTCTTTACCCTCAATTAAAACACTTTCATTATATCCATCAAATTTTAACATACCTTCACCTGGCTTATATCTTAAACCATATGCTTTCGTTAGTGTTGTGTGGGAAAATTTTTTACCAAAAATCGCTTCCATATATTCCAATAAATATTCTTGGCATTTGAGTTGATAACAATAAGGACACCAAGATTTACGATATAAGAGATTTGAAACCATAACTGACCAACTGTGACCTTCTTGACATTTTATAGTTACGTATCTTCTTGAGATAATATCTTCCATATCGTCAAATTCCTTTTCCTTTGTTATTAATTTACCATGCTTAGATTGAATATATTTCTTAATACGATTATGGTCTATTCTTTGTCTACCACCACTAATACATAAATTTATCGTCCATATTTTATTGTACATTTCTTGAGCATTTTCTAAAACTTCTTCCGCCATAAAGGAAGGCAAAAATTCATTCTTTAAATATTCCATAATCCAATTTGTTATAGTATTTGGATCAACCCCAAACTCTTGAGCATAATCAATGAGTTGATCAATTTTTCCTATTTCCTTAGGGAAATAATTTTTTAATTGGAATTGAAGCTTTTTTAGAAACTCTTGCTTATTTATTTTAGTTTTCTCTTTAAGTGTAGGCCATAATTTATTATATATGATTTCAGCCCTTTTAATACCATATTTTTGATTAAGATATTGAATTAAAGTTCTTCTAAATTTATTAAAAGATAATCCGAAATGTTTTGCAAATCCTCTTATGGATTTAAAATGTTTAAATCTCTTAATCTTTTCAATATGATCCTCTGGAACATCCCCCAAAAGATTATCAAAATATTGAAATAATGACATTTTATTTTGTCCCGATATATATGTAACTTCAAATATCTTTGTGGTTAATTATTAAATCATTTTACTTAAATTAAAGGATTAGAGAGAATAAATTTTCTAATTACTCAATATGTTTTTAATTTCAAACTTATGAGAATATAATCTCAAATAGTAATTTTGCTAGTAAATGCATAGATCTAATTTAGCATTCAAGGACGACTATATTAAAAAAATTCTAAAAAAAAGAACTCATTTATTTTTTAGAATTATTCTAGCATCTACACATATAAGTCCCTTTTCGTAAATAAAAACGGGATTTAGATCTAATTCATTTATTTCTTCATATTTAATAACGAGATCAGAAATCTTCATTAAAGTATCAACAATAGCATTAATATCTGCTTTAGGTTTTCCCCGATATCCATCTAATATAGGAAACCCTTTAATCTCCCTTATCATCTCTCTACAATCATACTCAGTTACTGGCGCAATTCTAAAACTTACATCTTCTAATAGTTCTACAAGTATACCTCCAATACCGAACATTAAAGCAGGACCAAATTGTGCATCAGTTGTCATTCCAATAATCAGTTCGGTTATTGGTTCGTCTGCCATTTTTTGGACTGAGATTTTTTTCTCTTTCTGAGACGGGATATTCATAAGATCTTTGTAAGCTGCTTCTAATTCATCTTTATCCTTGATGTTTAACTTTACAGCTCCAGTATCAGATTTATGCACAATATCTTCAGCGATAAGTTTTAAAACCACAGGGAAACCAATTTCTTCAGCTGCAGATATAGTCTCATCTATCGAAGTAATTAGTCTTTGAGAAGGAACTGATATGCCAATTTCTTGTAATAATTCCTTAGACTCAAATTCAGTGAGAATTGTCTCATTAGATTCAATTTTATTTTTTAAAACTTCAGAAATATCCATTGTAATATTCTCTTTAATAATTTAGAACTTAATACTTCTAATGATTTAATAAAATTATAATAAAAATTTAAAATTAATGAATATACTAATAAAACAGAAATCAAAATTAAAAAAAAAAATATTTTCCTTAATAAAGATAGATATGACTGGAGAAAAAGAAAGAAATATTTCGGTTTTATTGAAAAATCTCATAGATTCTCATCAGGATTTAGAAATAGCTTTTCTTTACTCGAGAGAAGGACTATTGATTTCTAAATATGGGAGATTGGAGGATCGAGGAGAATCTGAGACAGAAAATGAATTAGAAGTGATCTATGGCGCAATTACTACCATAGCAGAGAATTTATTAAATAGAATTAGTAATGAATATAAGATAGGACATTTTGGGAGCGGATCTTTTGAAACTCCTGACCATAGGATAATTTTTCTCGAAGCTGGTTCTGAAGCAATATTAATACTTTTCTGTAATTATGAAATAAACTTAAATCAAATTTTTCCAGTTGCTTATCTTGTGGCTGAAAAAATAACACAATTATTAGAAGAAAGTTTTGATTTCAAATTTAATTCCTTAGATATTCCAGATTTAAATATTCATGAAGATTTTTCCTTAAAATTAGATCAATATCGTTCTGTAGATGGAAAACAGCCTATAATTGAAAATGTTTCAATGGAATATCATATAAAGAAATCTAAAGACATAAAGAATGCATTTAAATTGATAATATTAGGCTCTGCTGCTGTTGGAAAAACTACATTAGTAAGAAGCTTTTTGAAAAAGGAGCAAACCCAAGATTACCGAGCTACGATTGGAATTGCGATTAGCTCAAAACAGTTTTATATTCAAGGTTTTAAGGATGATAAAATCAACTTTCTTATCTATGATTTAGCTGGTCAAGAATTTTTCAAACGAATTCGGCATGAATATTATAAAGGAGCAAACTGTGCTTTTGTTGTTTATGATATTACACGAAGAGAAACTTTTGACGAAGGAATTGATTATTGGTTTAAGGATGCTAGAGAGGAATTAGGAAATATACCATTTGTTATAATAGGTAATAAGGTTGACTTAGAAAACCAAAGACAAGTATCAAAAGAAGAAGGACTGAAAAAAGCGGCAGAATTGAAAAGCTTTTTTATTGAGACTTCAGCATTATATAATATTAATGTTCAAGATACTTTTAAATTAATAGGAATTGGTTTATTTTTCAAATCTGAAGATGAATTAATAAAAGCTGATGAAACCTTTTAAAATATATAATGCTTAAAGATTTATTTAAAAATTTTTTTAGAAAATAAAAATAGAATAAAACCAATTATTTATTTTTTCCTGACTGTCATGCCTCTTTTCTTTCTAATTCTCCATTTTCTTAGTTCATCCACTACAGATACACTAAAAGCTGTAAGGAAAAGAGCAAGCCAATAATAAGGATGAAAGAGTGGAACAACATGAAATGCTAAACCTAAAGGTGTAAAAAGGATTAATAATTGTAGCCCAAGAGAAAGTCCTGTTGCCCAGAATAAATGCTTATTTGGAAATAGATAAAAAGGCTTTATATTGGAAGTACATGAATAAACAAGCAATAATTCACAAATTACCAAACTCGTGAATAGAATGGTTTGCGCCAATTGTGCAGCGTATAGAGAATCTATTGATGTTAATCTTGGATCAATTCCAGTATCAATCCATGCTGGGATTAATACAGACCATAGAAGTAAATAGAGTATTATATCCGTTATCGCAGTATATATTCCAAGGAGTAGAACAGGCCCCTTTATCTCTGGAAGCAAAGTAAATCCTTTTCGCGGTTTATCTTTCATTACATCAGGATCCGTCGGAGTAAGTCCTAAAACCATAGCTGGGATTCCATCTGTGGCTATATTTAGCCAGAGAATCTGAATTGGAGTAACAGGAAGTGCAAGAAACACAGTTGAGAAAAGTTTCATAAAGATATAAGCTGAAAGAATTAAAAATATTTCATCAAAGTTAGTGCTTAGCATATATCTGAAGAAACCTTTAGTAGTTTCGAAGATACCTCTGCCTTCCTCTATAGCATTAACGATCGTAGCATAATTATCATCAATTAATATCACTTCAGAAGCTTCTTGAGTCACTTCAGTTCCTTTGAGCCCCATTGCTACGCCTACATGTGCTCCTTTTACAGCTGGTGCATCATTTACTCCATCTCCTGTCATTGAGACTATTAAATCTAATTCTTTTAATCTCCTTAAAATTCTTAGCTTATGTTCTGATGTGACTCTCGCAAAAATATCCACTGTTTTAACTCTTTCCCTAAGCTCATCATCACTCATTTCTTCTAAATCTACTCCTGTAATTGCTTCATCGGATTCAGTTAAACCAATCTCATGAGCAATTGCGATAGCTGTAATTTTATGATCTCCTGTAATCATCATTGTTCTTATTCCTGCCAATCTGGCTTCCTCTATAGCATCTTTCACTTCATCTCTCGCAGGATCAATGATACCTACCAAACCAAGATATATATAGTCTTTTTCTATTTCATCCTCCTTATACCCCTCATTAAGAGGTTTATAAGCAACCCCTAAGACTCTTAAAGCATTTTTTGCAAATTCTTCATTTTTGTTGAGAATTATATCTTTTACTTCGTTGATTGGTTTTACTTGATTATCATAAACAGCATGACTAGCATTGATCAACAAAACATCTGGAGCTCCCTTAATTAATGAATATAATTTATTATCGATTCTTACTACTACTGACATCATTTTCCTGTCGGAACTAAAAGGTATCTCATCAATTTTCTCTGCTTTAGTATCCAACTCCATTTTCATAGCTAAGACTTTCATTGAAATTTCGGTTGGATCTCCAACTACATCAGTATCATGTGTCCCATCATTTCTAGGTGAAACATTTGAATTGTTACAAAACATACATACTTCTAGGTATCTTCTTAAATTATCTGTAATTTGAACTTGCTTACCTTTATCATTAATAATTTTACCCTCAAGTGCATAACCTACACCCTCTACAACATATTCCATACCACCTACAAACACTTTTACAACAGTCATTTCATTCTTTGTTAAAGTACCTGTTTTATCAGAACAAATAACATTTACTCTTCCCAGTGTCTCTACAGCAGTTAGTTTCCTTACTAATGCGTTTCTATCTGCCATTTTTCTCATTCCAATACTCATTACTACTGTAATCACAACTATAAGCCCTTCAGGAACTGCGGAGACTGCTAAACTTATTGATATTTCAAACGCTTCAATAAATTCTTCAACTTCGCCTTCTGTAAGTGCCAAAATTATAAATTCAACAAAAAAGACAGCGGCACAGATTATCAATATGACTATTCCTAACAATTTTCCAAACCTATTTACCTCTTTCTGGAAAGGTGAAAGTTCTATCTCTTCTTCTTGCAAACTTTCAGCAATTTTCCCTATCTCAGTTTTCATTCCTGTGCCAATTACAATTCCTTCTCCATTTCCTCTAGTAATTATTGTATTCATGTATCCCAAATTTGTTCTATCTGCTAATATCATTTTTTCTTCCACCGGATTAAGTTGTTTTTTAACTGGCTTCGATTCTCCTGTTAAAATTGCTTCATCAACATAAAGAGAAAATCCCCTGTAAAGCCTTATATCTGCTGGGAATTTATCTCCTTCTTCGAATAATACAATATCTCCAGGTACAACTTCTTCTACAGCAATTTCTAAAACTCTATTTCCTCTCCGTACTTTGGCAAAATGAGGTGCTAATTTCTTTAAACTCTCAAGAGATCTTTCTGCTTGATATTCCTGATAAAACCCTAAAACTGCATTAACAATCAAAATTGCAGCAATTACTACCGCATCTGTATATTCTGTTGACCATGACTCTGCTCCAGGTCTACTTGCTTCCCAAGCCCCTATAATTACTGATATAATTATAGCAAAAATAAGTAGGTAAATAAGAAAGTCTTTAAATTGTCCTATAAATATTTGCAAAGCTGTCTTGCCTTTCTCTTTAATTAATTCATTTTTGCCATATAATTCAATTCTTTTTTGAGCATCAGATTCAGTTAAACCATTTTCCATCGACGTATTCATTAAATTTTCTACATTTTCAAATGTTGTTGAATGAGCATGAATATTTTTTATTTCAACCATCTTAACTTCAATTCTTTTTTAGGTTTTTATAAAAAATTATATTAATAAGTTATAATCTTAATAACTGAATTATAAAATTTAAATTCATTTATAGTCATTTCTTCTAGTTAAAAAAATGAACTCATCTTAAAAATTATAGAAGATTCGTGATTAACGGTTGCGTCCGTTTATTTTCAAAATAATTCAAATTCTTAAAAAAATAAAATATAAATTTTATAAGCATGATTATTCTTATAAGATAAAACTTAATTTTATCAATAAAATCTAGTTTTTTAAACATAACATACAACTTTATTGATTATTATGAGACCATCACGAGTTTTTAGATGGATAATTAGAATATTAATACTAGTTTTAACATTGTCAGTTACTGCTGTTTCCATACTAGGTGGAATGTCTGCTATTTTGATACTTTCTAATCAAGATAATATTGGAATTGATTATGATAATGCTGATTTTAATTTAGATTATAATGAGACAACTGGAGAGATAAATAATATCAATTTCACTTTGCCATTTAATATAACAAATGCAGGTTTTTTTGATTTAGAAGATCTTAAATTAGGACTTCAAATAGGTCTTCAATATTATCATGTTAATTTAACTGGAACAGGTGAAAATATCTCTCAAACAGTAAAAATTTTTGATAAAACAGAATCTTATCCGACAATTAGAAAAGGTAAAACATTATATGGTAATTACACAGGAGTATACGATGATTTTCTCCCGTATTTAGGAAGCCTTCCAAATATTGTTGATATAGATCTTACAAGAGTTCCCATATTTAATTTCTATGCTAATTTTACAATCAGTCTAACATATTCTTTAGGATTACATTCTATTACTCTTGGAATAAATAACGTTACAGTAGGGGAATATCCTTAGGAGGTTCAAGAAATGGGTCCAACAATAAACATAGTAAAAGGTACTATTTATACTGTTATATATGTATGTTTTACAATCATAATTCCAGTAGTAACATTTTCTTTACTAAGAGAATATGTTGTTGAGGGTTTACCATTAGATTTTACCCAGGAAGATTTAAACAATATTATATTTTGGGTTACTGCATTGGGATTAGTTATAAGTGGATGTGCTTTCTTCACTCATTCTTCACCTAAGCAATCAATAAGAAGAGGTACTTTTGCTTTGATCCAAGTATTAGTTAATTGTCTATACTTATGGAGCTATAAATTCTCAGGAGCAACTGAAATAATATTTGATTTAGATATGGGTGATACTTCAGGATTTCTAAGCTTAAATTTACAACAGATGGTTTTAGTTTATTTGGGAATTTATTTTCTAACTATAATTCTAAAAGTATATGATGTTATTGATTTTACAATTAATAGAGAGAAAATCCGAAACGATAGAATGAAAGAATAAAGAGGTAGAGAAAAAATGCTTTTCCAAACTATGGGATTTTTAGAAGTATTAGCTGATATTTTTGGAGCAATTTTAATTTTCTTAAAACCAATAATAGTACCCACCGGCGAATGGATGGTTGACTGGATTACTGCATCAATGGAATTTTTGAAACAAAACTTTAGCAGTGAACTAACTATTTATATTGTAATCTTTGTCATTCTGATTGTATCTGGTGTTATTATAAATATCATTTGGCCAGGTGATCGCCCAGGAACAATATTCTCCAAAGGTTTAGATAAAATAGACGAAAAGTTCGAAGAAAAATTGGCTATTCCAGATGAAATAAGGAGATGTAAGGACTGTGGTAATCCAATTGGGGATTCTAGAGTTTGTCCTTTATGTGGAGCTGAAAATGATTAAAAACCTTTTTTTTATTTAATTTTTATTTATTCATTTTTAAGAGCAATTTTGCTACTCTTTTACCTAAATCTTTAGCAATCAAACCACCAAGCTCATCAACTTCTTCTTTTCCTAAAAATTCTTTAAGGTTATATTTTTGTAAGCTGGTGATAGGGATATTTCCTTCAAGAATTGGGCTTCCTAATATATTTCCCACTATAATCATGCCTTGTATTAAAGCAAAATTTATTAAATCAGAGATAACCCCCTCTCCGCCATTCCTTAGGCCTGTTGAAGCCAGAGGTGCAAATATTACATCTTTCAATAGGTAATCTTTCATTTTCCATGGTCTTGATCGATCTATTAGCACTTTTATCTGTGAACTAACTGAACCAAAATAATTTGGAGCAGCTATTAAGATTGCAGATGACCCTAAGATTAATTCTTCTATTTTTTTAGTATCATCATTTTCTGCTAAAGGACAATCATTTGGAGGTTCTTAAACATTGATCACATCCATTGCAAGGAGTTATTTTATAATCAGAAATTTGAATTTTATTGATATCAAAATTATTATTAATAGATTTTATGCCTTCAATAGCTTGATCGATTAAGTAATTGCAACTTTTATTCTTTCTCGGTGACCCAACTATTAGAGTTATTTTCATATTAATATTAACTTTTAATATTTAATTAAGTTAATTTTATACCAATAAGAATATAATCATCGTTCCAGAAAAAAATAACATGAAGCTAATTAAAGATAAAGTAGAATTTCAAAAAGTTAAGAAGGGTCTATTAGACGATTTAAAGTACTATAATCAGTTTATTATAAAAAAAATTGAGGTTGATAATTTAATCTCAGCAATAAATAAAGTCAAATCAGCTATTACATTAATAGAAGAATACCAGAATGATTTTAATTTAATTAATGAATTATCGGAATTTAAAAAATTAAGTCAAAAAATAGATTTAGAATTAAGAGAACGAAGGAGGTTTTATTTAAGGAGATATAATAATCTTTTAAAAGAGAAGATAAATGAATCTAATTTAGAAAATTTTATGAAATTATTAGCTATGTTAAAGAATGAAGTAGATAATAACTTGAGTAAATTTAATCTTGAAGATATTCATAATAATATTAATAAATATTTTGTTTATATCAAACGGATATACGAGATCCTAAGTTGTTGTGAGATTTTAAATTATTATGATGTTTCTGAAAAAATATTCAACTTTGTTAATGATTTAAAGTCTGAAAACTTTCCAAATTTAAAATTTTTTGTTTCCTCGATATATAAGAATTTGATTACTAAGAGATTATTTGAATTTTCTAAAGAATATAATATTATTTCAATATCTACTCTTTCTAAGAGAATGGCAATTAAACAAGAATATTTAATAAAATTTATTAATTCACTAGAAAAACAACCTAAAGCACCAATTATAGATTATAATCCTTCTGCTCAAGTCGTGACTTTTAAAAAGTCAAGGATATAAAATTAATTAATAATCGAACTTTAGCAATTAATAAAAGATTTTTTATAATGCGCGAAAAAAATCGGGTCTTAATACTTCAGTATGAGTCAATCCATAATTAATAACTTCTAAAATCTTTGGTTTCTCTCGATCTAAAATGCCTCGTAAAGGAAGATAATTACTTGCATGATTTGAGCGAAATATACAATTTGCATTTTTATTTTCGAATTTAATATGTTTAATAAAAGTTTTTAGTTCATGTAATATTTCGATTTGATTCATTTCCAAAAATTCTCCATTGATCTTTCTTTTGAATATTTCTGTTCCTGGTGGGACAATAAGAGTTAAAAAAGCAATATACCAAATTCTATCATCTTCAGGGCAAATTTTATTAACTAAATCAGCTGATTCTTTTGCATGTTTTTCGGAAATTTCTGGATTATTTCCACCTCCAAGACCATTTATAAAGGTTGCTGAAAGTGTAATGTTTGCTTTCATTAATTTTTTTGATGCTTCAATATAATCCTGTTTTGTAGCATGTTTATTTACATTTTTAAGTAAATTATCATAACCAGATTCAAAACCTACATAAGCAATTTTTAATCCTGCTCCTGATAATGCCTTCAATTGTTCATCCGACTTCTTTAGAATATCTTTAGCGTGAGCATAAACCCCAATCCTTTCTAATTTCGGAAATATATTCATAGCATAATTAGTGAGTTTTAAAAGTTTTTCTGTAGGTGTAACCATTGCATTTCCGTCTAAAAAGAAAATTTTGCGGACATGAGAACTATATTGTTTCTTAGCTACGTTTAAATCCCTTTTAACATCATCTAATTCTCTAATTTTAAATTGTTTTTGAAGATTTGACATACAAAAATCGCATTTAAAAGAACAACCTTCAGTCAATTGGATCAATAAAGAAGCATGCTCTGATGGGGGACGAAACACTGGTTGACAGTAGTATATCTTATCTCTATTCGGCATATACAATTTAGAAAAGGATATTGTAATTTAATTAGTCTTTAAATGAAAAAATATAATTTATTTTAAGCTTCTTTTCTCATTCTTCTTCTTTATCA
Organism: Promethearchaeota archaeon; assembly: GCA_019057865.1. GTDB lineage: Archaea > Asgardarchaeota > Lokiarchaeia > Sigyniarchaeales > SOKP01 > Loki-b32. Next base: position 85,472 of record JAHLWP010000004.1, read on the forward strand.
GCATCTTCAGGTCTATTAGGACAAGATGTTAAATGCCGTCCAAGTCTAATAAATTCTTTCCCACAATAAGGACATTTCTGTTTTTCTTTGGGAGCAGTTTCACCTGACCCTGCTTTTGTTGTAGGTTTTTTCTTTTTTTTCTTTTTTGCCCTTGCTGGTAAAATATCTTCAATACTAGCATCATCAGGAGCTAATTCGCAAGATTGAATGTGCGAAGCTAAATCTTCGAATACTTCACCGCAAAAAGGGCATTCAATCTCCCCAAATTCTTCAGAGTCTTTTATATCTTCTTTCCCAGCTTTTCTTTTCTCGAATTTTAGAGGAATTTCTTCATCTTCTTCCTCGAATTCATCAATAGTTAAATCGATATCCTCATCTGTTTTTATTTTAGCTATTTCAAATTCTTCTAATTCAATTTTTTTATCTTTGATTTTCTTTTCTGCCACTTTTCTGCTTTCGTCATATATCTCGGATATCTTTTTATTTGTTTGAGAATATAAATTGCAAACTTGACAAACATATGCTCTTGTTCCGAGCATTAGATCCCTTTCTGGACAATAACATAAAGTTTGTAAGCTATTGGAAATATCACCTTTAGGAGTGAGGTACTTACAAGCTAATTTCCTTGAATATTTAACTTTTTGTTTTCTACGAGGTATTTTCATCACCAAAAGAAGTATATAAAATAATTAATCTTAAAATTTAATTTTTTTGTTTAGAGAATCTCTATTAAGAGAAAAATTGCATGAACTTTTTTGAAAATAATTAATATTTAGAAGATAATTATATTGAGATAAGGTTAAAAATTGAATTTTATTGAATTTAGATCATGTTTAATTTTTTTCTGGATATCTTTATTTTCCAGTTTTGGTAATAATTCCTCGATTAAATCTTTAAAATCCAGAATTTTTTGGGAGAGTATTTCTGGTTTGCTCCATATGGATTTTCTTAATGGGTGATTTCTTATTATTGCTTTATTATAATTTTCAATAGCCTCTCTATAAAATAAGCAAGCACTTTCTAAATTATTTAATCTAGAATGATAAATCGTTCCTATTTTATTGAAACATATACCTGCTCCCGCAAAATCATTTACTTTTTCAAATTCTATAGCAGCATCTCTTATCGTATTTAAAGCTTCCTTTAAAACATTGTCTTCTCCTTTTTTAAGAAGTAAATATCCAATAATATACTGAGATTCTCCTAAGAAAAAGGAATTTTTTTCCTTTTTAGCTGTTTTATTTAATTCATTAGCAAATTCTTCAGCAAAAACCAAATGATTATTGGATATACATTTTTCTGATAAATCTCTTAATAATTCTAAAATTCTTTCAATATCATGAAGCTCCTTATACTTTTCTATTCCTTGTCTGTATCTCTCAATGCCTGTAAAAGCATCTTTACTTTTAAAAGCTTGATTTCCTTCAAAAATTAATTGCTCCGCATTTTCTTTTAATTGTAATTCTTTTTGTTTTTTATCGAAATCACCATAAAAAAAAGTATCAACATTAAAAATTACATCCTCAGACATAGGGATTTCTGTCAATAAATCACTATTTGGGGGAATTTTTTTATTCTCATTATGCCTGTCATTATCTTGAAATTTAGAACTAAAGTCTTCTCCATAGGCTGATTGCAAAGGTTTCCCTGCTGTAGCTAATGCTGACAATTCCGATAAAACATTAGCAAAAAAATATTTGCTTAAACCATCAACAACATAATCCACTTTATGGTAATTATTATCATACTCAGGATCGTTTACATCCATATTTACATCGTTAAGCCGATAAATTTCAAATCCTGTATCATACTTAGTTATTGTATGTTCTGAACCTTCAACCTTTTCCTGCTTTTTCTTCCCTAATAGCGTATGATCAAAAACCAAACCACAAAAATCATCATTTTTTGCTTGAAATCCTAATTGATTTAAAAGATCTATATATGAAAAAAAGAGTCCTAATCCTGGATGAGAGTGAAACCATCCAATCATGTAAAATCCTTTACTACTCTTATCTAATTTTTCTTGTATTTCTTCTATAAAGCCATAATGTCTTTCATCTAATTGAACATCAGTTGCATGCCCAAATGTAAGTGCTTCAGCACCTTCTATATATACAAAATCGTCATCAGAATAGCCAATTAAAATGCCATATATTTCTTTCCATTCCTCAGCGGGAATGGATTTATTAGCATATCTACTTACATATAAGATAATTGTTTTATAAGCTTCTGCTCTTACAACAACAGGTTTATTAATTTTCTCTTTTGATTCTTCATTTGAGTTCTGGTCTTTATTTGTCTTTTTAATCTCTCTTGACATCCTTATTTCTTTCTGACTTTAATTTTATATTAAATTCTTAATCTAGAATTATAATAAGGCTAATCCTAATTAAAATTATTTATATATTAGATGTATTAAAATAATTTGAAAAATTAAGTTTTCTTTTAAGATTATTTTAAAATTAAATCCATAAATCTTTCTTTTATATCTTCTGGGAGGAGTGGAATGTTTTCCACTTTTTCACTTCCTGGCATAGTTTTTATTAAAACTAGATGACACCCCCATCCTAAGTTTTTTAATATGGGAGAAATTTCACTTTTATTTTTAATAACAGATATAGATTCAAATCCCGCTCCTTGAGCTATTATTTCTAGTTTTGTTTTTCCATGTGTATAAGTCAATTGGTCCCCTGTAGAACCATAAGAACCATTATCTACAATTATTAAGGTTAAATTACTTGGAATATTATTAGCGATCGTGCTTAAACTACCTAGATTCATAAGTATTGAACCATCGCCATCAATACACCAAACTTTTCTTTTAGGTTGGGATATAGCTAACCCAAACGCAATTGAAGAAGATAATCCCATTGAACCCATCATATAGAAGTTTTCCAATCTATCTTTGATATTATAGAGTTCCCTTGACGGATCTCCAAGATTACATACTACTAATTCATCTGTTAATATTTCAGTAATTTCTTCTAATGCTTCATATCTTCTCATTTTAGCTCCCCCATAAAGTTCTTTTAAGAATTATTACTATAGGTTTTTTAGTTTTCTTAGCTTTATCAACTGCTTTTATAATATCCTTAATGTTTCTTGGAGAATTTAAAATATATGTCTCAATTGTTAAGAGTTTTAAAAGATCGATAGTGATTTGTCCCATTGGCATTTGTGCCATAATTTTTTCTCCTTCTGCTCCTCTATGACTCATTATAAAAATAACTGGTATCTTATATAATTCTAGGAGAGATTTTATAGCGTTTATAGAATTACCTAATCCAGAATTTTGCATTAAAATAGCAGGAAGTTTACCCCCGAGGTAGGCTCCTGCTGCAATTCCTACACCTTCTTCTTCTCGAGTGACAGCTATATGTTGAATTTCTTTCTTTTCTTCAATAACTTCCAATAAACCTTTAAGCATAATGCAAGGTACTGACAAAAGGAGATTTATTCCAGTATTTTTAATAGCTTCATATAATTTTAGATCTACACTCATAAAACTTCTTTATTTGGAAATTTTGTATTAGATATCGATTATTTTTTTTAAATAATTCCCTTTCTTTTAAAATTACTAATATCCTCATCATTATAATTAAGGGATTTTAAAATCTCTTTAGTATTTTGACCTACTTTCGGAGCAAAATTTCTTATCATTAGGGGTGTTCTTGAATATTTAATTGGAGAACCCACATTTTGAATCTTTCCAAATTTGGGATGTTCCATCTCAATAACCATTTTACGAACTTTAATTTGAGGGTCTTCACAAGCTTCTGCAAATGATTTTATTGGCATAACACATGCATCCAAACCTTTAAAAATTTCTATCCATTCTTTTTGAGTTTTCTTTAGGAATTCTTTTTGTAGTTCTTGAAATACCCATTCTTTTTTTTCTCCCTGTGCAGTTTGTTTTAATTTTAAATCTTCACGAGCAAGCCCATTACATAACTCTCGCCAAAATTTAACTTCAATAACCCCAACAGATACAAATTTATTATCCTTAGTTTTATAAACGGAATAAGATGGAAAATTACCATGTAGAGGATTTTGTGTTTTTATCCCATCATTTAAATCTTTAGAAAAATGATAAGCTGCTGCCATTGGCATAAAAGAAAATACTGAATCTGTCATAGAAATATCAATATATTGACCTTTTTTTTCAGGATTATTATCTCTTTCAATAATTGCCCCTAAAATACCAATAGCTGAAACTAGGCCACCCCCAATGTCAGCAGCCTGTATACCCGGGGTTATGGGGGCTCTTTCTTGATCCTCTTGACCTAAAATTAGTCTGTCTCTATTCAGATTTAAAATGCCACATATTCCTATATAATTAAGATCATGCCCCGCTATTTGTTCATACGGTCCATTTTGCCCATAACCTGTTAAAGAACAGCAAATTATTGATGGATTAATTGAAGAAAGGGTATCATAATCAATTTTTAATTTATTTGTTACTTTTGGTCTAAAAGTATCAAGCACAACATCAGCTTTTTTAACTAACTCATAAAAAATTTCTCTTGCTTTCTCTTTTTTCAAATTGAGAGTAATTGATTTTTTATTTCTCATAAGAATTGAATTGAAAGCACTTTCACGATACCTACCTTTCTGAAAAAAAGGAGGTGGGTTAGCATAGGGATATTTAGGATCTTCTACTCGGATAACTTCTGCCCCAAGATCGGCTAGTATCATGGAACAATATGGACCAGGCAACATTCTCGCAAGATCAAGAATAACTTTTCCTTCTAAAGGTAATGACATAATAAAAATCCTCTATCTATCAATTAATGATTCTGAATTAATAAGAGGCTCAGTGTTTTTTATATCAATTATTTTTAAATGCTTAAGCTTTTTAATATTTTTGTCTTCTGAGATTTTATTAAATCCAAAATATATACTTTGCAACTTTTTTAATCTTTCTATCCCTCGTATTTTAGTAAAATTATTATTTCGCAAATCAAGAAATTTTAATTTTTTGAGTTTTTCTAATCCTTTAATTCCTTTAATTACATTATGGCTAAGATCTAAGAATTCTAATTTAGTTAATTTTTTTAACCCCTTTATTTCAGTAATTTGATTACTACTAAGATCTAATCTTTTTAGATTTCTAAGAGACCGTAGCCCTTCTATTTCAGTAATTTGATTATTGCGAAGGTTTAGAATTTCTAATTGTGATAAATTATTTAATTCATTTATTACAGATATTTGGTTATTGAAAAGTAATAATGATTTTAGATTTCTAAGATTACTTAATCCCTCTATTTTTGAAATTTCATTATTATTAAGATAGAGGTATTCTAATTTTTTCAAATTTTTTAATCTATTGATTTTACTTATTTTATTATCTTGAATATGTAATGATCTTAAATTTGATAATTTTTCTAGTCCTTTTATCTCCTCGATTTGATTATAATTGAGATAAATCTTCTTTAAATAGATAAGGTTATCTAATCCCTTTATTTTTGATATATCATCAATATTTTTATAATTTAAATTTATGATTGGATATTTTCTTAAGGGGAAATAGATATTATTATTGAAATTTACATATCTTATTAATTGTAATAATGAGTGTAATTTAGGAATTGATGTTTTTTCCAATGCTTTTATTATGGAAATTAAACATAATTCTGATACTTCATGAAGTAAAGCCCATTTAATTGGTTCAAATGCTTTACCTGGAAAGTTCTGAATAATTATATTTGCTGCATGTCTTCTTACATTATCACTTAAATCTGAAATTAAAAGATTTTCTAAGAATCTAAATATTTTATCTCCTTTAAATCCTATTAAACCTAAAAAATTTAATCCGTAAATACGAGTATTATAATCCTTATCAAGGGAATTTTCAGTAACTATTATTAGTAATTCGGAGGCTTTTTTTTTATTTAATATCTTGTTTTTATAATCCTTATAGATTTGTTTAGGTGTTAAACTCAATATTCATTAACTTCTAGCTTATGAATCTATTAAAAAGTGAATCTTATATAATATTAATAATATATGAATTAAATTAATTACTCTATTTATGAAAAGCCAAATAAATTTCACAAAAAAAAGAATATAAATTATAACTCAATAATCTCTGCTTCCATTTTATTTGTATCTACAATAGCGAATGTAGCCCTTCCTGTTAAATATCCACACAGTTCACCTGGATTCACCACTAATACTCCATTTTCATATCTTTTATTCATTAAAGCATGTGTGTGACCAAATAAAATAATATCAAACTTTCCTGAGCTAGCAATTGCATCAACCGTTTCTTGATTAGGCATATGTGCTGCGAAAATTTTTTTTCCATCAAATTCTGAAATTAACTCCATTCCAACTAAATCACAGATTTGCCCTAAATTTTGTTTTAAAAAGACTCTATCCCCATCATTATTTCCATATACGCCAAAAAACCTTTCTTTTATATTTTCATTTAAACTATCAAACCATCTCACAACAAATGCAGAAATGTAATCTCCGCAATGGATCAATGCATCCACATCCTTTTTATTAATTTTTGATACAGCTTTTAAAATATTTTTCTTATGATCATGTGAATCCGATATAACTGCTAGTTTCATTTTTATCAACTCGTAATATCTTAAAATAATTAAGAATGAGATTTTATAAAAAGATTCTTAACATAAAAAGATTCTTAACATAAAAAGATATATTATTTAGTTGTATATATTACTAAATGCAGTAAATGAGTATGATTTGATTTTAACATGATCGAAAAGTTCTTTAAAACAGAGAAATCTTATATTGATGAAGAATTGAAGAATTACTTTACTCAATTGTATAAGATGGAAAATGATCTACTTCTTAAAGATTTTATAACACAATTAGAACAATTTATATTAAATGAGAAAGCAAAGAGAATTCATCCGGTTTTATTAACAGCTGCTTTTGCGGGAATTGTAAATCCAATGTATTTAGAAGACCAAATAGAGCAAATACGTGAAGTTTCCATTGCAGTTGAATTACTTCATAGTGGTTATTTGATTCATGATGATCTTTTAGATGACGATAAAATACGGAGAGGAAAGCCTACTTTTCATATGCAATTAAAAAATGAATTAGATCAGGTCTATAAAGGTATAGATATCCCTACAGGGATATATCAGCGATTCGGACGAGATTTGTCAATTTTAGGTGGTAGTCAAGGTTATCTTTTAGGTTTAAATATTTTAAAATCTTCAAAATTCCCTGATAATTTAAAGTTATTAGCTATAAACGAATATACAATGGCTATGGATTATTTAATGAAAGGACAAATAATTGAAGAATATATGGATTACCACAAAATAACAATGTCATTGGAACAGTATTTAAATATTGCTGAGCTACAACGAGCTAGTCTGTTCGAGATATCCACCAAAATTGGTGCAATATTAGCCAAGGGAAATCTAAACTATCAAATTAAACCATTATCTGAAGCGATGGTAAGAATAGGTCAGGCCCATGCTATTCGAGATGATATTCTTGATTTAAAAGATGATATAAAAAGAAAGAAAAAAAAAATTATTTATATTTTAGCCATCCAAAATAGTGATGAGGTTCAATCAAAAACATTAAATGAAATATTTAATAAAGAGAGTTTATCTAACAATGATGTTAAATTAATAGAAGAAATCTTTGCTGAAACAAACGCAATCATTATAGCAGAACATTTCTCGAAAAACCTGATTAATCAGGCAAAAACATTCTTGAAAGATATTTATCCTGATCTTAATAAAGAACAAAAAATCTTTTTCAACAAATTTTCAGACTATATTTATATGAGAGAATTCTAATCTCTAATAACATTGTATTATATTACATTTGCTTATAGAATATATGAAAAAAATAAAATATATAAAAAGTATACCAGTAATATAATTTATAATAATAATATCTAAAAATCCCTTTTCCTTTATTAATAATAGTAAATAAGATTGTTTTAATTCTTTAATAATTATTTCTTAACGAATTCTTATGGTTACAAAAATTCCATCTGATCAAATAGTTATAAGACCTCCAGTAGAAGCATATTCAGTTTTAATACCTGTCACTGGTGGATGTTCGTGGAATAAATGCCGTTTCTGTGGAACTTATAAGGGTGTTTATGGAGTTACTCAAGATTATGCTATAAGAAATGTAGATGATGTAAAAAAAGATATAGATAAGTTTGCTGAGAAAAATTATCATGGCTTTCCCGTATTTTTAGCTGGAGGAAATCCCACATCAGCACCAACAGAATATCTAGTTGAAATTATTAAATATATAAGGGTTAAGCTTAGAGATGTTCAGCGTGTTAGCTGTTATGCGAAAGCACTAGATATTTTAAGAAAATCAGAGGAGGAATTAAAGAAGCTTGCTGAAGCTGGATTAGATATTGTGTATATGGGATTAGAAAGTGGAAGTAGCACAATCTTAAGGATGATGAAGAAAGGAACCAATGCAGAATCAATAATTAAGGCTGGAAAAAAGATTTTAAATGCTGGCATTAAACTTAGCCTATATATTATTCTTGGATTAGGAAGTCATAACTATTCTGAAGAACATGTAAAAGAAACAGCAAGAGTATTAACTGAAATTAATCCAACGATTTTCAGATTTAGAACCCTTAATATTTTACCTGGTACTCCACTTTGGGATGAATGGAAAGCAGGTGAATTTGAATTATTATCTCCAGTAGAAAATATAAAAGAAGAAAGAGAGATCATAGCAAATTTAGGTAATAATGTAACTTCTCAGGTTTTTAATGACCATGTTAGTAACTATTGTGATCTTGAATCAACGAACATTAAACAAGATAAAGAAATGTTCCTAAAAGTATTGGATTCTCTAATTAATGACCCTCGAATCCAGATCCTACCACGAAGAAATTTAATTCGAATGTAGATCTCTCTAGATCTATTTTAAATAGAAATTTTAATAATAATTCTCAAATTTCAAACTTTATGAATGGAGAAAAATAAAAAAATGTCCAATAAACTAATTGTAAAAACTAATAATTTAACAAAATATTATGGTAAAACTCGAGGTATTGAAAACCTTAACCTTGAAATATATCAAGGTGAAATATTTGGATTATTAGGACCCAATGGTGCTGGAAAGACTACAACAATTCGATTACTTCTCGATTTAATCCGACGTACCTCTGGTGAGGCAGAGGTTTTCGGTTTGGATACAAACTTGCATTCTGTAGCAATTCGCCAACGTCTAGCTTATTTGCCTGGGGATTTAGGATTATATCAAGATAGGACAGGACTTCAGAATCTTGAATTTCTGCTAGGGCAGTATAAAAACCATATTCCTAAACGTAGAATTAAGGATTTAGCTGACCGTTTAAATCTTGATCTAGATAAAAAAGTTAAAGAGCTTAGTAAAGGTAATAAACAAAAAGTAGGTATTATTCTTGTTCTTGCGCCCGAAGTAGAGTTACTTATCCTTGATGAGCCAACTTCTGGACTTGACCCACTTATAACAAATGATTTCTATAAAATGCTCCATGATCAACAAATAGAGATAGGTTCAACTGTCCTACTGAGTTCCCATTTACTTCAAGAAGTTGAAAAAGTAGCTCATCGCGTAGGTGTTATCAGAGAAGGTTCACTTGTTGAAGTAGCTACTATTCAACAATTAAAACGTATGGCACTAAAGAAAGTTAAAATAGAATTTGCAACTATTGAAGAACTTCAAAAATATTCAACTAAAATCCCTAGAGAACTGACAGAAAGTGTGATCTTAGATGAAACTCATATATCATTTACTATATCGCGAGATAATTTACCTAAAGCTCTAGGAATCTTGTCCCAAATGCCGATTGTTGATTTAGATATTGAAAGTCCTGATCTTGAAGATATTTTTATAAAATATTATCAAACATCTTCAGATGAAAAGGAATTAATTGATAAATCAAAAAAAGAAGCTATGGAGGTGGAATAAATGAAACGTTTTATTAGATCAGTTAAAGTATCCCTATTAGAAAAAAAATATATATTAATAATCCTTGGTGGAGTTATTGGATTACTTAGTTGCTTCATCATATATATGATAGAGGATATGGATCTTTCAGCAATAGAAGATATTATTGGATTGTGGCCAGAAGGGATGTTAGAATTTTTTGGAGATGTCGAAATATTTACAAATCCATATGGATTTTGGGGTTTAGAATTACTATCCTTTATGTGGTTATATGGAGGGATCTATATTATAAATATGGCCAGTGGTCTTTTATCGCGAGAGGTAGAAGAGAAAACCATAGATCTTTCCCTTTCCAAACCAGTCACTCGAGATCAATTTTTAGGTAGTAAAATAGCATTCCTTTACATATTCATTATGGCTACAATGGGTATCTTTTTCCTTATTACAATGGGCAGCATGGCATCTTCCTCGGTATTCCAAGATGAAGGACTTTACTTTGATCGATTATGGTTGACTTATATAATCGTTGTACTCTATCTTGGGGCGTTAGCAATGTTTGCCATGTTTTTTTCAACTATTTTCCTTAACTCTAGAAAATCCATGGCATTAGGGGTGATGGTATTATTTCTAATGTTCTTCCTGGGTGAGTTCTACATATATATGGACGAAGCAGTGCAAGGTATAAAATATATTTCAGTGTTCTACTACTTTAATCCTTCTGATTATTTAGTGCACGAAGATTTCGGACTTTTCGTACGTGATTTAATTATTTTATATTTCATCAATGCTACCCTAATTTTTGCTAGCCTTGTTGTTTTCGATAAAAAAGATATTCCAATATAAATTTTTTTTTCCTTTTTTCGATAATTAGGATAATTGTTGATAGTAAACAATTTTTTAAGAAGAAATTTATACCCCTCTGTATTAAAAAGCTCATTTATGATACTAAAGGAAAAATTATTTGCAACATTTGTGAAATCGAGTACATTTTTGATTCAAAAACTGTTTCTATTAGTTTTGTTAATTTCTATAGGAACCATAAACAAAAAAGAGCTTCTCAATAAATCTTTAAGATATTATATTACTTTACTATTAAAACCCATAACAAATTTTATAAGCTAGGTTATCTTTATTATTAAAATTCAAAAATTTAACATTAAATAAATTAAATTTTTTTAACCTTAAGATCGGTGATCTTAGAGATGACAGATAAATATAGAAAAAAGGTCCATTATAAAGATCTTATTGCAACGTTTGATGATGTTTTAATATTACCAGGCTTTACTAATTTTAATCCTGATGAGGTAGATGTATCTTCGAGTATAGGAAAATATTATTTTCATCTCCCTATTATGTCAGCTGCGATGGATACAGTAACAGAAGAGGAAATGGCAATAAAGATGGCTTTGAATGGTGGATTGGGTGTATTACATCGAAATTGTTCTTATGAAAGGCAATTAGAGATGTGTCGCATAGTAAAAAGAGCACGCTCTTTTGTTATTGATGATGTTGCTACTATTAGTCCTAATGCACCATTAACAAAAGCAAAATTTATGATGGATAACTATAATATAAGTGGCATTGTTGTAGTCAATGATAAAGAAGATAAGAAAGTTTGTGGTATTTTCACTAAGAGAGACATTCCCTTCTTAGAAAAAGATATGAAAAATGGTGTTATAAAAGATTATATGACGAAAGATGTTATTTCAATTAAGCCTGGAGCCTCAAGAGAAGAAGCATTAAAGATTTTATATGAATCGAGAAAAGAAAAACTACCTATTATTGATGATAAAGGTTATTTAAAAGGCTTAATTACAAAAAAAGATTTAGCTCCTGAATTTCCATTAGCATCAAAAGATGAAGAGGGTCATTTATTATGTGCTTTAGCATTATCTCCCAAATTTCCAGAATCTAGTCACGCACAGAACTTATTAAAAGAAATTGAAAAATATGTTGATATGTTCTTCATTGATGTTGCTGATTTTTATAAGAAAACTGATATAGAAGATACTGTAAAATTAATGAGATTTTTAGAATCTGATTTTATACTAGGAAATATAGGAACTTATCAAGCTGCTGAACATATAATAACAAAATGTGATTTTGTTGAAGATCAATTTATTGGCTTGAAAGTTGGTATGGGTTCAGGTTCAATTTGTACAACTTCAATACAAACGGGTGTAGGAGCGCCTACGCTTTTTGCTACAGCACAAGCTGCTGACGCTATACACGATTATAATCCCAAATTATCCTTAATCGCTGATGGTGGATTTAAAAATCCTGGGGATATTCCTAAAGCAATAGCTGCTGGAGCAGATTTAGTTATGTCAGGACATTTCTTTGCTGGTTGTACTGAAAGTCCAGGATTATTAGATACAATACAAGGCCGTAAAGTCAAAGTTTATAGGGGGATGGGTAGCACAGAAGCACGAACTTCTGGATATGTTTCAGATAGATATGGAAAAGGATCAAAAATGTTAACCGAAGGAGTTAGTGATTATGTCCCATATACTGGTGATTTATTGGGTGTTTTATCAACATTAAAAGAAGGATTAATTAATGGTATGATATATGCAGGTGCTGGAAGTATAAAAAAGATGAGAAATGCTGAACTTGGAATTGTTACTCCTATAGGTCAAAGAGAACAAAAACCACACGATCTTCTTGGATATTAGGTTATAAATTAAGTTGCTTTATTTGTATAGTAAAATAATTACTTATTAAAGATCTATTAAATAATTTTTTAACAACAATAAACTTTTTTTTATCATTGAAATTGCTATTATTTGTAATAAGCAATGAATAAAATGATTTTTTATGAAAAAAATAGAGAGAGCAATTATAAGTGTTTTTGACAAAAGTGGGATAATTGATTTTGCAAAAGTTTTAGTAAATGAATTTGGGGTTGAGATATTATCAACGGGGGGAACTGGAAAGTTATTAGAAGAAAACCAAATTAAATTTAGCAAAATTTCAGAATATACTGAATCACCAGAAATTTTTGATGGAAGACTAAAAACATTACACCCTAAAATCGAGGGTGGAATTCTTTATCGTAGGAAATTAGAGAAGGATCTTTATGATGCCGTTAGATACAATATTAAGCCAATAGATATGGTAGTTTGCAATTTATACCAATTTAAAGAAGCCATAGAAAAGCCTGGGATTAAACTTGAAGATGCATTAGAGATGATAGATATAGGGGGTCCAACGATGATTAGAGCGGCTGCTAAAAATTTTCCTGATGTTATAGTAGTTCCAAGTCCTGATTATTATACTAAAATTATTGAAGAATTAAGAGAATATAAAGGTGTTATTACAGAACATACTCGTTTAATATTGGCTCAAGATGTTTTTACAATTATGGCAGATTATAATGCTGTTATTGCAAATTATTTGCAAAAATATTATAACCCAGAATCTTTATTTCCTAATACAATGATTAAAGTTTATGATAAAATCCAAGAGTGTAGATATGGAGAAAATTGGGATCAAAAAGCAGCTTATTACAAAGATGCTTCTTCAAAATCTGGTTTACATAACTTAATCCAATTAAGTGGAAAAGAAATTTCATTTAATAATTATCTTGATATTGATGCTTGTATACAAATGCTTCTTGATTTCAACACAGAAAATTATATTACTACAATATTAAAACATACATCTCCAAATGGTGTGGCAATAGATAAAAAAAGTCAACTTAAATCCGTTCAGATGGCATTTAGATGTGATCCATTATCTGCATTTGGAGGAATTTGGGGAATGAATCAAGAACTTACAGAAAAGGTTGCAGATTTTATTGTAAATAAAGAAAAAATATTTATTGAAGTTATAATGGCTCCTTCATTCGAATCAGAGGCTCTAGAAATTTTAAAAGCGAAGGAAAAAATGGTAATATTAGAATTTGGAGATATCCTTAATATGAGAGATGAAATATATAAAAATTTAGAAATTCGAGGAGTTTTAGGTGGTGTTTTGATCCAAGAATATGATAGCAAAGAGGTTATTAAAGAATGGAAAGTAGTTAGCAAAAAACAAGTAAGCGAAAATGAAAGAGAAGCGTTAATCTTTGCATATAAAGTTTCAAAATGGGCTAAATCAAATTCAGCATGTTTCGCTCAAACTTACACCAACGGAATTTATACAATAGGAATTGGTGCTGGACAGCAAAGTAGAGTTCATGTAGTGAAGCTAGCTATTCAAAAAGCGGTGGAGTTCGGACATAAAGCAGCTCTAAAGAATTCTGTTATGGGTACAGATTCCTTTTTTCCATTTCCTGATGGCTTAGAAGTTGCTGTTGATGCTGGAGCAAAAGCAATTATTAATCCAGGTGGATCAATTAGAGATGAAGCAGTAATTAAACGGGCAAATGAATTAGGTTGTGCTTTAGTATTTTGTGGTAAAAGAGTATTTCGACATTAATTTTTATATAAAAAAATGGAATTTAAATTATTATTAATATGTTTAAAATTTAAGGTTTTGATAGGTTATTTCTTTTAAGCAAATTCATCTTACAAGAAAAAAAAATTTATAAAGTTCTAAATATAATTTTATAATACTCAAAAAATCATTTAATCTTTTAAATATTAATATTTTAAATGAGGAGAGTATTTGTAGAATATAGTATATAGTTGTAGTATATAGTATTTGTAGTATATATATTTAAAGTTAAATCGTAAATAATTTAAATCGTAAATAATTTCTTTAGTAGAGGGATCCTTTTAAAACATGGATTTTTTCTTAAAAAACTTGAAGGAAACAATTGATGCTATAAATAAATTAATAGAAAATAACGTAAATATTGTAAACACTAAAAAAATAAGAAGATGTTATAACATTAAATCTTCAAATCGTTCAAAGATTAATTTTATTTGGAGATCATTGAATTACCTTGAAAAACAAGGAATTTTAGCAATTAATGGTGCCACAAACCCAAAAACTTATAAAATCACTGCAAATGAAAAAATTAATGTTGAAAAGTTCCTTTCCCAGATTGATAAGAATGAAAAAATATAAAGTTCCTTCGAATTTTAAAACTCTTTAGATTAATTTCAAATTTTCGAGCAAATCATAATACTTTTTCTTGGATTCTTTATCTTCTGGGTTTTTTATAAGTCTTTTTTGATAAAAGATTATATTTGGATATTTAATTTCTAAGTCATTGAACAATTTAATCCAGCCATAAAAGACTTTCATATGTTCGTAAACTTCAATATCTTCTTCGAAAGATTTAATTTCTTTTTTTTCTTTAACATCTTTTGGTAAACTCTTATATTTTTTAATGCTGAATCCTTGATCTCGTAGTAATTTTATATTCACCCTGCGGATAAACGATTCTAACCCATCTCTCCAAAAAATATATTTTTCATTGAGTCGATCAATAGATTCTTCTACTGCTTTAATCTCCTTTGGATAGATCGTTTCATCCTTTTTAATTAGAATCTTCTTTATTTTTAGAAATTCTAAATCGAATTTTTGAATATATGAATCCACCATCTTTGAAAATTCCTGCAAATTTGTGTTGTAGTCATTAGCAAATAATACTTCATCACTTGAAAATGTTAACGAATTTTCATCAAAATGTCCCCTCAATTTGCGTCTTTTAACTAAATCATCAAAGATAATCCTTAAAAATTTGATCTCTTCTTCAGATAATTTCTTACCATAAAAAAGATCGTGAAAAGAGAAAAGAAAATTATTTTCTAGCATTAAATTCCGAATACCCCTTTCTGTGTAAAAAAGTATCTCATCTTCATTATTATAAAAAATTCCTTTTAATTTTCCATCTTTAAGTAAATCTTTAATTAATTCATCTATTAAATTTGATGTTATTTCAAAAGTTCCTAAAGAAAGATGATCAACGGATCTCGATTTATCGATTAAAGTATATTTGATATCATTTTTAGCAGCCTTAATTTTTAATGGACTAAAAATTATAGTATCTCCTTTCTTTAAATAAGTTAACCCTAAATCATTTAAAAATTCGATAAATTTATCATCTTCCATTCCTGTCTTGTCAAGATATTCACTTATTTTTATTTGTTTTTTATATTTGATCTCTTCTCCAATTAAACGAAGATTTTCGTCAATCTTTGTTAATATATGATTTTCTTCTATGTTCAATTCATTTGCCAATTCAATAATTTGCTCTTTTTTTTCTTCATCTTCAGGGACTAAACTAATTTCGTCAATCCGCTCTTTTAAATACTTTGAATAATAAAAAATCTCTTTACTTTTATCCCAAATCCCACTTCTCAAATCAACATTATAATCTAAGATATCCATTAGTAATGTTTTTTTAATCAAAAATTTGTCTGATACCTTATTTATATTAAAAAATCCAACTAACTTTGAATTTTCAATTTCCGTTTTTATTTTTAACAAGCCTAAGTTAGTTAACCACTGGGTTCCTTTATGAAAGATAGATAAGTATTCTTTTGGTAAATTTTGAATTAATTTGATAAATTCTCTATCTAATAATCTCTCTCGATATGATTTTAAATCAATAACAATATTTTTAGCCGCTTCTGAATTAATTTGTTCTTTTATTTTTTTTAATGAGTAATAGGCATTTTTACTTTTTCCTAGTAACAGTTGCTTTTTTAAGGATTTAGCTATGGCTTGAATAAGATCGTGCAAAAATTTAGGTGGAAGATAATTATAATTTTTTAAATTTACCATTCCATTTATTCGAAAATTGTTTATTAATTGCGATTTCAAATAATTATAAGGATAAAAATTCCCTAGATTTGAATAAAACCCATTTATTACTTTCAAGTTAAGCAGTGTTTTTATGAAAATTTTTAATTCTGAATCACTTTCAATTATTTGAGAAAAATTGTTAAATATCTTTTCATGAGATATTTTTTTATCTTCTTTGAAAAAATTAAGAAGTTTTTGCTTTTCAATCTCATAAATATAAATTACATCATCCTTTGATTTGACATAGAAATAAAATTTTTCATCTTTAAGTGAAGATTTTTTAAAAATATTCATATAATCTCTTAAAGTTATTTCATTGTCCTTAGATATTGCTGTAAAGTTAATCTTTTTCATTAGAAATTGATTATCTAATAATTTAATTAACTCACTAAGTTTTTGATTTTCTAAATCGTATTCTTCCAGAAATGGATAGAATTTTTTAATAAGATTTGGCAACTCAACAAAGATTTCAGAGTTTTTTTCATGAAAATGTGATTTTATCAATGATTTTGAAGCTTTTCTAAACTTATAGAGCTGATCAAAATTTAATTCAATGCAATAACTAAGTAATTGCAATAAAGAGATAATATTATCATTGCTTTTTTCAACCATAAGGCTCTCTATAAATAAGTCTTTATTTGAAATGACTATTTCTTTGTCTTTTTTAACCAATTGTAATAAAAAATAATGAATATTATCTCTAACATCCTTAGATTCATCCAATAAAAATTGAATAAATTCAAGAGAGTATTTATTATAGTATTTACTCTTAGCCATAATAGCAAATCCAATTAAAATAATTGAATTTATTTTGAGTTTACTATTATCAGAGTGGAGAAAACTTCCAACTTGTTCAATTAAACTTTCAGAAATTAATTCAAAGTTTTTCTCTGCTAAAATACTTAAGATATAAGTTATAGGTATAGCGAGCGACTCTTGATTGATTAATAAGTCTTCTAATTCATTAATTATTTTTGATACTTTTGTAATCTTATTCTTCTCTAGATATTTATTTAGTCTATCAACAATGAAAATGAGATTATTGTTTTCAAATTCTTCCAGATTGAACATATACAAAAATCTTAAATGTTTACTGAATTAAGTATTTTTTGAATGGTTGGATTTCTAAAAGATTCTTAATATCTTGAAGAATAATCATTGGATTGGATTTCTCTAAGTCATGTTTATTACCATGACCAGTTAGTAAAGCAATACTATTTACTCCTGAATTTTTAGCACATTCAATATCAGGAGGTAAATCTCCAATATAAAATACATTTTCTTTATTTATTGAAGAAATTTTTACTTCTTTTTTAATTTTCTTCAAAGCTGCAATTATTGGATATGCATTTGGTTTTCTATAAGGAGTATCATCTCGAGAAATGAAAACAGAAAAGAATTTATCTAAATTAAGTCTCCTTCTAAAATCATTTAACCTTTCTCCACTTGTATTTGATACAATTCCCAGAAGTAAACCTCCTTTTTTAAGTCTAATTAAAACTTTTTCTAAATTTTGTGTTAAAGTTTCATATTTCTCATATTTAGGATAGGATCGTCTAAACCTAATAAAAAATAAAATTCTTCTCCATCTACTAGGGATATAAGGCTTATATACTCTGTATGCCTTAAATAATGCTTTAATTCTATTTTTTGAATCGGCTTCTTCAAAAAGACGAGCTAAATCAATAAGCCTTAAATTTTTTGTATTTTGCCATTTATAAAATTTTTTTCTTAAATACTTTAAAGCGGTATATTCGAGAGCTTTTTGAGTTATGATTACGCCATCAAAATCAAACAGAAGAATTGGAGGGTGAGACATAATGTGTATTTTAAAAGTGAGATTTAACACTTAAATTTAATCATTATTATCATATAATAATAAAATTCATTTCTATTTGATAAGAAGAATCATAAAAAAAATAAGAAAAATATAAAAGAAATAAAAAAATAAATTTAATTTAATTATTGCGACACCCAGAGATTTCTTGGTATGATAAATCACGAATCTACTTCGTCGGGTTCAACACTAACATGAGATAACAGCCAATCGATGTGTTCTTCTTTTTTGTTGATATTAAGAACTGTTGGTAAATGAATAACCTCATCTGCTCTTCCTGGTAATAAAGTTAATGAACCTGCTCTCAGTAAAAAGTATTCAAAAACATCAGGAATTTCTTTTTTTAGACGTAGGCTTTTTACGGGATATCTTTCAGCAGAGCTAAAAATACCAGATTTGTGGTATATTTCATTCCGTTCTAATTTCCAATAATCGAATCTAGAGCTAAGAATAACGAATCCTAAAATAATTGCAAGGATTATTGTGGTAGTAAGATAGAATCCTTCAGTTAATCCTAGATTGAAGTCTCCAAAACTTATATCTACAGCAATATTCGGTAAGACAAAAAATGCCAATACTAAAAGTACAATAACTATTGCCAGAACCATAACAAAGAATTTAGTCGAAGAAAAGTCAAAAGCGGTTATGAACAGATTTGTGAAAAATACAATCATCCATACTGTCCCTAACCAACCAATAGGTTTGTCACCAAAGAGCTGAATTAACCACCAAAAAAAAGAAACTAGAAGTAATGGCCAAAAGAATATGATTTTAGGATAAGATCTTAGATAGATCTCACTTGGGTGTTTAGGTTTTTTTTTTTCAGACATAAATTTTCACTATTTTTTTAAAAGTTTTTAATTTAAATAATAGGATTATTAAAATAAAAGATAGATGTGTTATTTAAATATTTTTATCATTTTGATTGACTTAAAAATAGTATTGATATCTTAATTACTAAGCTATTTAATCTATAAGTATAAAAAAAAGCATGGATAGTACATATAGTTTGACTTATAAATAGCTGGATTAGTTATTATAGAAGTCTTAATCAACAGCAACTTGGAGATGACTCAAAAGATCATCAATTTGCTCAATTTTTTTCTTTACGTTTAGGACTGTATTAAGAATAACGATTTTATTCTTCCATATCATACTAATAGTACCTGCTTTTAACATCATATATTCAAATAAATCCGGAATTTCTTTCTTGATCCTTAAACCTCTAACTGGAAATCGCTCAGTTGTCACAGAAAAAATGCCTTTCTTATGATAAACTTCGTTTCTCTCAATTTTGTAATAATCAAATCTAGTTGTAATAAAAATCAGTCCTAAAATCAATCCTAAAATTATGGTCATTATCATATAGAACTCTGCCGGAAGTCCAAGATTAAAATCCTCCCCAAGAACTCCTTCTTGTTCCAAAGTAGGAATTAAACTAAAAAAAATAACTAACAAAACAACAATAATAGTAATGAGAATTAAAACTAAGACTCTATATGATGGAAAATCTAATACAGTTACACTAAAATTTCCAAAAAATATAATTATCCAAATCCCACCAAGCCAAGCGTTTAACTCCTCCTCTAGAAACAGTTGAATTATCCAAAATAGTATCGATAATACAAACAAGGGTAAGAAAAATATTCCTTTTGAAAAATTTCTTAAAATTATTACGTCCTTTCCCATTGAACTATTATTCTTTTTGTTAATTTCTTCCATATTAATCATATTCTAATTAAAATTTTCATATAATGGGGCTTTTATTAATTTTCTATATAACACTTAAATTAAAAAAAATTTCTATTCCCTAATTATAAATATTTTTAATAAAATGATCTAATAGATCTAACCATCCGATAAGAAAGCTCTATTTGTTGGTTTCCATTTTCACTAATACCCATATGACCAGGAAGAAGATATTTTACATCTAAATTATTTACAAACTTTATTGATTCGATTAATTTATTTAAGGATCCTCCAGGAAAATCATATCTCCCAAAACTCCCACCTGTAAATACTAAATCTCCCGGAATCAATATTCTATGATTTGGTTCATAATAACTTATCGAACCAAGAGAATGTCCCGGAGTATAATGAATCTGAAAAGTAAATCCAGGAAAAATTTGAACTTCTGTTAAGCCATTAAGGTCAATAATTTCTAATGGTTCTATTTCTATACCAAACATTTCTGGTCCAATTCCCCAATCTCCGGGAAAAATTTTGGATTCATTACCTCCCTTTAAGATATTAGCAGTATCACCGTAAGCAAAAATCTTAGGAGGATTTTCTTTCATAACCTCCATTATTTTATAGACTCCTAGAACATGGTCAACATGTTCATGTGTGAGATATACCTTAGTTATATTATTAGGATCTAAATTTATTTTTTTCATTCCATCAAATAAACCTTTTAGACTTGCCCCATTGCCTGTATCAAATAGAGCTAGTTCATCAGAATTTTGATCTACAATAATATATTGATTGCAATCTAGCATTTGGTTTTCTGGGAAATAAAATAAATTATTAAAGACTTTTCTTCCTTCCTTTATTGTACTAGTTCTAGGTATATACATAAATTCAAACCATTAATTAATAAAAAATTAAAAATCTCCTAACTTTAATGTTTTTCTGTTAAAAGATATAATAAAATAATTAAATAAAAATAATCTAAAAATAATTAATAATTATGTCTAAAGAACCCAAAATTGAAGATTTAAAATCCAAAATAAGTTTTGGTATTAAAATCTGGTTAGAATTCGAGAATAAAAGTATATTGGGTTCGGGATGGGCTAAATTATTAGAAAGAATTGAAAAAAGTAAAGAAGGGTCATTAACTCAAGCAGCCAAAGAATGTAATTACTCATATAAGTATGCTTGGAATATTCTAAAGAGGATTGAGAAAAGAACAGGTATGAGCCCCGTTGATACCAGTAAAGGCGGGAGTGGAGGTGGAGGCTATGTAAAAATAAATGTATGGGGTAGATTTCTTTTAAAGTCTTACAATGAATATCTAGAAGAAATTAGAAAAGCTGAGAAGAGACTTGGTGAATTGATGAAAATCAATTAATAATTACATTTTAATTTTAAAATTGATTATTTCTAACAAAGGATTAGAAATATAATACTGTTTTAAAAAATCATTAGATAGAATAGAATGGTAGAAGATAAATTAAATAAATTCGGGGAAATTAAAGTATCTGAAATTATGATTTATAATCCACTTTATGTAACTCCTGATGAGAAAATCAGTACAACAGAACTTCTAATGTTAAGAAAAAATATTGGAGGTCTTCCCGTTGTAAAAGATACTATAAAAAAACAGCTAGTTGGAATTATAACACAAAGAGACATCCGATTAGCTAGATTTGCTATGAACCTAGAATCTCCAAATAAAACTGTTAAAGATTTGATGACTCCAGAACCATTTGTCGTTAAAAAGGATACCACTATAAAGTACGCTTTAGCGCTTATGTTTGATAAAAAAATTGAACGTTTACCAGTAGTAAATGAGAATAATGAATTAATTGGATTATTATTACAAACCAATATTCTCAAATCATTATTAGAACATCTAAAACAATAGTTCTATAAAATGAATATAGTAACTCATTTTTTGAAAAATTTCTGTGTAAAAAGAAATATAATTAAGAATTTTATTATTATAATATTATATTATCATTAAAGAAGTTTTAATGATTATTAGGAAATTAGAATAGAATAACAATTTTGATCTAGGATGGCAATACCTCTACCCGGAACGCCGATAATAATTGACATTGGTTCAGTATATGTAAAAATTGGTTTTGCTGGAGAACCTAGCCCTAGATTTGTATTCCCATGCATTACTGGAACAGAAAAATATAAAGCTGTACTAGTTGACGTTGGAGCGCGCAGTATATATGTTGGTAATGATGCAGAACGTATGCGCGGTGTGTTAAAGATAAAATATCCAATACAGAGAGGCACAATTATGGATTGGAATAGTTATTATGAGATCTTAAATTATATCTTTTACACATTATTAAGAATTGACAACCTCTATGATTATCCTGTTTTTTATACTGAAGCGCCATTTGTACAAAAAGAAACTAAGGAATATATTGCAAGAGTTCTATTTGAAACGCATAGAGTTAAAAGTTTAATGATGATGTCAACACCATTATTGTCAATATTTAGTGTTGGTCTTACATCAGGTTTGGTTATAGAAAGTGGTGATGGATTAACCTGGGTTGTTCCAGTTGTTAATGGAAAAATAGTCCATCAAGCAGTCCAACAGATAAAGCTTGCGGGTATTGATGTTAATCAAAACTTAAAAAATCTATTAATGAGGGAAGGGATAAGCATAGCATCTTCGGCAGTCGATGAAATAGTTAGGGAAATTAAGGAAAAAAATTGTTATTTCATTTTAGATCCACAAAAATCTCCTACTACAAGGGATAAATTAAGTTATTCTATGCCTGATGGGGCGAGTTTAAAAATCCCTAGTCATGTCCTCCATGAAGCTCCTGAAGTTTTATTTAATCCTAGTATATTAGGATATGGTAATGTTCAAAGCATTCAAGAAGCTATTATTACTTGTTTAAAAATTATGGATAAACAATATTGGAGTGAACTTTTATCTCATATAGTATTTTCAGGAGGAAATCTTTCATATAGTGGTTTTCAAGAAAGATTTGAATCAGAATTAGATAAACTTCTCCCCCAGTTAGGGCGTATTCCTAAACCAATTACTCCAATGTCTGCTGTTAAAAGTGAATTAATAAAATTACAAGCAATGGAAATTAAGAAGAAAAAAGAAGATACATGTCCTCAATGTGGAGCTTATGTGGATTTAAGCACTGGAATAGAATATTGTCCCTCTTGTAACGCTCGAATGGTAGTACCTGAAATAAAAATTGGCCCTGAAGTAGAGAAAGAAAAAAAATTGAAAAAAGGAATCACGGTTAGATGCCCAAAATGTAAAAAAGAAATAAAAGATCCTTCCTCGGTTTTCTGCCCTTATTGTGGAAGAACCATCGAGGAATTAGAGAAAGTTGTTATTCCCGAAAAAGTTAGTAAAAAAACTCCTGCTCAAGAATTTTCTGAATTTTTTGAATCTGCAAATAAACTCCTTAGATTTTTTGTTCCAGATAATCTTCAATATGCAATTTTTAATGGAGCAGCGATTTTAGGTAGTCTCCCTAGTTTTTTACAACTTTTTATTACTTATGAACAATTCCAATCTGATAAAAATTTATTATATCGAGATATCAGCGAAATACTTTAAACTTATAAATAAATTTTCCAGATTTTATATACAAAAAAATTTCTATATATAAATCTCATCTCAATATTTAATATTCTTTTACGTTGAAATTTTGATATAAAATCAATTAATTATAGTTAATTTTTAATTCCAAGTTAAATTTTAGAAATTAAAATTTAGTTATTCAGAATCATATTAAGGTTTTCTATAAGTGAAGAGTAAATATCTGAACCTAATTGTTATTGTTTTAGTACTCATATTTTTATTAAGTGCAATTCCTGCGGTTATAGGTAAGTCCCGCGAAAGTTATTTAATTAATTTTATATATAGTAATGAAATTGAAGGTTTTGGATTTTCAAATTCTAAGGATAATGGTGAAACTGTTTCATATGAAGCTACTGCTTATGCATTGCAAATCTTAGATTCCTCTGGAAAAAACCCTCATGATGCCTCTTTACTTAAGGATAATTTAAAAGAGAATATAACAGAGATATTTAATGAAGAAGATTTTATTTATGATTTATATTTTCTATTAAAATCACTTGAAATTTTAGAAGATTCACCTGATGCCGATTTAAAAGATAGGATTTCTGAATATCTTAATCAAACTGAGCAGGATGGAGGGGGTTTTTCTATATCGAATACATCTACTTCGGTCAGTATAAGTTCGACTTATTTCGTTATTCAAATCTTTTCTTTAATTAATGAATCTGTAAATATTCATAAAAATGAAACTTTACATAAAAATTGGGTATTATCTTGTAATAATACTGGTGGCGGTTATGGTGGGAATAGCAGCTTATCCTCCACATTGTTAAGTACTTATTATGCTGCTTCAATTTTAACTGATTTAGGATTCAGTCCAGATGATCTAGTTAATGTTAGTCAGACTCTAGATTATTTTAAATCATTTTATGTAAACAATACGGGTGATATAAATAATTATGGGGGGTATTTACCTGATGATTCAGCTATATTTGCTTTACTAAGCAGTACGTTTTATTGTGTTAATAAAATAGATTTAATTGAACCTCAAGACTTAAATAAGGGTCCCACAGTCAATTGGGTAATAGATCATCAAAATTTTATAGATGGGGGTTTTGTAGATACCACTTATGGTGATGAAGAAAAATCTTCTTCAATTGTCAGTTCTTATTTTGCTTTTGAAATCTTAAACACATTTAACTCTCTAAGTGTATTAAATGAAGATGTTTGGATGGTAGAGTTTAATTATTGGATTTTAATAGCAGTTTTAGGTAGTATTGGATTCACTATCTTTCTTATCTATGTTATTTGGCGAAAAAGAAGAGTATAAATCTCTTTCATTACTCTTTATGACTATATTAATAATCTCATTTAAATTTAGGGAAAGTTTCAAAAGTTTTGATATTATCAATTAATACTATTATTTAACGATGGAAAATAAAATTCTAAATGGAAGAAATTTAGCAGATAAGTTAAATTTAGAATTAAAAGAAGAAATAAATAAATTTGTTAAAAAAACAGGAATCAAACCTAAATTAGCCGCGATATTAGTTGGTGAAGACCCAGCTTCAGAAGTTTATGTTAATATTAAACGAAAAAAGTGTGCTGAGGCAGGTATTGAATCTATCTTAGTTAAATTGGATAAAGAAATTTCAAATGAAGAGTTATTAAATGAAATTGATAAATTAAATAAGGATAAAACTGTTCATGGTATTATTTTACAATTACCTCTTCCAAATAAATTACGTGAGAGTACAAATGAATTCATAGAAAAGATATTTCCTCTTAAAGATGTAGATGGTTCTAGTCCTATTAACAAAGGTATGCTTTTTGATTATAATGAAGAATTAGCAGCATGTACTCCTAAAGGTATTATAGCTTTACTCGAATATTATAATATAGATCTTAAGGGAAAAGATGTAGTTATTATTAATCGTTCCAATCTAGTAGGGAAACCACTAATTTTCATGCTTTTAAAACGAAACGCAACTGTAACGGTTTGTCATACATCAACAAAGAATATAGAGGAACATATGAGAAGAGCTGATATACTAATAGTAGCAGTAGGAATACCAAATTTTATAACTCAGGAGAAAATAAAAAAAGGAGCTATAATTATTGATGTCGGACAAAGTAGAGTTGAAGGGAAATTATTTGGAGATGTTGATTTTGATGATGTTCTTGAAAGATGCGCAGCGATAACCCCAACTCCTGGGGGAGTAGGACCTCTTACGGTAGCCTTTTTGCTCCAAAATACCTTCATTGCATATAAAAAACAAATAAAAATTTATTAATTAATAGTTTAAAAAGAAATAGAAATAAATATATTAATTATTAATATAAAACATATAATCTTACTAAAGTAAGATCTTATACTCAAAAAAAAAAATCTGAATTATGGCTATCCTTGAAGTGGGCGTGAATTTAGGCACTAAGAATCTTATCGAAATTAAATACTATTCTTCCTCAGATAATCTTTTGGATGCCGATTTAAGAGCAGGATTCCTTTCTGCTTTAGAATCCTTCACAACTGAAGTCTTTGGTGACAATATAAATGTAGTATCTCTTGCCTCATTTAAATTAGTCTGCTATTCGGAAATGATTGCTTTACCAGGGGATGATCCTAATAATAAGCAACCTCTATTATCTTATGCCATAATTGAAAAAGAAACAGACACAACAATGGTTAAACAATATTTGACTGAGATTTTATCTTATTTTCTTAATAGATATTCTTTGTATGATATCTTTGAAAAAAAATATAAATACTTTAAAACATTTGAAAGTCGAATCAATGAAATTTTAGGCGATTTAAAACTAAAAACAGAAGATAGATTCCGATCTATATTTTAATTAACTTATAGAGGTTTTAATTTGAGCTCTAATTTACCACCTCAAGCTAAGGCCAAATATCAAGAGTATTTAGATGCTGGTTCTTTAGAGGAAAGAATAAAAAAACTTGAGGAATTTTTATCTTTAGTTCCTAAACATAAAGCTACAGAAAAAATAGTAGCCCTAAATCGCTCTCGCTTAGCTAAATTGAAAAAAGAATTTGAAAAAAAGCGATATATACAAAAAAGTACTCAAAAAATTATATCTCCCTTTTCAATAAAGAAAGAGGGAATTCAAATAATCCTAATCAGTGATTTCCATACACCTGGAGCTGGTAAAACCTCTCTTTTAAATTATTTAACTGGAGCTGCGAAAAAAAAGATTGGAAAATTTACCCCAATTCCAGAAATAGGAATTTACGAATATAATAAAATTAGATATCAAATTGTTGATATGCCTTCAATAATGGAGGGGGCTTCAAATGGAATTGGAAATGGTAAGGAAATTCTTTCTCAGCTAAGATCTTGCGATTTAATTTGCATTTGTATTGATTTATCACGCAATTATGAAGAACAAATGAACCTATTATTAAATGAATTAAATAACGCAAATATAAGGATAAATATTCCTCCACCACCAATAACAATTGAAAAAACAGGTTCTAATAAAATTCAAGTCTTATACTTGACAAGTGAAGCAAAAAACATCAATGAAAATCTTGATGAATTAACTGAAAGAATAAAAGAAATTGTTCATGAAGGTGGCCTCAGAAATGCAATAGTCAGGGTTTATGGTAGAATTACACTTGAAAAAGTTGTTGATGCATTAAATCCTTCAATAGTTTATAAAAAAGCAATTATAATTGGAACTAAGGGGGATCTAGCTCATACTCAAGAAATATTTGAAAATTTAAAAAAATTATATTCAGAAACATTTCCAATAATCATTGGAACTAGTGTAAAAAAAAGTGAATTTCCAGATAATTTTGGCGAAATTTTACTAAAATATTTGGATAAAATAAGAATCTACACTATGAATTTTGGAATAATTGCAGAAAAGCCTTTAATTATCAATAAAGAAAATGCTACTGTAAAAGAGGTTGCAAATAAAATCCATAGAAGTTTTGTTGAGTTATTCGATCATGCAATAGTAATCAGAGAAGCAGATCGCCAAAAGCGTAAAAAAGTAGGTACAGAATATCAATTAAAAGATAATGATGTTATTGAACTACACTTAATTTAATTTTTAATTTAAATAATCCTCAATATTGTCATTCATATTTAGGATTGAAGATATGGTAGTAGTAAGCTCCTCATCAGTAATCTCTTCTTTATTAATTAACTTTAAAGCTAAATCTCTATACTTCATCCAATTGCTTTTTGAAGATATAAGCTTTAACTTAGTAGAAAACGAGTATAAATTAATATAAATATCCTTATAATCACCATCACGAATAGCTTTGGAACCCATTCCTTCAATTGTAGCTGGTAATGATGTTTTTACTTTATTTAAATAATAATTCAATTTAAGCTTTGTATCCTTATATAAACCTTTAAGTTTTTTTAATTCCTCTTGATAAACCATAAAAAATCTTTCATCTCTTAATCGTTCGCATAATTTAAGTATTCGTTCTACAATTAGTAATTTCTCAATAATCGCTGCTTTATTGAATTTTTCAATAAGTAATTCTCTTTCTTGAATTATAACTTTTTTTTCTTGTACAGAATGATCCTTCCTATGTGACCAAATTGTTTTTAGAAAATGTTCTGGTTTTTCAAGTAATGATGTTCCTTCTATTAATTTCTTGTTAGATAATATCAATTCTGAAAGAGCTTTATCTAAGATCTTAAGTTCTTTTTTATCTTCAACCCAATCGAGAATATTTTGTTTAAATTTTAATAAAACTTTTATAAATTTAGGAATTAATTTAGTAATATTTTTATAATCTTGCTTATCGGCAATAATTACTAAATCTGCTTCAATTTCCTCCAAAGATGTTATATATACTGTATAGTCACCTAACTCAATATTCTTTAATTCTTTTGAACCTTCAAGAACTAATTCTGAAATAAAGCTTTTTATAGCTGAAAAAAAGCTACTAAATATTTCCATCTTTCCAGACTCAATGTCTTGGAAATTTTTTTCATACATCAATGAACCGGAATGGCTAAAAAGAAATATAGAATAAAGCATAAAATTTTTGAGTTAAATTTTAATTTTCCCAATAAAATCTTATTGAATTATAATATTAATTAATAAATTTTTACGATATAATAAATTTATATACTTAATATTTGATGCGTTCAATTATTTTAGGGATTTCAGAAAGTTCTTTTTTATATTTGATATTTAAATTCATTATTCCTTCTATAATGTTTTTTATACTCTCCAAACTGTAGATTAAATTTTCTAAATAATCAATAATATCTCCCTTAAATACTATTATTTTATATTCATCATTTAAATAACTAGATATCCCTTTTATAGATAAATTT
Organism: Promethearchaeota archaeon; assembly: GCA_019057865.1. Lineage (GTDB taxonomy): Archaea > Asgardarchaeota > Lokiarchaeia > Sigyniarchaeales > SOKP01 > Loki-b32. The sequence goes on from JAHLWP010000004.1 coordinate 114,480, forward strand.
TTATTAGTTCGTAGATTTAGAATTATCTTTTCAAGTTTCAATCTCCCACAATCACAATAGGGATTATCTTTACAATTGCAATTGAATATATCCCCTGTTAACTTCGTTATAAATTCAATAAATTCATTAGAAAATGTTTTTCGTTTTTTCACATAATCGGCATTCATCAATGATAATACACTAGCACTAAATAAATTATTTGAGAGATATTTCATTCTAACATTTTTAGCCAAATCAGCGACAATTTTTGTAGCTAAATATACATTTTTAATTGGTTTGATTTCAAGGGCAATTTCATTAATAGATTTCTCATTCTTTTTAATAATTTCTATAATTTCTAAACATTGATCAATTTTTAAGAAGGATTTGGCAATTGCTTGCCCTAATTGTGTTGATTTAAGAAGAAAATTTTCTTTTATTCTTATCAATTTCAGAGAATTTAGTTTTTTTAGAAAAGAGTCTAAATCGAAGTTATCATTGATTAAATATGAATAGAACTCATAAATTTTATCTTTTGTAATTCCCTCTTTAAAAACTGAAATAAATGCCAAAATTTCGGTAAGAGATTTATCATCACTAGGAGATAACTCGAAATCTTTGATTTTTCCATTCAATAATTTTATTGCAATATTTTCTTCGGTTTCTTTCATTCTCGGAGAATAAAGTTTTCCAGGTTCTACAAGAACATAAGCAAGCCCTAATTCATGCTTTTTTAATCTACCAGCTCTTCCTAACATCTGCTCAAATTCTGCCACTGATAACCATTTTATTCCCATCGCTAAAGATTCAAATATAACCTGTCTTGCGGGGAGATCTACTCCTGCTGCTAATGCAGCAGTAGCAACTACACCTGCGATTCTTTGTGCCTGAAACTCTGTTTCAATAATTTTTCTTTCTTCATTTGTTAATCCAGAATGATAAGCTTTTATTTTAATTCCTTTTGTACAAAAATATTGTGTTAGAGACTCACATTTCTTTCTTGTGTTTGTAAAAATTATTGATTGTCCTTTGTACCCATATTGTGATCTTTTTGAAAAAGCTTTTCTTACTATCCTTGCTATAAATTTTTGTTTGATTGTTTCATTTAAGCATAATAATAAATGGCGTTCAATAGGAACGGGTCTATTATTGTACATAATTAATTTGCAATTTAAATTTTCTGCTAGAAGCTCTGGTTCTCCAACTGTAGCACTTAGATATAAAAATTGAGCTTCATAAAGAGATTTTAGGCGAGCAATAAAACCATCCAAAAGAAAACCCCTATCAGGGTCTATAAGGGTTTGAACTTCATCGATAATGATGGTTCCAATATTTCCTAATTTTTTTTTATTTCCACTTCTTAATATATAATCAATGGCTTCATAAGTGGCGATGATTATATCGGCATTAATTAGACTTTCTAAATTGTCATCCTCTTCTTTTTTTTCAAATAAAGATTCTCCAACTCTTTTAAGAATTATTAAGTTTAAAGGCTTATATATCTGTTTAAATGATTCAGTTCTTAGATTAGCTAAGGCTACTATTGGAACTAAATACAACATTTTTTTATTTTTATTTTTAAGCACCTTAGTAACTCCTGCTAACTCGCCTACTAATGTTTTACCTGCTGATGTAGGAGCCATAATTAATTGATCATTGTATTCTGATAAGAGACCCTTTTCAATTGCAATTGCTTGGATTGGTAATAAAGTAGAAATATTCTGATTTTTCAGTAATGTTTTAAATGATGATATGATATCCAATTTTTCTACTTTATAATCAAGATATTTCTTACTAATAGTAGGGCTTTTCTCTATATTATATAAAGTTATATCTCTATTCAAAATTGGATCGAAATCAGATTTAAATGCCGAAATGACTTTATTGATATCCTTAAATTTCAGTATCATATGTTGAAAGAAATTTTTTAATTTAGGACTAACTTGTCCTTCAGAGAATAAGCCTGAGAGTTTTGCTTGTCTAATAATAATATCATATGCACAATCAGCACAAATTTTTTGATTTTTAAAAGATTTAATTTGAAAGCCCTCATTTAAAATTGTGAATTTCTGTTCATCCAAACATGAATTACAGAATGTTAAATTAACTATCTTATTCTTATCAAATTGAAAATTATTCAACATTTCTTTTACTGGTATAAAGTCTTCCGAAGGAGTTTGATTCGAAAAAGCAATGAATTTATTCTCATTTGATAGTAAAAATTTCTTAAAAATACGTGGATTTACAGGGTTTATTGCTCCATCCTTGTCAATTTTATTAAAATTTAATGGGCGCATTTTATTCTTGAAATCTAGCCCAAAAATAACTGTTCCTCTAAAAAATGGTTCATTTACATAAGAAAAAGTAAAATTTTTTTGCTTAAATGATTTTAAATAAAAGAAATTTACATTGAAAACTAATTCTTTCTTAGATTCACGATTTTTATCTAAAACCATGAAAAATTTCTTTAAAGGAAAAGTCAAATTAAAACACTTTTATATTCTACAAATAAACCAGAATAAATAATATAAAAAAATTTCATTAGAATCCAAATACTTCCTTGATTTTATCATAGATCTCTTTAATTTCTCTAAGCTTAGCTTCGTCCCCTTGGTTTAAAAAGTGGGAAACCCACTCGGAAAGTCCCCCTTTGTTTATCCATTCAAGAAAGTATTCTACCGCTTGTCTATCCTCAGCAGACATTTTTAAACTTTTACTTCCTAGTTGTTTTTTAATTGTTTTAGATTATGAATTCTATCTATATAAAAATATAAATTAATCTATTTTAAAATTAATCTATTTTATGAATTTGTGTTCTATCATCTAATTAAAGATAGAAAAAAATAATCTATTGAAATTGAGAAGGAGTTATAAATAATTCTATTTTATATTTTTATAATTTCAATTCATAAAAAACTATTTAAAAAAAAATTCTTATGTGATTAAAAAAATGCCAGACGTGCGTATAAAAACACCTAATTTAGATGATATTTTCGAGAAATGGAAACAACGTTCTGTAAGAAAAGATCGTAAAAATATGGAAAAGCAATTTGGAACAAAAGGAGCCATGTTCTCCTTAGATGCTGTAAGTGCAGCAGAATATGTAAAAGAAACTATGAAGGAAGCCGCAATATATTTTGCTGTTAAAAAAACTCTTGGAGCTGCCCCCAAAGGGAAGGATGATAATACTGTTATGGCACCCAGAGTGAGCAGAGAAACTTATTATTCTTTTAAAGGTGCTGGTAAAATAAATAAAGAAAATTGGAAGGATGATGATAAAGTCCCTATGTATGAGTCAATTCAAGCAGTTTCATGTAAAACATGTAAAGGTAGAGGATATACTGATGATAAATGTAAAACATGCAAAGGAACTGGAAAAATAGAAGAAAATTTGATGGTTTTAGTAGGGGAAGAACAAAAAAAGGAAAAAAAACTATTCTCGTATCCTTGTGCTGCCTGTTATGGTACGGGGAATAGACGCGAGCAATGTAAAGAATGTGGAGGGCATAAAAATCTGTATAAGTATGAAATTCTTCCTGTTCCCTTTCAAACTGTAGTAACTGGAGTTCCTATACTTCATAGTTCCGCTCAAACGAAATATGAAAAGGAAATTGGAGAAGATCTTCATAAAATGATAGAAGAGGTAGAAGGAATCAGATTTAGTGAATTTAAGGATTTAGAATCTAAAGCAGAAGCCTCTCTTGGTTATATGAATAAGAATATTAAGAAAACAATATCAGCAGCAGCAAGCGATCATAAAACCTATCAGAAGGATAAAGATTCACAAATCACTACTCAGATCTACCTCTTCCCTATGATTCAAATGTTTTGCGAGACCAAAAAGGGTTCAAAATTTGAAATTTATAGTCTAGGTTCAGGAAATAAATTTATGGTATATTCAAATTTCTAAAAAATTCTATTTTTTTAATTTAATTTTTATATTTTTTAAATTATTTAAATTCTCTAACTACTTTGTGTATATTAAGAAAAATATTAAGATTCAGTGACACTTTTAAAAATGGCGCGGGACGGACCAGAGATCCTTGCTGATGACGAGGAAAGAGATATTTTAGATTTCATGTTAAACGCATGTGGGTTAGATTCAAGGGATTTCCATCGTGATGAGAGAATTCTTTCGAGGCAAAATCTTGAAAAGAATTTCATATTCCTCAAAAAAATGGTTGATGGCAGGTCATTTCGGCGAGCTCCTTACTTTGTTATAGGATACTTAATGCTAATTACTGGATTAAGGATCCCTGACATGCTCAAATCTGATATCTTAAGAATGATAAAATTGGAATTTGAGAAAGAATATAGACCAAAAGATTTTAATATTTTGAGGAAAATATGCCTTGAGGACTTTAAAGAAAAGATCTGTTTCCATAAATCAGGTATGGTATTACGCCCTATAAAGCTTGGATATATTAACAATGTAGAACTTTCGGATGCTATCATCGGTCTAAATCAATTTTGGTATGCATGTAAGACTGGTGAAATATATAACATAAGACATCTTAAAATTGATGGTTGGGGATTAACCCAAATTCCTCCCCCAATTTTTAATATTAAAAATCTTGAGTCTTTAAGTTTGCAATTCAATCAAATAAAACATATTCCTGTTGATATTGCTAACTTAGCTTCTTTAAAATATTTAGATTTAGGATATAATCAATTGACTGACTTCCCTAAATCTGTTCTAAGTTTGCATTCAATGATAGGCCTTGGTTTAGACCATAATTTTATGACTAATATTCCAAAAGGTATAATTCATCTAAAATCTATTGAATATTTAGATTTGAATAATAATCTTATATCTCATCTCCCTGACGTTTTAAGGGATTTAAATTCTCTAAAACGTTTATCTATTAGGGATAATAACATTAAAGAAATCCCTAATTCTTTCAAATCCGCTAACTTTTCAATTTTTCTGACTTATTAAATTAAAGACTTTTATTAGTAAATTTTAAATATTAATAAGAATTCTTTTTATACGTCTAGGTTTGATCTAGGTTTGAACTTACATTTAGCCTAAAATGATGAAATATGGAAGATCAGAAGGTAGTAACAGAAAAAAAATATTATATTAAGAAAAAAAGTTTTGTAGGTTATTTATTACCTAGTAATGCATTATTGATTTCGATGATTGGCATTTTCACGGCTTTAAATTTTGTAGTAACATATTGGATCCAGATTCCAATTCCCGCTACTGGAGGATACATTAATATTGGAGATGTTACAGTAATGTTTACAGCACTTTTATTTGGACCCATTATAGGCGGTATTGCTGGTGGCTTAGGACCCATGTTAGCAGATATATTTTCACCTTATATAGTTTATGCTCCCGCTACAGTAATAATTAAAGGCGTAGAGGGAATCCTAATCGGATTAATATCCAATCCAAAAGATTGTGAAAGGAGGATTTCTTATCGTGATGTAATTGCCGTTTTGATTGGTGGAATTTTAATTCCTTTAGGTTATTTCATTTATGAAGCTTTTATACTTAGACTTGGAGTTGCTACTGCATTGGTTGAGATGCCATTTAACTTTTTTCAGTTTGGATTTGCGGCAATAGGCTCCATTTTACTTATTGCTGCTTCAAGAAAGAATATAATTGAATCTCTGCCTTATATTTTTGATAAAATATTTATTCTAAAAGAATCAGGAACTATCAAACAGGAAAAATACTAAAGCAATGTAATTAAAACATCCAAAGCATCTAAGACTTTTTTGCCACTATCTGTTATGAAATATAACACTTTTTTTCCTTCTTTTTTTCTGGATATTAATCCTTTAGTCTCTAACTCCTTTAGATGTTGATAAATTGCTGCTAAAGTAATACTTTCCATAGTTTCCTTAATTTTTGTTCCAGTTATTCCTTTAATACTAGTTAAAGAAATTTGCGATAAAATTTTCAATTTAGTTATAATTATTGAACCCTTTCCGGTTGTTTTAGTTTGGGAAGAAATAGCTTCCAAAACATAAGGAGCTTTCAATCCGCTTGCTGTAATGAGGCATACAATTTTCTCTTGGGCTTTAAATATTTTTTTCTGCTGTAGTATTCGAATTGCTCCAAATGCTAAAGCGGAGGCTGGTTCGGCAAAAATTCCTTCATTTCTTATGAGCTCATCTATAGAAGTTAATATTAAATCTTCTGGAACAGCAATTACAGTACCCTCACTCTCTTTAATACATTTGATAGCTAAATCTTTATATATTGGATTTTTTACCAATATTCCTAATGCAAGAGAATTATGAATTTCCTTATTTGTCGGATTATTATCCTCAAACTCTAAAAATTCATTTACAATGGGAGATAAGACTTGAGATTGTACACCGACTAATTTTGGAATAGTAGTAATAATATTCGCATCTTTAAGCTCATTAAATCCTTTCCATAAGCTAACTAATAATTGTCCACTCCCCATAGGAATAATAACCAGATCAATTTTTCCGATTTGACTGATTATTTCATAGGCAATAGTTTTTTCAGCTTCAAGAGTAAGTGGATTTAATTCAGGGGTACATTGATAGTATTCAGAAAGGTCCTTTTGTTTTTGAATATAATCAATGGCATCATCTACAGTATCTCCAACTAATTTTAATTCAGAATTATATGCTATCATTTGAGCTTTTTTACCTACATCGATTTTTTCAGGAATAATATTTAAACATTCCATTCCTTCAAGCGATGTGTAGGCTGCAATAGAGGCTCCTTGATTTCCGTTAGAAGCACATATAAATTTTTTAAAATCCCAACTACGAGCATGAGAAATTAGAAGTGCAGCACAACGATCTTTAAAAGAATTAGTTGGATTTTGGGACTCATCCTTGAAATATAGATTTTCTATTCCTAATTTATCTCCAAATTTTTTAGAAGTTAAGCATGGAGTTCCACCTTCTCCTAAAGTAATATGAAAATCTGAACTAATTGGTGGGAAAGCAAATCTATAATCCCATATATTATTAACAATTTTTATAGGAGGAAATTTTTCTTTTATTGAATTTATATCTGCTTTAAACCAAAGTAACCCCTTACATTCAGGGCACTTATATTCTATTGATGATTTAAACTTAAATTCTTTTTTGCATTCGATGCATGTCAAAAGGAGAGGCTTGCTAATAAGATAATTACCTCATTGATTATTTTTTATTTACTATAATAATTCATTTGTCATTTTAATAATTAAAGTCTCTGAACATTAATTCTTATTTTTTGTATCCCATCTCTTTTTATAAAAAAAGAAGAAGTGTTTATGTCTTTTTGGGATAGAATTATTTAAATAATATAAATTACAATTATTCGTAAATAATTTCCGATCATTCGTAAATCTGAAATAATTAATCTCAGAGGTATAAATTTAAAATGTTATTATGGGTTATCTTATTTAGTGTTTTAGGAAGTGTAGGTGCAATACTAGCAGCTTCAATTTTCATTTTATTAGGTGAAAAAGTTCAAAATAAATTAGTTACAGCATTGCTCTCTTTTGCAACAGGAACTTTACTAACAGCTGCACTAATGGGTTTAATCCCTGAAGCAATTGAAGCTGTTGGAGAACCACATCTAATTACTCCAATAATTTTAGGAGGAATACTTTTTTTCTTCTTCTTAGAAAAATTTCTGATATGGAGAAATTGTCAAGTTAATGCATGTGAGGTTCATTCTCATGCTACTGGACCGTTAATATTAGTTGGTGATGCTTTTCACAATTTCACTGATGGGATAGTAATAGCAGCAGCTTTTCTTACTGATTTTCATATAGGTTTAGCAGCCGGTTTTACTATAATTATGCATGAAATTCCTCAAGAGACTGGAGATTTCGCAATATTACTGCATGATGGAATGTCAAAAAAGAAAGCTCTTTTATATAATTTATTATCAAGTTCAGCAACAATACCCGCTGCGATTATTAGTTACTTTATTTTAGCTGTTTTTGAAGCAACGGTTCCAATCTTTTTGGCACTTTCAGCAGCTAGCTTTCTCTATATAGCCTTATCAGATCTGACACCTCAACTTCATGAAAAGACAGAAACTAAAGAAATAATTAAGCAGCTAATTTTAGTTATTATAGGAATACTAATAATGGCTTTAATCCTTTCTATAGGAGGTCATAATCATTAATAATTAATTCTCTTTAAATATGTTAGATATGGATTATCAAATTTTGAAGATTATTTATAGGACTAATGGGAATGCTAAGTTAAAACATATTCAAGAAGAAATTAAAACTTTAAAAGGAATTGAAATCCCACTATCAACAATTAATAGCTGTATTGAGAGACTTGAGAAGAAAAAATATGTTGATTGGATTAGGTATTCTCCTCTTAAATTAACGAACCGCGGTACCAATTTAGCTAAAGAATTAATACGCCATGCTCGATTATTGGAGTTATTATTATATAACGAATTAGAGTTAAGTGCTGAAGAAGCTCATACTGAAAGTGAAAAGTTCAATTTGCTTTTTTCATGTGAAACAATAAATAAGATCTGTGAAAAATATTCACATCCAGAAGAATGCCCTTGTGGAGAGGAAATTTCAAACTCTTCAGATTGCTTTTGTGAAAAAAAAGTTTAAAATATTATTTGATAATATCATTAGAAGCATAAGCAGCTAAAATTTCTCCATAAAAATAGTGATGACTGCTTATATCTGATTTACTACCTTGGATTATTTTACATTCAAAACTTAACATTCAATCTTTTATGGTAGGTACTTTTGTTTTTTGTCCTGGAATAGTTTCCAATCCAGCTTTTTGAAATTTATCTGTATTTATCCCTGAATAAGATCCTGCGATATCAACAGCATGATACATGTTATTTGAAGGAATATTTATAGTAAATTCATTTACACCTTCCGTTAATAGAGTATAGGTATATCTACTATAGGCCACTTGTGCTCTTATAACTGTTTTGTCATCTATTTCTTCCATTTTTTTCCAATCCAATGCCATCATATTGAGTTTTCCACTTTTGTCCATTGTTACTATTAACGCTGTATTTCTTTTAAAAAGCTCAATATAATTAAATGGTTCAATTTCTTGCCTAGTATTCGTCATTTTTATTCTTTTTTTTTATGGTTTAAACTTTTCATCGTGAATAATCTTATCTATTGCTACTAAACATGCATCTTCCCAATCATCATCGGGATTAATACTTTTACAGCAGTCTGGGCACCAATCCTCAGGATAACCCTCATCAAAATCATCGGCTTCCATATCACCATTTAGGGTGCTCCCACAATAAAAACAGACTCCTTCATCACACCTATCAATAATCTCAGAAACTAATTCGATCTTTTTTCTTGACTTCATTTTTAATCATAAAATTTTGATTTAAAATATAATAGAATAAGAAAAAAAACAATATAAGTATTTTAATCAAATGTTTATTATATAATATTTGCAGTAACTTCCCTTAATCTTTTTTCTGCACCCTTAACGATCTCTTCAATAATATCTTTAACATTATCTATAGAGTTAATTACTCCAATACTCTGACCAAGAAGAACTGCTCCATCTTCAATATTTCCATCATATGTCATTTCATAATTCTTTTGATCTTCTAAAGCTATTTCTGGAGTTAATTGTGCCTCTAATGCCATTTTTTCTTCTTTAGAAGATACTACACCATGGTGTAGGGAATAATTATTTTTCCAGAGGCGTATAGGTCCTAAAACACCTGTAACCCACATAGTATCTTGAGCTTTAGCAGGAGGAATTATATTTTTATAATTATCATGAAATTCACTTTCTTTTGATGCTATAAACCTGGAACCCATTGCGATCGCTCCCGCCCCCATTGCTAAGGCAGATGCTAGACCATCTCCACTTGCAAATCCCCCACATGCAATCATAGGAGTGTCAGGGAATGCTTGTTTTACCTGTTGGATTAAGACTAAGGTAGATATTTTTTCATAACTCTGATGCCCTCCCCCTTCAAGACCAGTAACTACAAGGCCATCCACTTCAGCAGTAACACATTTATCAACAAGCCATAATGCAGGAGCCACATGAAAATGCTTTATATTAGAGCCAGCTTCTTTCAATCTCTCATATGAATTATTATGTATCATTTTTGGAGTACCTGCGCTAGTAATTGCATAAATACATTGATCCCTAAGTTTTGGATTGTTCCTAATAAATCTAGGAATTGCTCGACATAAACCTGGAGCATCAACTTGCAATCTTGATGTTCTTATGTTGAATCCGAAAGGTTTATCAGTGTGTTCAATTACTCGCACCATATTTTTCTTCAATTCTTCTGTGCTACTTTTTCCAAATAAATTAGTATGGCTTAATACTCCTAAACCTCCCGCTTCAGAAACGGCAATAGTTAATTCTGTTGTGTAAAAGGGACCCATAGGAGCAGCAATAATAGGATGTTTAATTCCTAACATCTCAGTTATATTAGTTTTTATAACCATTAACTTATACCTTCTTTCCTCTTTTTTAGTATTAATAATATTATTGATAGTGAAAAATAAAGAACTTATATAAACTTTGTATCCATTTAAAAAGAATTAAATTAAAATTAGATATTTTTGATAAAAAAAGTTATAAAATACTTAAGCTAAGAATTAAGTTCTGAGCAAATTTTTTTCTTTCAAGCATTTAAAATATGAAAACACATTTTCCCACAGAATTCCCATTAATCTCTTAAGAAGAAAAAGCAAATTCATAATGAATATGATTTCTGAGCTTATCTTCCCCTAATAATCTATATTTCTTTATTAGTGAATTTTATTTATGTAGTATTTGAGGTATTATTAACTACTTCTAACTTTTTTTTGGTGAAATGATTATAATATTATTTAGAAATTTTTAATTTTTAAATTAGATTAAAGAAAATTATGTGCCCAGATATAATTTCGTTAGGAGAATTATTAGTTGAGATAATGCGGAGTAATGTGGATATCCCACATGGAAGAATAGGCGCTATTTACAAAGGACCTTTTCCAAGTGGGGCTCCAGCGATATTTATTGACTCAGCAGCGCGAATGGGAAGGCAATTTAATTTATCAACTGGTTTTATAGGAGTAGTAGGAGATGATGAATTTGGAGAATGTATTATTAATAAATTGAAAAATGACAGAGTAGATATTTCCCAAATTAAAGTCTTAAAGGATTCAACTACAGGAATAGCATTCAATCAATATAATTCTGATGGTTCACGTAAATTTATTTTTGCAGCTGGAGCTGCTGGAAAAACATCTCCTCATGATATAAAAGAAAATTATTTTTCAAAAATAAAAAGTTTGCATATAATGGGCAGTGCTCTCTCAATTAGTGAGAGTTCTCGAGAAGCATGTTACAAAGCCTTGAAAATAGCAAAACAAAAGAATCCAAGTGTTATTGTCTCATTTGATCCAAATATAAGACCTGAAATGCTTGATTTGAATACAATAAGAAGAATTTGTAAACCTGTATTAAAAGAAACAGATATTTTAATGCCAAGTGGAGAAGAGGCTGAAATGTTAGCAGGAGTTAAAGGTGAGAAAGAAGCCAGTATTAAGCTATTAGAAATGGGATCTAAATTGGTTGTGTTAAAGCAAGGAAAAGAAGGATGCATGATTTTTTCTTCTGAAAACCTGGATGGAGTAAAAGTTTCTGGATTTAAAGTGAATCAAGTTGATCCTACTGGAGCAGGAGATTCTTTTGGAGGAGCATTCATGGTGGGGTATTTGGTGGATTGGGAATTAGTAAAAATTGCTAAATTTGCTAACGCTGTGGGGGCTTTAAAAGTCGCCAAATTTGGTCCAATGCCAGATACAACTTATGATGAAGTTTTAGAATTAATTAAAGCAAATGAAAGCGAAATAGAATAAATCATATTTTTTTCAAATGCAGTGAGTAAATACTAATTTCTGCAATTTTATTATTTTTTACTTCAAAATAACGAAATCCTGGAGGTTTATATCTTCTAAAACGCGAATTTATAGGACCAAGTGCTTGGGTTTGAAAGATAAAAGGCTTATTTACATCAAACCAAATACTTAAATCCATTGGATCTTCGAATTTATTGATAAAATCTCTATATCTATCTGCATAGACTTCACAAGGAACATCAATAAAAATAGGAGCAAAAAGATATCCTATACTTAATCTTTCTGCTTCCACTTTTTTAGCTTCTTTTAACCTGAATTCTTTAACGGTATGAGTATGCCCACATAAAATTAGATCCACTTTTCTTTTAATAATTTCATCAGATCCAGTAAGTATTCTTAATAGATCTGGCCAGTTATACATAATGGTTTCATATTTTAAATTAAAGAGAGTATCTAATCTTGAACTTCCTAATTTTTTTCTCAAATTATCTTCATAGAAATCAGACCATTTAAGCTTTCTATATTTTATTTTCAATTTTTTTCTATATTTTCTTCTTTTAAGAATGCTTAAGTTTGGTGAAACAGGAGGTGTATGCATTACAATTATTATTTTTTCATCTTTACATAACTTTATATGTGCTCTCAATAAATCTATTTGATAATCTTTTAATCCTCTTGTGCTTGGAGCACCTCTAATAAGGTCATGAATATCCGCAATCGAATCTCTTCCTGTATCAACGAATATGAAATTAAAATTACCAATCTTTACTTTATAGTTAAGATTAGGATTGAAATATGTAAAATAATCTTTTAAAAATATTCGTTTAGAGTACAGAGCTCTAATATAGCTAAAATCTTTGCTATCTTCATAATTTTTTATATCTTTTCTGGAAACTCCAAAGATTTTATGAATATTTCCTAATTTTATACTATAATGTCCTCTTCGATAATCATGATTTCCTGGAATTGTAAATATGGGACATAGAATCTCTTTTTTATTAATGTATTCCTTATCTGTTATTAAAAAAGGAGGTTTATTTAACCCTTTATTCAAACCAAGTAATATTTCAAATAAAACATGGAAATTGTTATTATAATCTTCATCATAGTTAGCTGGTTCAACATAGTCTACCAAATCACCACCAAGCAGAATAAAATCAAATTTATTATCATTTACAAAACTAATTAGCTTTCTTAAGTGATAATTAAAATTATAATTGGCACTGCGAAGGTCTTTAAATCTATACAATTGAAATCCTTTTTTAAAATCAAAATCTCTCTCTAACATAAATTTCTTAGTTTTACTAGGAATTCTAATGCTTTTACTCCGCTTTTTGACCTTCTCTCTTGTTCTCTCTTTTAAAAATTTTGAAATAAAATCGTTCCTTCTGGCTATATGTAAATCTGTTGCATGAATAAATTTTAAATTTTCTAAACCTTTATTAAATAAAGCAAGACTGTGAAAATTGGTGATTTCTTCATTTCTATTAGGAATTCGATAAATTATATCAAACAAAATAAATCTTCTTTCAGTTTTTTTAAATAATGCTTCGATACTTCTAATATCACTGATCTCAAATACAATCTTAAATAATTCATTTCTTTCTCCAAAGATTCCTTCTTCTTTTAAAATTGTATGCTGTAAATCAAAAAGAATACAATTTTCTTCTTTTAAGAGATTATTTTCACTAATGTTTTTATTTAAACTGGTTATTTCAATTAGTTTTAAAGGGTATCTCTCTCCCCTTCTTTCCAAGAATTTTCCCTCATCTTTTAAAATAGGTTGAATAAATGTATTAAGATGGAAATCCTTCCCAATTTCTGGAATAGTCTGTTTTGGGATAGTTATAATTATTGCTTCAAAAATTACATTTTTAAGATATTTGCCTTCTTTATTTTTAAAGTCTTCTAGATTTATTAGCTGAGGCTGTCCCAGATTAGGTTTGATTATTAAGGGAAAATCCCCCTTATTTAAGTCCAACTGAAATGTAGACATGTATAAATCTAGTAATTCTGTAATTATTAATTTTTTTTATTTTATTTTTATTATCATTCATGAATAAGATGGCTAAAAGAACGAAAACCTGAATGTTACCCTCAATTGGAACAATTACTAGGGAGATATTATGTATTATATTTTGATGAGAAAAAAAATAGATTAGCAAGACCTCTCAGGAAAAAGTAGTTTTAGGTGGGGTTATTGGGTCTGTTCAAACGCGAATCATAGATAAAGGATTATCGATATCTTACAATCCGGACAAAAGACACGAATAACCCCATATAATTGAGATTCAAATAACAATTTAAATCATAATCATTTAAAAATTTAATGATTGATATATCTGATTTATCGAAAAAATCAAAAATTTAAATAGGTAAAATTGGTATATTTCTTAAGGAATGTGATTGCTATCTTTGATAAGGAATATACTTATTTATATCAACACTTATTTGAACAAAAGAAACTTAGGGTTTCATATTTAAACAAAAAATAAATTTTAAAATTCAAAATTCTAATTCTATATAAATAAAAAATAAACGAATCCATACTCCATAAAAACAATAAAATGACAGACGAGTTTAAAGAGGAAGAAAAGGAAAGTAAATCAGAAAAGGATAATGATAAAGTAGATAAAGAATTTTTATCGAAAGCTAAAAATTCAAGAGATATAATTGACAAAAAGTTAAGGACATTCGAGAATAGCATAGAAGACATTTCAGAAACAATTAGCAATGGTGAAACAGAGGTAGAAAAAGAACTCGATAAAAAAGCATTAGAAGAAATTAACGAAGAAATAAAAGAATCTCTAATGAAACTTGATTCTATTTCAAAGAAAGTAGATGATAAAGAGGAATATCTTTCTGTTATTAAAGAAGAACTTACGACTCTCGAAGAAAAATACAATATAAAAACTGAAGAAATGAATAATTTAGAAGAGAGATTAAATATTATAAAGGAAAGCAAAGAAAACTTAGAGGAAGACTATAAAGAGCTTTTAAGAAATAATGAACAACTAGTTAAAACATATGAAACTAGACAAGTTGATTTAATCGTCCTTACGGATTCTGTTAAAGAAAAGATAGCTTCTCAAGAAGATCTTCGAGCTAAAACTGCAAAATTGAACCAAAAAATTCAAGCAAATGAAGAAGAACTTGAAAAACAAAGAGAAGAAGCTGAAGCATTAGAAAAAAAGTTAAAAAGTCAGCATGCTGAGAATGAAACATTGAAAGTCTCTATTGCTAAAAATAAAATTGAATTAGATCATTCGAATGCCGAAATTGAGGCAAAAGAAGAGGAAAGAAAAGTTTTAACTGAACAAATTGAAAAAAAGGAACGAAGAATAAAGGAAATTGAACAAATCATTAAAGATCATCATGAAGGATTTCCTGAAATGGAAAAACAAAAAGAAACTTACGAGGAACTTCTTGCAAAATACAAGATTCAACTGACAGTGAAGCAGCAACAGATGATTGATATAGAATCTCGAATTCAAGATTTAAATGAGTCTTTAGAGCCATTGAATGAGCAAATTAATGCTAGAGAAAGTTTAATAGAAGCAAATGAAAAAAGGATTGAAGATTTGAAGAAAGCCATTGAAAAATCCAATTTAGAATATATTGAACGAGAAGAAAGACTTAATGCTCTAACAGAAAAATTAGAACATGTGGAAGGTGAACATGAAAAACTGAAGAAAGCAAAAGAAGTTATTGACAATAGCACGAATGATTCCCGAGTAATTCTTCAAAAATTAAAAGAAGAATTAGAGAATCAAGAAAAAGAAATAAGAGATAAAGAAAGCCGTATTCAAAGATTAGAAGTCTTATCTGCTATTTATCGTGCATCTAAATTTTTCGGAGGTATATTATTAGCGGTTGGAATCTTTTTTGTTATTTGGATACTTGGAGTGATTTTAAATGTAATTGATTTAGGTGATTTAAATACTCCTGTTTTGGTTTTATTTTTAGCTATTGGTGCTGTTTTATCAATACTATCTGGATTTTTCCATTTAGAAAAATCTTAAAACTTTTATTTATATTAATTTCAATTATAAATTCAATCTTTTAATTTAAAAATTAATAAAATTACGTTGACTGAAAAAGATCAAGAAAGGATTCCTCCAAAAAGATCTATAGGTTTACTAGCAGGTATCTTATATGGGATAGGTTGTGGAATTGGAGGGTCCATATTTATATTGTTAGGTAGTGCAATAGAAGATGCTGGACCTGGAGTACTTATTAGCTTGTTATTCGGAGGTATTTTGATCTTTGTTACTGCTCTAAATTACAGTGAATTATCAACCAGTTTGCCTATTTCTGGAGGAGCTTACAATTTTAGCAAAGAAGCATTAGGAGGATTCCTAGCTTTTATCATTGGTTTTTTTCTGTGGATTGCAAATATTGCTACATTTTCATTTTCAGCTCAAGCTTTTGCAATTATTATTAAGGAATTTTTTAATTTACCCTTTAATACGCCTTTTATTCTTTTAATCGCAATTGCATCAATACTTTTTATCGCAATTGTAGTATTTAGAACTCAAAAATTAGCTTTAAGAGCCTTAATATCTCTAACAATAATTCAATTGGTCATTTTTGCGATATTTATTTTTATTGGTTTATTTATCGCACCGAATAGTAATTTACCAAGTTATAATCCAAGTTTTCTTAAATCAGATATGAATTTCTTTAATATAATTTTTGTTTTTGCTTTCACCTTTATTTTCTTTACAAGCATTACCTCAAACCTTGCATTTTTAAATGCAGATTTCAAAAATCCCTCAAAAACTATTCCTAAAGTAAATATTTTTGCAATTCTCATAACTTTAATTATATATTTATTAATAACTTTTACCGTATTAATTAATCTTGGAAATCAGGAATCAGAATTGGGTGAAACCTCTATATTATTAGCATTAATATTAGATGATATATTGAAATTTCCTGGATATTTGCTTATGGGGTTCGCTGCAATAATCTCGACATTAATTGCTATGAACGCTGCTTTAGGTTCAGCAATAGCAATCTTTCACGCTTTAGCAAGAGATCATTATGTATCACAAAAATTTTTAAAAGTAAATAAAAAAACAAATGTACCAACCTTTATTTTAATACTTACAATCTTTATAACAATTTCAATTACTATATTAGCTTTAATGTTTGCTAATATAGGATTTACAGCAAACATTACAATTTTTATCTATTTTATAGGAATTGCCTTTGTGAATTATGCTGCGGTTAGCTTAAGGCGTAAGAGAAAAGAACTCGATAGGCCTTTTAAAGCTCCATTTTTTCCTTACTTACCAATACTAGTAATGTCGTTTTGTATAATACTCGCTTTATTTTTAGATCTTAATGCAATTATTCTTGGTTTAATCATCTTTTTTATTGGAATAACATATTACTTACTAACTATCGCTGATCGACATTCTATAGTATTAACTTTAGCTGGATTAAAATTCTTTGTTATCTTGATATTAGGAGTATTAATTTGGATCATTAATAACTTAAGTGTATTAAATTCACCAATCAATAGATTTGATGTTGCATTTCAATATATCTTAATGAGAATCCTAATTTTTATATGCGTTTTTACTATTGTAACTATGATTTTAGATATTTTTCCTCTTAGAGAAATTGTCTATTACTTTGTGAGAAAAATTAATAAGAAAGAAGTAGCTATTGATATTGGAATTGGTCAGATAATCGATCTAAAGAAAAGTAAAGTGAAATTAATCTATAGTATTAATCTTATAATTGGTATCATTCAAATTATATCATCTATATTTGTTTTTACAATTGCTTCATTATTTATCACGGATATTATTTCTATAGATAGTGTTACCATTGGCAGTACTATCATACTTCAAATAACTGCAGAATATATATTTACATCAATATTAGTATTATTTGGAATCATCCTTTTATTCAGTGGACCTTTATGGTTATATTTTAACCGAGAATTAAAAACAATTGGAATTTAGATATGATAAATCTCATCTCATATAAGCAAATAATATATTATGCAATTCCCTAAGATCAATCTTCATGTTCATTCGAACTATTCTGATGGAATAAATGACATCAAACAAATTGTAAAAAAAGCACTCAAGTTAGGATTAGATTATATAGCAATAACAGATCATTTCACTAATTCATGGAAAGCTGGGATAATCCCTACATTAAACAGTATTGATAAAATCTCAGAGTATTTAGATGAAATATCTAATTATCAAAATTATTTGATAGAAAATAATAAAAATCTAGTACTCTATAAAGGTATTGAGGTAGATATCTCAAGCTCTGAGAGATATATAAAAAAGTTTATTCAAATCGATCAATTTGATTTAGTTTTAATTGAATATCTTCAAACTCCTGAGTCGATTGCATTTACAAAGAATATCATTAGATATTGGAAAAACTCAATAACAAATGGAGATGATTTCCCTATTTTAGGTCTAGCTCACTTCGATCCATTTTACTTTCTTCATGGAAACCTTGAAATATTAATAGAATTCCTTAAGCGCTATAATTTATATTTCGAATTTAATTCGAGTTATCCTCAATGCTATTCTTCTAGAAATACGCAATTTTTTGAAAAATTAAGAGAACATCAGATCCCTGTGGCAATTGGATGTGATTCTCATAATCTAGCGAATTTAAATGATATTGAAGAACCAATTGAAATGATTAAATATTATAACCTTAAAAGAAACTATAAGATTTTAATAGACAAATTGGGTTTTAAAAATAGTAATATACCTCGATTCTCAATTTAATTAAATGGAGCATTATGGGGTGTAAAGGATTATCATTCAATTTTAGAACAATTGTCGAATGAGTTAATTAAACCTAAAGATGAGAGAAACTTTGAAATCATTTCTAGTAGGGTCTTTCATCTTTCTTATGAATCACTATTAGCAGTTAATGGATGTTTTTCTATAGAATACGATTTTCAAGAAAACCTAATTAACGATTTAGTTGATACTTCCAAACGACCCGCTCCCATATTCCTCAATATCTTTCCACATGCCGGAAAAATCTTCATACTATTTTCTTGGCTATCAGAAAATTGGGAGACATACCAGAGTATTGTATCAAAACTTGAGACTTTTACAATTCCCCAAATAGAAATCTTCTTTTCAAACTTGATAATTTGTCATTGTGAAAACTTTTTTATTTCTCCTTCTAAATGCTCTCAAATGCCAAAAAGAATAAGAAGATTATTTGTATCACAATACATGAATACTTTAATGAACGATTTTGAATCTGATTATATCTCAAGAGGAGCAATAAATCTTTTTAAAATGTTTAGAAAATAATTTGCTCTTTAAATAATTCCAATTGTTTTTTTTATGAATTCATTTCATGGATTTTCTTTTTTATAAGATCAACAAATAGGGAAAAGTTTATACCTAAATACTTAAAATTAGTTATTCTTAATATAACCTAATATCTACGAACTAAAATGATATGACATTTAAAAAAAGTATTGTGGTTATATTAATTATTATAATTTCACTAATCCTATTCGCAAGTGAACTAATGATTCATTTTATCAATTTTCTTAATATTTATCCAATGGTATATTGGATCACCTATATCTCTGCTATCATTGGTGTTTTAACCGTTATTATTACTTTATTTTGGTATGGAAACGCGAGAATAAGGTTTTCATCACCAATCAAAAAGAAGACATTTTCTTCTGTTAAAATAATTCTCACGATAATTACAATTTTAGGAATCATTCAGATAATATTATCTCTATTCGCTCAAGAATTATTATATCAATTAACTTCTATATTATTTATCACATTATCAGTATTTTTTGGTTTTAGAACTTTTGTTAATTTATCTACTTCACTCTTGTTTCGTCCGAATATTAAGGAGTTTGGGACTATATCATCAGTTTCAATAATTATACCAGCCTATAATGAGGGTAAAGTGATTGAAAAAACAATAAGATCAGTTTTAGAACTGAGTTATAGTCAAAAAGAGATTATTGTTGTGGATGATGGCTCAACGGATGATACTTTAAAAATTGCAAAATTGATGGAAACTAATAATCCAATTAGGGTCATTTCAAAAAGAAAAAATGGTGGAAAGTGGGGTGCACTAAATAAAGGGATAGAATCATCTAAATCAGATATTATAGTATGTATAGATGCTGATACAGTTTTGGATAAGAACGCAATACAACCATTAGTCAATCATTTCATTGATAGTAAAGTTGGAGCAGTAGCAGGGAATATAAAAGTTGGAAATCGAGATAAGTTACTTACAAAATTACAAGCTTTGGAATATATTTCTAATTTGAATATTCAAAGAAGAAGTGAGGCATTTTTTAGAAAAATAACAGTAGTTCCAGGTCCTTTAGGAGCTTTTAGAAAATCTATAATTAAAGAGGTGGGTTTCTATACTGGAGATACATTTGCAGAAGATGCAGACTTAACTTTAAAAATATTAAGAGCAGGATATAAAATAGAATACGAACCTAAATCAATCGGATATACAGAAGCTCCAATATCTCTTTTTGATTTAGCTAAACAAAGATATCGTTGGTATAGAGGATTATTACAAGTAATAATTAAACATAAAGGCATGTTTTTTAATCCAAAATATGGAACTACAGGATTGTTTATTTTTCCATGGATATCTTTGAATGGATTAATCTTTTCTTGGTTTAACTTTTTCGCAAGTGTGTGGATTTTTATACTTATATTTAATCCATTTTCTGGATTTCTTATATATATACACATTTATTTTTTCTGGTTTTTTTTCTTTCTGATAATAGAAATAGTTATCAGTATGTATGCGATATATGTGGATGTAAGGGAAAAGCCAAAAATTTTGTTTTATATAATCGCTTATAAATTATTCTACAGATACATGATTAACACAATCAGAATTTTAAGTCAATTAGAGCAATATTTAAAATATCCTATGAAATGGGAGACTATTAAAAGAACAAGTGCTTTGTAAAATCAATTATATCACAATAGGTTCTTTTCATGCTAAAATGAAGAGTTATATGACTATTACAATCCTCATGTTGATAAATTTAGGTACTTATATATTTCATGGGCAGACCAGAACGCTTGGGAAGAATGGCACACCATTGAAGCCCCTAACATAGATATCAGTTCACTTAACGTTGTCTTTGAATGGTATGATGAGGTAGGAGAGGAATATCAATCCGTATCCTATCATCAATCTTCAGGAGAGTTTGAAACCAGAAATATTGCTGTAGAAATATTTTACCCCTATGATAAAAATACTCAAACTGCAAATTTCACCTTATCACAAGATTATAGCAGCGCCCAAGACCTCGATATTTATAAGATCGAGGGTATATTTTTCAACGAAATTTCGCATGATTTTGATCTAAATGATGTAAATATATCGGAGACTCAGCAAGGAACTCAACGATCAATATTGGGCGATTGAGCGACCATTAAAGGCTTCAATTTTGTGTTGTCCCGTATGTGGTAAAGCCGATAAAGATATGACCTACAATCCCATGCGTAAGACATGGTACTGTACGGAATGTTATGAGAAATTGAAAAAAGGCAACATAGAACGAGGAACACCTGAAGAATTCCCTTGATGTATTTTAAAGAAAATTGTTCTTTTATATTTCTTCTTGCGTTATTACCACTAATAAGGAATTATAACTCATTAAGAATTCGCTCTAAAACTTATACTATAATTAATTCAAACCTTTATTAACATATCCTAAATAAAGCTTAAATGACTTTTCAAAAGCAACATCGAGGAGTAATTCGCTTTCTTCTTTTGGATCATTCAACATACTCTTCAACTTTTTCTTAATAAGGCGTATTATCTCTTTAACAATATTTAGTTGTTTTCCAATAGGCATTGTTGATACTTCTGCAATAGTTTTATTATGTTTTATTTGCCATTCCCTCATTGAAAACCATAATATTACTTTCATAGCTAATTCTGAAATGTTTATAAATTTGCAAAAAGAATTAGTCAGCTCTCGAATTATTATAGATTGTTCTTTTGTAAGTTTTATTTTTTGATAATCCCTTTCAGCAATTTTTAAAGATTCTTCATTAAAATTAATCGCATAGGTAATAATTAATCCCCTAACCTTAGTTCCTTTTTAATATTAATTTGGTTTAAAATTATTTAAACTTGTAGGTATAATATTTTCCGTTATTGAATAAAATAAAACCTTATATAGATTAAAGTTTAATTTTGTAAATATGAATGGAAAAGAAAATCAATCTAAAACTAATAAATCCATTTCTTATTTTAGATATATGATTTTTATTTTAATATTTGTAGAAATACTCGATACCTATACTACGAATAATTTAAATGTAGTAGTTTCAGAAATCTCATCAGAATTTTTCCCAGATTTATCTGAAAATGCGGCTATTTCATTTTATCAAATTTTTGTAGCCATAGCAACGGTAGGTATGTATTTTGTATTTTTAAACCAATATTTAGCTGATAAAGTGGGAAGGAAGTTTCTCTTAGTTTTTACGGTCTTTGGCATGGGGATTGGCTCCTTTTTTATAACATTCTCAACTAATATAATACTCTATACTGTCTTTTTGTTTTTATTATACTTTTTTTTCAATTCAGATATATGGGTAATTTATATTAATGAAGAAAGCCCTCATGATAAAAGAGCATTCTATACAAATTTTGTTTTAATTGGTGGAGTAGTTGGGGCTTTATTAATACCTGTATTTCATGATATTATTATAAATTGGAGAGGAATGACATATTTTGCTATAATATTGGGAATTCCATTAAGCTTGATCATATTTTTTACTTTTCAAGAGACTTCAAAATATCTAGAGATAAAAAATGATAACTCTTTAGTAAAAGAAAAACGCAGAATGTTAAAAGAAAATTTAGGCATTATTTTTAAATCTACTCGTAGAAAGGAATTTATTGTTATTTTAGTCATAAGTTTAATAATTGGATTGAATAATCTTTTTATTTTAGTAGGAGAAGATTTTTTATCAGGGAGTTTTACTAAGGATGATGTTGATAGCATTGTATGGGTAATGGGAATTGCTTCAATAATAGGTTATTTTATAACAGCTATAAGTGCTGATAAGATTGGAAGAAAGCCTCTATGTTATATATATTCCATTATATTTCCAATTTCAATAATAGTAACTGTTCTTGGAATCAATTCTTCTGAAGGTGCTTTAACATTGGTTTCGATAGGGGCAGGTTTAGCTAATTTATCGTATTGGGGATTAAGAATTTTAATAAGTATCATGGCTTTAGAAATTATACCTACCAGATCTAGGGGAACTGGAGCTGGCTTAAAAGCCTTAATTGGTTCAGCTGGAATTACTGTTGGTTTGATCTTAAGTAGTATAATAACATTAAATCAAGGATTAGCAGTATCTTTTATAATTTTTAGCTTGCTATATTTAGTAGTTTTTTTTCTCGTTCTCCTATTTTTAAAGGAGACCAAAGGTGTAAATTTAAGCGAAATTGAATAATTGTTAGGAAAATCTTTTTAAATTCTACTTTTTTTATGATTTTTATGGATCTAGAAGAAAAAATTGATTTAGTAGCAAAGTGGATTGCTGAATCCGAAAGATTAATTGTATTCACTGGTGCCGGAATTTCAACCGCAAGTGGATTACCTGATTATAGAGGTCCTGAGGGTGTATGGACTAGAAGAGATAAAGGTTTACCACCTCCTAAAAGCCCTCCTTGGGACCAAGTTAAACCTAATCTTAATCATTATGCTGTACAAGAACTATTAAAAATGGGTAAACTAGATTATGTTATATCTCAGAATGTGGATGGGCTCTTTTAAGCCTCGTCTTTTAAACATTTTATAAACATTCTATGCAAGAAATAAGAAATCCCTAAATATTTATTTCGATAAATTATAAAAGCTGAAATTTTAATTTTTAAATAGATGATTGTTGTAGTATTTTATTTTGATAATTATCTCTCTATCTCTTGAAATGGATTGATTTTTTACCTTTATAAAAAGCATGTCTATACATATTAATCACAGTTAATGATCATAGATATTTTTAAAATATTCTATATGAGTACTATTTAGATGATCTATTAAGTCTCTTTCTCCCTCTGAAATTGAATAAATATCAAAAATTAAATTATCAATTTCTCGATAAATTGCTTTAGATTCATTATTTATTTGACCATTATTTTCTTCTAAACGTAAAGTAAGATGATCTACATTCTCAGTGATTACATCTATTATTCCTTGATTTGCTTCTACGATGGGCAAATGTCTTATCATATACTGATTTAAGTTAATTGTAGTATCCTTTTGGTTATTGATAGCATACCAACAGTAAAACTGTATTAGACTTGAATTTAGAATAGCAGAAAGATATTTTAACATTTTATTATCTTTGTGAAGTAATGAATAGATTGAGGATGTAAAACAAACAGGTTCCTCTGTATAGATAGTCTCTGGGACGATACTATTATGTTTAATTAATAATTTTTTATTCATATAATATTCATAATTCTCTCCTTTTAATTCATCAGCAGAGATTTCCTCAAGATTAAAGGATTTATTCTTATCAATGTAATTATATTTAAAATCGTTTTTGGCATCTATAAAATAGCATGTACCCTCAACATTCTCTTTTATAATTTTTCTAACTTCTGTGAGGCCAGTATCTTCTTCTCCACGGATCATTTTAGGAAAATCGACAGTATTTAAAAAATTTAAATCTGCTTTTTTTTCAATTTTTTTAATTAACTTGTAAATGGGTTCAGTTTGCTTTATCCTGATTCGATTTAAAACAGCTGTATCATTATTACATTCAGGGCATTTTATATATTCAGTATAATAATAAAAATCAGCATTTCCGTCATAATATTTGCAAGTTCTATTCTGACATATTCTTATATTATCGATTTCAAAAGGATTTTCTCCATCCTTATCTAAATCATATTCTATTATTGTCTCATTATCGAAAAGGTCTTTGATTTTCAATTTTCTAGAATAGCTCTTATTCCCATGAAAAAAGAGAATCTGAACTTCATTTGTAGGTCCTTGAAATTGATTTGAACCGATATCTGTTATCTCATATATCCCAACATTTTCTAATAAAAAATTCCGAACTGATAGATATTTTTGTCTTAATAAATATGATTTAGGTGTGAGAATTCCTGCATATTGGCAAGGTATTTCTTTTCGAGCTATTCTAAGTAAAAAATTTAAATATGCATCTTCCGTTATTTTATCACTTTCTTTGAGTATAAGCTTCTCTAATGGACTTAAAATATTGCCATAAGGTGGATTTGTGAGGATAATATCAAACCCTTTAGTAGTAAAAAAATCTGAAAATTCCATCGACCAATGAAAGGGATTAATTGTACGTAAATCCTCTAAACCTATGAAATAGGTAATCTTTATATCTTTAATAGTATCCTTATCAATGAGATTAAGTAAATTCTTAAATAAAGTTTCAGGATCTTGGGCTTTAAACTTATCCTTCCTATCTGGAGAAAAGACTCTATTTGTAAATGAAATATAATTCTTTCTAAAAGTAATCCCTCTTATAACTTGACTTTTTTCATCTTTTTTAAAACTATCCTTCTCTTCTTCAGTAATATCAAACTCTGTATCTTTTTTTGATCTTATTGTTATTGATTCTATATTGGTAAGATCAATATCATTAAATTCTTGAGGTAAGATAGTGATTTCTCTTCCGGTAATATTCTTCTTTTGAAAATCTCCTAATAATAATTTGTCAAAATTATCTACGTATTTATTTGTGAGTTCTTTTATTTCAAGTCTTAAAGATTCTCTTTCTACCTGTGTCTCTTGTCCATAATATCTCCGTATCTTTTTATTTCTCTCAATAAGCATCTGTCTTAAGGAATCTTCCTTCTTCCCTGCCCATTCACTAAGGGGGGATAATCCGCTGATAATTTTTTTTCCTCTTTTTGTCACCACATCAACCTTTTTAATACTCTTAGTATATCCAAGTAAACTATTACCAACACGTATATTATATTCTATATTTGGTAATGGTTCAATCTCTAAACCGATTGTATCATACTGCGGTGGGGGTTGAACAATCCAAAGCCATAATCTTAATTCACATATCTCGACAGCAGAAGGATTAATATCTACTCCATATAGATTATTTTGAACAATAAATGATTTCAGATCAAATAAATCTTTAAATGGGCGTCTATCTCCCTCAATCTTTTCTTTGGATTTATAAGACAATTCAATTAAGTCAACATTTCTGATAAAGAAATTATAATAATCTACCATTAAATTACCTATACTCACCAAAAAAGCACCAGAACCTATAGCCGGATCGCAAATTTTTACGTTCTTCAATAATTCTATTGAATATTCATATATTTCAGATTTGTGTTCAAGAGAAAGCATTTTAAATTGAGTTACTGTTTCAAGCGTCCATACTAGTTTATTCTTAAATTTTTTATTGATATTATCAAGCAAATATCTTTCTAATGTATTTTTTGCCATATAGCGAGTGATTAGAGATCTTGTATAATATGCTCCTGTCTCTTTACGATAGTCTCCAATCGATTTCTCAAATATATATCCTAATATACTTGGATTTATAGAATTATTTTTTTTACTCTGTTCTTCTCCTTCCTCTTTAAGGGTAAAATTATATGTTTTTAAGAATTGCCAAATATCAATAATTGCATCAGAATTTAGAGAGATGGTTGGATTACTTTCTTCTATTTCTGAAACACGAAATAATCCTCCATTCAAATAAGGCAATTCTTTAAACTTCTCCAAAACATCAATTCTTTCACCCTCATTGTTAAAAACATTAAAAAAAAGATCCATTAAACTTTTAAAATAATTTCTTGGCTCCTCATTATCGAGAATTTCTTGAACAGGATCAAATCGTAATAATTTCCAATCCAACAGAATTTTTATGAACATCATCCTAAAAAATATTGTCCTATAATAATTTATTTTTTCTTGTCTGTATTCTGTCTCTGACATTCCTTTTGAACGAATAAGCCCCCTAATATTAATTTTAGGCAAAGTTTTACTGGTACCTTCCCCTGTTAATTTTCTCAATCTTCTACTAAATTGCTGAAAGAATTTTTTAGTTATAACTTCTCCTTTTACTTCTTCAAGATAGGGTCTCTCTTCTCCTATTGCCACATCACGAATTATTTCTAGAATTTCGTGGGGTTTTTTTTGAATGGGTTTCATCGAATTTGAAGATTTATCATGAATTAGAATATACCATTCATTAAAATTGGTCACAACAGCATTATATTTTTGTTCTAATCCAACACATTTTTCGAACCATTCTTGAGCTTGTTCAATTCCTTCCTCTCTTTTATCATCTTTTTTATCTCTCTTTTTGTCTAATCTTTTATTAAGAGCCTCTACTTCAAACAGTAAAGATTTTCCTTTCCCTGCGTTTAGAATCCCAAAATCTGGAAAACGCTCAATATCTTTTCCTTCAAAATGTTTAGAGATTAAACGGACTTGATCTATTATCAAATCATCTGAAATATCTACTTTATATAGTAATCTTTTTACAAATTTATCTGTTAAGGGTTCTGGTTGGGAACCTTTCGTTAATGGCAACGGTTTTATATATTTAGAAGATAAAACTAATCTTTTATCCGCTTTTTGATCTAGACTAAATAAACATGCTCTAATTTCGTCATTATCAATAACTTTTTCCATAAATTTCTCTCTTGCTTCTTGAAAAATAACTTGAAAATTCAAGCTGATTCCCCCATTATTATACTAATGATTATTCTGTACTGTTTTTTCATCTCAAATTGTTTATTTTTTATCAAATTCATTCTATAATTTAATTAATTCTTTTTTTCATTTTAAATAATTTATTAACCATCTTGTTAATAAAAGGAATTTATATATGTCTGCTTTTTTCCGCTAAATTCTTCAACCTCAAAAATCTTGATAATTAAAAAATCTGCCGCATTAACTAAATGAATATCATCAATAAATTTGTTCTCAAAGGTGATAAAGTTTTGTGTATTGTTATTTATCCGTAATTCTATATTTAACTCCTCAAAGGGAACCTTTAAATGAGTCCAATTCCCTCTTGATTGTTCCTTGGCAATTTCCAAATATTTTCTCGTCTCAGTTATCTTTTTTGGATTTTTAATAATAACTTTATTATCACCATCCCAACAAGAAATTGCAGTAAAATCTTTTATACCTAAAGCATTAACAAAAGCATCTAACTGATCCCTTTTATATTGAAACAAAAGGGGTTGATATCTATAACCAAAGTAATATTGTGTATTTAACTTATTAAGAAGATCATCGCTTAATTTATTCGATATCTTAGCTCTAGTATAAAAACATAATACTCTTTTTCTGGGGTTGAAAATGATTTTTATTAGGATCGGATACTGTCTAGTCTCACTTAATACAGGAATTTCAGCATAATTAAAATAAGATAATTCAGTCCCAAGGGTAGGTATATTTTTTACATCAATTTCAAAATAATCAGAAATATAATAATTTTCATTTACGGGTTCTAATATCTTCTTGTAGAATCCTGCCTGAAGAATATTCGAATTTTTGTCAAATTTTGCTAAATGATTAGAGTCCATTATAATTTGTTGTCTAATTATATCTATATTATCCTTTACCGCAGCATCAAAATATATTCTTAATGATGGCATGTCTTAACCTCTTTCTTTGAATACATAGTCTTTTCTTAACTTAGCTTCATAAAAACTTAAAAATATTTCATTGATCTGATACCGAGAAGGATTTCCATATTTTATTTTCTTAAACACATGCTTTCTGGTTAAATTCTCTAAATATTTCCAAGCAACAGTTCTATCAAAATCCAAGTCATCTTTTAAATTGGAAGTGGTAATATACGTCTTATTAGGTAATGCTAAATAATAATCAATTATTTCTTGTTCTTTGGTAGTGATCTTTTGGGTCTTTATGCTTAAATAATTTGCTATAAACTTTTCTATTAATGATACAGGTATTACCCTTAAATTTATGATTCGTGCTTGGTGATGAATCTCTTTGAAAAAGAGAAAACATATATTCAAATTTCCGTGAAAGGATTCTGCCATTTTGGGTAATAGATCATTAATAATTGTATCATGATATTGTCTCGAACTTTGAGTATGTTCTAAAAATTTCTCTATCCTTCTTGTAAAAACGTCAATAATATTAATACGAGAGTAATTATTAAAGTAGATCTCCCTATTAACAAGAATATCATTATTAAAAGGATAATTTCGTGTGTGCCATATTGAAAATGTTAATTTGGTATTTTCTTTATAATCCTTTATTCTTTTTAAAAAGAGATATTTATTTTTACCTGAACAAGATATAATCCTGACATCAAGCTTACGATTATCTAGCTCATTTAATTCTTTTTGTGAAATGGATTTATTATTTTTATAATCATAGCAAAATTCAAGATTGTAAAATTCAAATGTGAATTCAGGAAATGATTCCTCAATAATTTTAGTTATAATTTTTAACGTCGTATGTTTCCCAATGCCTTTAGAACCAATGATTGCAATATGAAGATTATAGGGAAGATTTTTCGCTTTTCCAAAATATCCAGAGATAACCTTAATTTCTGCTTCACAATTTACAAATAATTTAATTAGATCTTCTGTGAATAGCTCTTCAGGTCGAAATCCTCCAAGAGGGTCTTCAAAATAAAAAAAATTTCGAAACCAAAAAGGGGATACATCAACTAAAGCCTCCTCATGTTCTATACTATCCTTTACAGATGAAATTATTAATTCTCTAATATCCTTTAGAGGATTATTCTGATTATTCATGATGCTGCTTTTGACATTTTAATAGATTATTCTACATTAATAACATTGGTTATTTAAAAATATAAACTTTTTGGAATTATTAATTTTTAAAGAATTAAACAACTAATAGAAATATTTATATATGAGATATGAAACATTAGTAACATAGATATAAATTTTTTTGCCCTCAAAAGTGATGGAAAAATGAATATTAATATGTTTGTTACACGGGGTAAACCATTAGAAACTCTAATGGTTAAAGCATACTCCATAGATAGAACGATTCCTCCTGATGATTACTATCGAATAACAAAAGGAGCCGAATGGAAGCTTTTTAATAATAAATTCTCTGCTACTACATATGGAGATAAACTTTGTTTTATAGGGAATGGAAAAGATCCACTTAGTGAATTCGAAATAAATAACTATAAATTTACTTTAGCCGACCAGAATATATTATTAAATGCTAAAGAGCATAAAATAATGCTTTCACAACTTGTAGAAAGTAGTTTTAAGCAAAAAATGTTTTCTCTTGATTTTGAGCGCTCTGAAGGTCAAAAATACTATAATAAAATACCCTATAAACAAGATTTCTTTTCTTTTTATGATGCGTTCTACTCAGAAGTTGAGGTCTTTCATAATTTCAACTATTAAAGCGATATCCTCCTCCATCTAAATTCTTCCTCTTTTTATATTGAAATAAAAATTTTTTTATGTTAAAAGATATTATAAAAACGCCTTAGAAAGCTAAAAATCTCTAAATTAAAAGGTTTTTTATGTATTAGTAGAATTGATAATATAATTCTGAATAACCAAATTAAAATTAAAAGAAAGATAATAATAATTTTTAAAATCTTCTCCTTTTTTATAATTATAAAATTGAGTAGTGATATACAATATCAATAAAACATTTTAATGGAATAGTAGATAATAAAGAGATTTCATTAGCTATTCATTGGTGGCTATCTGAGAATTGCAAAGGTAAGAAAGAGATTTTTGGACAAATTCGACCCCTATTGATGTTTTTTTTTGATTATATAAATTCCATATATACGATAATTAAAATTCACCCATTACCTAAAGCAGAAATAATAAATATAGGTTTAGTATCAAAAGGAAAACATAGTATTTACATATATAATTCACTAACTCCTTTTGAATTCTTTTCTTTGAGAGGGATTTTAGCTTTAATAGGGGATTTATATTTTTTAATAAAAGAAACCAAAAAGCTAAGTAAGTACTTAGATAATGAGATTTTATTTGATTTAATAAGCAATTACTTACCAAAATTAAAGAAATTTAGGTATGCACGCAATTATTTTGCTCATTTTGATGAAAGAATCGGTAAAGGAAGAGAAATTCATGGAGTAACAGGTAAATTAAAATTACATAACTTAGGGATAAAATTTAATGAAGATTCTGATGGTTGTTTTTATTTAGCCTTGATTGGAGATAAATTATATTACCATGATAAACAAAAATTTGAAAAAAATCCAACACCTAAATCGATTTCATTTAATAAAGAGAGTCTAAAAGATATTTTTTTTCTAGCAAAAGATTTATATGATTTGGTTACAACACATTCCATTCATCCAACTAAATATAGATCATCAAAATTATTATTCTATTTTTAGTATAAGTTGGATGATATTTATTGAAAAGATAATAAATTTCAAAATCTTTAAAACTCTCGAAAAATCTGAATCAGAGATTATAATTCTGAGGTAAATAAATCAAAAGAATAGAATATATTTCAATGCATTAATGTAATAAGATTATATTTTAGATATGTCTCTTTAAATTATTGATAAATGATATTATAAACAATATCTTCTTAATATTAGATATATCCAATATATTGTTAAGTAGAATAAAAGATTAGTTATTTCTGGTTCATATGGATTATCGTGGCTTCCATAATATGATAATAAACCGTACAATTTATGTGAAAAATTCTTTTCAAGATGTTTATCATGCTTATCATATGGATTTCCTAAAGTTTTCATTATAATTTTCGTATTTTCTAAAATTTGTAAATTCTTATGCAGTCCATATTTTCTACCCTCAAAATTTCTAGTAATTTCATTCACAACACATTCAAATACTACTCTTAAGAGAGCAATTGAAGCAATTCTCCCTTCTCCATACAATTCCAGAGCCTCATTAAAAACTCTCAAACAATTTTTGAAATTTTTTTTTTCTAATTTATCCTTAATATATGAAATCTTTATTTGTAAATCATCTAAGTAGCTATACTCTGGAATATGTTCTGTGTCATAATGTTCTCTAATTCTATTATGTATACTTGAATTTAAAAAATCTATACTCATTCTAAGTAAATTTAAATAATTACCTAGTGAATCTCCTTTTAATTGATCTTCTCTCTTAATTTCTTCTCTCTCTTCATATAGATAATAATGCGTTAGATTGTATAATTCTAAATACGCTTTGAAATTGATTTGAAAATTATCCATGACACTATATAAATTTTCAATTAAACGATTTCTTTGATTAAATTTAATTGGAATTTTTTTTGGATTTAACCAAATCAAATACTTTATAAATTTCGATAAAAAAATTCTTCCATAATCGCCCCAAAAATCGAAAGTGTTATTAAATGACATCAATAATGATTGTAATGCTTTTTTTTCTGAAAGACTTCTGCTAAAATAGTAAATATATGGATCTATCTTTTTTTCTTTTCCTGTTTGTAAATTTATTATTCGGGGGGTCTTATATTCCACTTCAGACAAAATTGGTGTCTGAAATAATAATTCAAAATCAGAAAAGTCTTCAATTTCATTTAAAAATTCAAACAAATAAGCACTTTTTATTTTATTATTAAATAGTTCAATTTCATTTTGAGAGAACGCTTTAAAAGTTAAAAATTTAGAATAATTAAAAAAAAGGGGAAATGCTTCTTTATATTGCATAATTGTATCTTCATAATCTAATATTTGTGAAAGTGTAATACTAGGAATGGGTAATCTTGAAAAATAAAAGGTTGGCATTTTAATACCTAAATTTATTAGATCAGCAAATTTAGAATTAGAAGGAACAGCAAGAACCATAAAGAAGATTTTAGATATTTTTAACAAGAAAATCGAAAATTCTAACTGTTCTTTAATATTACTTGTAAATTTGTAATTAATAAACTCATATGAAGTAATTCTTTTTTTAGGTATAAATTTTTTTATTCCTTTTTTTTCAAAATAATAAAACCTTTGTCTATTTTTCCACTTTTTCTTTTCTATTTCAATATTAAATTCATCTAAATTTAGAATGTCTCTAAACAGTTTTGGGACTTTTAATACTTTCTGATTATTTTTAATGGGTATAAGATTCTCATCATATGGGTATTCATAAAATAAATTTGAAATAACTTTATATTTCCATCCACCAAACTTAGTAAAATAATTACCTTTATAATATCTTAACAGCATTTCTATTTCTTTCTTTATCATAAATAATACTAATAGTGAAGATAAAGTCATTACCATAATAGAATATATATTTATTCCATGTGATAACAATGTGAATAAAAAAAAAGCATGCAAGAAGAAAATTAAAAAAATAAAACAACTATAAATGGTATAATTTAGAAATTTTTTAAAATTCATTTAAAAATTCCAAAAAAGTGTCGTTTTTCTGAATTGTTGGTCTTTTTATTTGTATTTTTTTCTACAAATATATTTATTCTTTCCATATTTAAATTTTTAGAAATGGATTCAATAGTTTTTAAATTAGTAAGCAGAATAACAACATCGTATAATTTTATTCTTTTAAAAAGAAAATTTTTTTCATTTAACCGGTAATTAAAGCAAAATGATTTTGTATGGTTTTACTACTATTTATTCTTCTAGTTTTTAATGGTATTAGATATCACCATTATTAAATTAAAAATATGGAAAAGAATAATAAGGGAAATATTTATCGTACAAATCTCTTTTTTGTTCGATTGAAAATTTAGCCTAATGTTTAATCTGAGTAGAATCACTAATTTTGTGTTTTGTCAAACTCTCACTTATCCATAATGGACAATCTATATTGATCAATCGATTATTAATCATGAAGTATATATATATTAAGTGTAAAAAAAATATATCCTTATATTCAATAATGTTTATTATGCTTGTTTTGCTAGTCTAATTAGTTTTTTGTAATATTTTCGTAAAGTGGGTTCAGTTACTTTTATTGCTAATGAAATTTCTCTCTGAGATCTACGTTCTCCTTCTAATAACGTAGCAGTATAGATAGCTGCTCCTGCAATTCCAATATGCGATTTACCAATAAGAAATCCGTCTTTCTCCGCTAATTTCAATAGTTCAAATGCTCGATTTTGAACTTTTCCGGATAGATTTAACTCTGTACAGAATCTAGAAATATAAATCATTGGTGAAGATACACCAATTTTTATATTCAATTCTTTTGAGAGTAATCTAGAATACCGAGAGATTTTAATTTTTGGGATTGGTAGCAGATCATTAAAATCTTCAAAAGTCTTAGGAATATTATAAGATTTCCAAGAGATATAAATTGCTGCTAATAATAATGCTTCAATAGATCTTCCTACAGTAAGTTTTTTATTAACAGCTTTCCTAAGGATATATGCGGTAAATATTTTAGAATCTTTTGACATTTTTAATTGTGAAGCTAATCGATCTAATTGACTCATAGCATAAGCAAGATTTTTTTCGGCAGATTTAATCCTTCGAGTTCTTGTGTGCCATTTCCGTAAACGATGAAAATCTGACATAGTTTGAGGATTGATGGACTTCCCAAAAGCATCCTTATTTTTCCGATCTATTGAAGTACTTAATCCTTTATCATATAAAGTGAGGTTTATTGGGGAATCTACTCTAATTTTATTTTTTGCTTCTTCAGAGGTAAATGCTCGCCATTCGGGACCAGGATCTACAATTCTCTGGGATAATACCAATCTACATACATTACAGCTAATCTCACCCCGAATATTATCTGAAATTAGAACATCATTCCCACATTCTGGACATGTTTCTATTTTTTTCTTTAGCATTCTTTTATATTCAATTGCTTTTGTGTAAATTATTTGAACATTTAACTTTCAAATAAGAATTTAAGAGTTTCATTAATAGTTATTTTACTCTGATTTTTATTTAATAGATTAATTATACTTCTCACTTTCTTTATTTAAATTACAATTAAAGTCAAAGTAAAGTTCATAAAGATCTTCGTAGTTTAAAGGAAAAAATTTCAAACTAAATTATTATTGTCACCCTGAAAAAGAGAAAGAATAGGATTCAACTTAATTTTTTCATTAGCTTCCGATTTAACAATTTTACTATATTTTTAATGAATTTGCTAATATTGAAAGAAATTGATTTAAAAATATTTCTAAGAAACAAAATAGTTGAAAATTTAGCCGGCTCTGGCATTTCACATTTTTCTTCTATTTTAAAATAATTACGTGGAAAAATTTGTAGCTCAAGAGAATTGTATTTAACCACATAATCAATTTTATAAGAACCCCTTGAAATATAATTTTTATCAATATAATTTAAGAAATTATGATTGCATATTACCCCTTTCTCTATTGAAACGCTTATTAATCCGCCACGAGCTTTTAATGTCAAAATCTCAGATAATTCTAAATATTTTTGGGTTTTACATACAGGGCATACTAATAGGATTTCCTTAGGTTTAAAGGTTTTATTTGTATGAACTGTGATCATAGTACTTATTTAATTTCCTATTTAAGTTTTTAACAGAAAGAGAGTGATGATGTGAATTTCCAAAATAAACGCTAAATTTTCCAAAAAAAAAGCAAATATTTTATTCTACTTTTTCTTACTGTCTGCTCATTCTAAAAATGTTTCAAAAATAATAATAAATTGCTATATTTCATTTCATTTAACCTATTAAATTTAAAAGAATGAATTGCTATTTTTTAATTAAAACAAAAATCTGATTAGATTTGGCGATATTATTTGAAGGATATTATTAATTTTATTCAAAATTTCAAGAAAGATTATTTAGATGAGGAACATTATTCTAAAGTCCATGTCAAAATAGGAGCATGTGAAAAGGACGACAATGGTAAAAAGTGGATCGTGAATTACCTTAGAATTGAATTATTAAGGGATGAAAACCCCGAAATTATACCTGAATCATATTCTATTGATAAAAAAGCAATTATCTTTCAAGAAGTCATAGATGATAAATCTTTAAATCAGCGAATTCAGGTCTCAAATAGTCGAGTCTTCTATAAAACTGAAGGGTTTTCTTTCGATTTTTACGATGATTTGAGGTTACCAAAAACCTATGAAGAATTTAAGAAGAAATTCAATACAAATCATTTTTTATATACTTATATCGAATGTGAAAATCCAATGAATCTAATTTTCATAAATTCATTAGAGAGTTCCAACTCAAAATTCTCATACAGAGATATAGTTGAAAAGGATTATGAATACGGAGATAAAATTATTTATGGAAGGACTCTAATAGAAAAAGTTTTTGGTTATAAGTTTGGTCCTCCTCAACCAACAATTTTATTAGTTTTTCCTATAAAGACTTTCGAATTTAATCCAGTTGAGAAAGTAATTCAAGGTAAAAATCATTTAATAATTAACTGGGATATTAGTAATAAATTCAAGGAATATTCTTATGTTAAATCTACAAAAGGGAAAGAAGAATCGCAAATAATTACTAATCCCCCTTTAAATTTTACAATTGAAGACGATTTCGAAGGATATATTGAATTTGGAATCTATTGGAAAGGAACAAATGTTTTATTTGATCAAGGCGTTAAATTATTTCATAAACGATTTTCATATTTTAAAAAGAGACCAGAAGATTTTGAAAAGGGAGAATTAAAGGGAGAATTAATTCCAGAATCCAGAAAGTCCTTTACTAGATCTGAATTGGAAACTAAGTTGAATAATTTAAAATCAGAAAAGGAATTTAGAGAAAATATTCTTATTCCAATATTAAGAGATTTAGGATACGAAAATATTAAAGATACGCATGGAAATCAAGAATTTGGTAAAGATATCGTTTTTAA
The DNA here is from genome assembly GCA_019057865.1 of Promethearchaeota archaeon. Lineage (GTDB taxonomy): Archaea > Asgardarchaeota > Lokiarchaeia > Sigyniarchaeales > SOKP01 > Loki-b32. The sequence goes on from JAHLWP010000004.1 coordinate 151,101, forward strand.
AGCTAAAAATAGATTTGGTTTCGACGAATGGAATGCAATGGTGGTAAAAACTGGTAATATCCATGTAGATATCTCAAAAAATGAAAATTTTTTAATTAAAATTATAAGACAAATTGAAATGGCAAAAGGAACGAAATACCCCGATCTTAATTATGGAAAAAAAGAAATTACAAATGTTTTCGTTGTTACTAATGGAAAGTTTACTGGAAACACTTATAAGGGCTTCAATGAATTGCTTTCTGGTAGAAATTTAAAAGGAAGTGTTTTTTTTATTGATAAGGATTATTTATTAGGTTTATATTAAATATCTAATTAAAATTTCAAATGTTATAATAAGAACGATGAGCAAAATAAATATTTTCCATAGCTCTATAAAGTCTGGGGAGTTCTTTAATTTTCCTTACAAAATCCAAAGTAAGGATTATAATATATACTTGACAGAAGGAAATCCCCCTCTCGACTTTGTAACAATTGATACAACAGAACCAACATTAGAAACATCATTAACAACATGGATTTCAAACTCGTTATTTGGTGGTAAAACAAAACAGCTATCTCTAGAGAATTTTAATGTTCTTATTGCTGATCCAAGTTCATTATGGGATCCAAAGTTATTTGAGCGTGTAATAGAAGAGATTAAAAGACAATTAAGAGTGAGAATTAAGAATAATGTTAATGTTAATAATATATCTGCCATAATATTTTACACTATAAAATATTTTTTAGGTGGAATAAAGCACATACCCCATATCTTTCTCTTGAAGAAAATTAACCCTGGTGAAGAAAAATTGATTAATATTATGAGAAATGCTTTAGAGAAATACCCAGATTGGTTATGATTAAAACTAATTAGGGGATAATATAAAAGATTTTAATGAATTGATTAAGGAAATAAAAACTTGATTACAATTAAAAAATTTTACCTATCTTATAAAAAGAATCAAGAATTAGTTGCTTAACAAAATGTAAAAAAAAACTGTATATCCATAAACGACAGGTGACTGACTATATTTGATGAGGAAATGATCTTCCAAGATAAGATCGATGAAACTAATGAACAAATAGAAGAGATAGAAAAAATTATTGATGACTTAAAGAATCAGCTAAAGAAAGCGACAGATGAAAATGAAATTTATGAGATCAAATGGAAGATTAAAGATTCATGTAAGCAAGCTAAGGATAAATACCGATCCTTGCAGATTTGGTCCAAAAAAGATCAGTCTGACAATTATTTTAAATATCTTTGTAATGAAATCTTTTTTTATGAAAGCTGTTTAAAAATGCTTGAAGCCAAGTTCGGCACAGAGAAGATAGATTATAGACATTATCTTAATGTCGCATATTTAGAAAGTATTTACTTCTCTGATAATGAATATCCCCCGAATTTTAGTGAATTTCAAAGTTCGAAAACTTTTGATGACTTAGGAGTCAATCTGATTGTAAATAACATTTATAATGCTCAAAAAAATATAGAAGTCATAATAACTCATCATAAGAAAGTAGCTCACAAGGATTTATTCATTTATTATGAATTATTGGGCGATTTGGAAATTCATATTTTTTGTTATTACCAAAAATTTGAATCATATGAACATCGGGAATCATTGTTTAATGCATTTCTTTATTACAAATTCTCAATATGGCATAAAACTCAACTCGAAAAATTACACCCTCAAACACACTTTGATGGATTACATGGTTGGGCCAGTCATGGCATATTCCATGATTTTTACGGTAAACTAGGTGTCTCATTTATAACAGATGTAAGAGATAAGAAAGAGAAACTTAATATGAATTATCCCTTAACTCAAGAAGAAAATATGAAATTAGAGAAATTATTTAAGAGGGATATAAATGGAGGATGATTCCAATTCTTTCAGCAGAGTAATTCCTAAAATAGGAGACCCACCAAAGGGGGAGGGTCTATTAGAAAAACCTCTTGAAACTGAAGAGATTTCTAGTCTTCATTTAGTTACTATAAAGACGAATATATGTAAAGATATTAATGTGGAATTTCATACCATTGAAGGGGAAATAATCCAAGGCACAAAAATCCCTGTAAACTTTCTTTCTAAAATCCAAAACTATGAAAATTTAGGAATTAGGAATGAAATCCAAAAGAGACTATTCAAAAAAAGTCAATATGGAGAACTAGTGCAAAAAGGAGGGATATACATTTTTTGCGATTCCAAAATTCCTTCTATTAAAAGACAAATTTATGTTGGTGAGTCTAATGAATTACTCACTCGTCTCAAGAATCATAAAAAAACAAAACAAGGGAATTTTTCATCAATACTTATCATCACAAGTTTGGGGGATAATATTGGGAAAGATAAGCTAAAAGTAATTGAGTCTATGTTGATTAGATCATTAAAAGAACATCCCGCTTTCGAGGTAATTAATAAGCAAGAAAAAACTAAATTTCAAGTAGAAATTTTTGATGAACCATTAGTTAAGAAGTATTATGAAACAATTTTGCATTTAATTGAGCGGAATTGTTGATACAACTAGAAATAAACAAAAAATCATAATCTATTCTCTTCAATTTTGAAGAGTTCCAAAATAAAGTTGCAAAAGTTACGGATAAAAGTTGTCTAACCACCACAATTTTATTTCATCCAATCTAAAACATATTTATTTCAGGGATAGTGTTTCCATAAATATGTAAAAAATTGCTAAAATCTATATAAAAATATCTCTCAAATTTAATAATTATACATAGTTTACTATCTGAAAAAAAAAATTCCAGGTTTGAATAGTCAATTGGATAGGACGAATTGTATCATCTTTTTAGAATAAATTTCATTAATTAAAAAGAGTTAGAGGAATGTGTGAGCGATTAAAGGTTGAATAGAATATTTGAGCAAAGAAGATTTTTAAGTCTCATGGTTAAATACTACTTGAAAAGTTTGATTTCAATAAGAAGACATTCCATTCGCTAATTTTTTTAGAAACCACTTCCTACTTATATTCAGATGGAAAATTTTATGAGATTTAAGAATGGAATATCATAGCCAAAAATTTCTAAAATTTGGTCATTCATTGTCAATAATTATTAAGTGCATTGCCAAGATTATTTAAAAAACACATTTAGACTTATCATGAATTTTATCGAGGATTTAATTCAATTAATTAACAATAAAAAATCTGTTGTCTCTATTTATCTTGTTCTTGTTCTTTTGGAAATGTAATAACATCATAATCTTTTTCTTTTAATTTTTTTAGTATTGGATTTATTGCAGGATCTAGTTGTTTTTCAATGAATTCTTCTTTATTTTGATAAGGTTTGTCTTCACATTCCAATTTAGCTTTAGCATAGTATAAATCAATTTTGTCATATTCTAATTGTCTTTCTTTTTTATCTAAAATCCAAGAAGACAATGGATTAGTGTAATTATCATTCAAGTATTTTTCTTCTAATTCAAATTCTCTTAAACGTTTAAAATATTCAAATAGATTAGGATCATGAAATTCATTGAACTCAATCTTGATCGTAAAACTCAAATCCTCAGGATTTTCAAAACAATACCATAAATCAGGGTTATTTATAAAACAATCATAAATTATTGAATCAATTAATTGATAAAATTTTCTTCCCATTTTATTAGATAAGTAAAATGGTTTTGTATTTAATTCTTGATCAATTTCTACCTCATAATTCTTTATTATAAGAAAAGGAAGTAAGAAATCAGCTGTTTGTATCATAGGATCGTCTAGATCGTTTCTATTAAATGAATGTAATTTCTCAAAATTTATCTTTCTTCTTATTTCAGGATATAAATCATAAAATTTAGGATTCACTATAAATTCTTCAGGATATTTATCCTTATTTTTTCCATATTCTATTTCTCTATGATTGATTACATGCCCTTTCTCTATTAAGTAAGGTTTTTCATAGATTGTTCTATTTTCTTTATACATTCCTCTTAAATACCATTTCAATTGATTCAAGCTAATTTCTCCTTTAAAATGATCTTTAATTTGTTTAAAGATACAATGAGGGTTATCAAAAATGTATTGGATTATTTTCTTTTGATAATTGCTAATTATTTCTTCTTTTTCTTCTTTATTCACTTTTACATCACCATTTTAATTGACAATCTTTAACATGAAAGTGTCAGTTATGACAAATAATGTAAAATTAAACTTTATTTGTCAATAATATATTGGTTAATTAGGTATATAAAAGTTTTGTTAGAATAGTTGTTAAGAATGATAACAAAAGAAATGATTGAGGAATATAAGAAAGAACAAAAGAAAGAAATGGATTATATAAGTGCATGGATTGAGAAAGAAGACTTAGAGGCTTTAGATAAAATCTGTGAAAAACATGAGTTAAAGAGAAGTGAAATTCTGAGAATTATAATTAAAAATACAATAAAAGGTGATCTCTAAATGACTCCTGAGGAAAAGCAAAAAAGAAATCAAACTATAAAATTATGGAAGATTCTTGAGGAAAAGAGAATTTCACTTCTAGATTCTATAGAAGAGAAAGCTCAGAAACTAAGAGGGCTTGGTATTAATATTGATTTGGATTTTTTGGACTTATGAGGTGAGATTTTGCCAACTTGTAGAAAGGATTATGAAAAATGTGAATATTATCATCCAGAACAACCCATAGAATCAAGATGTATGACGGATTTAAGTGTGGGTTATTGTACTGAGGAACAGGAAGCCAATAAGAAAGATAAGGATTCATAAGAACCCTTATCAGAAGTCATTATTAACATGTGGTGATGTCAAAAAATGAGACTTCCAAATATAAAAGGGTTTTCTAAGTTTAAAAATTTTCTTAAAGCTCTTTCTTATCATAGTTCTAACTATCTTATAAAGAGGGTAAATTAATGAGTGAAACAAGAGATAATTTAATCAATGATTTTCCTAATACTTGGAATATAATACCTATTAGTAGAAATTCTAAAGTAGCTAGTAGCTCTTGGAAGAATTATCAAAATAAAAAATATCCAAGAAATAAACTTCTTAAAGATAATGGAAATTATGCGGTAATATGTGGAGAGATAAGTAATAATCTTTTGATATTAGATTTAGATCTAAGAGATAAAAAACATTTTGAATCTATTTACTCAAAATTTCAAAATAAATATCCTGAATTATCTAAAACTCTTATAGTAGAAACTCCTCATGGATTTCATTTATATTTTTATATGAATGGTTTTAGTGAAACTTCTCATAATAGAAAAAACGCTTGTTATAATGAGAAATTAAAGTTTACCGGATCAGTTAAGACTCAGTTTAAAGAATACCTAAAGGGATTTGATTGTAAGGGAGAAAAGGGTTATGCTATAATACCACCTAGTAGAGTGGATAATTTATATTATAAATATCATAATAAGGAAGATATAAAACATATTGCCTTAGATGATTATGCTAAGATAAATAATTTTTTTCTCTTAGACAAACCAAAAAATCTGAGAAAGCCTTTTAAAGACATTCTAAATGGTAAAATTGAAATTGAAGAACAAGCAAATAAAACCGGTAAAGAAGAATTCCTTTATTGGAAATATCTATTCAAAGAGGCTTATAATTTCTGTGGATTAGAACCTAAAGAATTATATAAGGGATTAGAGGAAAATCAACCTAATTTTGATATAGTAAAAACGAAAACTCAATTAAATCATCATGATTTCCATGAGAAACCATTGACAAATGGGAAAATGAAAGAACTTTACCCAGATTATTATGCTGCTAAAAAAAGATCAGAATCATATATTTCCTCTAAAACATCTAAAACAAAAGCAAAAAAAAAGAGAGAAATTAAAACTCTAACTCCTAAGAGAATTCAAGAATGTGAAGAATGGTTAAATCTACCGGAAAAAGAGAAATATAATTTCCTCAACGAACTTATTAGTTTTTATATTAAGGGAAAAGAAACAAGAGAACAAGCCTTAACAATACTTTTCCTAAAATTAAGTGTTATATTAGCAAAAGAACTTATCTCAAAAATGGATTTAGTCATGGGAGATTTATCGGCATTAAAAGATGACTTAAAAATTGGAAGTGAAACTGTTATTAAAAAAGAAAATTCAGAAGTTGATAATAAAGTATTTATCGTTCATGGGAGAAACCAAGAAATGAAAGAATCTGTTGCTCGTCTAATAGAAAAAGTAAATCTTAAGGCTGTTATTCTTCATGAACAACCAAATGAAGGAAAAACTATTATTGAAAAGTTTGAAAAGTATTCTGATGTAGGTTATGCTGTAGTACTTCTTTCCGCGGATGATAAAGGGTATTCAATACAAGATGGTCAAGAAAAAACTAAATTTAGAGCACGGCAAAATGTCATCCTTGAGTTGGGGATTTTTTATGGAAGTCTGGGAAGAGGCAAAGTTGCCGTGATTTATGAGGAAAACGAAGAGTTTGAAATGCCGACCGATTTACTGGGAATTGCTTATATACCTTATGATAACAGAGGAGCTTGGAAATATCATTTAGTTGGAGAATTACAAAGTAGTGGTTTTGCAGTCAGTAAAAATGATATCAATTGAGATATTTTTTTGATTGAAGGTTGCTATTGTTTTATAAATGATGTACTCAAAAAAGTGATTGATATGTTGTTATTCCTTTTTTAATTTTCTGTAAGGTATCAAATCCCGTATCTACGACTTTTTGGTCAAAGTGCTCACCCATATTCTCAGGATTGAACCCTGCGATAATTTTGGCTAAGGGGATTTCAGTTACAGCATATAAATTGTAAAGAATTTTTTGAAAGTATTGAAATTTTATTTTAATTTCCAATTTTTTATATTTCCAATTTTTTATATTTTTTTTATATATAAAGAAAAAAAGTGATTTCATGAGAAAAAAGTAAGAATTTGAAAATTTATTATACTCCCTTATATTTTTCCGGTCTTTCTGATGAATTAAACTAATATCTTCTGAAGCAATTCTTGGAATATTATAAATTATTTTAATTCCTTAGTATATATAATTATAATCTAGCAAATATAAGAGATGTCTATAATGGAAAGAATTCCTCAAATTAATAAGGCTTTTGAAATTTTTGAGTCGGTCATTGATGAAGCAATTGATTCGAACACTCCAGATGATATTTTAATAAGATCATATTTCTCAATTATTGAGATCTTGCAAAAGTTCACGGGTACAGGAAGGCACGTAGTAAAATTTTCTGAGTTTTTTTATGTGAGATATGTCAAGAAATATCTGGAAACACATTTAGAAAAACTTAGTTTTACTCCGGAAGGTATTAAAGGTAAAAATAGCCAAAGATTTGTTGCTCTATATAAGGGAAAAAAAGTAATCTTATCTTCTGACATCCCCATTCAAAGTGCCGGTATCTCGGAGCTCCCCGATATATTTGTGGGAATAGAAAAAGAGAATGGAATAATCCACCCTTTAGCCATTTTTGAAATAAAATTACATCAAGATAAAAACCAATTAGCTCCTTTATTAAAACGATTCTTAAAAATGAGAGACGATTTTGTAAATAAATTTTCAGGTGACGAGTTACCTTACTTCGTATGGTTATATCTTCGTTATGAAAAGTATTTAAACCAAGATTTTGAAGAAGAGATAGCTCAGTTTAAAAGTATGTCTAAGAATAACTTAATAGTAGTCAATGAAATTACGGAATGGAATGTTAATTCATATAAAAGTAATATTAAGGGAGGAATAAACTCAATTCTACAAAAAATTGTAAAAAAAATAGAGAATTTTTAAGAGAATTTTGCACAGGCTTTAAATAGTCAGTTTTTCATAGTTCAATGATCATTATTTCACTCCTTTATTCTATAGGTTTTACCATTTTTCAGTAAAAATATCGCCTCTCAGGAGTAATATAACTTACTCCTCTTTTTCTTTTTTTCTTTATTAAGACTCTTTTCAATGTGGTTTAATTTCCCTCATAGTAGCAATTAAATACAAAGCAAGATTAGTTATGGAAAAGATAAAAGTTAACTTCAAACTTCTGCAACCAGTTAGTAAATAAATTGACTAATGCTGTAGGTCCCACAGCATAATGGAAGATTCAATTTAAAAAATATTAAATACCTTTTTTTTTACTATATATTCAAGAAACGATGAGAAATCATAAAAATTAACATAATTGAGGAAAAAAAAATGAGTGAAGAAGATATTACACGAATTGAAAAAAAAGTAGATTTGCTTTATAGAATGGGTCTTGATGAGAATTTTAGTTATAAGAACTATTTAGATGAATTTATTCCATTGTTCAATCTTTCTGTTGAAATGGAAAAAATGGTAGGATTAATTATAGTAAAAGTAAAAGAAGTGGCTGAAAAAGGAGAAGAAGTAGTAAATAAATTAAATAAGCTAAAAAGTGATTATAAAGCTGGAAATGTCTTAGTAAAGGAGGAAGAGAGAACAAGAACGTTGATTTATCATCAAGAAGAAAAACAAAAGGCATTACTTCAGATAGTTGAACTTTATAATGGAGTTAAATATGGGGAAGAAGCCTTACGTGAAGAGCTTTTAATGATAAATCTAAAAGAGAAAGTTGGAATAAAATTATCAGAGGAGGAAGATTTTAGACATAAAGAAACTCTTGAGAGAGAGTTGAAAGATGCAATTGACTGGCTACAAACAAGGTTAAAAGAATATAAGAAAAAATTTGATTAATTTTTTTTATTGTAAGATGTTTGGATTTACCAAACTCCGATAGAAAATATTACAATTATAGATAAGAAGGTAATTAAAAAGGATTATATTTTTTAGATAAAAAAGATAAGTAAAATATTGAGTAATATCTTATATCTTCCAACTAGGTATTTTCCTTCCATTTCTGGTGCCAAATTTTATTTTCAAAGATTGGTAAAGAGTGGATTTCCATGATCCACGATTTTTATAAATTGTACGATTTTTAAAATAGAATCTATTAAATAAGTATGATTTATCATATTTGATATATTTTCAAAATCCATCCATCCGTTAGGTACAATGATATTCCTTATTTTAATTATCCCACTATTATCTTCATTCGAAGAGAATATAACTCTCCATAAATTCTCATTAAGATGTGCTATATCAATATCAAATTCATTAAATTTATCCTTTACAAAATCTTTTCTAACTTAAATTCATCTTTGGTAAAAATTAAAAGAATTTATCATTCCTTTTTAGATTCATTTTGTAATCTTAATAATATTATCCGATATGGAAAATATTAATATATCAATTATTCATTCTAACTTTTTATTAATCCGATTAAGATGGAACTTGGCAAATTCAATGAATTCCACGAAAAAAGAACAGGTGGGTTTTTTTAAATTTATATGGATTTGTAAAGCGGTAAACCCAAACCTAAGTAAAATACCTCAAGGTGCGATGCTTCCTTCTCTAATATATTCCATTATTGGGCTGTTTTTAGGAAGAATATCAGAATTATTAAATATATCAACTCACCAAGATTATATGATATCATTCCTTTTGATTTATATAATATTCTTACTTTTACAGATACTTGCGTCTTCATTATATATTTCTGCCAAGGGGGTTTTGAGAACATACTTAGCGGGAGATATGTTAAATGTAATTTCAACCTGTGGAATTTATATAGCTTTCTTCACTTATATGTGGATAATTATTTTTCAAGTTATCAATGTTTTATACATTACATTATTGATACTGATATATGTTATCATGATTCTCATTTTTTACATACAGTCTTTAAGACCAATCAAAAAAACCAAAGACTTATTAAATCGAATGTATGAACAATGTAAAGAATATGGGTCATATCCGGATTGTAAAACCTGTAAAATGAAAGGGAGGTGATTTTAAATTGAGCCTTAAAGAAAATATAATGACGTGTTCTTACTGTAGGTATTGGGTAGTATTGAATACTTCTGATAAGGAATATCAAAAATTACATCTTCTCTATAAAGAACTATATAAAATTAAAGAAAATCAAGGAGATATCAAACAAAAGAGGAAAGAAGCCTTAGAGTCTGCGGGGGTTTGTCCTACATGTGGTTCAATATTTAGAGAATTTATGTGCCAAGAAGAACATATATGCACAGTTTTTAAGTTTTGCCCAATATGTGGTAATAAAGCAACATTATCATGTTAAACTTAAACATTATATCTTTAGAACTTGGTTAGCAAACATGTAAGGAGTAATTTATTCATATAAATTTTTTCATATATATGTTTTGGAGATGTTTTTATTTTGAGATAAATACTTTTAAACTCTCAATAAAATCGAAATTATCATACTTAACATCAAGTTTATTTTTCTCTATAACTTCATGATTAACATATTCAGAGCTTGTTTCTATTCTCATTTTATATGTTATATGGCCCTCTTTCATTCTGACTCCTAATTTTTCACTTGTTTGAGCAATTATAGCAAGTAAAATATTCTTATCATTTCCTTTTCCATCTTTAATTATTAATGGTTGAAAATGGACAAACTGTTTCTGATAATTGATAAATTTCATAATAAATTTCTGTAGATCTCTAACTTTTGATTCTATGTCGTCAAGACCATATACTTCTCTAGGGGGTTTATCGGAAATGCCAATTATCATTAGCCCCCCTAAATTATTAGCAAAACTAATTACATCTTCGCAGAAATCTTTTTTATTTTTTTCTCTTATTTGAGGTGGTGTTGGTTTCCATACTTCTAAAAATTGTGTAAAGTCCCATAGCTTATTTTCTATTCTATTGTCTTCAATTGCTTTTTTAACAAAATCTTTCCAAAACTCTATATCATAAAGTTTTGATATTTGATTTTGATATCTCTCAGTATCTAAATCTAAATCATTATAAATTAATTCGAATTCATCCTTTGAAATAGTTCTTACTTCTGAATAATTACCTCTTTTTTGAATTAAATATATTGAACAATTCTCTTCATTTTTATCTAAAAATTCTCTAGAGTGAGTTGAAATAAAAAATTGAATTTTATTTGATATATCAATGAATCTATTTTTTAATTTAGTTACTAATCCGGGGTGTAAATGGAGTTCAGGTTCTTCTATGCATAATATTTTGTTTTTATTTAATTCTGTAATATAAGCTAAAAAGTGAGCTACATTTAAGACTCCTGCTCCCATATTATCTAGTAAAATATCCATATTCAGACCATTTTCTTTTAAAATTATCATTGTCCTTTCTGTTTCGTTAATGTCTTGTTTTAATTCAATAATATTTGGTAAAAAGTATTTCAATTCGTTATTCCATTCCCTAAACCATTCCCACTTCTGTCTTGCTGCTTTTTTATGAAGAAATTTTACCAAGTTTTCACCACTTGGTTTTAGTTCTGTTTTGGTGATGTCATTTCGATCAGATTCAGGATTAAAATTACGTTTATCAGGTATAATATGGATTACATTAAAAAAACAATTGAAAAGTGCATTAAAAATTTCTGATAAAATTGGAATATCTTTTTTGAACATATCATGATCTCGGAAATAAGTTATTGCTTGTAAATCAAACGTTCCACTAATTCCAGAAGGCTTTAATTCTTTTAATGAAAAATTTTTATCAATCCCTTTATTTGGTTCCAAAAATTTTTCTAAATTGAGATAATATGGCTCATAATTGTGGTTTTTTTTAATCATTTGAAAAACAATTTGAGGATTCTTTATATTAAAATGCTCTACAGAAATTTCATCTAATAGTAATTGATTAGACTCTTTTAAATATGAGGTTCTCAAATAAAGTTTCCTGAAATAATCTCGTGATAATAACCATTTGATGGCAGTTTCTTCATTATTCCATTCACTCCTTTTTAGATATCCATCAGATTTTTCATCATGTATAAATGCTTTTTGTAAATAATTTCCTTGATATAGTATTTTAAAGATTTTAGTTTTGAATTCTTGAGATAGCTTAAAAGTTAAAAAAATCTTACAATCTAATTCATCATTCTCATCAAATAAATATTTTTTTGTAAAACCTCCACTTGATTTTAGCATTTTAAAGATTTTGAATAAATTAGATTTCCCTGAATTGTTTTTTCCAATAAGAATATTGTAATTTTTGAAATCTGAAAATTTCGCATGCTTATAACTCAAAAAATTCTTAATTTCTATTTCCTTCAATTTTAAATCCAATTTAATCACCTGTAGTTTGTATTTTCATTTTAAAAATAAGATTTCATAAAAAGATTATTATTATTTATAGATTATTTATTTTTAATAATTTTTAATTGTTGAATAATACTTCCTAATTTATCTGTAATGTATTCTATATCTTTAAAACATTCTTTAATATATTTAGGTTCTACCTCACTTATATTTATACTTGGATCTTTATGGTGTTCTATGATTTCCCTGACTTTCTTTAACATTTTATTCATATGGTTAAGATCATCCATTCTTTTCATACCCCCTTATTTATTAGAAAAAGGAAAAAAATTATTTATTTTTATCTAACTTTTCACTAATCTCTAAGAGTAATATTATTTGTGCCACTCGTAGTATATCTTTATATAACGGTGATTGTTGTATGCTTCCATATGCTTCCATTTCCATAGATGAACCAATTTGTTCGGTATCCTCTTGGTCTATTCTTTCTATAATATATAATGCTCTTTTAATAATATTATCTCTTAGTTTTTTATCCAATCTATCCATAATATTAATCTTAATTTTCTAGCGCTTATAAATTTGGAGACTCCCGAAGAATCTTAAAAATATAGGAATTAAGTTTAATAATTTCGTTTTTTTAATTATTATCTCCTCTTTTCTTCCATTATATATTAGTTGAAATACATATATTTAAAGGAAAATTCAACTCACCCCTTATAAATAAAAAGTAACTAAACAGAGAAAATGTTTAGAAAAAGAGTTAAGATTCTTAGGTAAGAAAAATGGTTGAAGATTTTTTCTTTAAATATGAGGTCTAAATCATCGTGTTAAAATTTTTCCTTTATATAGGATATTGAAAAAATTATATTATCTCATTTCGTTCTAACAGTAATATTTATAATGTTATATTAC
>JAHLWP010000082.1 GCA_019057865.1 Promethearchaeota archaeon
TTAATAATAAAAGTATAATCCAAATAAAAAATTTTGATACGTATGAAGAATTTTTCCAAAGAACAAATTAAGGAAATTATGAAGATCTTGGACTTTTCGAAAATTAAAGTAGAATTAATGCCTGTTATAGAGAATTGAGAATTATTGGGAAGAAAGTGTTCCAAATAATATATAAAAAAATTGATACTTAAACAATTTTCAAAAATTGATTACCTTGGTTGGATTTTGTTTAAATTTTATAAAATTATAAATAGTCTTCAAAATAATTTATATTGGTTTTAGTTAAAAATTTAACTCTTATTGGTTAGAATATATAGGTAAGATTTTCAATGAAAAAGGAACAACTTGACGATATTGATAAGGAAATCATAAGAATATTGCAAAATAATGCTCGTACGTCTTACCGAGAAATTCAAAATCAATTGAAAATTTCAATTGGAACAATCCATAATCGAATCTCTAAACTTAAAGATAATCAAATTATTGAAGGTTATACCCTAAAACTCAACAATGAAAAATTGGGTTATAAATTAACTTTTTTAATTCGTATTCATATTGATGGTAAACATACAGAAGATATCCTCAGTGAGATCGCTGAGATCCCTGAGGTTTGTTCAGTTTTCCATACAACAGGAGAACAATCAGCCGCACTAATATGCAGATTTAAAGAATCTGAGGATGTTCATAATTTTATTAGAGAATTGAATAAAAAAGAATATATCACGCGAACTAACTCAAATATGATCCTTAAGGAGTATAAAAATAGCTCCTTCGTGGAGCTCTAAGACCTCTTACCCCCAAATTACTTTAACGAAATGGAGATCAATTATGGGTGATGAATACGTGGTTAAATCAATAAATGGTAGATCTATTCCTTAAATAGAAAGCCCCTGACTAAACGCTGCTAGAGAGAAATAAAAAATTTTTATAATTGATATTCTCTATTCCTAAAAAAAAATTTCGAGGGGTAGTTTTGATCGCAAATATTTTGGTTCAAAGAAGTCGATAGGGCAAAAAAAACTTAGAATTTCTCTTAAAAACTCTTATTTCTTTATTCGCTTGAAATAACAAAGTTTTTTAATTTTATGACATAGAGATCTTTATAAATAAATAAAAATAAAATCCTTATGAAGTGAAAATGAATGTCATTTGGAAATGTACCAATAATAATTCTTAAAGAGGGTACTGAAGAAGTTCGAGAGAATGAAGCAAGAAAACAAAATATTAATGCAATGGTTGCTATAGCCGAAACAGTCCGCTCAACCCTCGGTCCAAGGGGTATGTCTAAAATGCTTGTAGATTCGCTAGGCGACGTGACAATTACGAATGATGGGGCTGAGATCCTTAAAAATTTGGACATTGAAAACATTTCTGCGAATATGATGGTAAATATGGCAAAATCTATTGATGATGACATCGGAGATGGAACAACTTCTGTAGTAATTTTTTCAGCTTCTTTATTAAGAAATGCGTTAGAATTAATTGAGCAAGCTATCCATCCTAAACCCATTACCCATGGTTATAAATTAGCAGCAGATAAAGCACTTCAAATATTAAACGAAATTGCATTTAAAATATCTAAGGATGATGATAAAATCCTCAAAAGTGCAGCTAAAACTGCAATGAACTCAAAAGATATTGCTCCACTGAAAGATTTTTTTTCAGAATTGGCTTTAAAAGCAGTGAAACATATAGAAGATGAGGATGGAAACACATTTACAAAAGTAGGGGATATCAAAATTGTTAAAGCTGCTGGAAAAGCACTAAATGATTCAGAATTAATAAATGGGGTATATATTCAAAAAGAGAAAGTCCATCCTGGGATGCCAGAGACATTAAGAAATGCAAAAATAGCTGTTATAAGAAGGAAATTAGATGTCAAAAAAACTGAATTTGATGCTCAGATCAGAATCTCGAGTCCTTCAGATATTCAAAAATTCCTTGACCAAGAAGATCAAATCCTACAAAATTACATGAAAAATTTTAAAGATTTAGGAGTTACCATGGTTGTAAATAATAGTGATATTTCTGATAAATTTGGTGCATATTTAGCAAAAGAGGGAATTGCAGCTATTAAAAGTGTTGGTGAAAGCGATTATAAATCTATTCTAAAAGCTGTTGGTGCTAAGCTTGTAGATGATTTAACTACTTTAACTGAAGATGATTTAGGATTTGCTCAAAAAATACACTTTGAAAAAATTGGAGATGATGAATATACGTTATTTTCTGGATGTAAAAATCCAAAATCAGTGTCAATTTTACTAAAGGGTGGTCTTGAAAAAATATTAAACACAGCAGAAGTCTCATTACATGATGTATTATCTGTCATCGCTAAAATTATGGATACACAAACAGTTGTAGCAGGGGGAGGGGCAATCTATATAGAATTAGCCAAAAGATTGAGAACTTATGCTAATGCGATTGGTGGAAAAGAACAGCTTGCTGTTTCTGCCTTTGCTCTGGCACTAGAAGAAATTCCTAAAACACTAATAAGAAATGCTGGCTTGGAAGAAATAGAAAAAATGACTGAATTAAGAGCAGCACATAAAACAGATGAAAATATATGGATTGGGATTGATACTATTACTAATTCAATTGGAGATAATTTTCAAAAAGGAATAGTTGAACCTGCTGCTTTAATTAATCATATAATTAAATCTGGAAGCGAACTCGCAAATTTGATACTTAGGATAGATCGTATTATTAGTTCTAAAGGTTCTAAAGAAATGTAATAAATATTTTTTTTTTCAATTTTTTTCTTTATTTTTTTATTCAATTTCTTGAAAAGTATTTAGATAAAATTAAAAGAGTTGAAATAATTTTCTTGTAACATCGTTATCAATTAAATTGATTTTCTAATAATATTACAGGAAATTTATCGCTATGGAAGTAATTGATCAACCAAACCTTGAAAAACTCAATGCTCTCAATAACAAATATGTTTTAAAGATAGTAAAGGAGTTTGTTAATCTATGTAAGCCGAGTAAGGTTACTGTTATAACTGATACTAAGGAAGATATAGACTATGTAAGAATAAGAGCTATTGAGGTAAAAGAGGAAGAAAATTTAACTCTTGAGGGTCATACGATCCATTATGATGGCTTCTTAACAATGTCTAATCATGATCAGGCAAGGGACAAGGCCAATACTCAGATTTTAGTATCAAAAAAAGAAAAGGGTTCTTACCCTTGGATAAATACAATGGAACGAGAAAAAGGTTTAAATGAAATTTTAGAAATTATGGATGGATGCATGGAAGGTCACGAGTGTGTGATAAGATTTTTTTGCTTAGGTCCAAAAAATTCTAAATTTTCTATACTTGCACTTCAATTAACAGATTCTTTTTATGTTGCCCATTCCGAGGATCTTCTTTATAGAGCTGGTTATAAGGAATTTAAAAGACTAAATGGCTCTAATGATTTTTTTTATTTTATCCATTCCTCAGGAGAATTAATAGGAGACCCCCCTGTTACCAAGAATCTTGAAAAACGCAGGATTTATGTAGATTTACAAGAGGATAGAGTTCTTTCAGTTAATAATCAATATGCTGGAAATTCATTGGGGCTAAAAAAACTTGCACTTAGGTTAGCTATCTATAAAGCTAACAATGAGGATTGGTTGGCAGAACATTACTTTATTATGGGTGTAGATCCCAAAGGAAAAGACCGTGTATCATATTTTTGTGGAGCTTTTCCTAGTGCTTGTGGTAAAACTAGTACTGCAATGCTCCCAGGACAAACGATTGCAGGCGACGATATTGCATATCTTCGAGTTTGGGAGGATGGTTATGCACATGCCGCTAACATCGAACGAGGAATCTTTGGAATTATTAAGGATGTAAATGCTGAAGATGATCCTGTCATTTTTGATGCGCTTACCACCCCTCGAGAAACTATTTTTTCTAATGTATTGATCTCTAATGGGACACCTTATTGGATTGGAGATGGAAGAGATATTCATGATGGGGGATTAAACTACTCAGGCAAATGGAACATTGGGAAGAAAGATGAGGATGGTAAAGAAATCCCACATTCACATCCCAATGCTAGATATACTATAAGGATTGAAGAATTAAACAATATAGACCCTAATTTACATAATCCTGACGGAGTACAAGTTCATGGTATTTTTTATGGAGGTCGAGATAGTGATACAATGCCTCCAGTATTAGAAAGCCTTAATTGGGAGCATGGGGTTTTTCTCGGAGCTTCTATCGAATCTGAAACAACCTCTGCGACTCTAGGTGCTGAGGGCGTACGATCTCAACAACCAATGGCAAATTTAGATTTTTTAGTTGTTCCATTAGGAAAATATTTAAAAAACCACCAGAAATTTGGGAGCAGATTAAAATATCCTCCAAGAATTTTTTCTACAAATTATTTTCTCAAAAATAAGGATGGTAAATATCTAAATGGTATATTGGATAAACTATGTTGGGTGATATGGGCTGAAGGAAGAACAAATGGAGATTATGATGCAATAAATACACCTATTGGTTTCATTCCGCAATATAAAGACTTGAAAGAGATTTTTAAGATTTATTTGAATAAAGAGTATTCAGAAAATGATTACATAGAACAATTTTCAATTAGAATTCAATATTTGCTTGAAAAATTAGACAGAATTGAGGCAATGTACAAGAAAGAAAAAAATATACCAGATTTCTTTTGGAGAGTTTTGAAAAAACAAAGATCTGAATTGTTAACCCTTAGTATAAAGTATAATAAGGAAGTAATTTCTCCCTTTGAACTATAAAGCTTGTTTTAGATATGTATTTACATTAAAAGTTTTAGCCCTTTTTTAACCTTAAAGGTTTTATTTAACCTATCATAATCAATAAAACGCTTTATCTCAAGGTTATTCAAAAAATCTCTCATTTCAAACTTATCTTTATTTAGTTCTTTTGCTAATCCCTCTATATTAGTTTCATATATTTGAAGAGTTTGAAGGAGAGAGGAATAATTCTCAAAAACCTGATTTACAATATATTTTAACGATTCTTCTACATTATCTCCAGTTTTAGTACTAGTGGGAAAAATTTTTACACTTTGTGGTAAGTAATTTTGTTCTCGCACGACCTCTGCAGTTCGAGCATCTTCAATATCTTGTTTATTAGCTAAATATATTATGGGTGTATCAGGAGGGACACTTTTTCTAATAGCATTTAAAATAACAATAGCATCCTCATCTTTTTCTGGATGAGCCGCATCAAAAATAAAAATAACTCCATCTGTACCTTTAACAACAACATCTCTCATAACATTGAATCTTAATAATCCTGGAGTGCCAAATATAAATATATCAAAACCATTTAACTTAACACTACCCAAATCCATTCCAACAGTGTAATATCTGTCATCGATGCCTTTAGCTTCAACATTCAGCGCATTTTCGTCTAAGTACCTAATGTAACTGGATTTTCCGCAACTAAGAGGACCAGAGACCACAATTTTTATAATGTATCACCAAAACCTAATAATGCTATTTTTATTTAGAATCTACTTTTTTTTTATTTAAAGTAATGTAATATATTGAATATATTAAATTCTTTTATTAGTACTTTGTTAACTTCTAACAATCTAATAGGTTCGACAAATTTAAATGTTCGATTTTTTTTTGGAATGAAGTAAATTTCTACGATAAGTGTTATTTATTGGATTTTGTTAATTTTATTTATCACATACTCTCTTTTACATTTATAATTTTGACAGAAAAATTATTTTTTAATAGTAGTGAAATTTAATATTAAAATTGCTATTATTCAGCAATTTACAGAATTTCCTGATTCCTCATTAACTTTTTATGACCTTTTTCAATAATAATTTTCATTTTTTTGTAATTTTTCCAAAGTTTTATATAGATTTTTGTCAATTAATGATCATCAAAATTCAGTTTAACTTATTTAAATTAATAACAATTTTCAAAAACAACCATAAATTTGAATAAACATCTGAAATTGCTAAAATTTAAATAAAAAATTACCAAAATAGGAAAAAATATGGTGAAAAATAATTTAAGTTCGATAATGGTCATCGGTGGAGGTATTAGCGGCATTGAAACTAGCCTCACATTAGCGGAACAAGGATATAAAGTAATTCTAGTCGAAAGAACATCCTCAGTAGGGGGTAGAATGGCACAGCTCGATAAAACTTTTCCTACTTTAGATTGCTCAATATGCATTTTGGCTCCTAAGATGGTGGAGGTTTCTCGGCATCCTAACGTTGAGTTATTAGCATATTCTGAAGTTCAAGCTGTATCTGGAGAAGCTGGAGATTTTACAGTAAAACTATTGAAAAAAGCAAGGTATGTAGATTGGGAAAAATGTACTGGGTGTGAAGCTTG
>JAHLWP010000033.1 GCA_019057865.1 Promethearchaeota archaeon
GTCGGCTCTCCGAACACGGAAAATAATAGAAAAAAAAATAAATACTTGAATACTATATGTAAAAAAAAGAATATTTAATTTTATAATTTAGTAAAATCAACAAAGTCCTCATGATATCCTAGATTTTTAAGTAAAATTTAAGCTTCATTGATGATTTTGTATTATCTTGTCTAGCAAATGCGCCTGAAAGAATTTAAAACTATTCAATCTTTTGACAAATTTTCTCAATCTTTTGAATAGTTCCATCAACAATTTCATCTGAATGTAATATACAGGTGTAAAATCTGCTTCCGGCAACAGAAATAATTTCTTGGTTAACCAACGCAGCCCCCATATGCTCCATAAATTCTTTACGATGTTTGATTTGAGGACCTTGTTTAGGATCAGTAATATTCAGTCCGAAAACGCACGAAGAATGGAAATGTACAGTACCCCCATAATTATACGAAAACCAAGGTAAATCATACTTTTCAAAGACTTCATTTAAACCAGTGGAGAGTCGTGAGGCTGCCTTACCTGCAATTTCAGTTGCGTTAGTCTCTTCAACAAATTTCATAGCCCAATATGCTGCCGCGCAAGTTAGAGGATTTGCTGCTAGTGTTCCGCCACAATATGCTCGTTTCGCACCTCCGCCTACTCCAGCAGCAACCGTTGCCATGATATCAGCTCTTCCTCCCAATGCCGCAGCAGAAGGATATCCGTGTCCAACAATTTTACCAAAAACAGATAAATCAGGAGTATAGCCAAAATATGCTTGACCTCCTCCCATATGTAATCTAAAAGCACATACTACCTCATCAGAAATAAGTAATGTATCATTTTGATGACAAAGTTCTTCTACTTCCTTATTAAATTCTGGTCTTACAGGAATAGCACCAGACTCACCACCCATGGGTTCTATAATTACCGCAGCAACTCTTTTCTTTTCCTTAAACATTTCTCTTAAGGCAACAATGTCGTTTGGAGGAACTGAATCTATAAATTTAAATATCTCCTTTGGAATCCCATGGGATTCCATTCTTTTCGTACCTGGTATATGCAAATCATAAACCAACTGATCTGACCAACCATGATAGCTTCCTCCAACTTTTATAATATATTTTTTCCCTGTGAATACACGTGCTACTCGTATCGCTAACATATCTGTTTCTGTACCACTTTGAAGCCACCTAATGCGTTCGCAGGAGGGAAAATGTTTTTGTAATTCTTCAGCAGCTAAATATTCATATTCACTTGTTATTCCATGACAAGGTCCTGATTCCCTTATAACTTCTAAAACTTTTTCTGTTAATCCTGGATGATTATGTCCTAAGATTATTGGTCCTCCATCCATTAAATAATCTGTTAACATAATATCATCTATAGTTTCCATATAACAATCAAATACTCTTTTACTTGTTAATGGAAAAGGATAATTAAAAGCTAGATTATGTTCAACCCCACCAGGTATGATTTTTCGTGCCCTTTCAAATGCTTCCTTTGATTTTACATGATTTTTCTCATATCTATTGACAATCTCTTTTAATTCTTCAGGTTTAAATTTTTTAAGTGGTTGACTAACAATGTTTTCAATTTTAGCTTTCATTTCTTCATATTTCATGCTAAACATTTCAACTCAAAATTATGTGTTTTTAAATAGTAAGTCTTATATTTTTATTAGTTAAATATGTAAAGTGCGTATTAAAAAATAAGTTATCGTTTAATTCAGATTCCATGGATTTTATATATTTCTATATAGAATTATAACATTGCTTGAATGAAAATAAAAAATTTAGCTTTTTATCTTTAAAAAATGATAGAAGATCTATTTTATTCCATGGAACTTAATATTAAAAGGATATTTTCTAATTTAGAACTTGATTTATTTCGATTATTTCATAAAAAAGTTAGAATTCATCCCGTAACTATAATTGTTCAAAGAGGTTTCCTATTTTTTTTTGTAAAAAATGAAGATTACTTTAAAGCAAAATCCCGTATAAAATTTGTTAGAAATTATTTACCCAATAAGAAATTATTAGTTATTCGATTAGAAAAGACAATTGCTAAAATGATTTTTGGGTTTTTTCCTGATGTTTATATTCATAATATTGATTTAGAGATTGATAAAAACACAGGTGATATAATTATAACTGTAATTCTTTTAACATATGAGGATAGATTAATTGCGATTGGTGCTAAAGGGAATTATATTAAGGCTGTGAATGAAATATTTGAGAAATATATTTATCCCGTGAAAATTAAGTGTGAAGTAGGTGGAATTTAAGGGAATTAAAATTCTGAGAATATAAGAATACAAGAAATTTCCTTCAAATAATCTTTATTTACTTCTTCAACATTTATATTAAATATGTCTGGTTCACAAAACAAATATATACTTGCCATAGATCATGGGACTGGAGGTCCAAAATCAGCAATTGTCTCAACAACAGGGGAAGTGATTGATTGGTCATTTGAAGAGGTACCTTTGCATGTATATAAAGGTGGGGGGGTAGAACAAGATCCAAATGATTGGTGGAATGCTATTCTGAAAACATGCAAGCAAGTTGTTGATAATGAAAAAGTGGCTATAAATGATATAGTAGGAGTTTGTAATACAAGTCAATGGAGTGGAACTGTACCAGTAGATAAAGATGGAAACCATTTAATGAATGCTATAATATGGATGGATACTCGAGGAGCTCCCTATGTAAAAAAGATTCATAAGGGTTTATTAAAATTTTCAGGTTTTAATATAAGAAAAGCACTTATATGGTTAAAAAGAACTGGCGGAGCTCCAACTTTAAGTGGTAAAGATCCAATAGCTCATATGTTATGGATAAAACATGAACACCCAGATATCTATGATAAATCTTATAATTTTTTAGAACCACAAGATTATATAAATCTCAAATTAACAGGCAAATTTGCTTCTTCCTTTACAACTATAGGTCTTAATTGGCTAACAGATATAAGAGATATTAACAATATAAAATATTCAAAAAAATTAATTAGAATGGCAAAGATTGATAATAAAAAATTACCAGCCAAATTAGTAAAATCTACAGATGTTATAGGCAATATAACAAAAGAAGTAGCTGATACATTAGGATTAGATAGAAATACTAAGGTGATTGCTGGAGCTGCAGATGTTCCAACAGCAGCAATAGGATCTGGCGCTGTAAGAGATTTTGAAACTCATATTTACATTGGTACTTCAGATTGGGTAATTTGTCATATACCATCTAAAAAAGTGGATATGTTTCATAACATTGGATCAGTAGCATCTGGGATTCCAGGAAGATATATGATAGTTAACGAACAAGAAATAGCTGGAGGCACTTTATCTTTTTTGAAAAATCAAATATTATATCATAAAGATGAGCTTCTAAAAGAAGAAGCGGTGCCGGATGTATATAAAATTTTTGATCGCATCGTGGAAAAAGTTCCTGCTGGTTCAAATAATCTCATTTTTACTCCATGGTTAATAGGGGAAAGATGTCCTGTCGATGATCACACAATTAGGGGAGGACTGTATAATATATCGTTGGAAATGACACGTGAACATTTGATAAGAGCAATATTTGAGGGTGTTGCATATAATGTGAAATGGGCTTTTACTTATGTAGAGAAACTAATTAAAAAATTAGTTATGAAAGAACATAGGGAAATGAAAAAGAAGGATGTTGTAATTCCAGAAATAAATATAATTGGCGGTGGAGCTCAGAGTAATATTTGGTGTCAAATTTTTGCTGATGTACTTGATAGAAAAATAAAGCAGGTAAGAAATCCAATACAGGCAAATGCTCGTGGTGCTGCTTTTATTGCTTCAGTAGGACTAGGTTATCTCAAATGGGATGAAATTCATAGATGTTGCGAGATAGCAAACGTATTTACTCCCAACCCAGAAAATAGGAAAGTTTATGACAAACTCTTCGAGGAATATCTAAACATTTATAAAATTATGAGAAAAACGTATAAACGATTAAATGAATAAATTTTTTTCTCTTCTTTTTTTATTAACCTTGAATTTTTTTTGCTATAGTAGCAGAAATCCTTTGATTAATAAAACCCTTAATTTCATTCATACGATTTTTAGTAATAGTAGAAGTTAATAATTTTGCTTTTAATTGCTTAATTAATTCTTTTTTAGAAATTTTCTTAACTCCTTTTAAGATAGATATTGTAAACTCCACATCTTCTATAAATTTGGCAATGTAATATGCTAAAAATTTTAATTGTTCATTTTGATTTTCTTTTTCTAAAGCAGAATTAATAATTGACTTTTCAAGTTCTAAATCTAATTCCCATGGCATTTGGATTACATGTTTGCGGGGATTCATTAGGAATGCATTTTTTCTTTGATTTTGAACCAAACTATAAAAATAAGTTGCCATAGGATAGATCTCATCATCAAATTCAATAGTTTTTAAAGATCTGCTATTTTTATACATTTCAGGGATCAGTCCATCTAAGACATTGTTTATTTCATCCAAATTCAGTTTAGCTCCATTGTTCATAATCAAATATGATGGATAATTGAATAATCTTGCGTGTAACAAACCTGCGACACATTTAAAACCCAAGGTTTTAATTAAGTTTATCAATGTCATTGTTTTTATAGAGTCATCTATAATTTCTTCTTTAGGTTCTTCGATTGTGGGTGAAATTGAAAGATCAATAGCTTCATATCCGATAATTCTTCCTTTAACATCAAGAAAAACGACAAATACGTGATCTTGACATACTGCACCTTGCGGGACTTGGATCTTTATATGCCCAAATTTTTTATCATAAAAGAGTGATTCTGGAATATTAACGGTTTTTACCGCACCACAGCTCGGACATGACAATTTAAGTGGTTTAAATCGCTCAACCATAATTTTACCCCGCCTATATATAATAAATATAAAAAATTACACTTAATACATAAAAATTCCCTAATTTAAACTTTTTTTATTTGATAACATGAAATTAATTAAAAAAAAATAAAAAAGAATGTAATATTAAAAATTATTATAATCTTCCAATTATGGATATAACGTTAGATTTTTATCTATTTTCTTCTTTTTCATGATGGAGCATTACAACAATGCCTAATATTAACATAGCCATATCATCTGAAACATCAGGGGCAATTTTCACACCATACGTTCCTTTAATTTTAAATAACTTTTTACTTACTTCAGCAACTTCTTTACCCTCATATAAGATTTTATATTTCAATGTCCATATGTTTCCTTTCATTTTAAAAATCTTTTTCTCATTTAGATCTTCAAACCAATAACTAGGTTTTACTGATACTAATTTCCTTTTCAATTGTCCTATATACTTATTATCATCCTCTTCGCCACCCTCATAAAACTTATATGCTGAGTGCACAGAAGGTATTTTCTCGTGTACAGTAAGTAATGCATTATCTTCAAGATCTCTTAAACGGTATGTATTAGCAATTTTGATAAATTTACCCTTGAAATACCCAAGTTCTTCTCTATCTGGAGTCATCACCTTGACTTTATCTTTAAATGACACCAATTTTTCTTGCATTATAAATTCTCGTTGTTTAATAAGTTCCATAATTACCTCATCTTATCATTATAGTTTATTAAATTATCAAAATTTGAGTTTTAAATCTAAGGTTTCAAATAAAGTAGAAAGAAATCTAAAAAAAATTATTAATAAAATTTTATTTATTTAACCTTTTATTGTTTTTCCACTCTCTAGTTTATCTACATCTTTTTCCTGAAGTTCACGTCTCTGAACTTTGCCAGTCATACTAACTGGCATTTTACGTACAAATTCAATATATTTCGGTGATTTCCATTTTGCCATATTATTCAAACACCATTCTTTTAATTGCTCACTTGTTATATCTCTATCAGCCTTGTAACCTTTCTTTAACGTCACCCAAGCTTTCACAAGTTCTCCTGTCATTTCATCAGGCAACCCTGCAACAGCAACCTCATCTACCATTTCATGATGTCCAAGTAGCTCTTCCACTTCTTTTGGAAAGACTGAATGACCTGAAACTTTGATTAACGATTTCTTTCTATCTCGTATCTCAACCCAACCATGTTCATCCATAAATCCAATATCTCCAGTCAAAAGCCATCTTTTACCACCCCAATCTTTCAAATTATCTTCTATTTCCTTTTGTACGCCTAAATATCCTAACATTATATGTGGCCCAGCACAACAAATTTCTCCTGTATTTTCAATCCCAAAACCTCCTCGTTCTTTAGTTCCATCACATATAGGACTGGTTCCAAAATTTTCTGAATCAAAAATAGCCCAATCAGCACCAGGAATTGGTAATCCTAATTTTCCAGTTTTGGTTGGACCCCAAAAAGGAGCTATACTTTGCATAGGAGACGTTTCAGTTAATCCATAGCCAGAACGTATTGGACAGAAAATCTCTTCAAAGGGTATTCGAACGTAATCATGGAGAGGTCCTGCACCTTGTGTTGCATATCGCAATTTTTTCCAAAAATCGTATTTTTTCTTATATTCTTCCACTCCCATTTCATTTACGAAATCCGTAAGTCTCTTGAATAACATTTCAACTCCAGTATACATTATTCCTTCAGGAGCATCAATCTTATTTATAGCTTCACATAAAACATCATCTGAGGGTGGCCTTGGGAATAGAAGCATTACCATTCCTAACCCAAGAGCTGCATTCATAACACAGGTTAAACCAAAACTATGGAAAAACGGTATAGAACCAATTGTTATCATTCCTGCTTTCAAATTTGTCCAAGGTTTGGCCATATTAAGATTAGCACTTAGATTCGCGTGTGAAAGCATTGCAACTTTAGGTAACCCAGTCGTCCCACCTGTCATAAGATACACAGCTGGATCAGTCCAAGGATCAATATCTACCTCGATTTCTGCTGGTTCAGTAGTATTGATTATATCTTCCATCCAAATAACTTTATAATGCTCAGTTTCATGAGGTATTTTATCTTTAGCATTAGGAATTGCTAACTTTTCTAGAGTTTGTTCGTCAGCTGTCAGAAACTCTACAAAATTCGAAGGTATCACATATTTTACACTCGTTTTTGGAAGCACATCTTTAGGACCTGCGATATATAACATATCCATCATAATAAACACTTTCGCCTTAGTTATTGTTAAAGAATGCAAGAGTTCCATTGGCCTATATGTGGGATTGATCCCTTGGACAATTGCACCAATATATTGACAACCCATATATGCAACAACAAAATTTATAGAATTTGGAAGGTCAATCGCTACAACATCTCCTTTTCTAATACCTAATTCTTTATAAAGATATGTTCCAAATCTTTTAGCATAATTAAATAAAGTTCTTAATTTTACACGCTCCATATATGAACCATAGACAAAAATACAAACATCTTTATCCCAAGTTTCAAAATCATCAGCAACTTTTAAAAAATATTTCCATAATGGCAAAATTTCGACATCTTCTATGTCCTTTAATTGTTTTGGAACACCTTCTGGCCAGTAGCCTCCTGTAAACCATACTTTATTCTCATCAACTAGAAAGTCATCTAAACTTGTCATTTTTCTCACTTTTTAATAGTAAATTTTAATTTTGTAAAATAATAGCTAAATTTTCTACTATTATAATATGTTTGATATACTATAATATAATAATTTAACTTGATTTATCCATTAGATCTTAATTGAATTAATGACATTTTTGAAAATTAATGGGTTTTAAAGATAAACTTAAGGAAAACTTAAAAGGTTTGTTAACAGAGGAAGAATTATCAATTCTTCCAAGGGGATTTCAAACAGTTGGGAAAGTTATAATTTTAAAATTAAATCCAATATTGATTGAAAAAAGAGAGATTATTGGAAAAACTTGTTTAAAATTATTTCCAAATATTAGATCTATTTATATTAATTTAGGTAAAGTGGTAGGTACCTTTAGGGACCCAAAAGGTATTGAATTTATTGCAGGGGAGGATAATCCTATAGTTGAACATAAAGAACATAGAATAATTTATAGGTTTGATATAACAAAGATTATGTTTAGTAAAGGTAATATTTATGAAAGAAAGTATTTAGCAACCTTAATTAAAGGCGGAGAAATCATTGTTGACATGTTTGCGGGTATAGGCTATTTTTCATTACCCATTGCTAAGCATGCTTCACCTGAAAAGATATATAGTATTGAAATTAATCCTGTTTCTTATAAATTTTTAGTGGAGAATATAAAAATTAATCATCTAGAAGAAAAAATTATTCCAATTTTAGGGAATAGTAAGAAAGAAGTTTTAAACTTAAGTAAATCAGGCATAAGAGCAGATAGAATCATAATGGGTGTCTTTCCCGCACCAAAGGACTTTATAAGAGAAGCTCTATCATTGGCAAAAGATAAAGGGAGTATATTTCATTATGAAGGCGTAGTAAGTAAAGAGGATTTTCTCTCTCTATTCGAAGAATTCCATAATGAAGCCAAAAAAATGGATTTTAAATCTGAATTAAAAGCAAAAAGATATGTAAAAAGTTATGGTCCTAATTTATACCATGTCGTATTGGATATACTTGCTTATAAAGAATAAAACATTTATCTCGTATTAAAAAGTTCGATAATTTTATTTATTGAATAAAAGAATTAGATATTATAGAATATTAAGAAATGAAAAATTTGTATTATTCGAAATCATAGTTTGGAATTGAATAAAATTGCATGAAATGATTACTATTGGTCTTGATTATAGTCATAATAATATATTAACTCTTGAAGCTTCAAGTTATGCCGATTTCACCCAATTTTTATTTACTTCTGGTTTTAAATTAGGCAAAGTTGAAGCTGGTTTTGATTTATTAACTAATTTTGAAAAATATGATGCTATTATCCTCTCAACACCAAAAAATATAAATTTAAAGCCAAATGAAATTGAGAATCTTGAAAATTATGTGAAAAATGGGGGCAGTCTTCTGATCTTTAGTTCAAGTGGAGGGGATTATACAAATAAGACTAATTTGAATGAATTAACTCAAAGGTTTGGATTTAAGTTTGAATCAGATGAAGTTAATGATTCAATGAATTATGTTTTTCTACAAAAAAGACCAATTCTAACTAAACTTAAGCCACATTTTATAACTGAACAAGTAAGAAAAATTGTTTTTTCCAGCTCTTGCTCAACTAAAACTATAGATTTTGTTGAGGATGAAAAAAATATAAAAATCGAAGAATTAATAGAATTAGGGTTAAATGGTTGGCGTAAGAAGTATGATGGAGAAAAATGGATTGAAGAGGACAGTCCTAAAATACCATTAATGGTTATTGTTGAATACTATAAAGGAAAAGTTGTGGCTTTTGGTAATTCTAGCATTTTTTCTTCTTTAGGACAAGAATATGGATTTACTGCTTTTGACAATGATATTTTAATCGCGAATATAATAAGATGGCTGGTAATGGATGTAGAATCCAAAGGAAAAGTGATTACTATTGAATTAAATTTAGATTTGTTTTATTGGGGAAAAGACATTATTAAAAAAGATAATTGGGGAGGTTTCTCGGATCTTATTAATGTTAGTCTTAAAAGTTTCAAAGATAATTACAAGGAAATAATAGATAAAATAAAAACTATACAAAAAGAAAAATTAGCAAAACGAAAAGATTATGAAGAAGCGAGATTGAAAGAAGAAATTTCTGAAGAAAAAATCCTTGAAAAAATACCTGAACCTGTTAGAAAACGAGAAGATCTCGAAGATATAATGAGTGCAATAGAGGAGATTACTGGAGAAAAATATGAACTTTCTATTAATTTTGAAGAAGAAGAGATGAGTTTGCCATCAGGATTAACTTATACCAACGATAATATTATAGAATTTGAAAAAGGTTATCCTAAAAAAGCTATCTGGCATGGAAAAGCAACAAAAACTTTTATAGAGTGGTTAAAAAAAAAGTATGAGGATTCAAGCTAAGAGAAACTTTTCTCCTATTATCATAAAATAGAAATAAAATGAAATATTTTCTTTTTAAGGGAATTCTGTTAGCTTGATTATGGATGACTTTTTATTTGTTTTAGGAAGGAATTGGCAATTATCATTAGCGGAACTTGATAAT
Source organism: Promethearchaeota archaeon (assembly GCA_019057865.1). Classification (GTDB taxonomy): domain Archaea; phylum Asgardarchaeota; class Lokiarchaeia; order Sigyniarchaeales; family SOKP01; genus Loki-b32. Next base: position 10,046 of record JAHLWP010000033.1, read on the forward strand.
TGTCTCAAAAACTCAGAATTTAAAGGTAGGATAAAAGATTATTCTGCGAATATTGCAATAGTAGAATTTGATAGTCTGATTAGAGATAAATATTATGTAAATAAATTAATGGAACTTCAATTTATGTTAGGTGGTTGCCAAAAAATTGGCAAAATCTATGAATTTATCAATATTCACACGATTTTCAATGCCTTTCCATTTAAAATAGAAAAATTCAAAGAGGTAGATAAAACCAGATTTAAAATATTAAATGTCATGGAAAAAGTTCTTAATGAGATATTTCCAAAAATTCAGAATAAGAATCTTTTTTATGCGGTCTCAATTTACCCAAATCTTTTTGATGATGATTATTATTCAAAAATTTTGGTGAAACATTTTTTACCTTTCTTAAATAAAAAAATAATGGAGCTTTTGAAACAAAAAGGCGCACAAAAGGCACTATATTATCAATACCCTGAAAAAAATATAAAATCAGGGAATCTAAATCCAATATTCCCTCATATTGTAATTAAATATGGTTTACTAAACGAAGATAGAGCAGAAATAATTTTTGGGTTTACTGAAGAAGGATTATATATTGCAAGAACTTTTACAACTGATGACCCCAATTTTAAGAAAAAAATTGATGAAGAAAGACCTTTTAAAGAGTTTAAAAGTAGCATATCCCCAAAATTAGCACTTATGATGTTAAACTTTTTGAACTTATTTGAAAAGCGAGAAAAGAAAAATATTCTAGACCCATTTGTTGGCAATGGGACTATTCTGTTGTTTGCCTTAATACAGGATTTTCAAATATATGGTTCTGATAATGATCCTCAAAAAGTAGAAAACACAATCCGAAATATTAATTGGTTATTAGAAGAATTAGAAGAACCTTTTCCTCTGCTATTAGATGACAGAATTACGAGAATAGATGCCGAGAATTTATCTGAAGATTTTAAACCTAACTTTTTTGATGGTATCTGTACTGAACCTACATTAGGTCCTTATTATCATAAACAACCTTATTATAATCAAGTAAAAGAATTAATCCAATCTGAGTTAGAGCCGTTATATAATGCAATTTTTAGAGAAACATATAAAATATTAAAGCCTAACAGAAGAATCTGCATTGTAGCACCAATTTTTAGCACTATAGATGGAGGAGATACTCAAATAAATATCAATAAAATTGCTATAAATAATAAATTTAAATCGATATCAATGATAGATGCTAATAGAATAATTAATAAATCAAATCAAAAATTACAGTTTCGGAAGCAGAATATTAAGAATTTAATTGATGCTAAAAAAGATCAAGTTATTAAAAGAAAAATTTATGTATTTGAAAAGAAATTGTAATAGGAATATTAATACATATGAAATAACTTATGAAATTTTCAGAAATCTTAGATAAAATTGATGTTGTCCTAGAAGGAGAAGCGCATTTAGATGAGTTAGCAAGAGAAAGACAAGATCCCTTTAAAATTTTGATTTCAACAATACTCTCCGCCAGAACTAGAGATGCCAACACTAGGGAAGCAACCCAAACGTTATTTGCTAAACATAATACTCCAGAGCGGATCTCTAGTGCAAACGTTGAACAGTTAGAAAAATTAATTTATAAATCTGGTTTCTATAAGGTTAAGGCTGCTAGAATAAAAGAAGTATCTCAAGTTTTATTAGAAAAATACAATGGAAAAGTTCCTAATAACTTTAATGAATTAATGAGCCTTCCCGGAGTTGGTGCGAAAACTGCTAATTGTGTATTAGTATATGCTTATAAAATTCCTGCAATACCTGTTGATACACATGTACATAGAATTAGTAATCGGATAGGATGGGTTAATACCAAGAATCCAGGAAAAACAGAAGATGCTTTAAGAGATCTTATTCCTAGAGATCAATGGATCAGATTGAATCGGATCTTCGTTAAATTTGGTCAGGAAATTTGTTTACCTAATAACCCAAAACATGAAATCTGCCCAATAGAAGATATATGCCCTAAAGACTTTTCAATGGAATTAGCATTAAAGAAAAAAAAAGAAAAAAAAAATACAAAAAGTGTTAAGTAGAATGGAAAAAAAGTATGATTCTTATTGTGGGTTATATTGCGGTGCTTGTGCAATCTTCCTTTCAAATGAGAAGAGTGAAGCTATTTCTTTTTGTTAATAATGTTCTAAATCTTTATCTTTCTGCTTAAAAATATATCCAAGAAATACACCTCCTAATAATCCAAATAAGTGAGCCCATAAATTAATATCTGGTGCTAAAGAAGAGGCGATAAAAAATAAGACATAAAGAAGTGCAAGAAAAAGAAGAGACCTATCCTCTGTCACCATCAAAACAAGGACAGCCCCTATAAGCCCAAAAATTGCTCCTGAGGCTCCTAAACTTATGCTATCTAAAGGCAACAAAATTAAAGAAAAGAGATTTCCAATTAATCCTGAAAGAAAATAGATAAATATATATTCAATTTTCGAATAAACTCGACTATTCTCAATTGTTGCACCGAATAATAGTAGGCCGATCATATTTGAGAATAAATGAATAATATCTATATGGAGAAATATTGGTGTGAAAATTCTCCAAATTTCGTGGTCTTCAATGATATTTCTGTTTATTTGAACAAGGAGAATAAAATCCTCCGTTAGAACTAGGTTGAAAGTGATATAGCAAAAAACATTAATAAAAATTAGAAGTATTGTAATCTTAGCGTCCTTTAAGGACTCTGCATCTAAGAAAATCATGATTATGATGTTATATATAAAATCTTAAAAATAATTATAACAAAATATAATAATTTATATTGACATTATATTTTTAGTATTAAAAGTTGATTAATTTGGACAAAAGCGTAAAAATAAATGAAAAAAAAAGAAGGTTATTGGATTCTTTAGTTAAGAATGAGATTCTAAGAGATAAGAGACTCTATAAAGCTTTTTTAGAAGTTCCCCTAGAAAAATTCATTCCAAAGAAATTCATACGATATGCTAAACTTTATTACGATGTTCCAAATGTTTTTTATTACGATGAGAGTAATCCAAAAAGTTATAGAACAATTTCAGCTCCCCATATGATTTCCATCATGCTTCAAGGTTTAACATTGGGGCCTTCTGATGATCTATTGATATTAGGGGCTAAAAGTGGATATATTTCTGCTCTCGCACACAAATTAGCACCTAAAGGTGAAATTATTGTACTTGAAGCAAATTCAGATATAGCAAAAGTTACTTCTGAAAACTTAGAAAGATTGAAATTAGATAGTAACATAACAGTAATAGTAAAAAATCCACTTCATGGCATGCCCGAATTAAGCCCATGGCAGAAAATCTTAGTAACTGGAGCAATAAAACAATCAAGAATACATCCCTTATTAAAACAACTCGATCCTAATGATGGCGTCTTATATGCACCAATTGGAGAAGATTTTGTTCAATTCTATACTCAAATCTTAAGGATTAATGAAGAATTCTTTGGAAAAAGACAACTTCAGGTAAGATTTACCCCTTTAGTAACTCAATTAGAATTGAATGAATTAGAATTAATAACTGATTTTGACGAATTGGAAATTAAAGAAGATCATTCCAAAATTGATCTAACTGAAAGAATAGAAGTAAAATACGCTTCAAAAATTTTTGAGGAAGTACAATTACAACCAGAGCCCGAAGTTAAACCAGTTGATATTAAACAGCGCGATAATGTAATATCTCATTTAGAAGATATAGAAAAAAATATTAAGAACTTAAAAAGAGAGGGAAACATAGAAAAATGCTTTAGTTGTGTTGAAGATATCGAATCGAACTTGGAAATTCTTAAAAAAGATAAAAAAATTTTTGAAATAAAACTAAAAAAAATGCAAAATATGTTGAATCAGATAAGTTCATATAATATTGTAAGAAAAGATTTAGAAGAACGAGAAATAACTGATTCATCTGTTATAGATAAAAAAGTTGAAATTATAAACAAACAAATTGAAGAAATTAATAACCTATATGAAATATTGAGAGAAGAAATTGAGAGAATTAGATCTCTTTAGATTTTTTCTATGTTAATTTATTTTTAATACTTTCAACCATTTTCAAAATATTTTATCCATTATTTAAAAGTAATAAAACAGAAAATTTTTAATCCTTTAAAAATACTAAAACAGCTTTCATAAATTCTGGTAAGTCATCAGGCATTCTTGATGTTATCAAATTATTATCGATTACAACAGGGAAATCTTCAAATTTAGCACCTGCATTTACCATATCATCTTTTATTGCAAAATAACTTGTAGCTCTTCTATCTTTAACAATTTTCGCAGAAATTAAAACCCAGCCTGCATGACAGATACTTCCAATTAATTTTTTCGTCTCATTGATTCTAGCTACAAAATTCAAAACATCCTTATCTCTTCTCAAATAATCGGGATTTTTTGTACCACCAGGTATTATTACTCCATCATAATCGTCTGGATTTACCTCCCTTATTAGTTTATCAGGTTTAATTGGATATCCATATTTTCCTTTTATTTCTCTTCTATGTAAACTAATCAATTCCGTTTCGTAGCCAGCTTCATTTAATCGAATACGAGGATAATGCAATTCTAAATCTTCATACCCATCAGTGGCTAAAATTGCTATTTTCTTTACCATTTTCCAATACCTCCTTGATTTATTTTAAAATTTTTTTATTACTTCAATTTTATACTACAGAGGATTTCCTTTTTTATTTTATAGGTTATAAATTATTATCATTACAGTTCTTTAATCCAATAAAACATAAGTCCAACAGAAGAATAGAATACTAATTAAAAGGACTAATTAACGTTTAAAAAGCCTACATATGCTATTACAAGCGCTATAATTATTAAAAGAAGATTCATAGGAGTTGGAATAATTCGATTTGGTGTTTTCCTTTTATAGTTTTCATAAATTTTGCCAAACTTTGGAATCAAGATTAAATTTTCTTCAAGCATAGCATTTATTTCTAATATAATTAAAATTAAAAGACTTATTAATAAAGAAATAAATGAATCTGAGATTATGGCAGCTCCTATAAAAATAATACCCCATGCTGAATATATAGGATGTCTTATTAATTTAAAAATTCCATGAGTAATTAATTTAGAGCTAGTTTCATCTAATGATTTAACCTTATATATTTTTCTTGCTCTTTTGGCAAAATTTATACCTATAATAATGAGTGTAATGCCAAATAATGCGAAAAAGATCCAATACTGCTGAAAGTAACTAAAATTATTAGGGAACCACAATTTTAAAAAGCTTGAATTAATAATGGGTATTGGTACTATAGATAATGTCCATATTAGAGGAAATAATTTATAAAATACTTTAACTGATTTTCTTTCTTTATCCTTTACTTTTAGAAATAAGATCCAATAAAGGATAAGGTTGAAGATGAAAATTATTAGTAAAATAATCGTTATTAGTAGCATAATGTTAATTAATGCAAAATTAAATTTATTTTAATGAATATCCATTCTGTTTTATAATTTCTGATATTGGTATATCAATATTTCCCATATTTTTTAGCAGCACTCTGAAAGATTCTCAAATTTTTCAGTGGAATTTCTTTAAAAATTACAGTACTAGGACCTATGATGAAATGCCGATTTTCTTGTAAAGCGTTCATTAATCCTTTTACATGATCAACAATTTGTTCTTTAGTACCATAAGGAAGTATATAGCTGACATCCCCAAAGCCAATAACGACAAAATCAGGAAAATTTTCATTAATAAAATATGGGTCTGCACCGCCTTCCCAACCTTGTAGACCTTGATTTTCCCTTATAGTTATTTGTCAACTCATCCTTATGTTGGTTAATAAACTCCTCTCTTATATATTGGACATGTGTGGGGACTCTATCTAATTTATTTCTTTCTGAATCATTATACACCGCGAGATAACGTGTACGAGCATTCATAATCATGAAATCAGTGAAAATAAAATAAAGAATTTAAATAAAAAAAATTAACTATACTTATTTCTAAAATCTTCAAGTTTAGCTAAAATCTCATCTCTAAGAGTTCCAACAATCACTTTTTCATGAGATTTTAATTCTTTAACAAATTGCATAAATTGATGAAGAACTGGTCCAGAAGGAAAATTATCTCTCATCTCTTCTATAAAATTACTAAGATCATTCCCCGTGACAGCCTGATCAAGCTTTCTAAAGATCTTTGAGAATAACTCATAAATTTGCGCTCTTTTTTCTTTACTTAAGGTAGTTACGGCACCAGATACGATTTGACGGGGACTTAAAGCCTCTTCAGGAAACTCGTTTGTTGATACAGATGCTTTTCTGCCTTGAACAATGACTTGAGGTTCATATCTAGGATAATCACCTGAACCAGAACAATTATAATTGATTATAATTGACTCATTTCCTTTTAATTCAGGAATTTTTACCTGCAATTCTGATTCCTCACCTATCTTAACAATTTCATGAATAGCACCTTCAGGAGGAGTGAAATCAGCTAAACTAAAACCCATCGGAATTTTATTTTTAACCATAATATTTTCTAATTCTACACTTCCTTTATTTTGAATTCGTACATTTATACTGAATTCTCCTGCAGTCATTCCTGGTTTTATACTTTTTAAAGTTTTGAGCTTTCTTTTTACATATTTGACCTTAATATTTGGAGTTTCAAATGGAGAAATTATAAATGGTTTTCCAGGAATTGGTGAATTTACAATTATTGTAATTGGAGTATTATATGCAGTTTCTGGTTTTGGATTTTTTGCTAAAAGAGCATAATTTACTGTTATTTTTGCTTCTGGCGGTAATTTACTTTCTAAATTGAATAATTCTATATGAATTCTATGATCTTTATCAGGCTCTAAATCATCTGGATCAATTTCAAATTTTCGTGTAAATTTTTGTCTAGAACTAATATCTACAGCTTTAGAAGCACTAAATAATTTGATAGTAATACTTTTTAGTTCAGGAGGGATAAAATCCTTAGGGATCTCATCTGTAATAGTGATAGTATTAATGTTTGCTGTTCCATTATTAACAATTGTATTTTGTATTGTCATATATGTGTTAGCATAAGCATCAACCTCTGGAGGATTAAGTGTTTTATCTATTGTTGCGGTTAATACGGGATAGATAGTAGATTCTTTATTAATTTCACCAATTACTCTTGTAATTACTAAATATAAAGGAGTAAATTCTATTGATGAACTTAGTTCTGGAACATTTTGATTTTCAACTTGGAAATCAAAACTCCAAGATTGGTCAGGATTTAAAAGTTTATCAGGAGTTTGAGAGACCACAGTTTCAGCTCCGGTCGTAATTCTGTGAGACACTTTTACATCTTCAAGTCGTACTTGAAATTCAGATTCATTAATGAATTCTACATTGCAATCCCATATTCCTGGTTGTGATCCTTCATCTCTATCTATTCCGCTCATAGAATCAGTAAGACCTCTCACTTCAGGATTAATCATTGTTAATTTATAGTTGTTTATTAAATAACTTACATTTAAAGCTCCTAAAGATTGTACGTTTGTTTCTTGTACATTAACTTTACAAAGTATATCTAATTCAGCACGAGATTTACCTTCTAAAGAAACTATCTCCCAAGATAAATATCTCTTTTCTCCTTCTTCTTTAATGTTAACAGTTCCTAAATTTGGAGGGGGAATTTCAATATCTTGAAGTATAGTAGGCATTTCTCGATTCAGTTTTATATCTAAGATGGGTAAATCTAAAGGATTGCTAAGTGTTAGTCTTAATTTACATTTATTTTCCCTTAGATAAAGAAATGCATTATTAACTTTATCAGATATTGATGTTTCTGTATCAAAAATTTCGTTTATTATTAAATTTGGTTGTTTAAGATTTTGTATTTCGTATTCTTGTATGAGTTCCTGTGTAGGATTTAGAGTTCCTATGTCTAATTCTCTAGATTTGATAGAAGTATTTACAGTTTCCTTTAAGTCGCAAGAAAGATTCCATAATCTACTTTTTTGTGATGGATTCTTTAAAACTAATTTTCCATTACCTTTTATTTCTTTTTGCTTTAATGAACCATCTAAAAGTATTTTTTCATTCTCAGTAATGTCTATTACAATTAAATCACTCATAATTTTGCTCAACTATATGATCTTTTTAAAAAATTATATAATATCAAAATTATATTAGGTAATAAAAAAATAAAGTTTTATTAATTTAAAATTAAGTAGATAAATTGCTAACTTATTAATACTTATAAAATAACAAAGTATCTAAAACAAGAAGAAATACTATTTAAGAGGGTATCTAGTAGAGTGGTTAATGAATTATTTTGGAAAATTGTGAAAGAATTCAATTATTTAATGAAATCTGCAATTGAAGGGCCGTTGTGTGTTGATCCATCTATCTGCCATGGAGATTGTTGTTCAATTAAAATTGATGTTCCTAAAGTCTTAGCTAAAGAATATATTAAACGGGGATATGCTACTAAGGAAGACTTTATAAGAAGTAATGTTTTTAGCTTCCACTTAAGATTTGATGAGGAAAAAGGGAAGTGTTTTTTGTTTGATAAAAAGATTAATGGGTGTAGTGTACATAATTCAGGAATAAAACCACCACAATGTTTTATCTATCCCACTAATTTTTCAAATCCAGAGTTTAAAGCTATTGACTGTAAAAAGGCAGGGGGTTGGAAAATAAAAGATACTATAAAAACCAAAGAAGCAGAAAGATTACTTGAAAAAATGGTATTTCTTTGTCAATTAGAAGCTAAACAGGAATTAAAAAAGATTGAAAAAAGAATGGGAAAAAATTCTGGAGAAAAATCCATAGAAAATTTAAAAAAACTGAAGGATTCTATTAGACAAGTTGCTCCTAGTCAATTAGCGGGATTTAAGGACAGTTGGGATTACTTTCTCCCACTCCATGCGGAAGGATTATCACTTCAAGTAAAAAGATTATGCAATAAACTTAATCCAAAATGTGAATATATGCCGGAGGATTATTTTGAATGTAAATTTATATGTGATATAGTTGCAAATGGTCTTATTGATATTTTACATAATAATTTAATACCATTTGTTAAAGAATACGGTGTTAGTGAGGAAGGTAAATACCCGCTTTATAAAATGGTCTAATAATAGAATAATAATGAGTATTTTTAGGCTTTAAATAATTTATAATATTCTTAATAATAATAATAAAAAATTTTGAGCAAAAATTCAATGAGTTTTCCAGAATTTCGTGAAATGTTCTTCTGTCCTAAATGTGGGCAAATTGGAACTATATTTGTGTTAAAAATTAGTGGACAGAAAGTTATTGTAAAACAAAAATGTCCTAAACATGGAACTAGAGTATTCAAACTTCCAATAGTAGCTTTAGAGCAGGTAATTGATCTTATTCGTGATGGAATATATCGATGTATGAGATGTGGACAAGAAGCTGTTGGAACTTGGATGAAAATGGATGGACCTTGGACTTTACATAAATGTACATGTCCGGCTCATGGAAGACAATCACTCCAAAGAATCTGGAACACAGTTTTTAACCGAATCTCCGCCAAACCTGTGGCACCCCCACAATATGTGTCCCCTTCACCAGTACAGACTTCTATTCCTAAATCTATACCACAACCTACATCAACTGGCGAGAAAAAGTTTTGTTATGGGTGTGGATCGAAAATACAAGAAGGAGAAAAAATTTGTACAACTTGTGGTCGCGAATTAGAATAGAATTATTTTATTTTAAAATTTATACAAGAAAATCTTTATTCATAAATATTTAAATTTATTGAGATCATAGCTAAATAAAAATAAGATTAGATTTGTGACTTTTTGGTATTAGAATTTAATTAAACAATCTTCAATCTAGTTGGTGTATATTCTCTCGATAATACATATTTTTAAGTAAAATACAGATAGTTATTGAAGTAATATTTTAATGATACTTTAAAAGTTTTTTAAAAGTTAAAAATAGTGTTTTTTATGTCTTTAGGAGATAAAAGTTTAACCGAATTAACTAAAAATGTTTTTTCAGATAAGTATGAATTTATTGAAGGTCCCCGAAAAGTAAAGGGCAAATCTGGGAAAATTTGGATTTTTGACGCATTAGTTAAAAATGAAAATTCTTTATATGGTATGTTTATACGTGATTGGAAAAGAGAAATCTCCATTACACAATTACGACAATTAAATAAAGCTTGTAAAGATACAGAAGTGCAAGGAGGTATTATGATTTGTAATATAGTTACTGATTTTTCATGTGATTATAGTTTACAATTTGGAATTCAACTTCTCTCTAAAGGACATCTAATATCTAAATTAAGACGTAGGAAGTTTTCTACCTCCTTTTGACTTAACTATATGACCGTCAAGACTTTTGAAGTATATAATTTTTTCTTGTTTTTCAGTTTTTTTTAAAGTTTTAAGGAGTTTTCGAATACAAACATAAATAGAAAATGAAAATTGTCCAAAAATTATACATGATAATTTTCTACGCTAATTATGTTCTTTCTCATATTTAAATTTAAGGATGTAAGAAAATTTTAATAAAAATTTATAAATAAAAAATTCTAAATATGATATAACGAGATGAAAAAGAGATTCGATAACATTGATTATTGTATATGAACTTAACAATCAATTAGAAGAATTTGAAGAATTAAAAATTGAAGAAAATGTTCCTTTATTTGAACTATTAGATTCAAATAAAATCTTACTTTTTATTGATGCTCATAATCAGAAAGTATGGGAATGGCAAGGGAGAAATACATCCACAAGAATGAAATTCATAAATACTCAATTAGTACCAAGTATTCGGAATAAACATGATATTGCTTATGCAATCACTACTGTTGACGAGGGAGAAGAAACAGTCGCCTTTAAAATAATGATAGGTTTACCTTAATCATAACAATACTCTATCAAGAGTTTCTATTTATCCCTAAAAAAGATTATTAAACTTTCTCTCTTTAATTATTTTATAATTTGTAGATATTTGAATTAAAATAATTAAAATTATGTGAAAGTAAGAAAATGTTTGATAAAACAAAATGCACTCTATGTGGAGAGTGCTTAATGAAATGCCCATATTTAGCATATCCAGAAGATAAAGCTAAAATTGAATTTAAGAAATTAATTGATGGAGAAAATACTCCCATAACTGCTGATTGTATTACATGCGCTGCTTGTAATATGATCTGTCCTGAAGGGGCTAATCCGTTTGATTTGATTAATGAGAGACAAGAAGAAACGGGATCTTTTAAAATCACTGAAGCCGCAATTCGTATGTTTAATCTGGGTTCAGCTCTTCCATCTAAGATTATTAAAGGTAAACCAGAAAAACCAGTTATGAGTATATGTTCTCTTGGAGATCTATTACCAGGAGTTTTAGAAGGACAACTTTTTGATGGAATGACGTTCTTGAAAGGAGGAGATTATTTTTGTTACTTTGGATGGATACATGCAGGTAGACCGAGTATGTTAGAGGAAAATGCTCAAAAGTTTGTAGATAATCTTACTAAATCTGGTGCTAAAGAGATAATTTTATTCCATGATGATTGCTACGCAATGTTAACAAGTAAAGTAAAGGAATATGGAATAGAAGTACCATTTAAATCTATACATATAATCGAATATTTACGAGATTACGTTAAAAAAAATGTAGACCAGGTGAATAAATTGAATATAAAAATAGCTTATCAACAACCTTGTGCTTCCAGATATACATTCGAAAAAGATAAAATGTTAGATGAACTCTTCGAATTAATTGGGGTTGAGAGAGTAAATAGAAAATATGACAGAGAAGATGCCCTTTGTTGTGGATCAACCCAAGGCTCAATGATAAACATTTCCAAAGAAGAACAAGATGAATGGCGGATGAAGATTATAATAGATGCTAAAGAAGCTGGAGCTGAGGCAATGGTATTTTTGTGTCCAATTTGTGTTCTTAGTCTTAGGAGTAGAGCAAAAGCTCAAGGATTAGAGCCATTTTTTATTAGTAACCTTGTTCGTGTAGCATTAGGAGAAGAACTCACCCATGGAGGAGCAGGAAAGATCTTTAAATAATTAATTTTAAAATAATAATTAGAAATGATAGAAAACTAATTGTTTTTAATAAAGCCAAATATATTAAGCAAAAAGATGAAAATTTTCCAGACATATTGGAATGGTCTAAGCCCCTATTAAACAAATTAAAATTAAAATAAATTTAGAATATAACTTTGAATACAAAAAAAGATAATATTGAAGAAGAATATATCTTCGAGTTCTACGACGAGGATTATGCGGAATCCTTAGAAGAGGAAATTCCTCAAATTGTAGAAGAATATAATAAGATTAATTTTGAAGAAGACTTAAATGATGAACAACTTGAAATCATCAATAACATTAAGGGACCAATGTTAGTTATTGCTGGAGCAGGAAGCGGTAAAACAAGAACAATTACTTATTCAGTTGCAAAACTATTGTTATCTGGAGTAAGGCCAAGTCAAATTATGTTAGTTACATTTACAAACAAAGCGGCAGACGAAATGATCAAACGAGTTGAAGCACTTCTTGGAAAACGCCCTAAAGGCATTTGGGCCGGAACTTTTCACTCAATAGCAAATCGATTCATACGAAGATATGCTAAAACACTAGGTTTAAAAGCAAATTATACAATAATGGACGAAACTGATGCAAAAGCATTAATGAAGCTTTCAATTGAGAAAACTAATGTAAAAGAAATCGAAGAACGCTTTCCTAACTCTAGAATGGCAAAGGCTATCTTGTCTTTTTCTATTAATTGTAGTAAGTCGATTCGAGATGTTATCCTTTGGAAATATTCTCAATTTGAAAGTGAAAATGTTGTTAGAAAATTAGAAGAAGTCTTCAAAATTTATAGCACGAAAAAAGCTGAGGATAATTTAGTTGATTTTGATGACCTCTTGATATATTGGAATCAATTACTAGATGAAAGATCTGTTGCTCAATTAATTGCAAGAAATATAAAATATGTACTTGTTGATGAATATCAAGACACTAATTATATCCAAGATGAGATTATATATAAAATAGTTAAGCAAAATCCAGAGCATAATGTAATAGCAGTAGGAGATGATGCTCAGAGTATATATGCATTTCGTGGAGCAAATTTCCAAAACATTTTGAATTTTGAAAAAAAATATAAGAATTGTAAGAAATATACGATTACGTATAATTATAGAAGTGTTCCACAAATTTTGGCTTTAGCCAATAACTCAATTCAATACAATGTAAAACAATTCAAAAAAACTATGCAGGCAACTCGTCCCAAAGGAATTTTACCCTTCCAAGTAAATGTTGGAGATGATAAAGAACAGGCCTATTTTATTGCAAATCAGATTTTAAATTTACGTTCAGATGGATATTCTTTAGAAGATATTGCTATTCTTATCCGAGCTGGTTTTCATTCACTAAGAATTGAACTTGAACTAAGAGCTAAAAATATTCCATATGAAGTGAGAGCAGGAGTTGCGTTTTTTGAAAAGGCTCATATTAAAGACTTAATAGCCCATTTACGAATAATTGAGAATCCATATGATGAAATTTCTTGGTCTCGTATTTTTTCTATTATTCAAGGGATTGGTACTACTTCAGGTACAAAAATTTTTGAAGCTATTTCTAAATCTGAAAACCCCATTGATGCTTTAATTAATAAGATGTTCTATATTGAAAAATTAAAAGGTTCTAAAATACCCAAAGAAGGTATAAAAAATACCATCTCCTATGCTAAAAATATGGTAGGATTTACTCCAGAGGATTTGCCTTCTGAAGTTATTAAAAAATTCATTTTAATCTTAGAAGATCATATCAAATCTAAATTTGATAATTGGCAAGATCGAATTGATGATTTAAATCAATTGAGTATATATGCAAATAATTTTTCGTCTATCCGTAAGTTTCTCGAAAATCTTAGCTTAAATTTAACCAATTTAGAATCTAAAACAGTTTTAGATGGGAGTCAAATTGAGGAAGAAAAACCTTTAATTTTGTCTACTATTCACCGAGCAAAAGGCCTTGAATGGAGAGTAGTATTTATACCAATGTTATGCGAAGATTCCTTTCCTTCCTCAAGAGTTAAGGGTGATCCTGAGGGATTTGAGGAAGAACGTCGTGTTTTTTATGTAGCTGTGACAAGGACTAAAGATCAATTATATTTGATTACACCCTCTATAGTTCAAGGGACCAGAGGATATCAAGCTTTAAGAACTTCTCCTTTTATTTCAGAATTGAATCCAAAAGTATATAAAAGTTCATCCGTACAATTTAGATCCAAGATGAATGGATTAAAAAGTATCTCTAAAAAACCCCAAAAGACATTTTTCACAACAGCAGACGAATTATTAAAAAAAGAAAAACCGATAAGAAAAAAGAGTAGAAAGTAGAATTTTTACGATACACTTAACTCATGAAACAAACTATTAATAGAAAACTAAATATTTATCTAAAAACTGTTAAATCTATTGAGTCTAAAAGAATTATTAGAAAAGAAGATATATAATTGAAAAAAAGCATAATTTTTAAAGATGAGTGGTGAAAAAAGAAAAAGTCCATTGAAAGAATGTGTGGAATTTATAGAAGACCATAAACTACGATATCAAAAAGAAGATGGAGCGTATGCTTTCAGCCCTGAGGAAGAAACTTTTGAAATTCAAGATGATAAAATCTTTGAGATTCCTAAGTGTGAAAATGCAAAAGATATTGGCTTTGTTGACGGAGGAAATGGTCCTATACTTAGAAGTGCAGATTTTAATATTAGTTTAAATCGTGTAGCGGGAGCTTTATTTACTAATAATGAATGGTATGACCCTACAAAAACCCCAGTCAAAATAGAGTTTTATAGCGCAACAGTTTTAGATCTTCTTGATGATAACACACTTGTTTATAATACACGCTTTTTTCCTACAGAATCAGAATTTTCTGAGTATCTTCCTCAAGACGAATTAATATTTCCTGTTAGTGATCCAACTATAAGAGAAAGACTCTTCAGTATGCCAAATATTGAAGTTTTTGGAGGAATTGCGATGAGATTTGCGGAATGGACTTATGCGACAAAATTTATATCAAATGAATTAGAAGAAGGAAGTATTTTTGTGAGAGATGGTTCACTTCAAACTGGTTATACTGGAGAAACTGAAATTGCTGAAAATCTATATAAAATTGCCATCAAAAAAGGAGTTATAGTTACAGGGCTTTCAAAAACTTGTCGTTTAATTACACAAAATGGAAATTCATTAAATTCATTGATTCATTATATTTGTAATAAGAAATTCCCAGATAGCGCTTGGTATTATCATCCTATATACAGAATTACAAAAGCTCAAGAAAAAGCTGATTTATATTTTGTAAAATTACATAAGAATTCACTTTATTCATTTCGGTTTGATATATTATTAGATCAGGCAAAAAAAATGACTCAAGACCTACAGGAAATAATTATTTCTAACCTTGCTAATAATTCCAATGATTTATCTTATCCAGGGTATCCATATGGTCTCATTAAAGCAGATCAATTAGCTGCGGTTAGTATAAAGGAACTAGAACCTCAGAAAATTCAATTAATTGCAGAATTTGATCAAAAAGGTTATAATGAATTTATTCTACCTCGTTTACGTTCAGTAAACGCACATGATTTATTAAATATAATAAGAAAATAGTTTTGAGAAAGGTATAAAATGGGAGATTTAGGAATAAAAATTGGTAGTTTTGTTACCGGTTCTTTAGTTAAATTAATAATAAGACAAAAGTCAGATCAAGAATTTGAGCTAGGACAGCTTTTCATCGCTGGGAAGGATAGAAAAGAATACAGCATTTACCAAATTAAGGATTTATTTTTTGGAAGCCAAATTCCCGATAATATTCTTGAATTAATGGCAGGTTATGGATTAGAGAGAGAAAGATCTGATTTAAAAATATATGAACCTGAATTGAGAAACTATGTTTTAGCTCTCGCTAGACCATTAATATTTGTTAAGGATAATAAATTGTACTTACCAAAAAAGTTACCAACCTTTTTCTCAGATACTTTTAATATTGATGATACCCATTTAGAGTTTTTTAAGGAAGAAAAAATTGAAAATCCCTTAAATTTAGGTAGAATTCGTTCTGGATCAAAAATTTTGAAAACAGAAGTGATACTTGAAGCAACAGATGTATTAAGACACCATATTCTAATTCCTGCAACTACAGGTCGGGGTAAATCGAATTTAGTAAAAACAATTCTGTATGATTTGATGGAAAACGATTATTGCGGTAAATTAGTATTTGATCCTCATAATGAATATTATGGAACTGGTACTCAAAAAGGATTGAAGGAACATCCCAAAAGTAACCAATATATAGATTTTTATACTATAAGAACAATTCCTGGGAAGCTCGATTTAAGATTCAATGTAAAGTTAATAGAACCAATTCATGTAATGGGTTCTCTTAATTTTACTCAACCTCAAATAGAAGCTTTAATAGGCTTTTATCGATTACATAGAGAGAATTGGATTCAAGCAATTTTTAGTGACGATACTGGTTTATATCAAAGACCTCAAGGACTTCATGTAGGAACCTTAGATGTCCTTAGAAGAAGATTAGCCATTTTATTAAATTTTGGATTTGATGCGAATAATAACATTGTAGAGAATGGTATTTATACTTTAAATGGATATGAATCTACAATAAGTAATATTGTTAATTCATTAATTAAAAGCAAAACTGTTATTGTTGATACTTCCTTATTTGAAGGAGCTCGAGAAATATTTGTAGCAACCATCATAGTTGAAAATATATTTAACGAATATAAAAGATTAAAATTTAAGGATCAATTAAAAGATAAACCAGTTATTACAATTGTCTTAGAAGAAGCTCCAAGAGTAATAGGTAAGAAAGTATTAGAAACGAGAGATAATGTCTTCGGTAAAATAGCAAGAGAAGGTAGGAAGTTTAATATTGGCTTAATTGGAATAACACAGTTACCAAGTTTAATAGATAGAGAAATCTTGGCTAATATGAATACTAAAATTATTCTAGGGAATGAAATGGGTCCCGAGAGAAGAACATTAATAGAAAGTTCCGCTCAAGATCTTTCAGATGATAGTCAAACAATTGCAAGTTTAGACATAGGTGAAGCAATTGTAACATCAAACTTTACTAAATTCGCAATTCCTATTAAGATACCATTATTTGAAGATTTATTGGAAGGTAAAACTAATGAAATTAAATCCAATAAAAAAATAAGAAAAGTATCCCCAGGTTTTTGATTAAGCAATGATCAGGAAGAAAAATAAAATGAAAGTTAAATTTGCTCATATTTCTGATGTTCATTTAGGTGCTTGGAGAAATGAACTAATAAATGAATTAGGATATAAGGCGTTTGAAAAAACGGTAAATACCATCATTGAGGAAAATGTAGATTTTGTTATCATAAGTGGTGACTTATATGATGTTAGTAATCCAAAAGTAGATGTAGTCGATCTGGCAATAAGAGAGTTAAAAAAATTAAGAGATAATCATATACCTGTGTATGGAATAATGGGCTCTCATGACTTCTCCCCTTCTAATAAATCCATGATACGTCTTTTAATTACTGCAGGGTTGTTCATAAATGTCTCCAAAGGCGATATTACAGATAACAATAAATTAAAATTAGAATTTACAGAAGATCCCCAGACTAAAATCAAAATTACAGGATTACGAGCAAGAAAACGTAGCTTAGAAATTGAAGATTTTGAAATTCTGGATCGAGTAATCTTAGAAAAGGAAAGTGGTATAAAAATCTTCATATTCCATACATTAATAAGTGAACTTAAGCCTATTGAATATAAAGATATGGAATCCGCTCCTAAATCACTACTTCCTTTAAATTTCACCTATTATGCTGGGGGTCATATGCATAAAACGGTGCCAGATAAAGTACGTAAAAATGAAAGATCCCATAAGATTGACAATAAGACCAAAATAATATATCCAGGGGGCCTTTATCCTGTTAATTTTCGTGAACTTGAGCAGTATCAATACGGTGGATTCTGTATAATCTCAGGTGAAATAGATATTCCCTCTGAATCTTCAGAATTAGAAGTTAAATATATAGCTATCAAAGTTAAAGAAGCTGTTCCTCTATATATCGATTGCAATAATAAATCTCTCCCTCAAGTAGAAGATATTTTGGAAGAAACAATTCAAAGTACAGAATTTACGGATAAAATAGTAACAATAAGAATGGTGGGAACCTTAACTTCTGGAAAAACCTATAAAATAAAATCTGATGAAATTAAACAAAAAATTATGGATAAAGGAGCATATGAAGTCTTACTTAACAAAACAGCTCTAAGTACAAAAGAATATGCTCCTATAAATGTCTTGGTGGGAAAAACAAACCAAGAAATTGAAGAAACTTTAATCCATGAGCATGCTCAAAAAATAGATATTAAAAATCTTACCAAAAAAGATGTTGAAAATAAAATCCATGAACTTTTAACTGTCTTGGGCAAAGAAAGGGAAGAGGAGATGAGAGTCAGGGATTATAATGAATACTTGGAGGAGAATTTTAAAAGGATTTTCCAGCTAGAGGAGGAATAAGATAAAATGATAATAAACTCGGTTAAAATAAAAAACATCAGAAGTATAAAAAGTTTAGATATTGAATTTCCATCCTCTACAATGCTCTTTTTTGGAGATATAGGGAGTGGGAAATCTTCTGTCTTAAAAGCAATTGAATTTGGGTTATTTGGAACGTTAAATGCAGCTGAATTAAGCGGCGATTCATTATTACGTAGAGGTGAAAATTATGGAAATGTTGAATTAACCTTTTGTATTGATAATAGAAAATATATTGTTCAAAGAGCTCTAAAAAGAAGCAAGGATGGAAAAATATACCAAGAAAAAGGAACTATTATAGAATTTAATGGTTCCAATACTATAGAAACCTCCTTAGCTATAACAGATTTAAGAAAGAGGATCTTAGAATTACTTAATTATTCAATAACACGGTATGAAAAAACGCAAAAAATTCCTATATTTAGGTACACGGTCTATACTCCTCAAGAACAGGTTAAGGAAATAATACTTGCTAAACCAGACGAAAGATTTGAAATTTTAAAGGAAGTTTTCGGTATAGAAAAATATGAAATTGCCCTTAAGAATGTTGATATCATCAAAAATTTACTCAATTACAAATTAAAGGAAATAGAAATATTTCTTGACACTATCGGGACCCCAGAATTACGTATTCCAGAAAGAAAAGAAGAGATTGTAATTCAGAAGAAAATGATTAGAGAAATAAAAAACAACCTAGACCAAAAGGAAAAAGAGATAAAAGGGGAGGAATCTAAAATTGATAAATTCCAATCAGAATTAACTGAGCATTCCAATAAAATGATTAAAATCGAAAGCAATCAAAATATAATTAGCAATGCAGAAAATTCAATTAAAAACCATGAGGAATCTTTGAGTATATTAATAGAAGAAATTATTAAATCCAACGAGCAACTAAAAACTTATCCTATAATACAACTCAGCACCAATTTAACAGAAAAACAATTAGAAAAAGAGCTTGAGATAAATAGAAAAGTAAAAACTCAACAAGAAAATAAGAAAGCAATATTAAATAAGAAGATTAAAAATATAGATAAACTTCTTAAAGAGGGTAAATGTTCTTTATGCGGACAGAAAATTCACGAAAAAGAGAGGTTTAATAACGAATTAAATAACACAACAAAAGATATTGATGATCTTTCTAGCAAAATAGAGAAATAAATATGAAAATATCTAAAAATGAGGTAGATTTAAAAAATTTGAGAGAATATACTCAAAATAAATTGCAAAGAGATTCATTAGAAAGCATTATTAAGGAAAAAAAGAAACGAGAGGTGGATTTAAAAGAATTAATCAATGAATTAAAGGAAAAAATTAAGAAAGGCGAAAAGGAAATAAGTACGATTTTGAAAAAATATGAAATAATGGATACTGAAAAGCTTATAGAATTAAAAAATAATTTACAATCGAAGCTTTCTGAACAAAAAACTTTAGTTAATCAATTAAAATCAGAGAAAGCTGAACTTAGGGAGACATTAGGAAGTGAAAATACAAATCTAGTTCATTTAGAATCTGACTTACAAAATTTACAAAATGATTTAATGAAAAAGCAAGATCTTAGAAAAAAGCTTGAGTATCTTAAAGATTTAAAAAATTGGTTGGTTAACGAATTTCAAGTTCTTATTAGAGATATTGAGCGGGAAATCTTAGCATATAGTGCCCTTCAATTTAATGAGTATTTTAAGGATTGGTTCAGAATTTTAGTGGATGATGAAAATATAGAAGTAGAAATTCAAAGGGATGACTTTCAGCCAACAATTACTGTAAATGGTTATGAATCACCATTTAGAGACTTGTCTGGGGGAGAGAAAAGTGCATTATCATTAGCTTATAGACTTGCTTTAAATAAAATCATAAATGAACGATATCATGAAATTAAAACAAAAGATTTGCTGATTTTAGATGAGCCCACTGATGGTTTTAGCCAACAACAGATAAATAAAATGCAAGATATTTTTGAAGTGCTAAATACTGCACAAATGATAATAATTTCTCATGAAACAAATCTCGATTCTTTTGTAACCGACATATTTAATTTTAAAAAGGAAAATCATATAACTAAAGTTACAAAAGAAAGTTAAATTTTGGTTAACCCTAATTATAAATAAATTTTCTTTATATAATTGACAAATTAAAAAAAAAAATAATTTTAGCAAGCGAATTTATAAATCTCTTGCTTTTACAGTCTTTCTACCATTTGCTTTTGCTCGTCCTATAGCTTTATCAAGATACCATATAATATAATCATTCAAGGTGTCTCCATCAAGAACACCAGCAGAAGTGTTGCAGTCATGGCTTTTGATATATTCTCTTACTTTTGATTTAACAAAAAGGGGTTCATTTTTAGCGATTTTTTTTGCCATTTTTTTGTCTTCCTCTTATAATATTTTATTGAAAATAGGATTTAAAATTACTTTAAATAAATTTTTAGTTATTATTTATTTCCTCTCTGAATTTATAAAATTTTTTAATTTAACGGTAAATATATTTTCCCTTTTTTCTTAGGACTAGAAGGAAAAATTTTGAATTATAAAAATGTTAAATCATACCCAGAAAAAGCAAGATCGTTTACAACTAAGTTTTTTGAGGTTATATCTATTTTTAAAGCTTCAAACTTAAAAAAATCCTAAACTCTTTTCATGATTCTGAGCTTTCTATTACTAATTCTAATTTTACTAATTTAAAGAAAGGGTTTTTGGTTATAATAAGCATTAAAAATCACAATCGAATATATATATGTTTTTTTAGTTGACATTTTTAAAAAAATTTTTAAATTTTAAAAAAGGCTTTAGATCTAAATTATTACTGTGAATATTTAAATGTAAATGCTAAGGTATTACATAATTAATTAGAAAAAGCCTAATCAAATACACTTTAAGAAAGGTTTGGGATTCTAAAAAGTTTAATAAAATCTAAAAATCTTTTTACATGAAAAAAAAGAAGAGTTTATATTTAAGAAGTTAGACTTTATATTAACATTTTTAATAAGATAAAAGAGAAAGTCTAGGGAAAACTAAGTGTGAGTAAATAATCTAAATTATTTTTTATAGTCAATATCTTCTTCGATATTTTAGCCAACATAACTTTACAGTACTTGCTCTAAGAATTATTGTTTAAGAATTAGGAAATAATTAGATAGTGAATAAGATGAACAAAAACTTCCCTATTGATGATAGAATTCTTCTATTTATTGATAAATTGAAGAAAAGTATAAATGATGAAAAAATACCCTCTCGAATCGATAAAGCTATTAGAATGTTTAGAAGAGAAAAGAATTTGCTCTATATTGATAAAGATAATAATTCCTTAAAAGCTGTGATAAAATCACAAACTAAACCAGATCAGTTAGAATATGCAATATCTCTTAAAAGGAATGGAGAATTTTTTTGTGGGACTCAAAATCTTTATTCGTGTGGAGGTCTGAGGGGAAAGATTTGTAAACATATTATATTAGCTTTAATTGCTGTGATAAAATCAGGAGTAGGAACTAGGAATGATATGATTAATTGGGTTGAGAATACCATAACACACAGACCAAAATTTATAAAACCAGAGGTTCCAGAAATTTTTATGAAATATCAGTATGCTTTAGAGGGTAAAATAGAGTGGCGTCCTGTTGAGGTATTACCAGAAGATTTTATGGCATTTTAAAGTTAGGAAGATACCCTGTAAAAAAAGAATAAATAAATAAAAAAAAAGAGTTTTTGTAATTTTGCAATACCGATAAGAAACTTTCTTTGAGTATTCTCTTTATTTTGGAGGAGTTAATACTATTTCTATGGAGCTAACGTTATTCTCTTGCCCATTTTCTCCTTGCAGTTTCTCTGTGGAGAGCCTAATATCCTCGTATTCAGTTCCCTTGAGGAATCTGTTTCTAAGAATTTCACATACGTCAACTGCATGTGAAATAGCTCTACCACGAGCCTTAACAGTGCATACTTCGCCTTTATTAAGGATCATCATGGTCGCCATGACGTAATTCATTGTGGGTCGACGACCAACAAATACGTTATTTTCATCTTTTGACATCTTTAATTACCTCTATGTTTTTTTAAATTTTTTAGTTTTTTTTGCTTTTTTGTTTTTGTGCGTTAATGTTGCATCGTAATTTTATTTTTAAATTACGAGTATACATTTGTTTCAAATTTTTTAAATTTTTTAAATTTTATTGTCCAATTAATAAGAATATCGAATTTTTTGAAATAAATTCTACTCACTTTATAGAAAAAGTCGAAAATAAATCAAAATTTTAAGTATTTAAAAAATAAAAAAATAGAATTTTAAAACTTAGAGTTATAATTATAAACCTTTTAGTTTTACACCAAGAAACATTAAAAACCAAGCGAGGAATAGTACAACTATTGCAATAAACATCCATGTTTCATATACAGAGAAGTCTCCAATTTTAAAATCAGTGTCAATTAATATACTGTCTCCCTCTGGAAGTAAAAAACCCAAGTCAACTAAGATATATATCCCCAATACACATATAAGAAAGGATATAATTACGGTAAATTTGGTTGGAGGTGTCCATGCCATTTTCTTTTCACCTTAATAATTCTTTATTTTTTTAATTCTTTATTTTTTTTTAATTCTTTATATTTATTCAAAAATAGAGTATGAATTAAAATTGAGAGATCCATATTTAAGATTTATCTATTTAACTTTAAACCCATAATCTAATAACATTTAAGGGAAGAAATAAAGTTATTTTATAAATCTAAATCATCATACTTAGTGAAATCTATTTCAATTATCTCTTTGAATTCACCTTTTTCTCCAGTTTTCGACTTATGAATTATTTTTTTATCATCCTCAGATATTTTCTCCTCTTCTTCTTTTTTAATGAAATCCCAAATTATGCTTATTACAAGTATAACGGAGATAATTATAAGCAGGGGGATTAAAAGTCCTGAATCAGTTAAAAGTATTTTTACCCACCCAATATAAGGGATTATCCCACATACTACACCAAATATTTTATTTGCGGGGACTTCTGCCTCATCAGGAGAGGCGTTTGCATCTCCTTTAGTTGTAAATAACCAACCATTGTCATACCTTTTACCAACAACACGATGTACAACTGGATCAGCTGGAGGATTTGACCATAACCCATGAGCATCAAATACAATAACGTCTCCTTCCTTTCCATCAATAGTCCCATTTTTTATATTTGCGGGATCTTTGCCCTTTACAAATAATAAATCACCTTTATTGTATTCCGGCTCCATACTTCCGGAAACTACTACAACCATAGGCAATTTAGTATCTAAGGAAATTTGCATAATAAAAAATATTAGAAATGAGCCGGAAAAAGCAAAAACTATTAAAATGACTGCAGTAATAATTTTTCTTTTTGTTGAAATTTCTTTTTCCTTTTTTGTTGCAGTTTTTAATTTCTTTCTTTCCATATCTGTTAAACTAGTAATTCTATGGGCTATTAAAGAAAAAAATTAATATAAATTTTTGTTAAACTTATCAAATAAAATTGAAAATAAAGAATTTGAGTTGTTACATATTTAGCTTATAGATATATCGATATTTTTACTAAATTTGATCACATAGAAAGAATTTTTAAACAATAATATCTAGTTGTTAATTATCAATTTAACGAAATTTTATAATAGGGTAAGGATGTATTAAATGCTTGAGAGAACTCATTCATTTGGTATAAAAAATAAAAGTAATACTGATATTCAAAAAATAATGGAAGACGTATTACAAAAAAGTTTAAGATATTCCACAAAAACTGCTAAACTAGGAAATACTCTCCTTAGAATTAATTACTTCGATGAAAATATTGATAAAGAATTACAAAAAGAAAACAAGATAACTATATTAAAAGAACCAGAAAAAAAAATTTATGTAAAAGTCAACGGAAAAATCTCAGATGCTCAAATAAATCAATTATGGAGTGAACTAGAGAAAACTTTTGAAATTTCAGATGACCTGGATAA
This sequence comes from Promethearchaeota archaeon, assembly GCA_019057865.1. Classification (GTDB taxonomy): domain Archaea; phylum Asgardarchaeota; class Lokiarchaeia; order Sigyniarchaeales; family SOKP01; genus Loki-b32. The sequence continues at coordinate 34,555 of JAHLWP010000033.1, forward strand.
AGAAGTGGAAAAAATATTCTCTAAAGACGAAATTATTAGTAATATTACAAGAAAGATTCAAGATAATGGATACAATATAGTGAAATCAGATGCAGAAACATTTATTGAGAATTTTCAAGAAAAATATAACCGTTTACCTGAAAAAGATGAGATCAGTTCTATTGTAAAGGGCTATGTTATTATGACCAATGAAGAAAGATTAATAAATTCTGAAGAAGAAATTACTTCATTCACTGAGGAGGTTTCTACAGAAAATAACGTAAATATTTTTAAAGAAACTCTGGATAAACTAACTGCTTCAAAACATTCAAACCCAATTTCTTTACGTTCTTACGAGAACGGTGTTCTAGTAATTGAAAAACCTCTGGGACGTAGAAAATGTCCGAGTTGTGATAATGAAGGGCTAATTCATGAGATTGATGATAAATCAATTATTCTGATGGATTATCCTAGAATTTACGGGAAGAAATGCTGTTGTGCTGAATGTGGTTGTGAATGGCGTGAGACATAAATAAAGAGTCTATTTTTAACATCTATAAGGTTCTTTCAATTCAATACTTCTAAGAGAAATTAATCCCAAAAAATTCTAATTAATTCTCTTAAGTTTGATTTGAAAATAGTTTTATATATTTTAAAATTTAAAAGGTTAATAATTGATTTTTTTAAATTAAAAACATACAAATTAAAAATATATATTGATTTAAATGGAAACTCATGGTATTATTTATAATCCTGTTGCAGGGAAAAAGAAAGAAACAACGAGAGATATTGAATATATGAAAAAATGTTTAGATGAATTAGATGTTTCATATAAATTATTTGAGACTGAATATATGGGACATGCGATGGAATTAGCAAGTGAATTAGCAAAAGATGGATATAGAGTGATTGGCGCAGGAGGAGATGGTACTTGTAATGAAGTGATGAATGGAACTATAACTTCTAATACTAATGCTTTGTGCGGATTTATTCCTATGGGATCTGGAAATGATATTCCTGCAGCTATTGGAATTCTTCCTGATATAATGAGAGCTTGTGAGATAATTGCTGAAGGTAATACTAGTAGAGCAGATATTGGATTTGCAAAAACAGACACGGGAATTCAACGCTATTTTTTAGGTATTGGGAGTCAGGGCTTTGATAGCGATGTTACACGCAGATTTAATGAAGCAAAAAGAGGAAAAAGCTATGTTACACAAACTCTTAAGGCTTTATTGCCTTGGAAGAATAAGCAAATTAAGGTAACAATGGATAATGATGTTTACGAGGGATATGCGAACTTATTAGCTTGTGCAAATGGTCCGAGTTATGGAGGATTTATGTATATTTGTCAAAAAGCGCGAGTAGACGATGGTCTTTTTCATATAAATATTGCAGATATTGGTAAATTTAAATTACTTAGACACTTTAATCGAATGTATAAAGCTACGCTCTTACCTCATCCAAATATCTATGAATATACCAGTAAGAAAGTAAGGGTTGAAATGTTAAATTCTGAAGAACCTAATCCATACTTTTGTCAAGTTGATGGGGAAATTTTAGATATTTTACCTGTTAATTATGAATGCATTGAAGATGGATATGAATTTATTCGACCAAAAGTAGATGAAGTAGCAGAAGCATTTAAAAAAGAGCATGGAAGATACTTTTGGGATTGTAATTACGATTGATATCTTTTTTTAGAGTTTGAAAAGCCTTATGCCAGATTGGGACGAGATTTTTTCTAAACGGGGAAAGATTTTTCACGATCCTCATCCAGATATGGAAAAGATTTCTGAGTTATTGAAAGAAAAAGGAGTCAAACGAGTTTTAGATCTTGGATGTGGAACAGGTCGACACCTAATATTTTTATCAAGGAAAGGATTTGTAGTATATGGTATGGATGCTTCACCTAAGGCTTTAGAGATGGCAAATAAATGGCTCATTGAAGAAAATGAAAAAGCAGAATTACACTTGAATAGAATAGAACATAAATTTCCTTATGAAGATAAGTTTTTCGATGCTATAATTTCAATTCAAGTAATTCATCATAATCTGATAAAAGATATTATATCTACTGTTAAAGAAATTGAAAGAATTTTAAAAAAAGATGGTGTGATTTTCTTAACTTTTCCAGTATTAGGAACGGGATCTAAATTAGAAAACTGGGAATTAAAAGAAATTGAAAAAGGAACTTACATTCCTCAAAAGGGGCAAGAAAAAGGTCTCCCTCATCATTTTTTTACTGTAGACGAAATTTATCAAGTATTTAGTTCCTTTAATATTCTGGAAGTTTATATGGATGAAACTAATCATCGTGCAATCTTAGGGATTAAGAAATGAGTTAAAGTCTTGAAAAGCTAGGTAAATTTATCTTTTTTAAATAAGGAAAATACAACTACTATTGCACCTAAAATGGCTATAGTCATTATTAATAAAGAAACCATTTCAATATCAATTTGGGGAATATTTATATCTTCACGCCAAGGATGATTACCTTTATACATATCACTTAGATTAACAAAATAATTGTTATAGATAAATTGCTCTATTGCTTTACCAGTTACTTCAAGACTGTGATTTGAAATATGGGAAATATCATCTTGAATTGTGTGATGATAAGGCCAATCTGGATTATTCCAAAAATTTATAATCAAATCAGCCGAAGGTATGCCAATATTTACAAACGCTTTATGGTCATCAGTAATATATCTAGAAATGGCATTTTTAGGGAATTCTTCTGTGAAACCTAAATTTCTCCCAACCCCGAATAACTCATCAAGTAAAGATGATGTAGAATATTGTTCATTTATAAATTTTAGATTAACTCCCCCCACCATATCTAATAATATCATACAATCAAATGTTTCATTTTCAGAATCGTAAAAGTTATCAATATCATCAACAAATTTTTCAGAGCCTTCACACCAATCCCATCCATCAATTCCATAAGCTACATCTCTTCCTTGATCTTCTGCATCAAAAAATAAAAACCATATTTGACATGATAAATTCTCTCTTCGTTCATAAAATACTTTAGCGAGTTCGAGTAGAACGGCACATCCACTTGCTCCATCATTCGCACCCGGAACAGGATCATTTGGGTTAGTGCTATCTTTAGTTGCCTTGGCACGTGTGTCATAATGAGCCCCCAAAATAACAATATTACTATAATTTTCATTTAATTTAAATAAAATATTCTGACATTCAGTTGAAAGAATGGTAAAATTATGGAGGATATAAGTAAAGTTATTATCAATTTCTTTAAATTTTGAAATAAAATAATTGGTACAATTAATTCTTTCTTCTGTCCCAGGGATTCGAAATCCTATATCTAATTGATCTTTAATGTAATTATAGGAATTTTCTTCATTAAAGTTTAATTCAACATCAATATTTTGTATTTTTAGGTTACTTGTAAAAATTTTAGGAATGAAAAATGAAAATATTGCAATTAAAATGAAACAACTAAAAATTATTATCTTGTATTGCTTATTTATTAGAATCCACCAATCAATTAAGAATAAAACTATATTTAAAGTTGTTATATAAATATTAAAAAATAAAAAAGAGATTTAAAGTTTTAAACAGGTTCGAAGCCTAAATCTACTCTCGTCTCACCTTTAATTTCAGTTTCTAAAAATTTTACTTTAACTGGCATATCTACACTAATAGTCTCCGGTTTACTTTCATCTACTCCTACTAATTGTCCACTAACCATAGGTCCCTCATCAAGTTTTATTACAGAGAAACAATAAGGTTTATTTCTTCCATAACCTTTTTCTACAAAAAAAGGAGTCCCCACCGTAATACTCGTAAACGCAGCAACTTTTCCCTTTCCTAACATTTCGACCCATTCCATATTTGCAGTATTACATTTAGTGCATAGTTTTCTTACAGGAACATATGTTTCTCCACAATCTTTGCATTTTGAGCCCATTAATTTTTTATTACGAATATACTCTAAATAACTTTCAATGGTAAAATCTTTAACTGTTTCAGACATTTTATCTTATTCACCTCTATTTTTCATAAATATGAACTACGCATGTCCCACCACTCCCACCTAAATTATGCGTCATTGCCTTTTCAACATCAAATTTCACTTGTCTATTCCTTTCAGCAATACCCCTCATTTGTTTAAAAATTTCTACAGCATGAGCTGCCCCAGTTGCTCCAACGGGATGCCCCTTAGATTTTAATCCTCCTGATGTATTGATTGGTAAGACTCCATCACGTTTCGTTTCTCCATTTCTTATAGCTTCAACAGCCTTTCCTCTCTCATAAAATCCTAAGTCTTCTAGTGCAACGATTTCAGCTATAGTGAAACAATCATGCACTTCACAAATTTGAATATCTTTCGGTTTTAAACCAGACATTTGATATGCTTGCCTTGTTGCCTCTCGTGAAGCAATAAAACTAGATAAATCATCTCTGTCATGTAGTGATAATGCAGCACTTCCTTGACCCGTACCAGTTATCCAAATTGGAGTATCCGTAAATTTCTTTGCAACATTATCAGCTGCAAGAAAGAGACATGCAGCACCATCAGTTATTAGAGAGCAATCAAATAATCTTAAAGGATAAGCTATCATTGGATTCGATCGACTTTTAAGAAAATCAAACTCATCTTTCCAATCAGGAATATCTTTACCCTCTTTTTCGAGTCTGGCTTTTTTACTATCCATCATTTCTTTTATCGACTGTTGCATTTGTGCATAAGGATTTTCTCTCCCATTCTCATGATTCTTTATACCAACTCTCATTAGATCTTCTATTGTAGTCCCATATTTATGCATATGGGCAGAAGCAAGGGTACCATATAATCCTGGGAATGTTGCCCCTGCAGGATATTCGAATAAACTATCAGAAGCCGTTGCCAAAACATCAGTAACTCCTGTAGTAGGTAATTCAGTCATGCATTCCACTCCAGATACTGCTATTACATCGTGTACACCAGCAGCAATAGCAATTACAGCTTGCCTTAATGCAATACCACTACTAGCACATGCTCCTTCAAATCTAGGAGCAGGTTTTGGAGTTAATCCAACTAGATTAGCCAATTGAGGTCCTAGATGCCCTTGATGATTAAATAAATCTGAAGAATAATTTCCAACATAGCAAGCATCAATATCCTTAGATTCAATTCCATTATCAACTCTACTTACTGCATCGAGCCATGCATCTATCCATAAATCTGGATTTCGTTTATTTGGGAAATGTCTTCCAAATTTAGACATCCCTGCTCCTACGAGGGCGACTTTTCTAGCTAATTTTGCCATTTTATCTACCTAAATTTTTAATAATTTAAATTTAAAGAATTGAATTATCGAAAAATTATATTTGTTATTATTTTATTTCTTATTTTTTCTTTTTATTTATGAAAGATATCAAAATCTTAAACTCACAAAAATTCAATAACTAATCATGAAAATACTTCACTAAATACCACACTTCAAATAAAACCCCTATAGCACTGAGTATAAAAGGGGCTATATAGTTCACATTTTCGATTAGTAATCCTCCTATAACTCCTGTAAACACAAAACCAATTCCTCTAATAAAACCTACAATTCCATATGATTCTGCTTTTCTAGTTTCATCTAAATTCGTTAAAAGAATTTGTTCAGATGGAATAAATGTTGTCACAGATAAGCTTATACAAATTTGAGCCACTATTATAAAGGGAAATAAAAATATTTCAAATCCCATTGTCCAAAGAGAATAAGCTAAACCATTCATAAAAAAAAATCCAAATCCAAAAAATTGACTTAAAATTAAAGTTTTTTTCTTTCCAAGTTTATCTACTAATTTACCAGCAGGAATTTGTGAAACTAGACTAGCAATATTAAACGCCATTGAAAATATTGCTAATTGTTCTATTGTGAAATTATATTGATCCTTTAAACCCCCACTATAAATTGACAGAGAAATACTATAAATAAAGATATCTAAAGTAAAAAAAATCAATAAAACTTTTGTTTTAGGAGTTTGTAATAATTTTCGCCAAATCTTATGATCCTTATTCGTTGGATTGTGTTGTGGAACTAGACCTTGATTAATTTTTAGTTTATAAATATCTGTAAGAAACAGAAAATAAATTATCCATTCTATTAATAGTATCCCAGCAAATATTACAAAATAAAACCGTGAGTTTATACTCCCATTAAACATTATTAAAGTAGAGCCACCTATTGTTCCTCCAAAAAATGAAAAAAACATTAAGCCATACATAAAACCTTTTGCTTTATCACTATTTTCAGAGGTTAAAAATTGTCTATTTAAACTATTAATTGTAAATCCCATGAAATATAAAAGGATACCAATTATTAGAAAATAGAGTGTACTAGAGTTTGAAATAATAAAAAATAGTAAACCTAAGATATATATTGGAATACTTACTAATAGTAGAATTTTACGTCCATGTTTATCGGATAATTTACCTACAATAGGTAATGGTAGGAACTGAATTACTCCTCCAAGCGATACTAAAACACCAGTAATTAATATTGAATTTGTAAGATCTAATATAAATGGCTGTAATAATACACTTAACATCCCAATTCCGAAACCATGAATTAAACCAATAATAAATAAAATCCAAAGATTTTTCCGTTTTAATTTATCAATTCCTTTTGAATCTTGGTTTAAATTCATGAATTAAATTACTCTTTTTATAATTCAAATATTTTATTATGAATAGATTTATGAATGATATCCATAGTGTATGCAGTGCTTATAATAAATAATATAAATCATATTAGTTTTATGATTTAGATTCCAAGCTCTTTCTTCTCATTCTTTTGAGATTATGCAATGCTTTCTTATATTCATTGCCTTTTTTTGCCCATTCCTCTAATTTCTCGCAGGGAAACTCTTGGCATTGATAACAAAAATCCAAATTTTTATCTTTTAAACAGCAATCGCGAATCCAACAATCAGAACTCCAACAATTTAGTACATCTCTGCAACCATTACAATGAAAATCTTCCATACTTACATTTTCCCATTGCCCTTCAAAATGCGTTACTAATTCTTTAGCTATTTCTGGATTATTTGGAGCCTTATATATTTTACAATCACTACATACTAATCCACAAACAGCAATAATTTTTTCTCTACTCATATTTTAGAAAAAAGATATTATACTTAATAATAAAATAATCTAATACTCAATACCATAGCGAGCATTTATACCTCGTGAAGAATAATAGTGTTTTATCATCTTCATTTCGGTAACTAAATCTGCTACTTCTTTTAATTTGGGGTGCATCTTTGGACCCCCTGTTAAGATTATTTCAACTTTTTCAGGTTTATTTTTTACAATTTCCAATACAGGTTCAACAGAGATAACATTCATAGAGATAGCAACTCCAACTTCATCAAGTATCACAATATCATATTCATCGCTCATGATAATTTCTTTAGCGAAATCAAGTGCTCTTTTTCCTTCCTCCTTATCAAAATCTCCCGGCTCGGCTATTAGCTCTGTGCTTCCGAATTGTTTTAACTCAAAGTTAGGAATCCCCTTAATGGCTTCTATTTCTCCATACTTATAATTACCTTTCATAAATTGAATCATAAAAACTTTAAATCCATGCCCCGTCGCGCGTACACCTTGTCCAATTGCGGCAGTAGTTTTACCCTTGCCGCGCCCAAAGTAACACTGCACTAAGCCAACTTTCAATCTTTTTCTAGTTGAAGTCATCTTTACATAAACACTTAAATTTATTATATTTTGGAATACTCTATTATTTAATTATTTTTTAATACTGGAAATTGTGATTTCATTGGGTAATTATGAGAAATTAGATAATCAATTAAATAAGTATCTTAGATTAGCTACTTTTCCTGTAGGTGTAAAATTACTTGAAAACTCTGAAGATTTAGATAATATTAAATTTCTAAAAAAACCAGAACACAAACTCGTACTTTGCCAAATATTTAGTTATGCTAGATATTATGGTTGGACAATGGGATGTGCAAAAGGAGATAATTTATGCCCACTAGCAGAAATTTCTATAGGGTTTGAAGAATCACATAAACTTTTTGAAGAAGGAGCTTTTTTCATAGGAAGATATAATGAAACTAAAGAAGCTGCTAAAAAAACAACAGCTACAATGCCTAAAATCCCTTATGGTCAATATTCTGCAATTGTTTCAGGAGCTTTAAGGCGTATAGATTTTGAGCCTGATTTGATCTTAATTTGGGGAAACTCTGCTCAAATAATGAGATTAATTCAGGGATTCTTATGGAAAAGAGGAGGTAGAGTTTCAATGTCAACATTTTGCGATGGTGTATGTGCAGATACCATATCAAATGCTATTCTCACAGGAGATTTACAGATAGCTTTTCCATGCTTGGGAGATCGACGTTATGGAATGGCAATGGATACTGATTTAATTGCATCCATTCCTTTCGAAATCATTAAGGAAATTATTAATGGTATGGAAGAAACACATAAAGCAGGTACGAGATATCCAATTCCTTATAAAATTTCTACACCAGACTTTTTTGTAAAATTGAAAAAACAATTGGATAAAACAAAGAAAAACTAGTTTTTTTACCTAAAATGATTTTAATAAATAATTATTAATTTAAAATATCTGGTTAGAGTGAGAGATAATCTTCATGAGAACTAGTAAATTAATGTCGTTAAAAGAAGCAATTTCATCTTATATTCAAGATGGTGATTTGATTGGTGTAGGAGGTCTATCCTTTTGGAGAAAACCAACAATTGCTTGTCATGAAATAATTAGACAAAACATGAAGAACTTAACTCTTTGTACATTTGTAGGTGGAATCGAAGTTGACATGCTCATCGCAGGAGGAACTCTTTCAAAAATAAAATCATGTTTCGTTGGGATGGAAATTTTTGGCATGGCTCCACACTTTAGAAAAGCAGTTGAATCTGGCTCTATTATTGTTTCTGAAGAAAGTGAAGCTACTATTGCTTTAGGATTGAGAGCATCGTACTTAAAAGTACCTTTCATGCCTTTAAAAGGAATTATCGGAACCGACATGCCAAAAGTAAGGAATGATATTAAACAAATCGAAGACCCCCTTGGTTCAGGAACTCAGGTTATGGCTGTGCCTAAGATAGATTTAGATGTAGCTATAATTCATGTGCCTTATGCTGATGAATTCGGAAATGCTAATATTGCTGGAGCAGTATGGATGGATGCAGATATGGCAAAAACAGCGAAAAATACAATTATTATCTGTGAAAAATTAGTTGAAACAGAAGATATCCGATATTTACCGGGAAAAGCACAATTACCAATGCAAACTACAGATGCGATTGTAAAAATACCATTTGGTGCTCATCCAACTAGTTGTTATCCCTTCTATACATTTGATCCACTTCATATTCAAGAATATCTTAAAACTGATTTTGAAGATTATAAGATTAATTATATTATTAACAAAACTCCAGCTCAATATCTTGAAAAAGCTGGTGGGATTCAAACCATTTTAAATATATTGTTATAAGGAGATTAACTTTTAGAGGTGTTATAATTGAGTAGAATTATTCAAAATAATCAAACATTAGAATTAATTTATAATAGAAGAACTATTCGTGCGTATAATCCTAAACCACTTACTCAAGAAGAAATAAATACAATTATACATGGAGCAATGAGAGCTCCTACGGCAGGGAACTTGATGTTATACTCTATTATTCAAGTATCGGATCAGAAAATGAAAGACAAATTGGCGATCACCTGTGATAATCAACCCCATATAGCAAAGGCTCCCTTAGTTTTAATTTTTTTAGCTGATATGCAACGTTGGTGGGATTATTTTAAAATTTGTAAAACAAAAGATTTATGTGATGAGATTGGTGTAGAATTTGAAACTCCACAAGAATCTGATTTATTACTTGCCTGTTGTGATGCATTAATTGCCGCACAAAATACTGTTATCACTGCTGAAGCTTTAGGAATTGGTTCATGCTATATTGGAGATATTATGGAAAATATTGAAATTCATCGTAAAATGTTCAATCTTACTCGATGGATATTTCCTATAATAATGGTCTGTTTTGGATATCCAAAAGGTAAAAAAGAAAATATACCTCTAACACCAAGGTTTCCTCAAAAATATATCCATTTTATTAACAAGTACAATAGACTAAATAAGCAAGATTTTACTGAAATGTTCAAAAATGTGAAAAGAAGTGATGACATAAAACATGCTAAGAATTTAGGACAAAAATTTTATTTTGCTAAGTTAGCTGCTGATTATTCTAAGGAAATGCGCCGATCAGTTAAAGTGGCTATTAAAGATTGGATTGAAAAAAATAAAAATTCTTAAATAATAAAAGAGGGATAAAAATTGAAAGAATATTCGAAGGATTATACAATAGATGAGATGATGACTGTTTTAATGGCAAGGGAAGTTAGAAACGATGATGTAATGATCGTTGGTGTCGCGACTCCTATGGTATGGGCCGCTTTCACTTTAGCAAAAGTAACCCATGCCCCTGATGCAATATACCATTACATTATGGGAAACACATTTGTCCTAGAATCTCGACAAGTGAGTTTGCTTTATCTTGAAATGAATACAGCGAGAGCATACCGATTTCAAAATAGTGTGGAATGTACCTTGGAATCACTTCCGTCTGATAAACTTACCACTATAGAATTCTTTAGGCCTGCTCAAATTGACCAATATGGAAATACAAACAATATATGTATTGGGGATTGGAATAGACCTAAGATTAGACTTCCTGGAGCCGCAGGTATACTTGATTTTAGCATGTTTTATTCTCGTGGCTCTTTTCTTTATACACCTCGACATGATACAAGAACATTTATACCAACAGAAAAAATTGACTTTATTTCTGGGGTTGGATTCCCTGATGGTAAACTTTCTATATGTGGTGGAGCAGGACCTCAATGCATAATCACTAATTTAGCCTATTTAGATTTTGAAGAGAAAATTAAAAGAATGAGAGTAGCATCGATTCATCCTGGAACCGATATTGAAACAGTTAAAGATTCTACTGGGTTTGATCTAATTATTCCAAAAGATTTAAAGGAAACTGAACCTCCAACAGTAAAAGAAATCAGATTATTAAGAGAAAAAGTAGATCCATTAAATATTAGACAATTAGAAGTTCTATCAGGGAAAGAACGTGAAGATTTATTAAATCAAGTTATTGAAAAAGAATTTGCAATGGAAAATAGATTTCCAAAATTATTGGTCTAAATAAAAAATATCATTGAATCTCATTTTTTTAGAGCATTATATTGAATAGTTTAAAAATACCTATAAAACATCAATATGTTTTATGTAATATAATAAAAAGTTATTAGATTATTAATTTATAATATAAGTAGCGAATTTTGTAATTGAAATAAAAAGATATTTGAAACAAAATGGAAAGAGTAAAACACGAGATTATAAGTATAGATGAATTGGAAAGAGTGATAAATAACATATTTAAAAATCATGATGAGATATTATTATGTTATTTATATGGTTCTTACGTATCAGGTAACAGAACCGAATTTAGTGATATTGATATTGGAATTTTCCTTGATAAAACATTCAAAAAACACTATTTATATCAAATAGAATTAAGCTTAGAAATAGAAAAAGAATTCAATAACAAGATTGAAATTGATTTATGCATTTTAAATGAAGCCACACCTCGATTTTTATATAATGTTATAAAAAGTGGACGGAATATCTATTCAAAGGAAAAAAAAATCCAACTTGAGTTTGAAATAAGAACTTTATACTATTATTTAGATATTAAGCCAATGTTAGACATGTATGATAAAATAACCGTCATGGAGGCGCTTAAAAATTAAAATAAATCGTGATTTAGTAATTACTAGGTTTAATAAATTAAATGAATTTTTAGATATTCTAAATGAGCTCAAAAGTATCAAGAGAGAAGATTTCCTATCTAATTATAAGAACTATCTTACAGCCCAGAGAACTTTAGAAATTTGTATAAATATATGTATTGATATTGGAAATCACATTGTGTCCCTCAATAATACAGAAAAACCTGAAACATTTAGCGATGTCATAAAAATTTTAACCAAATATAATGTTATAAGCGAGGAACTCTCAACTCAGCTAATTAAAATGGTAAGATTCCGCAATTTATTAGGACATTTTTATTTAGAAATTGATAATGAAATTATTTACAATATTTTACAAAATAATATAAAAGATTTCAATTCATTTAAGCAAGCAATATTAACTAAATTTAAAGAAAATCTTTTAGAAACTTCTGAGAAGAAGGATTCTACTTAATTTATAATTAATAGCAGTTCCCGTGGAGATACTTAAGGAATTTAATGAAATAGTTATGAACTATCTGAATTGAATTAGATTAATAAATGGAAAAATGGAAAAAATATTTCCAAAATTATTAATAAGATTTCTAAATTCTATTTGATTTAAATTTTTAATTTTAGGGATTATATAAATTTACTAAAAATTATTGCCTTTTTATATATAATTGGCTTTCTCATTTACATATAACTTTATTTCGCGATTATGTTTTTCAAGTATTATAAAATCCAGTTTAGCCAGCTTATCAACATGATATTTCACAGAACTTCTTCTCATATTTAATTTCCTGGATATCATCGCTGAATTAATGCCAGGATTCCCTTCAATTAAATTCAAAATTTTTAGACTGGTTTTTGACTTTTTTATCAATTTTAAGGGTATTTTTTTCACTTCTATTTTAAATAAAACAGGGAAAAAAGAAATATATTGCCCTAATTTCTCTCTTTTAATTATTCCATATTTTAATAGTACGTATAGATGCCATTGTAACTGCCCCTTTTGCAAATTACATTGTCTTAGGAGTTCATTATTATGAATTCCGGGTTCTTGCAAAATTTTATTAATTATATTTTTCCGATTCTCATTTTCAAAAATATCTTCGAAAGATAAATAATCACGTCCTCCAGTTATTATGGTTTTTCTCCTAAAATAGTCCTTGTACTGATTAACAGTTAATGAAATGAAAAATGATGAAAAAATTAGTATTAAAAATATTAATAAACCTATTAAAAACCAATTGAAGGTATAATCCTTAGGTTCAAAAACCTCTTCATCCGGAGGCAATAAGGGAAATATTGAAATTAATGAAATACAAATAAGAGTAATGATAATACCTAATTTGATATAAAATAATCTTTTGTATTTCCTTATTTCTTTTTTTAAAAAACTCATATTAAATAAAAAGAAATTGATTATATATAATTTTAAAAGTTTCTTATTCAATTCGATTCACTAATCTTAAATTGTTTAATAGTTAAAATTGGGATTATAAAACCAACAGAGTTCTCGTATTCAATAAAACTCTTACCATACTTTCTTCTTAGTGAGAAATCTTCTATTTTAGCTAAAATGATATAAGCAATTACTTCAATAAACCAAATGAATACTAGAAGAGAATTTCCATATGAGAATTCATTATCAAATGAGAAAATGGGAGATGTATTGAGAGAAATCATCGTAAGTCCGAGAGTCATGATGATTATTCCTAAATATTGGGGATGTCTTACATACTTGTATGGTCCTTTTCTTATTAGTTCTTTTCGATGAATCAATTGATATACGATTGAATAAATAAAAAATAAAGCTCCGAACAGTGCCATAACACTCCAAGGAAAGCCATAAGATAAAAAGAAGTCAAAATCATGCATCGCAATTTGAGGATTACTTAAAAAATAAGTAAAGTATGTAATTAAAGGAATGCTCATAACTCCAAACCATATAGAAGCACATGGTATATATTGAAAAACTGGAATTAATAGAGATGAAATGGTGATTATAGAGTTTTTAATAGTCGATTTTAACTTTTCAATCATTTTTTTTTCCTTACTTTTTTTCAATTCATTAAATTGTAAATAATTATTTCTATTTGTTTAGAAGAAATTTGCTTAATAAAGCTTTAAGGTGCACTTTTCGAACAATTCAATTAGGAGTTATAGGAGGAATCCAAAGATATATTATAAAAAAATGGAATAATGCAGCTAATTTTTTAATCTATATTTTTTTTTGATGATAATAATCATAATTGCAATTAGTATTAAAGTGAAGCTTCCACTAATTATTAAAAAAGGGATAAGTGAGCCTCCGGCTATAGTGTCAATGATAATCTCAATGTACGTAAATGGTCCAAGCCCATTTTCAGACGGAGGAGGTGGCGTTTGGTCGAATATATAACTGGAAATGATGTACATTTCATCAATTTCAGAACCAGAAATATCTTCAGTAATTAATTTAATCCCCCTATTATGTAGGTTTTGATATACATGCCATCCTAAAGCATCATGAAGAACAATAGATAAGCCTATTGTTTTATCTATGTCTTTTCGAATCTCAACTGTACATTCATTAAAATGACACTGTAATTTATGAACATGAAAGCCATAATAGTAAAGCTTTATCTTATTATTAAGGGAGGTTTCCCTAATAAGAGAGTATTTAGTAACACGAGCGTCTAAATTTTCAAAACCATAGAGGTTGTTATTAAATCCCAACTCGTCTAAAGTCAACGCTGTGATCCAATTCAAATATAGTTCATTGAATGTGATATTATTACCTGCTCTTTGTAAAACATTTTCAATTCCATACGCTCCATCCGCAGGTTCCGTTATAAGATTTCGAAGAATATCAACACCATAATGTTCAGCGATGTAGAATGCAAACAAATAGGCACCTCCATAATCAATAGAATTTAACATATTCCAATATAGAAGAGAATCTTCAGGATGGTCAAGAAAGAGATCTGACTGTGGACTAAGGTTGTTATATGGAGCTAAATAACCAGCATGATACACGGCATATTCCGCTAAAGCTTCGAGAGTGAAGTGAGGTTCATCCATTTCATTGTTAAACCAAATGAGATGATGAAACTCATGAGCAATGGTAGGTATCCATGTTCTATAATAAATATGGAACATCTCGCACAGGTTAGAATATTCTAAATCTAGTTCATTTCTCTGATCATAATAACTAATTGGATTATGAGAAAGCAAGATTATGATTCTTGGATCACCATCTATATCCCCCAATGTTCCGTTGGGATGTCCAGCTAAATCAATAATTTGAGGATAAATTGTATAGTCGAATTCATCGCAAATATTTTCCCCCTGTAGAGCTGCAGCTTGCTCTCCTATTTCTGCTATACAATAATCTTCCATATAAATGTAGCAATTCTCTCCTATTGAGACCAATGTTGCATTTATTCTATAATATGACCAGCTATTGAAGTCCCAGACCCAGAAAGCTCGTTGATCTCCTATATCTAGTAAAGGGCTGTTCTGGGATGAGCTTTGGGTATTTATAGAAGGAGAGTAAAAATGATTTTGTTGAGAAATATTAGAGTACCTTAAGATATCATTTTTTTCAGAGTTTTGCTGTGAATTAATTTCTTTTGGTTTTTGGTTAGGTTGAAGATCAAGAAGATGTTCATTTCCAATAAAAATATAACTTGTAGTAAGTATCCCAAAAGACAAAATAATGAGGAGTATGAAGTTAACTATTCGAAAATGCAATTTTAATGTGATCAATTTCATCTATTTAACCTTTCCAACCTTTATTTTTCCTAATTTTCTGTAGGAATACTACTTTATAAAGGTTTAAGGTGCACTTTTCGAACATTTTAATAATTTTCAAGATTCATCTGAAATAATTGTCAAGGATTATTTTCCTCTAATTTTATGTACTTTCTTCTTTATTCAAAGTTTTTCTTTTTTAGGTGTCTGTACATAAAATAACCTCCAGTAATGACGAGAATTGAACATGGGATAGCAATAGTGATTACAATTTCCGTTGGAACAAAATTTTGAATTGTTGGTACATTTGAGAGTTCAAGGATCTCCAGACCGTCATCTAAATCAGTTAAAAATACTAAATTATTATCAACAA
>JAHLWP010000034.1 GCA_019057865.1 Promethearchaeota archaeon
GAAAATTGGAGAAATCATAGGAAAAAAGAATTAGCTCCTTCTGGTTTGCTAGGTCCTGTTGTAATAAAGCCTATACCTTTAGTTAAAATTATTGATATTAAATGATTATAACTTCATTCTCGAGTAGTAAAAAATTAATGATTTCTAATTTATTAATAAATTATAAATAAATTAAGACATAAATTTATTATTATGCCATTTGCAGAAGTTAATGGAACCCAATTATATTATGAAATTCATGGTGATGGATACCCAATATTCATGCTTCACGGATATGGAGCTACAAGTAAAGTTTGGGTTGGTCAGATTGGGGCTCTTTCTGAACACTTTAAAGTGATAATATATGATCAGCGAAGTGCTGGGAAATCAGATCACCCCACAGATGATTATACGCTCGACTCATTAGTAGAAGATTTAAAAAGATTAATGAATTTTTTAAAAGTGGATAAGACTCATCTTATAGGGCAATCTATGGGGGGTTGGGTATCTCAGAATTTTACATTAAAATATCCGGATAAAGTAAATAAGCTCGTGTTAATAGGCACAAATCATAAAGGGGCAGGGGTGCATATTTTCAAGGAAACTTTAATTGACCTTTATGAACTTGCGAAAACTAATAAAGAAGAAGCTTTTTGGAAATATGGGAAAATGATGCACCATCGAAGATTTTTGAAAGAAATGCAAACAGATCCAAAGAAAAAGTTCTATGGTTTATGGTCAGCTGAAGATTTAATAGAAGAATTTACCAATAATCGAATGACTCCCGAAGATTATGAGCGTCTCGCTAAAGCGGGTGCTATGCATAATCTCTTAGATCGATTATCTGAATTAAAACATCCTACAATAATAATTGGTGGTAGTAATGATAGAATATCTCCAAAATTAGTCTTAGATGAAATGCTTGATGTATTGCCTAATAGTAAACTAGAACTCATTGATAAAGCAGGTCATCATGTTTTTATTGAGGAAGCACTAAAAGTTAATCAATTAATCTTCAATTTTTTAAATGAATAATTATTTTTTTTTTTTAAAAAAATTCGTCTTTTGGAGTTTTATCTATGTATGACGTAATAATATCAGGCGCCGGTCCAGCTGGTTCAAAATGTGCTGAGATTGTAGCAAAAAGTGGATTTAAAGTCGCATTAATAGAAAAAGATACGAACTGGAGAAAACCATGTGGAGGTATAGTAAGTTCAAGAATTTTTAAGTATTACCCTCAACTTCGCAAATCTAACTTCCAGCAAATATTTAGCATTTCAATGTATTCTCCAGATTTCTACAATTTCAGATATTCATGGAAAAATATGTTGGATCCTGCTATTAATGTAGATAGACTTGAATTTGATGATACCATTAGAAATGTTGCTATAGACTCAGGAGCAGAATTATTTGATAATCACATTTCTTTTGATTTTATAACAAAAGATAACCAGAATATAGGAATAAAAACTAGAACTCCTTCTGGTATAAAAGAATATTTAGGTAAAATTATTATAATTGCTGATGGAATGAGTTCCAAATTAGCTATTAAGTCTGGATTAAGAGAAAAGTGGAAAACTAAGGAAATTTATACTTGTAAATGTGCAATAATGGAAGGAAAAAACTTATTAGATAAAGAGTGCAATTACTTCTTTTTTAGACCATATAAAGGATATGGATGGATAATTCCTCTTAATGATAATAAATTTAATATTGGCGCTGGTTTAGCAAAAGAAGCTAATGTAAGCTTTAACGTAAATGAAATATATAGTGAATTTTTGCATGATTCCAATATTAAGAAATTTCTTCCAAGTTTAAATTATAAAGAAATATGGAAAGCGGCTTATCCATTACCTGCTTTAGGAGTAAAAGAAAAATGTTTATTTGGGGATAATATTATGATTATCGGAGATGCAGCCGGTTTTGTTTCTCCTATTAGTGGTGAAGGAATACACGCGAGTATTGTGTCTGGTAACATTGCAGCTGAAACAGCTATTATGGCTCTTGCTAATGAAAAAATCTCAAGAGAGACTCTAAGAAGATACAAATCACATCCCTATATTAAAAAAATTATAAGAAATTTTAAGTTAAAAACTGCAATAGCAAATTTCTTTTTTGAAAATAAAGGACGTAACCTTTCTAAGATGTTTCAATTAGCTGAAAAAGAAGAGAACTTTAGAGATGAACTAGTAAACATGTTTTTATTCAATCAAGCACCTTCAAAAGATTTTCTTTTAAAGCTGAAATGAAATTCGAATAAAAAGTTCGATATTAGGGAAGTATAATTTTTAAAATAATTTTAAAGTAATAATAAATAATTCTATTTTAATGGCTGAGCTAATAGGATTTATTCTAACAATTGATGCAATATTTACATGGGCTTTAGCCTCCTTAGTATATAAGTGGGCTCTCGGAAAAACCCCAGCTAAAGGAAATTTATTTTTTCGTCTTTGCTGTACTAGTGTTGGAACATTTCTTTTCTCATTAGCTTTTGGTAATTATTTATTTCTTAAAAACCTTAATGAACAAGAACTAATTGGTTATCTTATAGCTTGTATTATATCTGGTCTAAGTGTTACTATTGGAGATTTATTTTATTATATGTCTCTGAAAAGGATCGATTCTTCAAGAGCATATCCACTTGTCCAACTTTCACTTCTTTTTGTATATCCCTTTTCTTTTATCTTTTTTGATGAAGAGATCACCTTTTCAATCCTAATAGGAGGTCTTATAATTCTTTCGAGTGTGTTTATCTTAAGTTCTAAGGATAAACCTGAAAATAGTAATTCTATCAACGAGGATAAATCTCCAGAAAAATTAATATTAGGAGTAATATTAGCAATAGGAACTGCTTTTTTTTGGGCTCTTGCAATAGTTTCATTTAATCAGGCAAGGATTATAACTGGAGATGTATTTGTAACAAACTTCTTTAGGGTAAGTTTTGCGATGATAGTTATTGGATTATTAGGATTATTTCAAAGGGAATATTTTGATGGCTTTAAAAAAGAAAATAGAAAAAATTTGAAATATTTCATATATATTGGAATGGGGGGCATATTATCTCTTGGATTTGCTGATACTTTATTTTATAAAGCAGCAGGAATCAATGGTTTAGTTTTAACCTCCACATTTACTGTAAATACTCCACTGATTCAACAAATTTTTTCAATACTTATTTTAAAGGAGAAATTTCGGAAAAGATTTATATTAGCAGTATTTTTAATGATCGCAGGTAATTATATTATCTTGTTTTTATAGAGATGGAGGATTTAAGACTATGATCAAAATAGAAATAATTCTATTAACTAATAATGTAGTTCTCCCCTTTCACAATCTGAAATATGATCACGGTTTAGAATTTACTGAGTTAAATAGATTATATACTACTCGTTCTTTGGCCGAACATGGTTTAGGATTTTTGATTAACGTATATGACGTACATGATTCACAAGATAAAGAAAATTATAAACTTATAAAAAAAATAATATTCGATACAGGGGGTCCAAATTTAACTTTCTTGCATAATTTGGATGTCCGAGGTTATACTTTATATGATATAGACTATATACTATTGTCACATTGGCATTATGACCATGTTGGAGCTCTTTATAAAATTTTAGAAAAAATTGAAAAGAGAATTCCAATAATAAGTCACGATAGTTCAAAATATGAGAGATTTCACAGAAGATCAAGAGATCTTAGAAAGGATGATTTATTAGGTAAAAGAAGAGAGGAAATATTACATTTATTGTCAGAATCAAAAATAATAAACCAAGAACCTATTAATGTTAAAACTATAAATAACTTAAATGGAGAGGTGATTTTTACAAAGGATCCTTATGAATTACTAAATAGGGATGAATTAAAAATTATTTTATCAGGAGAAATACCAAGGATTCATAATGATGAAGATGTTGACAGTGCATTATCACTACAGGACGATGTTCTCAAAACAGACAAAATTCTGGATGATAAATGCTTAATATTTGAATTTAAGGATAAAGTCATTTTATTAAATGGTTGTTGCCATTCTGGTCTCAAAAATACATTAGATTATGTGAAGCAAATAACAAATAAACCTATAAGTCATATTATTGGGGGCCTCCATATGGCAGGTGCCTCAGATAATAGAATTAAAACGACAATTAAATATTTGAGGACATTTCAAGAATTTGATAATATTTTATATATCTTTCCTATTCATTGTTCTGGTGAAAAATTTATTAGAGAAATAAACAAAATAAATACCCCCCAAATAAAAGGTTTCAATCTTAGCGTAGGGACAGTGTTTACTTTCTATTGAATTATGATAATATTTATATAATTAGTTGAAGAAATAAAGAACAAGGATTTATTGATAATTAACAATTTCAACCATAAAAATAATAATATAAAAAACAAAAGTATATAATAGACTTTATTCTGCAAATGGAGAATAAAAATGCCACCCCTAAACGTAATAATTTTAAATAGAGGAAAAGTAAGAGCTGATGATTTTATTATTATTTCAATAATTGGTACCTTTATTGTCCAAGCATTATTCTTTAAGTTGATTGCCTTAATGTCAATCATAGTTTTCCCTATGTTTACATTATTCCTTTATGGGATATATAAATTAATTTTAGGTTTGCTTAAAAAAGGTAAAGAAAATGTGAAAGATTTATTAATGGGTGTATTTTCAATCCCATTTGGATTATTTATTCTTATTAATATTTTTTCACAACCTCATATATCAAGAGGATATATAATCTATTTTATAGCTATCCCAATAATGATTATTGGATTTGCAGGAATAATAAAAGGATTTCTTATTGAAGTTTATTCAACCTTTCATCGAGCCATAAACATAATAATTGGTATAATAACTTTAATTGAAACTACTTTTGCATATATTATCTCAGAGACCTTATTTTTATTCCATATCCTTTTACTAGGTAGTATGCTTTTATTCAATGGGATCGCGAGAACAGCGCTATATTTAAGTGAATATAGAATATCAATAATACATTTAAGAAATTTAGTAATTTTGAAATTTCTTTTTCAAATAATCTCAGAAGTTCCAATCGAATTAGTCTCAGAAGACGTTTTAGAATATGAAGAAAATAAACTAAACAAATAGATAATACTTTTTATAAGATTTTTTATAACCTATCTATACATTTTACTCTATTAAATAATTATTTAGATATTCATAAAAGAGAAATAATAAAAATTATATCGAATCATATTAAACTAAGTATTAAATTAAAACACTTTTAGTAAATTTAAGAAATGATGAGCTATGACCGATATTCATTTTAATAAAGAGAAAGGTTCTCAATTAAAATTATTTACTCCAGGACCAGTTCATGTTCCAGAAAGAGTTCTGAAAGAGTTAGCAAAACCAAATGATACACATAGATCTCAAGCTTATTCAGAGATGCATCAAATCGCAACAGAAGGACTTCAAAAGTTGCTTTTTACTAAAAACGAATGTTTAATATTTACATCAAGTGCTACAGGTATCATGGAAGCTTGTGTCAGAAATTTAGTGAAGGATGATGAAAAAGCGTTATTTTTTTCAATTGGGGCTTTTGGAGATCGATGGTACAATATAGGAGTAACGAACGGAAAGAATTCTGTTAAAGAGGGTGTTGAATGGGGCAAGGCAATAACCCCTGAATTTGCTCAAGAAGCATTAGATAAAGACAATTATTCAGTAGTTTTTATTCAATCAAATGAAACATCCACTGGAGTTTATAATCCAATTGATGAAGTAGTACCAATTGTTAAGGACACAGGTGCTTTAATATGTGTGGATGCTACTTCTTCAATGGCAGGAGTAAAAGTGGATGTTGATAGGTTAGGTATAGATGTTTGTTTAGCCTCCGTTCAAAAATGTTTTGCTTTACCACCAGGTCTTGCTGTTTGTTCTGTTTCTCATGCCACTTTCGAGAAAGCAGCAGAAGTGAAAAATAGAGGTTTATATTTTGATTTTATTGAATTGAAAAAAAGAAGCGCTAAGCATCAAACTCCAACAACTCCACCTATACCACAAATAAGAGGTTTAACTACTCAATTAGATTATATTCTAAATAAAGAAGGTGTGGAGAAAAGATTTGAAAGACATGAACAACTTGGAAAACGAACACGCGAATGGGTTCGCGATATGGACCTTAAAATGTTTCCTGAGAAAGGATATGAATCAAATACGGTTTCTACCATAAGCAACTCTTTAAATCTTGATATTCCTAAAATGGTTTCTAAACTCTTAGAAAAGGGATACCGAATTGTTAATGGTTACGGACAACTCGTAAATAAAACATATCGGATTGGGCATATGGGGGAAATCCAAATTAAAGATCTTGAAGAAATGTTAAAAGATCTTACGGAGATTATAAACGAGTTAAAATAAAAATAAATTAGTAATTAGTTTATTTATCAAAATTATTATATTTCTTCTAAATATTTTTCTAAAAAAAGCTAATTTAATTAAAGATGGACTTTAATAAAATAACACAAACTCTTTATAGATGTGTAAACTAAAAAAAATATTCAATTTAATTAAATCCATGTGATGCAAATGAAAATATTAATTAGCGATAAACTCCAAGATGAAGGTATCAAAATCTTAGAAGATAATGGATTTGAGGTCATTAAAAATTTCAATATAACCAAAGAAGAACTAAAAGAGGAAATAGGAGAATACGATGGCATTGTAATTCGTTCAAGAACTAAGTTAACTGCTGATATTTTAGAAAATGCTAAAAACTTAAAAGTTATCGGGAGAGCAGGAGTTGGTTTAGATAATATAGATAGAAAAAAGGCTTCTGAATTGAATATCGGGGTTTTAAATACACCTGAAGCACCTGCTATATCCGTTGCAGAATTAGCATTAGGAATGATGCTAGCGCTAGCAAGAAAAATTGCTCATGCAGATCGTACAATGCATCAAGGCAAATGGAACAAAAATGAATATCTAGGATTTACATTAGATGGAAAAAAACTGGGATTGTTAGGATTTGGAAATACAGCAAAACATTTAGCAAAAATTTCAATTGCTATGGGAATGAGTGTTGGTGTTTATTCTAGATTTAGTAAAGGTCAAGTAGCTATTGATGAAGCGAAAGAAGTTGGATGTTTAATTTATCCTTCAGTTGAGGATCTATTAAAAAATGCTCAGATTATATCACTACATCTTCCGTCTACACCACAAACTGAAAATATAATCAATGAGGATAGAATAAAACTTATGAGAAAAGATGCAATAATTATTAATACAGCAAGAGGCAATTTAATTGATGAAAAAGCTTTATTAAAAGCTTTAAAAAACAAAGACATTGCTGGGGCAGCCCTTGATGTTTATCGTGAAGAACCCTTAAAAGATCAAGAATTGATTAATTGGGATGAGAATTTAGTACTTACACCTCATATAGCTAGCCAAAGTATCGAAAATCAGTCTGCCGCCGCTACTATGATAGCCAAAAAAATGTCAGATTTTCTAAAAAAAAGTAAATAATTTTTTTTTTAAATTTCCTTTAAATCATGCAGAACTAAGCCCGAAAGAACTTTTGGGTCAAACCATGTAGATTTTGGAGGGAGTACTCCTCTTTCTTCTGCGATAAATTCTATATCTCTGATATCTACTGGATATAAATTAATAAATAAATCATTTCCTTCGCTAGTTATGTATTTTTCCATTTCTCTTGGATCCTGTAAACCTCCAATAAAGAAAAGATTTTCATCAGCACGAGGATCCTTTATGCCTAAAATAGGCTCCAAAACTCTATCTTGGAGGATACTTACATCCAAACTATCTTTCTTAGTGGTAAATTTTCTTTCCTTAACCATAAGTTTATACCATTTACCTTTCAAACAGATAGCCATCTCATTCTTCTTCTCTGGATTAAATGGTTTTTTCATAGGGTTTATGTTGAAATGATCCTCTAATTTTTTTAAAAAATCGGTTTCAGATAATGGGAGTTTTTTAATCACACGATTATATGCCAAAATACGAATTTGGTCGTCAGATGCTACATAAGATAATAAATAATGCCAAGGAGCTCCATTAGCTTTTTCTAAAACAGACTTTTTCAATTGTATCTTACGATATTCTGCAGCACTAGCGGCTCTATGATGTCCATCAGCAATGTAAACTTTTTCGTTCTTAAATAAGTCTTTTAGTTTTTGTATTACCGTCTGATCCGTTTCTTGCCATAGCAGATGTCGATATCCATATTTCTTAAAATCAAATTTCGGTTTTTTTTGCTTTATTTGCTCAATTAAATCATTAATTTCATTATTAGTTTGAAAAACTGTCCATACTAAACCTGCCGCAACATTAGAAGCAATAATATGATTAGTACGGTCTTTAAGCGGTTTTTCACGGGTGTGTTCATGTTTTACAATATTTCCATCTTCATAATCCTGAAGAGAAATCCCCAATATCAATCCTTGATGACTAAATTGAGCAGATTCTTGTCGATAGACAAAAATACTTGGTTTTTCTTCTTTTTTAATTACCTTGTTCTTTTTAAACTCTCTATAGGCTTTACCAGCATTTTTATAAATTTCTTCAGCCGTTCCTTCTGGTAAAATGAGATGTATTAATGAATTGGGATTTTTCTTTAACTCTTCCTCTTCCTCTTTACTTATAACATCATACGGATTAGTACAAAATTCTTCTGGATCTGAAGGAATATACGGTCTTATTGGAAAAATTAATACCATTATCCTCCGCTCTGCTGAAATTAATTCTTTTTAAGATTTGATCATATTAATTTCGAAAATTATATAAAATAAATCTCTCATACTAGTTATAAGTTGTGATTTAATAATTTATTCTTATACACTAAATTAAAAATATTCTATAAAAACCATTTTTAACCAAATTAAGAGTTAGAGAACGATGTCTAAAGATTTAAGGAATATGTTAGATGATATCGAATCTAGTGAGAAAAAAACAGCTGTTTTACAATCAAAAGCAGATAGATTAAAAGAGTTAGTAGAAAAGCAAAATGGGATTATTAGCAATCAAGAAGCTATAATTGAAGAGCAAAAAGAAAAGATATCTAAAATGTATGATATTCCAGAAGATATATTGGAATTGAAGGAAATAATTGGAGAACAACGTCAACTTCTTAATGAAAGAGAGGTTGAATTGGAATATTCAAAAGGTGAGGTAGCTCAAGCAAAAAGGGAATTAGAATTGGTCCAAAAGCAAATTATCCCTACACAACACAAATTAGAAGAAACTTTTGAAACAATTGGAAATTTACGGACAGAATTAGCTGAAAGAAATTCTGAATTAATTCTAAAAAATGAAGCAATCAAGAACTTAGAAAATAGAATACAAGAGTTACAAGCTTTTACCGATAAATTCAAAGAAGAACAATTAGAAATGATAAAGGAAATGGAAGAAAAACGTAGAAAAGAAACACAAGAATTAAAAGTTGAGATTGGTAAACTTGATTCATTCTTGTTAGACAGTAAATTAATCTCGACTGAGAAATCTTCAGAAGCAAAAGATATGGCGTCTAGATTTGAACAGATTCGAGAAAAATATGAGACCTTAATCAATAAAGTAGGGGAATTAAGTGATAAAAATCGAGAAGCTAACGCAGAGATTCTTAAACTTAAATCTATAATTGAAGGAACACAAGATGCCGAAGAAACAAGTATTCAAAAAATAAAATATTATGATAAATTAAAACCCTTAATGGAAAGAGAACCTCTTTTTAAAGCATTCCTAATCGTCGATAAAGTAGGATCGATTTCATTGGAAGATTTACGAAAAGCTCTTGGTTCTCCGATTGTGACAGTAAAAAAGAATATTCAACAATTACAAGATATTGGTCTCCTTGAAACTGATGATTTTGGGAAAATTTCAGTTAAGAAAGTTGATGAATTATAATTTAAACCTTTCTTTAAATTTTTATTTAGATTTTCGCTAAATCTCGATATAAACTTGGTAATAACTTTTTAAATTTACCATCTTCAATTTTATCAAGAATTTCAGCAGCAATCGTTTTTAAAATTTCCCTATATTTATGAGGTTTCTCATCTCGTCTCAGTATAAGAGCAACAACATAATTTTCGACAGATATATGATCTCTTCCTACTCCAGAGAAAAATGAAACGACTTTGTTATTTCTAAGAGAGATGCTTGCGAAACCAGGGTGAAGACTTTGGTACCTGTGGCTAGAGTATACTTGAGTAAGCAAATTATTAGTAATTTTTAAATTACCAGGATAAAAGCCTTCATTGATTGGCCCAATCTCATTGTCCCACCGAATTACAAGGATACCCACAGGCACGATATATACCTCAATCGATATTAAATTTTTATAATAAGAAATTATATTCTTGTGATATCTATCTTATCTAATTTCTTATTAATAACTATAATCAATATAATTTTGCTATTATTTTAATATATTTTTATTATTTATTTGTTATTATTTTTTTATAAATTTCATTCTTATTGGTTTAATTTTTACTAAATTTATTTTAGTAGTAATTTGTAAATATTGCTCTACTATTTGAAAAATTTACTTTAAGGGCATAATTTCAAAGTAAAAATTTAAATTAAAACTAAAATTTTTGAATATTGTCCATCAACGCAAATAGAAAATAAAAATCGTCTCTTAATGTAGGATTACGAGTTTATTTCTATCTCATAAAAAGTGGCGGGATTACCGAGTCTGGTCAAAGGTCACTTGTAGTTTCTTGAAATGGGTCAAGACCGAACATAGGTGCTGGACTTAAGATCCAGTGGCAAAGAAATAGTAATGCTACTATTCCGTCAAGAGGCCTTCGGGAGTTCGAATCTCCCTCCCGCCACACATAATTCTTAATTCTTATAAGATCATAATAACATTTTCTTATGTTTACAATATCATAAATTTTTTGCTAAACTGAGGGATATTAAACAAATCATTAGTAAATTATAAATAAATGAATCGCTATTAGATTACACAAAGGATTTAAAAAGAAAGGTCGAGATTCAAATTTCCGAATATTTTACAATTGCGCTGTCGATTGAATATCTCATTATTACTCATAAGGAATCAAAAGGAATTATCTATTATACAACAGCAGGAGAATTTGAGTCGGAAATAATAGATTTATTTCGGGATACAATCCAATATGAGATATTAGATTTTCCTATAGATGAAGGAAGAATTGAACAAGCTACACTTAAAGGAAAATATTTAATTACAAGAGCAGGTAAGATGATCTGGGTTAGTTTAATACTTAATGAAAAGCCCATTCCCTTTACAAGAGAACTTCTTGGTTTTTTTTGTAGCGTTTTTGAAGAACAATATGGTCAAGAAATTAAAAACCTATACAATCATTTTCAAGGAGATATCTCAATTTTTCGTAAGAATAAAAAAAGTAAAGAAAATATAGACCTGATAGTTGAAGAAGTTTTTCATCTAAGCCTTACTTATCCTCATAAGATTGGTCCTTCGAAAGGGAAAAAGATTTCTTCAAATACTAAAAAAGTATTTGAATTAGCAAAATCCATGGCTAATAAAACTAAAGGAAAAATTTTTCTTTCAGATCTATTTATCGAAGCAATTAAATCTTTAGAGTATGAAAATAATGAGATTGCTAATGCTATTTTTTATTTAGTACAAAAAGATTTTCTTTTGCAAATTTAAATAGAATTTGTACAATTTAAATTATTTAATTTTTAGTTATAATAGGTTTATAAATCATCATTTAGTATGCTATATTATGTAAAATCTTATAAAAAAAGATTGTAATATTTTTACTAATCAAGTTGTTTTAATTTAAAATTAAAGGTTAAAAATTTGAATATTATTGAAATTGTTAGTTTAGAAGATAAACATGCGAAGCTTCTAAGAAAAGAAGGTATTAGCAAAGTTGAAGATCTATTACCACTTACTAGTAGTCAAATCAAAAAATTAGCTAAAAAGATAGGAGTCCCCCCTCAACTAGTTGATACATGGCAAGAACATGCGGATTTAATGAGAGTCGAAGGTATTAATCCTAAAATAGCAAACGCTTTAAATTTAATTGGCATTGATTCGGTTAAAGAACTTGCTCATAGGAATCCTAAAAGTACTTTGGAAAAATTAATACAATTAAATAAGGAAAAACCTAAAATTTTGACCAAGAATCCAACCATAAAGGATGTAGAAAGCTGGATTGAAAAATCAAAAGATTTAGCTGATGTACCAAAAAAGATAACCCCTAAAAAAGAACCACCCCTAAAACCGGTTGCACCCATAGAATATGTGCCCATTAAAGAATTTGAGGGTGATTATGGAAACTATGGTCCAGATTATTGGAATAATAAATGGGAAAAGGCACCAATAATTTACACAGGAAGAGCATTAAGAGGAGAATCGTACAAGAAACAAATAGATGTCGATGTCAAGGCATTCCTAAAGAAGGATGATGCAATTTTATGGCATGTTATTACTCAAATTGGTCTTAGAAGAGATACCCCTAATGAAACAGCCCTCGCAATACAGAATTTTGTTTGCAATTTTCTTAAATATAAGTATGATGATCTTACATCTGATTGTCCTGAGTTTTGGCAATTCCCATTTGAATCCATCCAATCAGAAATAGGAGATTGTGAGGATGGTGCAATTTTAATTGCAAGTTTGTTGATTAATGCAGGATTACAGTCTTGGAGGGTCAAGGTCTGTGCTGCTCAAGTTATGGCTGATCCCGTGGTAGCTCCCTCAGAATCCGAACTAGGTGGTCATGCTTATTGTATTTATCTTGCTGATAGAGCTGATTCTAAAAGGAAACTTGAGTGGGTGGTGCTTGATTGGTGCTATTTACAGGATCCTGAAGTTCCTATCGAAAAAAAACCTTTAGCCCGAGATGGTGGTCAAGAAGAAGCATATAAGGATATATGGTTTACTTTCAATGACGAACACTCATGGGCGCAAAGTGCATTTGAAGTTAAAGATGGGAGGATTAGCAGAAATAGGAAAACCCAAAAAGATGAAGTTTTAGCTCCCTTAGAAGACATTTTGAAGAGACTAGCAAGTGAGGAATTATTGAAAATATTTAAAAAATATGGGATAGATATTGAATAATTAGGATTTAAACCATAGTAATTAAATTTATTTAAAAAATTTTATTCCTTTTAAGAAACTTAACTATGAGCAAATTTATTGTGATTATCGGTTTTCTCTAATATCCATTTTTATGTATCGAATTCTTTTGTATCCCCTTCTATAGTAGGTAGTAAAGATGTGTCACAAGTTGGGCAAAACTGTGCTTCTCGATTAATCTCAGAACCGCATTCTTGACATTTAGCTTTAAACTCAAACTTTAGCTTTAAACTCAAGCTCACATTTTCAAATGTTTCTTCTAATAGACTCTTTATTTCCTTTATGATTTCTTCTTTTTCTTCCTCTGGAAAAGAATGAATGTATATTGAAGAAAGTTCTACTAGAAAATTCTCTGTAAATTTAAGTTGATCAAGATAATTCTTGTTTACCTTATGTTTTAAAATCGTTTCACCTGCTTCTGTTAATGAGTAAACTTTTCTTAATGGTCCTATTGGACTTTTAACGGTTCTTGATTTTAAAAAACCAGAATTCTCTAATTTTCTTAATATTGGATAGATTGTACCTGATTGAGCTTCCCAAGTCCCCGCAAACTGTTTATTTAAGTTATTTATCAAATCATAACCAGATTGCTCTTTACTGTTAAAAATTGTCTCTATAATTGTAAATTCAAGAGGAGTGAGTTTATCTTTTTTTAAACTGTCAAATAATCCTTTTTTTATCCTAGATCTTAAATCTTTTATATCTTCCTCAAGATCTAAAAATTTTCCTAGCCACATTATAATGTTAACTTACTCTTCCTCCTACTTCTTCATTCGTTTACGCATTTTTTCCATTTCCTTTTCAATAGCTCTCTCTCTTCGCGATTTAGTTTTACCTTGATCATCAATTTTTCCTCGATAATATACCAAATACGCGATATTATGTATGACTAAAGCTGCACCCCAAAAAATTAATGGATATATTGCCCAGTAATAAGTTGGAATTGTGGTCAAATTAATTATAAATAGATACAACATCACAAATATAAAAGCACATGTATGGAATATTATACCTCTTTTAGCTATTGGATAAACACCTTTAGCATAAACAATATAAGCAGTTGTGTGTAAAACAACACCTATAAACCATCCAAAAAATGGATATATTACCCATAAAATACTTGGACTAAAGAATAATACTTGGATTAAATTGATGGTTAACAGTAATGCCGATACAACAAGAAAAATACCAACATGAACCTTAACGGAAAGCCTAAAATTAACTTTACTTCTCGCTATTTCATACAAACTCTCTTCTGAAAATGCTTTATTTTCAACCATAATTTTTTCACTTGTTCATTTATATCAAAAAACTGATTGATTATTCTTAATCTTATAAAGTTAATTCTATTATATAAATCCATTAATTTAATTTAATGGCTCCTTTCTGTTAAATAAAGAGAATCTATGAAGTATTCTTGGAACTTTTAATATAGCTTTTCTATTTTTACACTCAATTTTTAAGATCTTGATTCTTTTTAATATTCTGAAATTTTTATTTCAAATTTATAATTTCTCTTTCATCTCAATATAGCATATTAAAA
Organism: Promethearchaeota archaeon; assembly: GCA_019057865.1. GTDB lineage: Archaea > Asgardarchaeota > Lokiarchaeia > Sigyniarchaeales > SOKP01 > Loki-b32. Next base: position 14,605 of record JAHLWP010000034.1, read on the forward strand.
TATCGGAGAATTTTAGCTGATTTTCACTAAATAATACTAATTATATTCTTAATCATAAAATCAATCAAGATGATTAAAAGTCTGAAAAGTTTTTTAAGTACATATTTATATCCTAACTTAAATCCACCATTTAAATGAGCTAATGTCGGTATTATCAGAATATATTGTGAAATTGGAGAATTGGGATCATAAAATTTTTTTAAACCTATATCAGAGTAAATTTAGTAAAAGAAGTAAAAATTTCGCAATAATCTTCAGTTTTTTTGGTAATTTTTATTTCTGGGGTTTATTATGGTTAGCTTGGTTTATCTATGGTTATGTCACTAAAGATTATTATCTTTTAGTTCTTTTTACTGGTGGTTTTGATCAGTCTATAATTATACATTCAATTATTCGCTATAAAATTGTCAGAAGAAATCGCCCATATATTACTCTTAAAAATGAGGGTGTAAAGAAACATGATGATTTTATAAGAATTCCATATCTTATGAGAGAATCAGAGCAGAAATCATTTCCTTCTGGACATGTAACGTTTATTTTATTTTTTGGGATAATATTTTCATATTACTTTAATAGTTGGTTATTATTTTTTATTGTCCTTGGATTGAGTGTCGTTATGGCAATTTCCCGTCTTATTCTAGGAGTTCATTTCCCAATAGATGTAATATTTGGGTTTATGTTTGGGTTTCTTTATGCTTTATTATATCTTGGTGTGACTTATATTTATTGGGTTAAGTTTCATTATTGGATCGGTCCTATTTTTTCTAGTATTTTCCATTTTTGGAGATGAGAAAAAAGCGTTCACTCTTTTTTCAAAATATTTTCACTCTTTTATTTTATAATCAATAAAATGAGTCTTACATACACAACCAAAATTTTTTTAGCGACGATAGGTTTTTCAAATTAATATTATGTCATTATTCGTAAGAAAAAGCAAAAAAGAGTCAGTTCCAGACTCATATAAATTCACATCTGATTTTAATTCAGTTATTTTTATAGTAGTGTGGAATTCATTAGGCTTTTTTTTTATTGAATTTATCATGGCATATTTGATTAAGCAAGTTTTAAATGCTCCTGCTGCTCAACTTGGACTATTCTTCTCATTCATTACTCTTGGAGGTTTAATTAGCGCCTTATTCATCGGTTATTTAACAGATCGGTTTTCTAAGCGAATTTTAGTCATGATTGGTTCTTTTGGCAGAGGTTTATCTTATTTTGGACTCTATGTTTCTGTAATAACACAATCTTTGATAGGAATGTATATCAGTGCTTTTCTGCTTGGACTCGGCGCGTATTTTTTTTGGATTCCGTTAGATACCATTATTTCTGAAAAATCATCAAAATATCATCGATCTTCCGCCTTTGGACGAAGGAGATTTGCATTAGGAATAGGAATTGTACTTGGAACAGTAGTAGGATTTACTATCTTTGGATTATCCAATTTTCTTTACCCTGATAATGTTTTTATTATATATAGTGCGATACCCATATATGGAATAGCTAATTTTTACGCAGGAATTCAATTCTCACGAAAAGTAGATGAGAATAAAAAATTTGAATATCCTGAGGTTGAAAATAATCAAGATACGCTAATAGAACAGAATTTAGACAGTAATAACATTGAAACCCCTTCAATTCACTTTTTCATATTAGGTATAATTCTGTTATTCTTTGCTTTTTTCTTCAGTGCTACCAATGTTGGACTGTATCGACCGTTTATTCAGCCATATGTACTTGAAAATATCAATAGTAATGCTGGCTTAGTAGCATGGTTTTATCTTCCAACGTCTGTTATAGGAATGCTTATTGCTCCAAAGTTAGGAACAATGGCGGATAAATTTAATCCATATCTTACTATATCGCTTGCTAGTTTTCTAGGTGGAATAATAACATTTTTAATTATAAATTCGGGAAATTTATGGGTCTTTGCTCTTTTACTTATAGTCGATAATACAATTATGCTAACAGTTGGTTTTGTATTCGTTAATTTTCTTAGTCGTGTTTCTATAAAGCATCGTGGAAAAATGTTTAGTATCATAACCCTTTTTGAATCTATAGGTATGATAATAGGTCCATTCTTAGGAGGAATCATATGGGATTCAATTAGTCCTCAAGCACCTTTTATCATATCCATTTTTGTAGAATGGTCTCTAATCCCTATTTTCATAATTGGTATTTGGATTCTCAAACCGCATATAGTCGAATCTTTAGAAAATAAGGAAAAAAAATAGGATAAGTTTAAGTTAAAAATTATATGAATTAAAAGAAGAACCCAAGTATATAAGAGTATTATTCTAATCATAGCAATGAAATCAGATAATAATTTTTCAACAGATTAAGATTTAGGAAAAGATATTATATTCATAAATCTAAATTTCTATATAACTTGATATATAAATTAGATGATTCAAAATGACAATTGAAAAAAGGAATTCTAAAGATGAGGATGACAAGTTATTAATTAATCCTACATGTCATAAATGTAATAGTAGAAATTATTGCACGATTGGGAGGGTAAACAAAAAGTTAAATAATTGTCCTATGAAAGTAAGTCCTGAAATTGAAAAGCAAGCAAGACAACTATATAAAACAGATGAATTTATAAAGAAATCAACAAGTGTAGCATCTATGGTAGAAGCTAAAGGATATATTCATTGGCCCCGTCTAAAAGACACAATAGAATATGCAAAAGGGATGGGATTTACAAAATTAGGGATTGCATTTTGTATAGGTTTACAAAAAGAAGCAGAAAAAACAGCAGAAATTTTAGAAAAATATGGTTTTTATGTATGTTCCGTTTGCTGTAAGACAGGTTCGATTAAAAAAACAGATGTTGGTGTACCAGAAGAATTTACTATGATTTCAAAGACAGGTTATCCACTAGGTTTCGTAACGTGTAATCCTGTAGCACAAGCATTATTATTAAATAAAGCTGAAACTGAGATGAATATTATAGTAGGATTATGTGTGGGTCATGATATTACCTTTACAAATCTCTCAAAAGCCCCTGTTACTACATTAATTGCTAAAGATAGGTCAAATCCTCATAATCCAGCAGCAGTTTTATTTACTCATTATGGAGAATCGTTTTTTTTAAAAGATTTAAAAGAAATGAAAAAAATGATTTAATTAGGGTAATTTAAATAAAAATTTAGAATAAATCTATAAAATCATCTATAAGTCTTCTCTCTCTTTCTTTTTTACGCTTTTCTTCCATTGCATTATCAATCACACCAACTGAAATAACACACATCAGTTCAAACTTATCAAGGGGTAGTTTAAAGATTTCATTAACTTTTTCTTTATTGTTTAGAATTTCACCGATCCAAACCGCACCAAGCCCCTTTGCATGAACCCCTAAAAGAATATTTTGGATGAAGGCTCCCATCGCAAGAAGATCTTTAACACGGTCATATCCTCTTTCTATATCTATGAATATGACGAAATTAACATAAGCACTCTCGATAATACCCCCATATTTGGTTTGTTCAGCTATCATTCTTTTCACTGTAGGGTGTATTACAACGCAGACTCGCCAAGGTTGACAATTTTGACCTGATGGAGCCCATCTACCACATTCTAATATATCTCTAATAGTTTCCTTATCAATTTTTTGATAAATAAAGTTTCGAATACTCCTTCTTGATTTTATGAGGTCTATTAAATTTGATGTTTTTGATTCCATATTTTAAAAATAGGATTTTATAAGAATTTATATTTTTCCTAAAATTGAGATTTTCTTATATAAAACAACAAAAAAAACATTTTATTTAATAGTGAATTGAAATACTTATGTTGTATGATTCGTACAAATGGTGGCAAAAAACTGTTGTATATCAAATTTACCCTCGCTCATTTAAAGATAGCACTGGAAATGGAATTGGAGATATTAAAGGCATTATTGAAAAATTGGATTATTTACAGGATTTAGGTATTGAAACGATATGGTTTAGCCCATTCTTTGAATCTCCTCAACAAGACTATGGTTATGATGTATCAGATTTTCGTCAGATAGAGCCTAATTATGGGTCAATGAACGATTTTGATAAACTTTTGAAAGAAATGCATAATAGAAATTTGAAGATTGTATTAGATCTTGTTTTAAATCATACATCTATTAAACACCCATGGTTTATAGAATCCGCATCAAGTAAAGATAATCCTAAGCGTGATTGGTATATATGGCGTGATGGAAAAAAACCTGGAGGTAGAAAACCTCCAAATAATTGGAAAGCTATTCCTGGAAGTCCTGCTTGGCTATATTATGAAAATACGGATCAATGGGTGTATTTTCATTTCTTACCTTTTCAGCCAGATTTAAACTATCGAAATCCAGAAGTTAAGGAAGAGATGTTTGATACTATAAGATTTTGGTTAGATAAAGGAGTTGATGGATTTCGATTAGATATATTACATGGCATTTATGAAGATGAAAGTTTAAGAGATAATCCTATTACGTGGTTGTTGTATTCTGAAGAAAAAGCAGCTTATAATTTCCAATACCATAAATATGATTTGAACCTTCCTGAAACATTTAGTTTTACTTTAGAATTAAGAGAGATAATGGATGAATATAAACCAGAGAGACTTTTAGTTGGAGAAGTTACTGGATCTATTGAAGAATTGAAGAAATATTATGGACCAAATAATAATGGATTAAACATGGTTTTTCTTTTTGAATACACATCCATTGCACTTAAATTTAAGCCTAAAAAAATATCTAAAGATATTTCAAGAATTGAAAAAAACCTCCCTATTCCTTATACACCTACGTATGTATATGGTAATCATGATAGAGATAGATACATTTCTCTTTTAAACAATAATACCCAGAAAGCGAAATTATTAGCTACAATGCAACTTACATTGAGAGGTGTTCCGTATATTTATTATGGGGAAGAGATAGGAATGGCAAATGTAAAACTTAAACTGAAAGCAAGCAAAGATCCAATTGGACGTAAATTTGCTAAATTCCCTTATCCTCAATTAACTAAATTATTAGGTATTTTTGTATCTAGGGATGTTTGTAGAACACCTATGCAATGGAGTGGAGAAACTAATGCTGGGTTTTCACCAAATAAAAATGTCGAACCATGGTTGAAAGTATCAGAAAATTACAAAAAAGTTAACGTTGAGAAAGAAGAGAAAGATCCAAGATCTATTTTGAATTGTTATAAAAGACTATTAAAAGTGAGAGAGGAAAATTTAACGCTACAAATTGGTGAATTTGAATTTATCAATCTTGAAAAATTAAATAAAAAATGTATTGCTTATCGTAGAATTCACAATAAGCAAGTAGTTTATATTTATTTGAACTTTTCAGATAAAGAAATATTGTTGAAAACCCCAAAAAAGGAACCTAACTTAATTTTTTCAACGTTATCAAATAGAAAAGCCTTAGATCCAAAAGAATATAATAGAAACCTCAAATTAACTCCCTATGAAGGCATAATATTCAAATAATATGCAGGTATATATGATCATCTTTCCTCGATAACTCTCTTATTTAAATTAGCCCTTAATCATTTTAATAATGAATAAAAAAGACTGATTTTTTTACGATTTTATAGGTTGTGTCTTAGTAATGGCAAGATTTAAAGGAAAAAAAGAAGATATTGAACTTTTAGGGTCTCCACAAGAAGCAATGGGTTTCTCAAAAGAATTTTCTTCCCTTCTTCAAAATTTCTTAATTAAAAAATATGATTTTTCATCTCTTGATCAAATTGAAGATATAAAAAAACTATTATTAGGAAGAAGGATACTAATTATAAATGCCACTGAAATCCTTGAAAAAGTTGATCTTTCTGAACTTAAAAGAGGAATAGAAGATTTAAAGGCTTTTTTAAGAGAAAATGGTGGATCAATGGGGCGCCTGGGAGATCAATATCTTATCGTTACCCCAAATTCCTATGTAAAAATTTCTAATTAATTGTATATTTACCTTATGGGTTTTTAAAATAACCCATAATTGATACATATAAGTCTTTAAATATTGATATAGCTTATTGATCTTTATTGAAATTTCTTATAAATAAGGATTCTAAAATTAATGAATGAAGGTAAAATAAAATGAATAAAAGAATTGGGGCAACTTTATTTATACTTTTCGCATTATTAGGGCAGTTTATTGGAATAGGACTCATAAAAGTTGAGATATTTCAAGCTGGAGAAAATACAAACAACTTATCTGAAGACAGAAATTCTAGCTTGCATTCTGCTTCTACAACTTTTATAATCCCCTCAGTTCCACACTATTACCAAACAACAAATTATTATTGTGGACCCGCGAGTGTACAAATGGTATATGACTTCTATGGACCATATATTTCACAGTTAGAAATAGCAGATGTTGCTAGAGCTGATTCATCGTATGGATGTTACACAGATGATCTGAGAAGAGCAACTCATTTTAGTAGATTAAGTACCTCTGTAGGTAATGATATGCCAGGGAGCATAACAGGATACACAAATAGATCAATTGGATATGGCGCATTTGAGGTTCAATTACTAACTGTTGATTATTTAGTCGATATAGTAGGAGATGGTCACCCAGTGGTAGTTTTGCAATATTACGATGAAGGACATAGTTCTGGGCATTTTAGAGTAGTTATTGGTTATGTTAGAAATGGTGCTATTACTCAATTAATTGTACATGATCCTTGGTATTCAGGTCCTGGACCCACAGGACCCAATGTTTATATTGATTATAGTACATTTTTAGATTTATGGTCTTATTCTACGAATTGGGCACTTTTTATTTGCCCTTGGGATGTGACTGTAAGCAGCTCATCATTAGTAGCTATTAATTCAACCTTTACTGTTAGTGCTATTGTTGAATACGTGATTCCTTCACTTTTTACTCCAGTATATACCGCTTCGACATGTAAAGCAACTATACAGCTACCAGCAGGATTTTCACTTGCGCCTAGTGAAATGTATACTAAAAATCTTAATCCTGTATCTCTACCAGCTGGAGATGTTGGAACAGCTACTTGGCAGGTGGTCGCAGATGTTCTTAATAGTGAAGATTTTATTTCTGTAAATGCTAGCGGATCAGTGTCAGGTTCTGTATCAGCTCATGGACCTTACTCAGGATATAGTTATACTGATTTAATTGGAGGTAATGGAAGTAAATTAGTTAAAATAGTAGAAAAATTACCAGAAGATGAGAATATGCTACCTATTATTATCATCATCACAACTGCTATAATAGGTGTTGTTGTTATAAGTATTGTTGTTGTATTGATAGTACGTAAAGCTAAGAGAAAAACTCCAGAGTAAAATAAAAATTTATCTTTTTTTTCTTTTTCGAAGAATTTCTATGAAGCTCTCAATTTGATTGAGAACTTGGGTTTCATTCATCTTTCTTGGATCATTCATGTCGCTGTCAATTACAAGTGTGGGAATATCTGCTTCTTCCATTAATTTACGTTTCAAATCATACATTCCGCAAGCATTTGGTCTACAGGACATATTATTGTGTAATAAAACACCATCTATTTTCCAATCTCTTATAGTTTCTTTAAACTTTTCGAATCTTGTCTTAAGATCGTAAATATACCAAAAGCTGAGAACTAACTCTGCCATTGATTCTACTGGATTATTAATAACCATTTCTTTTGTTAAATTTGGGTTTGTATATTTCGTAAAAGCATAAACATATGGTTCATATACAATAATAGCATTCCATCGCTCTAAATTTGAAAAGAAGCGGAGATTATACCAGAAGGGTATTCCTTCAAACATTAATCGAAATTCTTCTTGTTCTAAAGCACCAACTCCGTTATCTACTCTTTCTTTAGCTTCTTTGTACATTCTTTTATAAAGTTTTATAGGTGATTTTAACCCTGTCATTGTGAATAAAGGAAATAATCCCCCAAATGTATCTCTAGTGGAAACAGGGCATGGAATATTTTTTCTTAATTCAAATACTTCCTGCCATATTTTCCCTAACTCATAGGAATTAAGAGCTACCTCTTTTGCCCTTTCTGGATTAAATTCATTACCAGTCACTTCAGTTATAAAATCTAATAATTCCCAGAGCTGTTCTTTTATGTATTTTTTAAAATAATCTCTTTGTCGATTATTTGTATTGCTAACTACATGAGGAACATCAATAGTGAAATGAGGTACATTAAATCTTTCTGCTTGAACCTGAAACCAATTCACATGGGTATCACATATTACATCACTTGATAACATAAAAGTTGGTTTTCTTGTACCTCCAACACTCATATCAGCTTTGCTTAATACGGCCCCAACATTTGTTTTAAAATAGGAACAGAGATCATAGGAAAACCCTTCTTCTTCTGCTAGTTCTATAAATTCTTGGGATTTTTTTAAAGCAGCTGAAATTGTAGCTGAATTTTCTGGTAACATTGGCTGAACATTCATAGCATATAAAAACTCTACTGGTGTACCAGCAGTTGCCCAAGCAGTTGGCTTTCCATCTCTATATGCTTGTTCAATCGCTAAGAAATGCCTACCCATTTCATTTTTTAATTTATTCGTAGCATTTAACATTTTACCTCTTCTTTTCACTTCAGACATTTTTTTACCTCCTTTAGATTATTTCACTAAATGCTTCAAATCTTGTTGCTAATTGTTTATAAGATTCTCTATTATATTCCATTTCTACAAAGAGATATGGAATTCCTAACTTCTTAAATCTTTTATTAAAATATGGATGCCCGTAAAGTACTGGTTCACAAAACTTCTGGGCTATATTTATAACACCATCTACATTATAAGTTTGTGCTAAATTCTTAAGTGTTTCAAACCTTTCAAATGATGGAAATTTAGTTGAATAAATTGGTTTATTTAAATGGTATTCAGCTAAAGCTTTGATTGGATCCCCGTTTTCATTTACTTTATTCCAAAAATATTTGGATCCAATGCATAAATCATCACTAATGATTTGATAACCAACATTTTCTAAAAATTTAATAAATTCGGTATCATCTATTACTGAACCGGTTAATAATATCTTTTTAAGATCTTCATCTGAAAATGGTTTTCTCTCTTTAATTTCTGTTAATGTTAACTTAAGTTTCTCAGTCATTTTATCTTTATCAGATTGTTGGACTTCTTTAACTAATGCATGGAATTCTGAACCTTTTAATTTCATATCGACCCGTAATTCAGAAATTTCTTTCAATAATTCTCTGATTTGATTCATTTTCTTAATGGCAAGTTGGATTTTTTCAGTGGTAATTTTTATTTTAAACGATTCCTCTAATTGTAATATCAATTCTTTTATATCATCAATAAAAAATTTCAAAGATATTTCGTTTCGCTTCAATGGAGCGTTCAGAAAAAACAGAAAGTCTAAATTCACACATTCTAACCAAATATCGAATTCCCTATTCGTGCAATCACAACCATGAGTGCAAATTATTCCTTTTATATCATTACCCAAACCATTAATTGCTTGCTCAAGAATATTTCTAGCCCAAACGCAGTGAGTTGGAGGGATATGCTCGTTAGCTTTATCAATACCTATTGTGGGATTTCCAAAAAGTCTAACAGGAATCATATCAGCAGCAAGAATAATTTCCTCCGGAGTTTCAATAGAAGCGTCAAAATAAGCTATTTTTTTCATTTTTAATGTTAATTCATTAATTTGCTATTCTACAATCCTAATGTTATTTTAAATCCTTAAATATTTAAAAAAATATTTATTCGATAAAATAATTTTAGATAATAATTAGATAAATATAATAAATATGGCTCAACAGACAATTCATCGAACTTTATCGAAAGCGATACTAAAGGATGAGGTTCGCATCAAGTTGAAGATTTGGAATACTTTTTTAACAGGTAAATTAAAAATGTTTGATAATTACATGAACTTAATAGTTGAAAATGCTAAAGAAATTTATTTCGGACGTGGTGGAAAGCGAAGTAAAGATTTAGGAACAGTTATGATAAGGGGCGCCTCCATAATCTTCATAGGCCAGGATCGAGAGAAGCTAATCTTCGAGCAAGACGATGAAGAGAAATTGATGCATAGAAAAGAAGCGGATAATATATAAAGAAGAATAAAAGTGGTAAAAATGGGAAAAGGAACACCTAGCAAAGGCAAAAAAAATAAAGCAGCAAGCCACAAAACATGTAGGAGATGTGGAAAGCACTCATATCATCGCCGAAAAAGGTTCTGTGCGAGTTGTGGTTTTGGTCGAACTGCTAAGTTAAGACAGCCCAGTTGGCGTAATAGAAATCGTCCTTTTAATGGACAGAAGTCATTTTATCGCCATAAAGCTAAGGCATGAAGAAAAGATAACATTAGCTATTTTCTAAAATTTTAAATATTATTGTCTGATATTCTTCTATTTAATAATAATTCAATTTTTAAATTATCTTGAAGATTATATGAATAACTCAAAAATTGAAAGCCTCCATAAGGAATTGGAAAAATTAGAAGCTATGAGTGATATTATAGGTATAGCGATTGCAAACCGAAATGGCTTATTAACTACTTCAATATTACCTATAGATGTTGATGAGAGAAAATTTGGGGCAATGGCGGCTACCATGTTTGGTGCCATTGAAACGGCTGCTTTAACTTTAGGAAGCAATACTGTAAATAATATAACAGTAGAATTTAATAATTACCAAATTATAGTTATGGGTATTGATGACCTAGTAATTCTCGTTTCTATGTTAGATATAAATACAAATTTAGGTATATTTTTCATAGAAATTGAAGAAGCTATTAAAAATATTAAAAAAATTTTAAGTAGGTGAAATTCAATTTTAAATGAAAAGCAAAAAGAGAGGTATTCAAGACAAATTATCTCTCCATTAATTGGTGAAGAAGGTCAAAAAAAGATATCGAATATTAGTGTATTGCAAATTGGAGCCGGAGGCCTTGGCTCACCATGTTCTATGTATCTTACTGCTGCAGGGATAAAAAAATTAACCATAATTGACAATGATGTTTTAGATATTTCAAACCTTCAAAGACAAATTCTTTATAATGAAAATCAAATAGGTAAAGATAAAGCAGAATCAGCAAAGATGGTATTATCTAATCTAAATTCTGAAGTTCAAATACATACTTATAAAGAATATATAGAGGAAGATTCGATAAAAAAATACATTAAAGGACACGATTTTATTGTAGATTGTTCTGATAATTTCGAGACTAAATTTTTAGTTAATAGAATTGCCTTAGAATATAATTTAAAGTGTGTAATTGCTGGAATAAAGGATTTTTATGGGCAAATCATTACTATAAACCCAAAAAAGACTGCTTGTTATCAATGTGTTTTCAATGAACCAGATAAGATTTCTCCAGAAGAAGGACCCTTACCAGTAATAGGTGTTACTCCTGGCATATTAGGAACGTTAGAAGCTCTTGAAGTTATAAAAACAGCATTAGGACTTCCAAATTTGGAAAATAAGCTATTAATGGTAAATCTATTAGATTTAAGATTTAATATAATAGATATCATTAAAAATGAAAATTGCATTTGCTCAAAATAGAAGAAAAGAAAACAGAAAAATAGTTAGTAGTTTGCAAATTCTGGATTTTTTTTAAAAAAAGCTTTAAAATCTCTCCCGTTTTGTGCATAATCTTTAGAAGTTCTTTCCCCCACTAACTTCCCTGTTTCTGGCAATTGTTTCTTTATATCCGCAGGAACTCCAACAACTAAACATCTTGATGGAAATTCTTTATTTAATAATACCGCTCCAGCACCAACTTGTACTCCTTCTCCCAGTTTTGCATTATGTAAGACATTTGCACCAATTCCAACAACGCATCCATTTCCTATTTCTGTTGGCCCATGAATCATCGCATGATGTCCAACAATGACATCATCACCTATAAATACTGAACTATCTTGTTCAAGATGGATTGTTACATTCTCTTGAATACTTGTATTTTTTCCAATTTCAATTGTTCCCCAATCTCCTCTTAATACGGCTCCGAACCAGACATTTGAATCTTCTCCTATTGTAACATCTCCAATAATTACTGCTGTGGGAGCAATAAAGGCTGTTTCATGAATTCGGGGTTCTTTTCCCGTTCTTGGGCTTGGGATAATAATTGGCATCTTTAATTTTCACGTTAAACTACATTTTTGATTTTTAAGAATTAAGCTAAAAATAATAAAGTTATGATAAAAAATAATTAAATTTTTTACTTATTTCAATACATTAGCATCTTTTAACATCTTTCTATGATCAAATGCTAAATCAATTTCTTTCAATTTTTCTTTAGGAACAAGTTCTACTTCTTTAGCATCATCACCGCTTTTCATATCAGAAACAAGTCCCACTATAGAACATTTAAAAGCTGTACTTTGGATTTTTCCCCGAGGATCTCTCCCTGGTTCGTCATAAACACCAATTTTTTTAATTATTTTTATAGTTAAATTAGTTTCTTCTTTAGTTTCCCTAATAAGAGCATCTTTGGTTTTTTCTCCTTTCTCAATAGCTCCACCCGGAAGTGCATAGTAATCCTTGAATGGAGGATATTTACGTTTGATCAATACTATATTACCCTTACCATCTTCTATAATTGCATCAACAGCTTTTCCAATACCTATTTCTTTAACTTGCATTTTCATAAATAGATAACCCCAATAATTTATTAATTTCATCTTAATTTTATAAAGTATAATAATTTTCGTTAAGCAAAAACAGAAGAAGAAAAATGAGTAATTTAGAATATAATAATGAATTGGTACAAAAATACTCGCAACTTAGCAGAACTATTAATGAAGAATTCATAAATATACACCCTATTCAGCGGGGAGGAATATTAACACCTGAAGCTTTTAAAGCGTTAATAGCTTATGGAGATGGTTATAGCTTATGTGATAATTGTTTGAAAGGAAGGATTGATCAGATTGAGAATCCACCTGTAGTAGGATTTTTAAAAGATATGGCGAAATTTCTAAATATTGATAATATTATGGTTACAGCTGCAGCTAGGGAGTCTAAACGTTTAGTTATGGAAGTTCTTTCTAAGAAGTATCCTAAACGTAAAACTGTTTTAATCGATAGTTTAGCTCATTATACAACCTATTTAGCTATTGAATCAAATAATTTGAAAGTTAGTGAAGTGCCAAACTCTGGAAATCCAGAATTTAAAATTGAAGCAAAGGATTATGAAAAAATTATTAAAGAAGTTAGAGATAAAGAAAATGAATTACCTTTATTAGTCGTATTAACTCATGTGGATTACAAATATGGAAATTATAATGACCCGAAACCTATTGGCAAATTATGCAAAGAGTTTAATATCCCTTTTCTTTTAAATGCTGCTTATTCTGGGGGAATTTTACCAATCGATTGTAAAGAGTATTCAGCCGATTTTGTAGCATGCAGTGGTCATAAATCTATGGCTGCTTCAGGTCCAATTGGAATTTTAGGATTTAATGATGATTTTTATGATGATATCATGGTCAATTCAAAAATCCAAGGAAATATTACTTCTAAGTCTTTTCCAAGTAAACTCTGTACTGTGATGGGATGTCCTCCTGTTTATGGTGCTCCTTTAATTACCTTAATGGCGAGTTTTCCCACAGTTGTAAAAAGAACCCAAAAGGAATTTGTTGATGAGGAATCTAAAAAAGCTAATTATGTAATAGATAATATTAAGAATGTAAAGGGGATTGAAATTCTTGGAAAATTACCAAAAATTCATCCATTAACTAATATTAAAACTGAAGGATTTGCAAAAGTTGCTGAATCCCATCCAAGAAAGGGTTTTTTTCTAAGAGATGAATTTAAGGAAAGAGGAATTATTGGATTACTTCCAGGAATCTCTAAAGAGATGAAATTCAGCACCTATGGTTTAACTTGGGAACAGATAAAGTACTTTAAAAAAAGTTTTATAGAGACTGCGAAAAAATACAATCTCCTTTAATTATTCTTTAGCTCTTTTAGGAAGAATTTCCTGTAATTTTTGTTTCTTTTCATCATGCATTTTGAACATTTTAGTTTTTATTTCTTCTAAGTGTTTACCATATAAAGGATTCATAGAATATACAAATGCAGCTAAGAAAGCTAGAAGAGCAGGAATTACCCCCATCGCTAACTTAATACCTAAAATAGTTAGGTCTGATTGAGGTTGTTGTTCTCCCCCGATTGGTTCTGTATATTTAAATAAAAGTAACATGATTGCAATAAAACCTAGTGCAAAAGACTCCGCAGGTTTAGTTACAAGGGCATTAATCCCCATAATACCAGCTTCACGTCTTCTTCCTGTGTCTACTTCATCTTCATCAATTACATCAGCAAAAGCTACATTAAATAAAGTCATAGCAGCATATATACCTACACCTACGAAAAAAAATCCGATAACAGCTATTATTCCAGGTAGAATTCCAACTAACAAGAAACCCAATCCATGTAGGATTATAGCACGGAGCATTGCCGTTTTTACTCCTTTCTTTTCATTGACTTTTACTGTGTAATAAGTCCCAAACATGACTCCTACAACTGTAAAGCCTACAACCAATAGTAATAACAGATCTGAATTAAACTCTGGAATTGCGTAGTAAGTATAGAAAAAAAGATTTCCAAAAAATACAGACTGTACAAAAATTAAGAAAAAGTTCATTATAACGGTTGTTAAAAAAGATTTTCTTTTTAAAGTATTCTTAAAAGAATCAAAAAAACCAATAGGCTCATCAACATGAGAAAACTCCAATCTCTCTTTAACAGTTAAAGCAGTTATACTCATTGTTATGAACTGTACAATAGCTAATATAATAGTTAAATAAATAAATCCTTCTCTCCCTGGCTGATCTAAAAATAACGAGGGTAATAATAATGCTATGAGAGTCCCCATTACCCCCAATGCTAGGGAATAAACTTGAATGCTTGCTCTTTCTCTATGATCCATACTTAACTCCTGCCCTAAGGCGGTCCACACTAATAATGCTGCTGTAAAAGCTGTATCATAGATACAAATTAATATAAGCATATAAAAAAACACTCCAAGTTCACCTACTTCACCTTTAGTTGGACTTAACCATAAAAAGATAAAGGAGATCGCCATTATAGGCGTAAAAACTGCTAAATAAGGGATCCTTCTACCCCATTTCGTCTTTGTTTTATCAGAAAGCCAACCAAATAAAGGGTCATTTATAGCATTCCAAATTGCAAAAAACATAAATGCCCAAAAAAGATATACTTCTGGAAGAAGCATCTTTTCTCTAAAATAAAAAATAAGGGATGCTTGAAAAACTCCATGAATAACCTGAGTTCCTAATGATGTTAAGCTATAAGAAAATTTAATAGATGGTTTTACCAATTCTTCTGGGGCTATTTCACTTTGATGCTCCACTTTAATCACATCACTGTTTTATTCTTAATTCAGATTTTTCTTTTAATTTAAAAATAATAAAATTTCAATTTTATTATATATAATGGTTATGTTTTAATTTTTTATAATCAGAGAACTTATTTTTAATTGAATTTTTATTCATATAAAAATAAAAATTTTTATGACTGTTAAACAACTCCAAGAAGATATTTTAAAGCTAAAAAAAAATAATGATGTTATTATTTTAGCTCATTATTATCAGCCCATTGAGATACAAGAAATTGCTGATTATGTAGGAGATTCTCTTGGATTATCTCGGACAGCTAAAGAAAAGGCTACTGAATATATAATATTCGCTGGTGTAGATTTCATGGCTGAAACAGCTTCGATCTTAAACCAAGATAAACATGTTTTAATTCCCAATCCTGAATCATGTTGCCCCATGGCAGCTTTTCTTACTCCTGAAAAAGTGAGAGAATTTAGAAAAAAATATCCTGGAATTCCAGCAGTATTATATGTAAATTCTACTGCTGCTGTTAAAGCTGAATCTGACATTTGTTGTACATCTTCAAATGCTATTATTATTGTTAAGAAAATTAGTGAGGAATTTAACATAAATAAGGTTCTATTTGGACCAGACGCAAATTTAGCTGATTATGCTGAACAAATGTCTGGTATAAAATGCCTTCAAATGCCAGAAATTGGTCACTGTTATGTACATTCGCAGATTAAACCAGAGCACATAATGGATGCACGAAAAGAGCATCCTAAAGCAAAACTTCTAGTCCATCCCGAATGTATAAGAAATGTAAGAGATTTAGCAGATTTTGTAGGATCAACTGCTAAAATTTATAATAGAGTCAAGAATAGTTCTTCTGAGGAGATTGAATTTATTATTGGTACTGAAGAAGGTTTACTTGAAAGGATGAAACAAGATTTTCCAAAAAAAAAATATTATTTAGCTAAGGAGAAATTAATTTGCTACAATATGAAAAAACATAACCTTGAATTAATTAAATACCTATTGGAGAACTTGGATGATAAAACTCATGAAGTCAAAGTACCATCCGAAATTGCTAAAAAAGCACTCATTCCTATAGAAAAAATGTTGTTATATTCTTAATATAAGTTAATATAAATTATTCTTTTTTTATTGGTGTTAAACATTGAGGACAAACATCCCAATATGGTTTAACACTGTAATTACAGTTTGGACATTCAATTAATATCTCCATTTTAAGAATTTCTTTCTTATATTGCATGCTTTTTTCATTAGCTTCATCAATTTTGGTTAGTAAATCATTATCGTGGAATTTATTTTCACATCTGGGACAAATATTAGACAAATCACTTTTCAAGATTGTTTTTCCACATTTTGGACAAAATCCTCGCATTTTTTCTAAAATTTCATCTAAGTCTACTTTTTTATATTCTGAAATTGAAACCAAATTTAAATCTTCATATCTCTCAGAGCCTTCGATTATATTTATTAGAGAGTTAATACCTGCTTTAGATTTAGCTATTTTTTCGGATTGAAGAACTATATCCATTAATGTTGGTTTTGGGATACCCATTTCTATAGATGTCTTAATAAGCATTTTTTCAACTAAAATTTCAAAAGGCTCAATAATACGATCCCAAATTAAATCCATTTTTACAAGCTTTTCAACAATTTCCTCTGCTATTCTATCTAAATCAAATACTGTTTTATCATTAGCAATGTTTTTTTGAATAATTTCCTCAATTAACCTGTCTTTAATCAAACGTAATGTGGTAATTCCTATAATATCCTCTTCATGAAAGAAAAAAATATCTTCACCTCGAACAAACATATTAAAGCCCAATTTACTTGACATGATTTTGTCTACATAGAACTCAATCCTAAGTTTCTTAACATTATAATGCTTACAAAATTCATTTATCTCAAATTTATATTCGCGAGTTAAAACAGAATTCAAAAAAATATAAAACATTGCAAGATATAATTCACGGTTTTGCTCTATATTAAAGAATTTGACTCCAATTTTTGTGATTTTTTGAATAATTTGGGAGATTATTGAATCAGCTACACCTATTTCTCTATAAAAAACTATTAAATCAGTAAGTCTTGAAATATTTTCATTTAATCTATCAATATAAAATAAACTTTGTTCTAAACTGAAAGATGTTCCATGTATTTTTTCTGTTCCCCTTTCAGTTATAAAATATCGAGGTTTATTATCATCAAATATCTTTTTTTCAATAAAATATCTCTCTAAAAGTAATTTTAAGTATTTTGATAATGTTGATCTGCTTATATCACAATAAGTTTCTAAATCTGTGAACCTTTTAGGTCCTAAGTTCTTGAGAATGAATAAAACACGCTGATCATAATCCATCTCTTTAACCAAGGTTAACACTTTTTTCTCCAAATCTTTTGAACTAGAACTTACTTCCATATAGAAATCTAAGAATTATTATAATTTATACTTTTGTTCGAACTATTAATGTATTACTATACTCAAACAAATGTATAATACTAAGTAAATATAGTAAAAATTGCACGCCAAAAACTTACAATAAGAAATAACATCTTCCAATCAATAAAAAAGTTTAAATTCATAGTTAGCAATTAATCTATCGGAAAGCTATTTTAATTTATAAAATAAATCTTATTGAAAAAAATTTAATTTATTATAAAAATTCAGAAGTTATGACGATAGAAAACCCAAATTTATTAGAAAGGATTAGAAAAATTGAAAAAAGATTAGATGATTTGGAAAATCGATTATCATCTTTAGAAAGATTATTGAACAGAAGACCACTTCGATCATTCCCTCGTCCCAAACCCTATCCTTCGCCTGAGCGTCCTGGATCACCTGGACCTCCAGGACCTCCTCCAGAGCCCTTTCGGTTTAAAGAAGATTAAATATATGTAAACTTGATAATGCAAATATCTTGATTTTAAGACCTAATTTTCTTGCTTTTTATGCAATATATCACAGTCAAATCATTTTAGACTGAAGTACATAAGATTAGACAAAAATATTTAATTAAAAATTCAGACTATATCAATTTAACAACATATCAAATTAAAATTACAAAAAGACGTGATTAAAAATTACTCAATATAGATTTAGACTTACAGGGGTTCCACCTGATCAAGCTATAAAACTAATTGAGCTAGATCCAAATAGTTCAATAGCAGAAATTAAAAAAACTGTTCAGCGTGAATATAAGTTAAATCCAATTTTAGCTATACAATTTATATTTAAGGGAAAAGTTTTACCAGATCAATTAAAATTCGCTAAAATAGGAATCCATCCAAAGAAAGACGTAATTACAGTAATGGCAACCCAAGCAGGAGGTTAATTTTTTCAGTCGAGTGAGAAGAAACATCTCACGGGGTTTTTGAGAAGAAATAAATAAGCCGGCTTTTATTTTTTCTCTTATTTTTTATTTTTTTCTAACGTTTTGGTAAGGATTTAAATTTATTTTAGTAAAGAATCGACCCAATTAAGTAAATTTGAATTTTAAATGCTTAATTGATTTTTAAGGGTTAAAAAGCTGGTTTTGTTTTAAATTGTATTTCAATAAGGAGAAGCTATAACTTCAGCTTTTTTAAGTTTAAGAGTAATTGGTTTTATAGGATGCTTTTTTTGTAGGAGTTTATCTATTTTTTTGCGTATCATTTTGCATTCCAAATAGATTGACTCGAAGTCCACATTCGCTTTAGTAAAAGCTGCAAATAATGCTTTATTACTAATTGGTAATATAAAAATATTTCCTCCTTTCGCTCTGACACGAAGAAATTTAAACTTTCCTTGTTTAACTTCTTTAATTGCAGTTTTTGCAACAGAACCAAGTGCTAACATCATTGCGGCAATTTTATGTTCATCTTTTCTTTTTAGAATCTCTGCTGATATAGGACTCCCCTCCAAAGAACATATAATTGCTCCTTCAATTTCTTCTGGTAACTCAATCATAATAAATGTATTCTTTTATCTAGAATATGTAAGCCCAAGTTACTATTTAAATCCTTTTTAAATTCAAAGCTTAGAATTCAAGATTATGAAACAGTAGAAATCCATTTTTATCTTAAAGCTAAATTTTTTTATTTTTTTTAATATAAGATACTAATATGGTTGAAAAAGCTAAAATAGCTATTCAAAGAATTAATAATGATGATGTAAAAACTGCTGTTTTTACAGCTTTAAAAATGATTAATGCTGATCATTTAATGACTAAAGAAGGGATGGTTATTTTATTAAAACCAAACCTTTTAATGGCAAAACCACCTGAACGAGCAGTTACAACACATCCAGAAATAGTACGTTCCGTTATTCAATGGTTAAAGCAGTATAATCCTTCTAAGATCTATGTTAGTGATTCTAGTGGCGGTCAAAAACCTGGTAAAACTGAAAATGCTATGAAAGTTAGTGGTATCTTAGCGGTGTGTGAAGAGGAAGGAGCAGAATGTATACCTTTTGAAAAATCTGAAAGAGAAATTTATAAAGTACCAAATCCACTTGAAATGAAAGAATTTGTTAGTTCAAATCTGATTAAAGAAGCAGATCTCGTCATTAATTTACCCAAAATTAAGACTCATAATCAATGTGTTCTTACATGTTGCATAAAAAATATGTTTGGAACCATCTTACGTAGTAATAAAGCTAAGACTCATGCACAATTTCCCCGATTAGAAAGATTTACATCGGCTTTAGCAGATATATATTCTGTATCTAATCCACAATTAACAATAATAGATGGATATTTATGTCAGGAAGGGCAAGGACCATCTGGTGGAGATATTGTGAAATTAGATCTCATTATTGCCGGATATGATGGTGTTGCTTTAGATACTACTGTATGTAAAATTATTGGATTTGATCCTAAAGAGATCATATATCTAGAAAAAGCAGAACAAAAAAGACTTGGAACAACTAATTTAAATAATATTGAATTTTTAGGAGAAAAAATTGAAGATGTGTATAAGAAGTTTAAGCATCCTAGAATTGCCCCAATTTCTATGCCTCTGCCAAAATGGTTGGGAAATTATGTTGGAAATAAAATTTTTAAAGCTACTGTAAAGTTTGATTCTAAAAAATGTAAATTATGTTCTACTTGTTGGGATAATTGCCCTGGGAATGCAATCTCACCACCTAGTGAATTGAGAAAGGGAAATATTCCAAAATGGAATAAAAAAAGTTGTTTTACCTGTTATTGTTGTGTAGAATTATGTCCACATGAAGCAGTGAATTTTAAAATTAATTATGTAAAAAATGCTTTATTTTCATGGCCATGTGCTAGTATAATTTTAATTTTAGCTTTAATAATATGGTTTTTTATGATTTTCTAATCTACGTCGACAGAAACCTTACATTTGTTACAGCTTTTTGCTCCACGAAACAAGGGATTTCCGCAATTAGGACAATGATATCTTTCTTCTTCCTCTTCAACAAACTTTTCTGTGCCAAATTCTCGCCAAGTTGGGATTGATCGTAGAATAACTTTTTTGGCTACAGGAACTGGAAAATTATTAATAAATTTACATGGAAACTCATCACATTGATGACATCCTTCAATTCCTTTTTCTTTAGTACATTTCTTTATTGGACACACTTTACACATTGGAAATACAATTCCATCAGATAAGCACCCAGTGCATGAAATATCTTCCACACTTTTTGCAAAAGCCTTGTATATAGGAAATAGAACTTGTTTAAATTTTTGATTATTGTCCCTGTGAGCAATATATATAGAACATACACCACAATATAATCCACATGGAGCTAAAAGCTCTTTTTTAACTTCTACCATTTTAATCAATATTTAAGATTTGAATTTAAGAGAAATAAATATTATATTGTAATTATTTTTTGAGTTTTTAATACTCTTACTATTAAGACTCTAAATTATGTCTACCCAAAGCTGAAAAATTTAAAATAAATTAGATAAAAAATGAGATATTCTTAAGGTCATGTACCTGTATATTAGCAACCTTAGTATTTTTAATTATGTTGGGTGTAAGGATATTTTAATAAATAATTTTTAGTGAATTAAACTAATTGTTCAATTGGAATTTTCTTTATTGTATTATATGCGTTCGTTAAACATTTTTCAGCATCATTAATTATTGAATTAATAATGTCAGATACACTTTCTATATTATCTATAATTCCGATACTTTGCCCTAAAAGAACGGCACCTTCTTCTACGTTTCCTTCATAAGACATTTCCAGACGATTTACTTCCTTAACTACGTCGGAAACGAATTTTTCTTCAGACAATTTTGCTTCTTTATCTGAAACAAGATTATGAGTTGCTGAAAATTTGTTTTTTAAAACCCTAATTGGTCCAAATACACCTGTAACTAACTCAGTGTCAGAAGCTTTTGATGAAACAACAATATTCTTAACTTTATCATGAAATTCACATTCTATTGAGGATATAAATCTGGAACCCATTGCAATAGCTCCAGCACCCATAGATAAAGCGGAAGCTAAACCTTCGCCAGTAGCAAATCCTCCACACGCAATTATAGGAACATCAGGTAATTTTTTTCTGACTTGCTGAAGTAGGACCAGTGTACTTATATTTTCATATGATTGATGCCCTCCACCTTCACTTCCAGTAACAACTAATCCATCAACTCCCATATTTACGCATTTTTCAGCAAATTTTAAATTAGGTGTAACGTGGAAATGCTTTATTTCTGAACCACTTTCTTTCAATTTCTGGAAATGTTTATTAAAAATCATTCTCGGAGATCCAGCGCTTGTAATTAAGTATCTGCACTGCTCTCTTATTTTTGAATTATCCAATATGAACCTGGGAATCTGTCTGCATAACTTTATAGCGTCAGGCTGCAATCTAGCAGTTCTAATATTAAAACCAAAATTTTTATCCGTGTTTTCAACGACATATTCCATATTCTTTTTTAATTCCTCTACACTAATCTTTCCAGTCAAATTAATATGACTTAAAACACCTAAACCACCAGCTTCAGATACTGCAACTGTTAATTTAGTAGTATAAAAGGGACCCATTGGGGCACTTAAAATAGGGTGTTTAATACCCAACATCTCGGTAATATTCGTTTCTATAACCATTTTACATCATATTTCTATTAATTTTCGTATTTTAATCTAAAAGATTAAAAATTTAATTATTAAATTAAATAATAATTTATTTATATCAAAAGTTTATTTATAAAACTTTTTATTGAAATAACACTATTAGAAGTATTAAAATATTAAGGATATTATTAAAATTTTTTACGCATTTTATTAAATTTTAAAATTGAATCTTTTTTACTAAGAAAAAGGTGTTAAAATTGTTTACATTAGTAAGTTCTAATTTTCAATATTTTTAATCTGAAAGTTTCATAGCGAAGCTGAAATTCTAATTAAAAATAACCTCTTTTTAAGAGTTAAAATTCAGAAATATAATTCCAATTAAAAAGATTTAAAAATCTGAAAAATCTTTTAGGGATTTAGAATTTATAGTGAATTATAGAAACAATTAAGTTTTATTTTTAACAACTTGTAATAATGATTAATAAAAATAGGTAATTATGATGGTATGGGGGGGATCGCTTAACAAAAAGGGTTCTGATTATTTAAGGAAAATAAGAGAAGCAGACAAAGTTGTAAAATTTTTGGAAAATCTTAAAGAGGACTTACCTTCTGAAGAAATTGAAAAAATTTCCCAAACAGTAGAGATAATTGTAAACTATATCTCTAAAATATCAGAGAACCCAAATTTGGATTCGTTATAGATTCTTTATAATCTTTTTTATTATTTCAATAATTTGATCTGCTACTTTTTGAATTGTTTTTGTAAGATTCAATTCGAAAAATGGAAGATCCTTATTCTCACTACGTTCTTCTAATGAAAACTCATTTGCTTTATATAATTTCAGTTCTGTGAAACCTTCAAGACTTTCTGGTACAAATCCAATCATGAAAACATTTAAGTGGGGTAATTTTTCAATTATTAAATCTATGACTAGATGGATTGGAATAGTATGTGTCGAAATAGGCACATATTCATGTATATTTTCCCGTTCTAATATAGCTACTGTTCCAGGAGGTTCATTTAAGGTACATGTATCTAACAACACTAAATGCGTTGGATTAAAATTAACGATATCTTCAATTCTATCCATTGGATCTGTAGCTGCATTGATAAATAGGATTTTTTCATTGTTATTGTCTAAGAGTTCAGAAATTATGTAGGGTCCTACTCCATCGTCAGAAAGTTTTTCTTCACCAACCCCCATAAATACTATTTTTGAGGCACCACGTAACTTATTTTGCAGTTTTTCTAGCAATTGATTCATGGTTTTATTAATCATTCATAATTTAATTAATCACGGTTAAATTCATTAAGTATGGAATGCTATATTATAAGAATGTCTGAAAAACCTAATGAAAAAATCGAGAAAACTCAAGTCGAAGGAATTTTAGAGAAAAGTAAAGTTATTATTTCCAATAAAGAAGGAATAGAAGAATTTTATAACAATTCATATATAGGAACCATTGAGAAGATTGATAAAAGCGATGAAATATTAATTCTTGAACCTATAGAAGTACTTCTTTTAATTGAACGACGTCGAATTCTATTATGGGAAGATAATGATAAAAATAAAAGTTTGTTGGATTTTGAGAGTTTACTAACTTATTTTACTCAATTTGATGATAGATTATGGCAAAAGTATGTTATTTATATGGATTTAAGAAAGAGAGGATATATTGTACGTACTGGTTATGGTGATGGTATAGAATTTCGAGTTTATAAACGGGGTGCTGATTTTGAAAAGGATTCTGCGAAGTTTTTAATTTATCCTGTTTTTGAGGGGAATCCTATTGAACTAAGAGATTTAGATAAAATATCAAGAGTTGCAATGAGCTCTCGTAAAGATCTAATCGTTGCTACAGTAGATAGATTAAGTAAGCCGATCTATTATTCTGTGAAAAAATTTCAAATTTTAAATAAAGAAGAGAGTATTGAATAATGCCCGATAAGTTTTTGTGTGACACATCCATTGTCTTTAATGGATTAATTTTAGACCTTATAGAGCATGGTGAATTAGGTGAAAATCCTGAAATTTTGATTTCAAATATTGTTGTTGCTGAGATTGAATATCGTACGAATATCCATAAGGAGATAGGATTTTTTGGTTTAAATGTTCTAAAAAAACTAAGACAATTACATGCAGAAAATAAGATTAAATTACAGATTGTAGGGAGTCGCCCCTCTCGTGAAGAAATAAAGATGGCGCCAGGAGGTGAACTTGATGCCCTTATAAGAGAATCTGCACTCAAGAACAATGCCGTTTTAATTACTGCTGATCGTATTCAAGGAGATGTTGGGATTTTTGAGGGATTAGAGGTTATGTCCGTAAAGGAAAGAGGGGCTCCTAAATCAATGGAACCACTTACTCTTAAATTATTAGATTTTTTTGACGAAAAAACGATGAGCGTTCATCTCAAGAAGAATTTACCCCCTTATGCCAAGAAAGGTGGACCTGGCAATTGGCATTTAGTAAAGATAGGTCAAGATAGTATTTCATCTAAATTAATTGAAGAGATTGCTCTTGAAATAATTGAGAGTGTGAGAGAAGATAATCATTCATTTATAGAAATTGAGAAAAGGGGAGCTGTTGTAGCACAATTACGTGAATTTAGAATAGTAATTACACGTCCTCCATTTTCAAATGATGTTGAAATAACAGCTGTGCGTCCACTTGTAAGTTTAGAGTTATCAGATTATTCAATAGATGCAAAATTACAAAGAAGATTGCAAAAGGCTGAAGGGATTTTAGTATGTGGCTCACCAGGTGCAGGGAAAAGTACTTTTTGTGCTGCATTAGCTAATTATTATCTAAGTCAGAATAAAGTTGTTAAAACACTAGAAAGTGTAAGAGATTTACAAGTAAGACCAGAAATAACCCAGTATACAAAATTAGAGGGGTCTCTTGAGAATTCAGCAGATATTCTCCTACTTGTAAGACCGGATTTCACTATTTTTGACGAGGTTAGAACAACAAAAGATTTTGAAGTTTATGCTGATTTTCGTTTATCTGGAGTTGGTATGGTTGGAGTTGTTCATTCTTCATCTGCTGTTGATGCAGTTCAAAGATTTATTGGTCGAATTGAACTTGGAATGCTCCCTTCAATTATTGATACAATAATCTTTATTGAAGGTGGTGATATATCATCAGTTTTAGTTATTAAAATGACAGTTAAGGTTCCATCAGGTTTTAGAGATAGAGATTTAGCAAGACCAGTAGTTGAAGTTAGAGATTACAAATCAGGTCAACTAGAATTTGAAATTTATTCCTTTGGACAAGATATTGTAATAAATCCAATAAAACCTAAAAAACCAAGATATAAACCAGATGAATATATGGATTTGTCTTCTTATAGAAAAAGCAAATCTAAAGCAGAACAAATTAATTTAGATATTGAAGTAAAGAAAGATAGGATTACTCTAAGAGCTTCTCCAAAATATGCGAGTCAAAATATCATAATTTTTGCTAATCAAGAAGAGATTTTTACTGGCTCATTAAGTAGAAAAAGTGAAATCAATCTATCATTATCTAATAAAGAAGGAAGAAAAATTCTTAAAGAATTTGATAGAAATAAAAATATTTATGCTACAATAAAATAGAAGCTTCTATCTTATTTTTCTTTTAAGATTTGTTTAACCTTTTCCACTATTGGAGGGAGTACATCTTCAATTAAATCATCAAATCTTAGATCACATTCATAATCATAGGGTGTTTCGCCTTTATTTAATATTATCAATTTCGCTCCGCTTCTTTTAGCATAACCAGGCATATTGGCTGCTGGTGTAACAACTAATGATGATCCAACGACAAAAAACACATCCGCATTTTCAGAACGTTTTATTGATTCTTCTAATTCATCATATGGAAGGGGATCCCCGAAATTTACAATGCTGGAGATAATTCTTCCTCCACAATTTGGACAAGTTGGTTGATCTTTTCGAACTCGTTGTGTTCTATATCCTGGACCCCATTTATTTTTATCCCAACCAGCCTCTTCGAATAACATCTTTTTATTACATGATAAGCACTTTATGAAATATAAATTTCCGTGAAGTTCACTGAGTATATCAAAAGGGATTCCAGATTTAGCATGTAACCCATCTACATTTTGGGAAATTAAATAGTTTAACTTTCCCATTTCCATCAACTCCACAATTGCGTAATGATTAGGATTAGGTTTCACTTGATCCCAAGGAGGGCTTCTTGGTGGAGGACGACCCTGATCTCGTCTAGTCCAAACGCCATCTGGGCCTCTATAATCCGGTAATCCGCTACCAGTAGAAATTCCCGCACCAGTAAAAATTACTAATCGTTCTGATTCAGCTATCCATTTAGCAGCAATATCGATTTTTTCTTTCAATTCCATAAAAATCAATAAATAAAGCGAATATAAAAAGATAACGTCTAAAGATAGTATGACCTTTAAAAATTCTTAAATTATTAGATTGCTCTATTAGTTCCATCATTTTAAACGAGTATATCGTTTAAGCTAGGATACTGTGTAAAGATTTCATGATAGAAAGTCATCTAAAGTTGGATTTTTCATTATATAAGTTTTTTCATCATTTTTCGATTTATTTATGAATATACTTTTTGAATTACTGTATAATATTTTAGAAACTTGATCTACATCAATTAACTTTATATTTGCAATAGTTTCTATTATCTTAGGAAAGTCTTCTGGTTTTGTAATAGTACCTTTATACTTATATGGAGCGTTACTTTCTAATAATAGTCTATTTATAGGTATTTTAGAAATATATTTTTGATATTTCTTGAAATTGATAATGCATTTATTAAATGAAAAATAATAGCCATTTTCAAGAATCTTTTCGATATATTGAATATTTCCACTATACCAGTGAAATACTACAAAATTCAGATTAAATGAACTTAAAATTTCTAAGATCTCTTCCTCGGCATTAACTACATGAAGTATAACGATTTTATCATATTTCTCAGCTATTTTTAATTGTTGTATTAAATATCTAAATTGAACTTTTAAAGAATTAAATTTTCTTAGAAAATCCAATCCACATTCACCAATAATATCAACTTTTTCTTTAATAAGGTCTAATATACTACTTATTTCAAATTCGGAATATTTTTTATTTGGATGTAATCCAATACCTAAAAAAATATTCTTCTTTAGAGATAATAATTGGTTTAAAAAAGTAAAAGAATTAATATCATCACATAAAGAAACAATGTTTTTTATATTAAAATAAAAATACTCCTTTATAACTGAAAGTGGGGATTTAAATTGATCTAAATGTAAATTACAGTCGAAAAATTTCATTATTTCTATTGAGAATAATTAATTTTATATATTCTACTACTTTCATCATAAAAGGCTGTAAGTTTCCATTCAAAAGAATCTTTCTTAAGAGAGAAAAGAAAGTTATTACCCTGTACAAAAGTAGATAGAAAAATTCTTTCTAGTTCAGGAAAATAATGTTTTAAAGACGCTTCAATATCCTCATTGCTAAAAGAATTATCCAGTTTAAAAAGAAACTTATAACATTTATTATCTGTATCAACTTCTATTTCTAAAGATTCCCAAAAGTCCGATTCATATAATTTTAAACCCTTTAAACGTGGTCTATTCCATTCTTGAATATTATCACATAATATTAATAAACATCCAAAAGGATTCTTCAAAAAATTTACATTGATTTTTCTTTGTTTTTCAATTGAATGTATTGCTATAGCACAACAAGCAATATTTAATTCCTGTAAGTATTGAACCTTTAATATTTCATTATCTAGAGAATCAATATCTAAATATATTGTATAATGTAAGAATAATGAACTCATTATACCATGATCACGCATTTTATAATTCTCAAGTAATTCATTATAAATTATCTTCTTCTGTTCTTCTCGGTCATTGTTTTGCTTCAAAATAAATTTATTATTTTCTCCAATTATAATCCCCTCTGTAAGGATTTTCATATAATCCTTAAAAATTTTATCAAGTTCATCAGATATTGTCAATCTAATCTCAGATAACTTTATACCTCCTATTCTTTCAAAATAAGTTCTCTGAATCTCAATACCCAAATCAATTAACTTTTCAACCATATATCCAATATCATGATAAAAGGAAATTAAAAACCATGTCCTCAAAAATCTATTCATATTTGAAAAAAAATCAATCGGGAGACTTTCCACGTTTGCTCTTTCAACAATATAACATCCTAAGAGAAAGATTTGAAAAGAATGAATTAGATGGTCTCTGTAATATAAATATTTATACAAAAAATCATCCTCGAATTTTTTCAAATTCATTAAAAATTGACGTGAATTTGAAAATCTTAAGAAATATCGCTCATGAAGTATTTTAAAAAGTTCAAGAGTTAATTCCCTTCTACGATTGATATTATCTTCATTAATATATTTTTTAATCAAATCTGTACCTAGATCTAGTTTTACATAATTCCAATGAATAGATTTTTCTAGTAGGAATTTATCTAATGTCAATTTTATATAACACCTATTAAATCTGTGTCTTTTATTCTTTTACGTGTCTCTTCATAAAATTTATTTCTTATTATGGTTCTAGTAATCAATTTATTTATTTTCCTATTGTAATAATTCCATATATAATAATCAGCATCTTGGTAGTCTGGATAAGTCTCAAAAAAGTAATACAACCCAGTTAACATATCAAGAGCAAATCTCTTTAGTAATTGCCAAATATCCTCATAATATTTACTAATCTGTTCACATTTTTTAACAATAGGACGATATAGATCATAATACTTATCCATCCGATGAATTCTTTCTTCTTCACTAATGCCTACATTTCTTCTAAGAGTTTGGTAACAAAACTTAATCAATTCTATAATCATTTTTGCTTCATCATTTGTATTGATATATGAAATATCTTTAGTAAAAGGATCTCTTTCATTATCAATATAATACCTTTTATCCTCATCACTTTTAGGATCTTTATAATCAGGGTCATAGTTGTCATCATCATAATTTCCATATGCATAAGCAGAAAATCGTCTTACATAACATGGAAAACAAAAAAAACATGATTTCTTCTTATGATAAAATACAGAACATGAATGAGATCGCTTTAGTATATCCTCTCGAACACTATCCATTAATTCTGCTTTTGTATATTCTCTAAAAGGTAATCTAACTTTTATTATTTCTTCATTCTCAAAATAGTTATATAAAAAAGTATTGAAAAAAGCTATAAACTCCGGATTTGTTGTATTTGTAAAAGTATGGGAACTTGTAAAAGGAGGATTAATAGTCAAGGGTCCATTTTCAGTTACTAAAATATTTTTTATCCCTAGAGCATAGTTTATAGGAACTGCATTACATAAATAAAGTAATGTTCTTGTTTGATTAATATTCATTTTTTCTATTCTATCTTTTCTACCTATATTTCTGATATCTGCTTTACTATAAAATTGGCCATCTACTTCAATAAGACGCATTTTCAAATCTTTAATAAAATTCCTTATCATATCTATTGATGGAGTATTTTTATGATATATATGAGTAAAAATAATTTTCTTTTTATTCTTTAATACCCAATGATTCGCACCGCACATACTGTCAACTCCCCCAGAGATAAGAATATTAGCATAATAGTCCTCAACATTTTCAGGTGTATCTATTTCATTATCAATTTCATCAATTTCTTCAAATTCAACAAAAATCTTCTTTTTAATTCCAGTATACCTATATAATAAAACATTTATTAATCGGTCTAATGGTTTTTTTGAATTTTGCCAATTCCTAATATTTTTGGTCTCAAATATTAGATTATTATCTTCAGCAAACCTCTCAATGTAATAAATACATTTTCCAAATTGGGGGATCTCTTTTATAAAATTAGGTATTTTATTATCAGGAAATAATGGTCTTATGTTCTTAAAAAAGTCATGGGACATTTCCAAAATTTCCGAACTTTTAATGGTTATCCCTCCAATTCCTTGAATAGGGATTTAATAGAATTAGCTTGTTTTTTTACAAGTGAGTCAACATACTTTTGGATTTTTTGAATTTCTTCTTGAAATATCTCTTGCGAAAAAATCTTATTTTTAATAAGAAAGTCTTTAAGTTCTTTAACTGAAGTTCTTATATTTTCTTTTAAATGAGAAATTAATTGTTCTTTGGTTTTACTTGGTAATTCTTTAGTCTCGCCTGTAGATTTATCAATATAATAATTAAAGTTTGTACCTGTAAAATCTGTACTCATTATTCTCATAGATTCAGCATATAAATAATCTCTAACATATTCAATTAAAATATCAACATAATTTTCCGTAATTTAGATGCCCCTCCGAATATCTTTTGTAGAAATAAATGAATTAGCATCATCTAGAGCATCCATTATTCCTTGTGGACCGCTTACTTCAAGGGTAGCCCAATAAACAATCCTCGCTGCTGAATCATAGTCACTACTATCAATAAAATCAGAAAATAAAGAAGAACTATCAATTATTGCCTTATTTTTCCTCTTTCTCCTAACACTCGCAGTTCCCATAAAAGATCGACTTTTGGTAGAAAAGAATATTAATATTTGGTATTTAAAATATTTAATATTTTCCAAATTTTACTTTTTTGAAAAAAAGGGTTTTAATATAATAATTCTTAAAAATAAGTAAAAAAAGGATTTAAAAGATGAAATACAGGAATTAATAATGCTCCAATTACGCTACCTATTAAAACAAAGTTTGTATAAAAAATTTTATTAATAAAAACCTAATGGTGTTATAATATCTTTTCATAAATCTTATGAAGATCGCCAGGCGATTTTTTACCTAATTTGCGAATTTGCGCCATTTGTTTAAGCGTAGGTCTCGCTATTTCCATTTTATAGACCCATTTTTTTACAGTTCGTTCTGTTATTTTTACTTTAAAAATTTCAAAGTGTAAATCAGCAATTTCTTCATAAGTCATATACCAAACTAATTGTTCTAACTGTTCTTTCGTAATCATAAACTTTTGCCGGCTTTGTGCGAAATTTCTCAATCTTTCCATTCTTTCTTGATGTTCTTCAAGTCTAATTCTTTTACTTGGTAAACTTTTTTGATAATTATCTAACATTTCATTGAATAATTCAGCCCCTAAAGTTAATCGCCAATAAATACCATCTTTATTTTTATTTTGTCTTACTTCATACCTAATATTAAATTTATTTTTAATGTTTTCAAGAAATCTTTTACTTTTTGAATCAATTTGAGAAGTTCCAGTTTCCCCATCTCCATCAAAAAAGCCAAGAAGGAATGCTAAATATAATTGACGGTTCTTCCTAATATTTTTAAAATCAGGTAATTTTATACGATGCGATTTTTTACCGATATTCCAACCTAGTTCAATTAAAGTATTTGGGAAGTCCATTCTTGAAAAACTGATTCTTATTCTTACAAAACCTTTCTTAAGATTATCATATTCTACATACTTTGGATTAAATCCTATAGCTTCGATGAATCGAATTAATAGAATCTCATCTTTTTTATTGCATCCCACACCCCATTCTAAATATGGGTACCCTTCATGTTTAATTAGAGAAAGCCATCCTTCAGCATATAACCATCCAAGCCAGTAAGCTTTTTCCTTAGTATCAATTTTTTTAAAGTAATTAAGATTGAAATCTGGGTGTTTATCTAATATTGATCCATAAGTATATTGTCTTAGAGTATTTTCATTTTTGTATTTTTCAAATAATAATATAATATTATGAGGTATATCCCTCCCTTTTTTCTTTAATGAAGTTTTAAGGTTTGATAAATAACTTTGTAATTGCTCTAATGAAATTTCTGTTTTATCAGAAATTTTACTTTTAACGTGGGATTCGGTTTCTCCAAATAGCTTGCTTAAAACTCTATTCTTAACTTTTCCTGCATAAATCTCATTGGTAGAAAGAAGAGGAGCTAACTCTATTTTAATCTCATTTAAAAAGTCAACAGCTTTATAATTAAATTTGTTAATCTTTTCTTTAATTGAAAAATAATCTTCCAACATTTTTATTTTAATATATCTATAGAAATCCCAGCCCCATTTGACATAATTTTTGGTATGCAACTTAAAAGATACACCAAAAATTTCAATTAATTGATCAGTATCCAGTTTACTCAGAAGTAATATTAAATTTTTTCTTTCTTGATTGCTTATAATCTCCTTATTAATGATCTGTATGATTTTATCTTTATAATTTTCCTTCAAGTTCTTTATAGAGGCTATACTTTCATTTAAAAATTTCTTCCAATTTTCACCCTTTCTTAAATTTTTTATTTCAGATAATTTTTTTGAGGCTTTTTTAGAGATTTCATATTTTTTAGACAGATTTCTGAGAAATTTATATTTTATTTCACTAATTAGCGCAGGATTCCACCAATGACGTTCTTGAAAGTATGCTTTAAATCCGCTTATATTCAAATATATATGTAAGTGAATTAGATCGATATGATGGAGTCTGTTTATAATAGAGATTATTTTATCTCTTTCTTTTTCAGTTAATTCTCCGTTTTTATATTTTTTATATAATTCTTCCAAATCTTCATAGTCTTGGAAATTACAGAGTATCTCTTTCAGAATTTCTTTAAGTTCAGAGCTGAGCATCTCTTCTGGAGATCCCTCTATCCACTTTTTAAGTTTCTTTTGCCATTTCTCCTCTTTTAGTTCCTTCTCTTCTAATTCTTCAGTTTTTAATTCTTGCTGTTCTAACCATTGGCTAAATCCTTTTGTCTCTTTTCCAGCATATATCGGTCTTTTACCAGTTTCTTGGCGATATAATTGCTGGAGTTTATTATACTCTTCTTCTGTTTCTTCACTTTCTGACTTTTTTTCTTTCTCTATAAATTCCTTGCTTTTTTCTTGATAAGACTCTAGTTCATCTACTTCGATGTTATCTAATCCTGTGTAGATCTCCTCTTCTGCTTCCTTTTTTTCCATTACTTGTTGGGTTTCACTATTCTCTTCGTTATTATGAATAAAAATTTGCCCAAATTGCTCTTGTTCTTCAAGATCCAAATATTCTCCATCAATTTCAACTTGTTTGATTCCTGATTCTTCACTCACATCGTTTTCTTGTTGACTTTCTTCTATTTCATTTAAGAAGAAATTATCTGCGATTTCTTCCATTTTTTCATCGATTTCTTCTTGAAATTTTCCTTGTTGGTATAATTCTTCTTCATTATCTGCAAGATATTCTATCGCACCTACTCTTTCGATCTCTTCTCTGGTATCCTCTTCATCTCCTTCATCGTCATGGTCAACTGACTTTAATTTTTCTTTCTCTTGTTTTTCATAGAGCTGTTCAACACTCTTTAAGAGTGTATAAGTTTCTTCTGCTTCCTGCATTAAATTCCTTATTTCTTCAGAACTCTTCCCTTCTTGTTCATATTGTTCATATTTTTCCCATAGATAATCAAATTCTTCTGGTTCTATCTCTGCCGCTTCTGTTATATCATTGAGATTTTCCTCTTGTGTTTCACTAGAATGTATTTCCTCAATATGCTCTTCCTTCTCTTGTTCCTCCGAGTTTAGTTGCTCTT
>JAHLWP010000056.1 GCA_019057865.1 Promethearchaeota archaeon
AATCCCCATCAGGCCATTGATCAGGCTCTTGTTCTTGATCACCTGGAAATTCAAACGTATCGTCTGGTACAGGAATTTCAGGTATTTCCTCACCAGCTAACTCCCAATCATCCTCTCCATCTGGAATCTCCTCTTGTTCGGATTCTTCTTCAGGAGTATCAATAGGTTCATTAACATTCTCTTCTACTGATTCGGCTTCAGGAGGTAGCATAACTGTTACAGTTCCGTTCCTTCCTTGATTTGGATGATAATCATCGCTTATATCCTCATCATCATTACTATCCTCATTATTATCAGATGTAGTTTCCCCATCATCATTACTATCAGACGTTGTGTCTTGATCATTATCATCTCCTTCACCCCAGTCATATTCCTCATCTGGATCAAAATTATCACTCCAGTCGTAATCTTCATCTGGATCAAATTCCTCCTCGGTATCACCATCTGGCTCATTGTCTGGTTCTCCTTCATTGTATTCCTCGCCAGATTCACTAATAGATAATCTCCTCTAAAATTTTATTGATAAAATTGCTCATTAATCAATTTTTTTCTTTAAGTTTAGTAGACTCTTCATCTAGATTATCAACACTCAGCTTAGAATCTGAATTTAAGGGAATCCCACAGGCACTACAAAAATTTTCATAAGGCTCTATGTAATTATCACATAAAGGGCATAACTTCTCGGGATTCTTTGCGGAGTGATATGGAACTTTCTCATAATCAAAATCTATGGTATAAATTGCAAAATTTCGGCTATTAACACCGTCCTTTACTATTGCCTTTCTTTCTCCTAAAAGCATTAAGGAATCTTGTTCTTCTCTGTTATTTGTGAACAGTTTACTACAAGCATGTCCTATTGTAAATAAAATATGAATATTTGGAAGGGTATAAATAGATTCAAATAATTGAGAAGGAAATTGAGCAGTAGTTATAAGACCAATTCCTCTACTTCTGAAAGCTTCTAAGAAATTACAAAATACTTCCTCAAGAAAATATTGAGATACAAAATCATCATCACGAGAAATATTAGTGGCTGGTTTTTTTAAGATCTCTCCAACTTCATCTAAAATAACTAAGTTTTTTAGTTCATTAGTTTTAATTTGTGGGAAAAAAATTTGTATCATCTGGAAAATTAAATTGATTAATAACTTTTTCATAAATTTATTGCAAATAGATTCGGATAAATCAATGAATACATTTTTACCATTCATCCATTCAATAAACCAATATGGTTTAATAGAAGGTAATCTTGTTATCTTGTCTAAGATTGGAGATTTTACCCATTTAAAGATCCGATTTCTAATTGCATTCACAATATTGGTCTGGTATTCCTCATGATAAGAATGGCCTTTAAACCAATTCAGAAGTTTTCCAAACAAAGATTTTAATGAGATGGGAAGATCCTTGTGTATCTTAAAATATGCAAGCATTGCATTGTACATAGCAATGTCAACTGGCTGTTTTAATCCCATTGAAGAGGCTATTAAGGCTGCTAATTGTTCAAAAGTGACCTCGATATTTTCTCCTTTAAAGTAATATGGAACTCTAAAGTCAGGATCTCCATATCTCAATCTTATATCCAAATTATAGGGTATATCTTCTTTACTTTTCCTAAGACCAATAATCAGAACTCCACAATTAGAAATTTTTTTAGATATCTCATGTTGCAAAAAGTTTATAAATCTCGTTTTTCCAACTCCAGTTTTACCAGCTATAAAAGCATGACGAGTGAGATCATTAACTGATAGTGGAACTATCGTTTCCGTTATTACTCCACGACTTATATAATACCCAAGAGATATATCATTTTTATTAGGTCTTTGAGTAAAGCTTATATTTTCATTTCTTACATGAATTGCTTTACCAATTAATATATGTTCAGGAATTTCAAAATCCATAATTTTTGGATTCACAAATCCAGGCATTTTATCTTCAGGAATTTGATCTTGTATACTTCTATAGTATCTTCCTGTAACCTTACCTAAAAGGTTTTTCCAGAAAGGTCTTCCACTCAATATGTTCTCCCATGTCTCATTTGGTGCATGTCTAATGATAGCTTTCATACCATCGATATTGTGGATATCTGTAGTTAAATATTCTATATGTCCTTTCAGTTCTTCCATTTGCTTCTCAACATCTGAACTTTCATCGAACCTCGGCATTATAGAAACAAAGATTTTTATTTTGTAATTTTCATCAAGCTTATATTCCTTTTCTAATTCTGTCTCTTCAATTCCTCCTCCTAGTATAGAGTCATCTTTTTGCCATAAAACATATATCTTGATTGAATGTTTTTTATTAAAGGTAAAAAGATTGATAATCTTTTTAAAAAGATTTATCTTTTTATTGAATGGCGGTGTTGGGAGTACAACTTCGAAAAAGATTTTCTTTTCATTTAATTTTTTGGAGTATATTGGTTTTACTTTCACAGTTCCTGATAATCCGGGATAAATTTCTTTTAAATAATCTAAAAATTTATACCCACTCTTGAGGGCTTCTGCTTTTGAGTTCTCTTTTAAAAAGAATTTCCATGAAAAATATTCATCATCTATTGTAAATTTGGTACCATATACATGACCATCGACAAAAGGATCGCATAACCACGATATGTTCTCTTCACTTTTATTTTTCACATTGGGAATTTGAGTTATTTTTATAACAGCATGATAAAACTCAGGTTTTACTATTATCACCAATTTTTTTAGTTGTAATTAAAATGAACTAATGCTAAGTATTTATAAATAAAAAATTGGAATTTGAGAAATAGTAAATTTTAGTATATGTCCCAAACCTATTCCATTATGAAGTCTATGATAGAATATCACGAGAAGTTATGTATCAAACATTAATAATTGATAATGATATGATAAGATTTCCCTTACTTCTAATAAGTTAAATGTTATTTAGGTGGAAAAATTTCTGGATAAAATCTTTCTCCATCTGGAGAATATCTTTTAGCTTGTTCTAAGACTTTTCTATAAGAAATTTCTGGATCAATAAATCTTTTCTTGTCATTTCTCATAAGATTAAAAATTTGTCAGAGTTTAACAATTTCTTATTTTGACTGAATAATCTAAAATTTAAAATGAAATATAATTAATTATTCAAATAAATTTATAATGATGATTTCCATTCAATTTTTCAAAAATTAAATATTCCAAATTAGGTTATTATTAACCTACTTAACAATACTTTGAATAAAATTAGAGAGATTAATGACATTCCAGAACTTAAAAATAACAAAATACCCTCAATTGAAAATTTCACTAAATTTAGGGAATGGATTTTACAAAAACTTGATGAGATTGAAAAACTTATAAACTAATTAAATTATTTGTAGGTACTTAGTGCTGGGGGTCCTTATTCCAAAATGCTTTTCGAAGGAATTGAAAGAATATCTTTATATTTTTCACCAAATAAAATTTATATTATCCTAGAAAAAGATCATCATTTTACCAATAAATCCTTTTCTGAAAGATAGAATTTAGAATAATAGCGAATTACTCCCATCCCTGCTGTTCGATTTGCCCCTACATTAGTATATTCGCCAAGTCTACATAAGATTTCCAACCACCTACAGTTGTTCGAATAATCTTCATTGACAAACTCGTAATCATATTCTCGATTTAATTTTATTAAGAAATGCTTGTAATAATTTTTATTTATTTTTGTTACTTTAAAGCTCGCATTTCCTAAAAAACCCACAACAGGCTTTGGCTTACCTATATCTGTTCTAACTGTCCTCATTTTATGCCCGCTTACATACACATGAGCATTTACCCAATTTATAAAAGTTTCCCGATCGATTTCTGCCTCACTCCTTAATATATCGTTCCAAATATTTACCAAATTCCCAAATAAAAGATTTGGAATTGGTAACCTTACAGGATAATCCCCCATGCTCGTATTAAAATACGCTGGCTTAACAAAATTTAAGCTAAATACTTTTACTGGCTTTGCCTGTTCTAAAAATGTTCGAAAATTAAGACGTTCGAATTTAACTCTCGAAATGAAATAGTCCTTTTCTCCAATTTTCAATTTAGCCCGCTCAGTAGAAATTAAATCTTGAAGTAAGGTATCACTTAAAGTATCGTCCATCGAAACAATAATAAAATCTATTTTTGGAATTTTCTTATAGATTATGCAGTTTATTGAATAGGAGCGAATTTCTTGATATTCGTGAAGTTTATGAACTAATTCAGGCTTTATTTCCCTTAGCCACCCCATAATCACGCCGCGAAATATGTATCCATATGGATGATCGTAAGGCTTGATTCGGCCATCTTCAGGGTATAATTCAAATGTTAATTTTATCATAAATTTTAAAGGAATATTTTTATTGCTAGAATACTATTTATTAAGATCTATTTTTAGGATTTATTAATATTATATGGTGGATTTATATTAATTTGATATAAAATATCATGCTTTTTTGCCCATTTTTTCCAATTTGAGAAATCATTTATCTTTGTTTTGATCTCAAAATTTTTTATGATCTCAAAACCAAATCCTTTTGCCACTTTATCATTTTCAATATGAATGAGATTAGAAGATTGTAATTTTGCTAAATATTGTTGAGGAATGTTATATCTATTGAGGATTTTCCTTATTTCTTTAAGATGCAATATATCTCTATATTCAAATAATGATTTAATCTCCTTTAAGATTTCATTTTCTAATCCAATCCAAATAAATGGTATTTCTTGCCAACTTTCTGGCGGAATTCTTATTTTTGGATTTTCAAAATCGGGTCTTTCAATTTCAGGGTGTATTTTGGAAATATCTTTTTGAAAAATATAAATATATTTAGTTCCTATTCCTGTTAAACATGATGATAAAAATAATGAAAGATTTATTTGATTCGTTCCCCCTATTAAATTTATCCATACTTCCTTTGAGGCAATTGATTTCATTGTAATATATATTTTTTCATAACAATCTCTAAAATCATCATGTTTTACAGCTAAAAAATATATTTCCTTAATCCATCCATTTTCATAGAATCTGGTAAATTTACATTGATTAATCAAATTATTTAGTGTCTTTCCAATAATTTGGGGAATATTGTATTGATTAATATTTTTAAAATTAAACCACTCATCTTTTAAATCTTTAGGTTTCTCTTTACCTTCAATCACTTCCTTCGAGGTGAATATAATAAAATATTCTGGAGCTCCAGTTTTTTCTTGTCTTAATTCTCCAGACTTCTTAAAAAATTTTATCGCATCTTGATTATTGTTCATCGCTGCTTTTAACATGAGATAAATATAATGCAGAGGAACAAGCACCGCCCCCGGACTCGTTCCTAAACCTGTTAAATAAAAAATTCCGATATATAACACCCTATATATTTAATTTTAATGTGTTCTATTTTTTATTATAAGTTTCAAATTTATAGCAACAAGGATTTTTTGTATAAATTGACAAGATTTATTCACTCTATTATAGTCCTTGGAATAATAAACTTTGATATATTTAGTTAGCCTAAAAAAATTTAATAATTTATAACTCATAATTATCCACTTTTATAATTTCACCGGGTTTATAGTCAGGATTATGAGATTCCACAATTACAGCGCCACCCAATCTTGGATCATATGTGGCTATAAATTTTATTGGATGGTAATAATGTGTAAGATAAGAGTAAAGCCATATCGGACCTCGACCACTTAATATTATTCCTTTCGTGCTATAAACTTTTGGTGGGTTAATGTTTTGCAAGATTTTTGGAAGTATAGGTTCTTCTAATTCAAAATGAATAATTATATAATCTACGCTTTCCTCCACCATGAAATTTATTTTTTTCATTTTTCTATTCCTCAAAAAATCCATATCCAACAGAAGCTTTTGCTCCAATTCCATAAAATTCAAGAGATTCTTTTAAATGAGTCGTTAAATAAGATGCATTAATTTTATTTTATTTTCCAACTAATATATCCAAAAATTTCGAAAAGATCGCTGTGATTTTCTTGTATTATTTTCTTTAGTTGTTCTTTTTTGTTATTTAACACATTATAAATCGTTTTATAATTTGTTTTAGGCCCATATCTAAGCATTTGACTATTAGATAAAAGTTGAGCTAATGTGAGCGCTTTTTCTAGATCGTTGGCAATAAAATAATTGACCCATTTATTCCATTCAGTTCTTCTAACATGATTTAATCTTTTTGCAATTTCTAATGCCAGCTTGAGTTTTTCCTCGATAATCATTTAATAATTTCCTCTAGGACACCAATCGTTTATAAATTTCATTGATTTTCTAAAACTTTTAAAAATTTCCTTATTTAATAAATCTTTATTTTCCAAGATCTCATTAATAAAGTTAAGATCTTTTTTTATATACATATTATTATGAGAAAATAATGAATTATGATTAAGTAATTCTATTTCTAAAGGCTGAATTTCAACCGTACCAAAACATCTTGGTTTTGCCCCTCCTATTTTAATATTATAATCTTGTTTTATACCCATAGAATATAATATAAGTGAGAGTTCATTTTTAGATAAATTTTGAAATTTCATCCAAGTAACAAATTTACTATCTTTTTTGACTGCCTCAACAAACCGATGTTGTTTTTCGGGTATCAAATTTCCTATTGGATTAAATTTTTTGTTTTGATAAAATTTTCTTTGTTTTTTGACTATTTTTGGTGAAAATAATTCTCCAATTTTTACAATCTCAGTCTTTACATTTTTTAAAGGAGATGCATCTAAAAAACCGATTTTTCCCGAATAATCAGTCGTTCCAAAAATCGAGCAGGTTGGACAGAGTTGAATATAATTGTTGCATGCTAAACGAGAATCATTTCTACTAAAGTATTTTTTTTCATCATCTTTATATTTATTCCTCCCTACCTTTTTCCTGCCAGCCATATGACTCACACATGAATTAGAAATAGCTTCGGCAACACTCCGAACTGATCCTTTAACACTTGTGCCTGGAATAGTTAATTTATTGCTACTTCTGAAAAAAGTATAATAGACTAATTTATCGTCTTTTCGGAAATCATAATTACCTGAACCAGAAAATAAATAATCTGACATAACTTGAATTTGTAATTTTATTTTTCCCGTTAAATAATTCGCTTTTATACTCTCATGTGTTAAAGCATTATTTCGAGTTACATCTTTAGCCAAATTAATATAAATAAATGGTTTGACACTCGAGAAAGATTTTTTAGGATATTGCTTACTATTAGGTTTTTTAAAATTTTTCAATGAAGATAACCCCCCTTGGACTTACAAATATAGGAATTTTATTTTTATAATAAATATACATTTTAAGACTATTAGCTTTTTTTGGATAATCTTTAAATTGTGGAGAAATATGTCTAGCTTGGAGGGAAATTAGAGAGTAAAAATATTTTTTGACCTCCCAATTTCCGTTAATTCGCACCATTTCTGAAAAGTCATCATTTATTATATTTTCCGTTAACAATAATGTTTCATAACTCTTTTTATTAATTTCTTTCCATCTTAATTCCCCTTTTTCAGAAA
This sequence comes from Promethearchaeota archaeon, assembly GCA_019057865.1. Classification (GTDB taxonomy): domain Archaea; phylum Asgardarchaeota; class Lokiarchaeia; order Sigyniarchaeales; family SOKP01; genus Loki-b32. Next base: position 7,497 of record JAHLWP010000056.1, read on the forward strand.
ATATGTTTCCCATTTTAGAGATATCTGATGTATAATTCTCTTTGAAACTGAAATTATCAATATCTTTGATTATTTGGAACGCCTTTTGGGTTTTAAAAAAGTTATTTATTACTTTTTTTAAAATTTCTTCTTCTAAGATTCCGAAATATACATATCCATTCACTTTAAATCATCCCTTAATAGAATTAATACGGAATTAGAAATTTTTTGCCAATTTTCAGAAGTATATTCTCTTTTAATATAAAATATTTCTTCAAATTCTTTATTCGGTTCAATTTCAAGATTAATTAAATCATTTTTTGAAATACCATACTTCTTTAAGCCATCAATAGAGATAAATTTTCCAATACCCCAGATTTCTTTTTTTGGGAGGGTCTTAGCAAAAGAGAATATTACTTTTTCTACATTTACCTCAACTTCTCCAAAACCACGATTTTTACCAAATCCAATTGTAATTAATCCATTGTTTAAACCATTAAGAGCTAATGATATTATTCCAATTTGCCAGCATTCAAAATTTTCTATTCGAATATTAGATTCAAACGTTCCATTCACAGCAACTTCCATATCAAATGGTCCCGCTGCTACTGATTGAGTAAGTCTTGAAATAGCAACACCATATCGAATTTCTGTCTTTATATCTCCATTAGGATAAGAATCAAAAAATGAAATCCTACTTTTTAACTTTCCATTACCGAAAAGCTTACAAATTCTACAGGAGTCTTTATAAATTTCATAGCTCGAAAGAGTTTCATTTTTCTTTTCTATATCTTCTAATTTTTGAGTACATGAATTTTCTTTGACAACAATATCACATATTTCATTATATATTAAAGATTTAAGTACTCGTTCTGTATAAGTTCTAAAGACTCCTTTAAGAGAAGATCCAGGGATATAGATTGTCTCTCCAAGACCATTAATATAGGTCCTAACAAATTGCATATCAGGCAAACTTGGATTTGCAGAAATTCCACCAGATTTTATTAACATTGGAGATTTTAATTTTAAAGAAAATTGTAGTTCCATCGAATTATACTTAACTTTATGCATTTTTACCTCCCTTGATTTTTTTATTGAAATTTTCAATAAGCTGGTCTAATTTTACAATTTCTTTTTTATCATCAATAAGATATTCTAATATATCTTTTGCTTCTATCTTTTTAATTTCAATATTCTGCAATTTTCCGAATCCAAGCCCTATTGATTTTTTTCCTCCAATTGCTATATTACCTTTTTCCCATTCTTTTAACATGAGACTAAATAGTTGAACCTGCCAAATTTCTACATTTTCTAAGATAACTTCGAATTTGAAACAATATTTTGATGGAACAATTTCATAATCGAATTTTGCACCTTTTTTGGTAGTTCCAGTGTCTCTATCAATAGCTATACCGTCTCTTATCTCTGTTTTTAGAGATATATCTTTAATATTTAAGAACATATCTTTAAAATAGATTCTAGATGCGATTTCAGTAGAACCAAAAAGCTTACACACTGTACATGAATTATCTAAAATTTCTCTTGTGAATTTTTCATCATTTATTTTTCCATTTTCTCTGCATTTTTCTTTTAATTGTTCCAATTTCTCTTGAGAAATACATTTTTCTGTATCTACAAAAATATTACAAGCCCCTAATTTAATATTTGCGTCTAAAATTATTTCTAGGGATTCAAAAGTTCTTATTATTCTTTCAAATTCCGATCTAAAAACACCTTTCACTGAAGATCCTGGAATGTACGGTAGATCCTCTGGAGTTTTTATTACTGGTAAATCGGTTCCTGTTGGTGCCAATGAAACACCTTTTCCTATATGAATAGGGTTTTCTAAAATAAAATCTGCTTTAATAAAATATCGATTTTTAAAAATGCTAAAATCTTTCATCATTTCACCTTAAGAAGTTTTTGCTCTATATACAAAATATCTATTTAAATATCCAAGATATTGACGAATTATTTCAATTTTGACTTTTTTAATATTAATACTTAATTTTTCACTTATTTTTTCAGCAAATTTATGTAAATCATCATTGAATTTTTTGAGAATATTATCTCCAAATTCTTTAGGTATTTTTTTCCGTCCCATTTGATATTCTATAAAAAGTTCAATTGCTTTTATAGAATTCACCGATTTTGCGATTTCTAATAAGTTTCGCATTTGATTTTCTTCCAATTTTTTCCAAAGATCTATTTTTATGACTTTTTTAGTCTTTTTATCTCTTATTTCTATTTTTGTATTATCAATAACCTTTTTTGCATTTTCAATAAGGTTATCTAAAATTTTTTCAATTTCATTTTTAAGTTCAATCATATAATATCTACCTCCTTATGAAATGGATGACATATTATAATATCTCCATAACCTTCATCAGTTCTATATCCAATACCATTATATTCAACATTTTCTAACTGAGGGATATAGTCTTCAAAATCTTTCTCAATCTTGAAAATATAGGTACTGCCTGCATCAGCGCCATATGTTGTCTCTTTTGGAAGCCCCCAAGCAGTAGACCAGCCACCAATAAAGGTAGGATCAGATGAAAATATAAATGGTTTGAATTTTGTTTTATTTAAACTTATATTTAATTTTAATGTTGGAATTCCATTATTAGTAAAAATTGTAGGAGATAATAGATCAATTGAAAAATAAAAAGCTTTAGGCTCTTTTGGTAATTCTTTTTTATTAATAGCTATAGATAAAATTTCATTCCAGATTCTTTTCAATTTTTCATTAAATTGAACTATTCTATTTTTTATAGGTTCGATATTACATTGAATTTCTTTTATTTCGCTAATTTTTCCATATCCTTTAGTTGTATGTGCCCCAATTCCTTTTTCCATTAAAGATTCAAATATAATATTTATTTTTTGTTTATCTCCTATTATCTTGCCAACGAAGAAATTTGTTGGTTTTAAAGCAGTAATACTATACAACATCCCATTTTCAGCTACTTTCCTATTTCTATTTATTGCAACTTTTGTTTGAGAAATTTTATCAATATTAATGTTATAGTGTATCTCATTCTTTTTTATATATAATCCAAAAAATCTATCCATCCTGCTTTCACATTTTGGACAGGTAAATGTAAAAGGCACAGGAAATTTTGCGCCATATGTATTTTTTAATTCTTCATAAGCTATTAATGGTATAATGGAATCAAAAATGCCATGTCCATTTTTTAAGGATTTAAAGCCTTTATAGTTTTTACAAGTAAGAGCTGTGATTGGAAGCGATAATGGAAAAATATCTGAATTACATGAAGGATAAAAAAATCCAAATCTTATATTTTTAACAAAATCACTAATCTCTGAAGCTCGTTGGCGAGATATTAAATATTCAGCAACAGCACCTCTTATTATACTTCCAGGAATTGTATTTTTAGTTGGAAGGAAATTAAAATTAGGTTTAACATCTCCGATTCTAATAGGACTTTTTAAAGTTAATGAAATATAATTTATCTTATTCACGCTTCTAAAACCTCCATCAAACAATTATGAATTTCTTCTCTTGATATTTTTGCTTGGTCTATAAAAGCTTCAAATTCTGTCAATTTAATCCAACCAAGACCTCTTGTTTTTCCACAACCAATAGCAAAACTAAATTTAGCCCCTAAAAATAATAATGTAGATGCTATTAAGGCTTCTTCTCTCTCATTTAAAAATCCATTAATTTCTGTAACAAATTCCTTTCCAAAGCATAATTCATAAGAGAAAAGATTACCTTCTATAGTAATTTTTGTCTTTCGATTTATTCCAACTCCAAATCTAATATCCTTATATGAATTATTAATAATTATATCCTCAAAAAATAGAGGCGATCTAATTCTGGGAGAACCAAAATATTTACAAGTTAAACATATATTTTTATTATCTGAGCACATTTTTTCTGGCTGTGATGAATAACAAATATTTTTTCCTTTAGATCTTAAAATGTTTTCAATTTGCTGGCGTAATACACCTTTTATTGTGCTTGCAGGGATAGCAGGAATACTTTCATTGAGAGTATCCAAATAATTGGCTTTATCAATTCCAAATATTAATCTATCTGCTGTAATGTGGAAAAATGAATCCAAACTAAATTTAATAATTATTTTTATCTTAGGGATTGAAATCACCAATAATTTTTGTTATTTCTAATAAATCCAATAAGGGTGTTTTAAATTCACCATTTATTTTCTTCCAGCCATCTTTACAATTAAATGTAGTATTTATTCTTGATAATAATTCTAATGCTTTTTTCTTTAATTTAACTTCAAATCTACTAATTTGATAATATAAAAAATTCATAGATTGAATTGGTCCTTTACATAATATCCCCATTAAAGTATTTTGTTGAGTTTTTGATATTATATCATTAATATTTTTAACTTTTTTTAATAGAAATCGAATTTCAGATAAAGTATAAGGTCTCATTGTTAATAAAAAATCATTGAAACTGTAAAGTTGATTTATTATTTCTTCGCTAGATTCTGTTGCTATGTGAGAAGGAATTAATAAATAAGATATTGTACTTTCAATATTGTTTTTCTGATTTTGAATTTCATCCCATTTTCCCTTTTCATTATTATATATATAATTCTTCTTTTGTTCAATTTCATTAATTCCTGAATGATTTTTATCAATTTCTTCAATAACTCGCCTTTTAGCAGCTCTTAATAACGATTCACCAATTTTTTCTGCGAAATAAATCGGATATGTTGATTTGCAAATTACAAGTCCTAATGAAACAGTAACTTTATTAATTGATCCTAAACCTAAGATCCTTGTTAAATCATGCATATTTTCTTCAAATAATTTCATAAAATTTACCGAAAAATCAAAGGAAAAAGGAGCTGCAATAATTAAAGAAATGTCATCTCCTCCTAGATTAATTATTTCAAAAGGTAATTTTGGAAATTCATTCAAATTTTCTTCAGAAAATGTTTTAAACAAAGCACCAAATAAAGAATTTTCAGTTCCTTTTTTTAATATTTCGGATAATCTCCTATAATTTGCTGGAGATCTCGCTTTAGTTAAAAGAGACCCGATGTTGTTTCCATCCGCATAAATGAATGCAATTTTATAATCAAAATTTTTAGATAACTCGTCAAGATTTTCTGGAAATTTTGAAATAATTTGATTAAAATCTAAATTTTTATTAATCTTAACCCATTCAATAAAACTTTCTAAAAACCTAATTTTTTCTCCCTTACCTCTGTCTCTTTTAATATTACAAATTTCGCAAATAGGTTCTCTGGTTCCATCAGGTATTAATATTTTATCAATAGCAACATGTTTTCCACAAGATTTACATCGTTCTCCAATTGAAATTGCTTCATAAAATGGAATACATTCTTTTTTATTTTTTTTATATCTTAAATCTGAGGAGAGATTAGAGACAAGCTCACCAAATCCCTTTTTATTAAACCACTCACCTTTATTAAGTGTTGAGTCTTTTCCAAATTGACTCTCAAGTAACCATTTACCTAACCCTATACCATTTAATTTTTTGATACCTTCATTATCATAAGGAGGATTTCCTCTAATTAATTCAAAAAATTCAAGAGTTTTGCTTTTAACGCAAGATATTGTTGCAATTTTTGTCTTTGTGAGATATATATTCTGAATTTTATTTATTATATCGTCAGCTAATTTTTCTGGAGCAATTGCTAAAAAACTTCCCCCACCTTGATAAATTAGACATTCAATCGATAATAACTCTTTAAATATGTTCTTTAATTCATCATAATTTAATTCGTTTAATATTTCACTAGCTCCTCTAATTTCAGGTAATTTACTTGTTTCAAACACATAGGATTTTACTTTATCAACATCGCCTAATATTAATACAAGTCCATCTTCACCTTCGAATACACTCTGGTACAAATTATAATTAGTTTCAGAAATTTTTGTAAGTTGCATTATATTTTCAGCATGAGCTAATTCGGGTCTATCACCAGCAGAAGCTAAAGAATCAGCCAGGCATATAATTTTTTCAAGTAAAGTTTTAGGATTATACTTTAACTCATGTCTTTCTATCGCTCTAATTATTAAATCTAAAAAATTTTTTTCAATTTTATTTTTTAACCATTCTTGAGTCCAATTAACACTTCTCTTACAATGACCGATATAAGCGCTCTCTATTGCAATATCCGCTCTTTCTGAGTCTTTACCCCAATCATGAAGTAATGAAGCAATTCGAATGATGTCGATTAATGCTTGTTCTGATAAGTTAATGTTTATTCCACAAATTTCTTCTGGATTTTTACCTCTCAATAATAATTCTTTACAAATAGCAACTGCTATACCTGCCGTTAATAGCAAATGATCGCTAAGATATGCACTTTTAACTATTGTATCTGCTAAAATGTAATCTTTCTTAAGATCTTTAAGAATTTCATTATAAATTTGAGTAATTATTTCTTTCATTTATAAAAATAATGTTTTTATTATCCCTAGATTTAAAAATCTATTTTATGGTATTTAGTCTTAATTTGATCTTTGACTTTATATTTTAATTTCGTTTTAATTATTTAAAAAACTATATAATTACATATTATTTTATGATATTATGATATATAAATATTTGCATAAATCAATGAGATTATGAAATAAAAATTGCTTTATAAAGTTAGACGATGCATTGATAATTAAAAAAATTGTTCTAAAAATTGGAAAAAATGCTTTCATTTGAGATTCTAGAAAATTTAATTCGAAAAAAAATAATTTTAGAGTTCCTTAAAACTCAAAAAATAATATCTTATGATTATATAAAAAATATCATCAAAGATGACACTTCACGTCCAGATTACCATCTCAATCTTTTAGTAGAAAATAATTTAATAAAAAGAACGAAGGGTAGAGGTAATTATAAATTAAGCGAAATTATGATACAACCCCTTAGAAAAGCCTTTGATATTAAAGTTCCCATTTGTTTGATTGGAGGTCTTGGAAAAGAGATTAGTTTATTTGTCGATGTCATTGATGCATTACAGCAATTAAGTATTATACCAAGAAAGTATATATTAATAACCAGTCCAGAAATTAAAGAACAGTTTAATAGCTTAAATTTTAATAAAGACTATCAAATTGAAACAATTGTCCATAAGCTTGATTATCAAACTGTTTTAAGAGAAAATTATAACGAAATTCATGATTTTTTTGAGAAAATTATTAAAGAGCAAATTCACGAATTTGAAATTATTTGTGAATTGACTGGTAGTACCAAACCAGTATCTATTGCTCTCATGATTTTAGGAGAACGATATGGATTACAGAGAATTTATTTTAGCGGGAAAAAAATAATATGGATCTAATTTCTAATTTTCTAAATCCTTAAAACCATAAATTATAAGTTTCTCAAACTTTATAAAATTGATAATTTCTTAAAAGAATACAATTTTTGAGCCACTTTATCTCTTCATAAATTTATATTTAAACGATATAAATATTTTCGAGCATCACTAGTAATTTTTTTCAATAATACCTTATTATAAATTTTTTCCTGTAATATAATGATGAGTAAAAAATTTCTTTCAAAATACATCATGATTGATCATATAATTTCGCAAATTCTTTTCCACTTTTTATATTAGGTTAAATTATAATAAAATCTAAAATTCATAAATTTAATAAAAGAGAACCAGTATTTTCGTTTTATCTGAGAAAAAATACGTATTTTGGAAAATTTTCCTCGAACTAAATTTCATCGAGCCTCTTTATAAATATAAAAATTTTTTCTCGACCCTCGAGTAATACCTAAGTAAATTATCTCTTTTAAAATCTTTTTGTTCATTAATTCTGTGAAATCTAAGGAATTTTTGGTAAAGAAATACTATTAATCATAATAATATAATAATTGTGAACCAATTAAAAAATATAAATAACATAAAAAAAGGTACTTTTATATTCGCGATAAAAAAATAAATATTAGTAATTATCTTATTATATATAATATAATAAGAGTCGCAAAGAAATTAACTTCAAATAGAAGATTGAAACTCCATCCAATTCGGTTGAATCTTTATGGCATTTTAGTCGCAAAGAAATTAGCTTCAAATAGAAGATTGAAACAAACCAATGCACATAATAAAAAATAACCAAATTGGAATGTCGCAAAGAAATTAACTTCAAATAGAAGATTTAAATTCATAATCCATCTCTATCCCACATTCCTGACAAGAAGTTTCGTCGCAAAGAAATTAGCTTCAAATAGAGGATTGAAATTCATCCTCCACATCATTTAGTCTGATATCTTTAAAAATAGTCGCAAAGAAATTAGCTTCAAATAGAAGATTGAAATGTAGTATTCAGAGAGGTTTATATATATCCTAAGAATATTGTCGCAAAGAAATTAGCTTCAAATAGAAGATTGAAATAGTGTATCAAGCTGTTTTAAATCTGTAATATCAATAAGGTCGCAAAGAAATTAGCTTCAAATAGAAGATTGAAATAATAAAATCAATAAAATTATTAATCCAATTATTAAAGTCGCAAAGAAATTAGCTTCAAATAGAAGATTGAAATTCATCCTCCACATCATTTAGTCTGATATCTTTAAAAATAGTCGCAAAGAAATTAGCTTCAAATAGAAGATTGAAATTATATAAGATTCAAAGAAACACTGATTCCGAACCACTCGTCGCAAAGAAATTAGCTTCAAATAGAAGATTGAAACCTATTCAATGTATATTTAGACATATACTTCTTTACATATGGTACTTTTATATTCGCGATAAAAAAATAAATATTAGTAATTAGCTTATTATATTATATATAATAAGAGTCGCAAAGAAATTAGCTTCAAATAGAAGATTGAAATCCACACATATCGCAGGTTTCTGGATTTTGGCGATTAGTCGCAAAGAAATTAGCTTCAAATAGAAGATTGAAATAACAATAAACCATTTAGTAAACTCCCATAAGGAACTTGTCGCAAAGAAATTAGCTTCAAATAGAAGATTGAAATAAAGAATAGGTGGCATTATAATGTCCAGTGTATTGTGGTCGCAAAGAAATTAGCTTCAAATAGAAGATTGAAACAATATTGGATTTCCATTATATGCACCAGTCATTAAACCATCGCAAAGAAATTAGCTTCAAATAGAAGATTGAAACCATGTTAAAATATTTATTAATCTCTTTTGCTCAGGAGTTAAATCGCAAAGAAATTAGCTTCAAATAGAAGATTGAAACACATTTTCATCAACAGATATTTGAACTGTATGTCTATTATCGCAAAGAAATTAGCTTCAAATAGAAGATTGAAACACTCTATCTGGCACCCAAAATATATTTTTACTTAATTTATCGCAAAGAAATTAGCTTCAAATAGAAGATTGAAACCATTGGCATTCAATTATAACAAAACCGAGCGTTTTTTCATCGCAAAGAAATTAGCTTCAAATAGAAGATTGAAATTTAAAACATTCAAATTTCTTCCCACATTCCAAACAAATGTCGCAAAGAAATTAGCTTCAAATAGAAGATTGAAATATAGGATATCCTTTAGCAATTGTACAGTTAATTTGGGTCGCAAAGAAATTAGCTTCAAATGAAGATTGAAACTAAATTTATTTAAAGTCTCTTTAATGCCTTGTTTTAATCGCAAAGAAATTAGCTTCAAATAGAAGATTGAAACTCGTAAATACTATCACTCCTACTTGTGCTAAAACATACAATCGCAAAGAAATTAGCTTCAAATAGAAGATTGAAATCTGATTCATTCCATACTCCCGACCAACTAACATTATAGTCGCAAAGAAATTAGCTTCAAATAGAAGATTGAAATTTATAACACGAATCGCAATATTTTAATTTAGTATATGGGTCGCAAAGAAATTAGCTTCAAATAGAAGATTGAAACGATTGCTTTAATAAGATTATATATTTTTCTAAGGTTTTGTCGCAAAGAAATTAGCTTCAAATAGAAGATTGAAATAACTGATCACCAGTGATATATTCATAGGTACTTCCTTGTCGCAAAGAAATTAGCTTCAAATAGAAGATTGAAATCTTAAATTTGCTCATATGGTCAATCCACGCTACAGCTCGTCGCAAAGAAATTAGCTTCAAATAGAAGATTGAAATGGTAAACCCATATATTTTCGATAAAATTCTAAATGTCGCAAAGAAATTAGCTTCAAATAGAAGATTGAAATCTGATTCATTCCATACTC
>JAHLWP010000005.1 GCA_019057865.1 Promethearchaeota archaeon
TCAACTAGAGAGGACCTAATCTATTTTGTCGAGTGAGTGGGGTTTGACATTAAAGAAAAAAAAAGAATTATGAAGGAAAAAAGGAATTAATAACTTATTTGATTTCCTTAGCTTGTGCTATCCAATCTTCAATATCTTTTAATCGTGGGGGTCTTCTAATCACGTCTGGTTTTTCTTTATCTAATTCTATTATTCTTTCTAATGTATTTTCAGGATTTCGTTGCGCAAATTCTTTTACAGAGTCTATACCTATTTGATTTAGCACATCAGCATATTCAGGACCTACACCACCTATACGCATTAAATCTGCATGTTCAGCCCATTTATCAATCAATTTTTCTGAGATTTTAGTTTTTCCAACTAATTCCTTAACTCTATCAGTATCTAATAATAATAAATTCTCAACTTTAGAAACCCCAGCTTTTTCTAAAGTTTTTCCATACTTTTTTCCGATACCTTCAATCTCTATAATCGGAGTTTCCTTGGGACTTGTTTTCGCTTTTTTCTCTTCGTATAAATCATTTGCCTCTTTAATCCATCCATCAAGATCTTCTACTACTGGGATCTTTCTTATAACATCAGGTTGCTTCTTATCAAATTCCACTATTTTATCTAATGTACTTTGCGCAGTTCTATAAGATAGTTCTTTAATTGAGTCAATGCCTATCCTATTTAAGACTTCAGAATATTCTGGACCAATGCCCTTAATTTTCATCAATTCTGCTTGTTCCTGCCATTTATCAATTAATTTGGGTGAAATCTTAGTCTTTTCTGCTAATTCTTTAACTTCTCGCCAAGTTAAGGGTATTAAATCTTCTGCATTAGCAAAACCAGCTTTTTCTAAAATTTTAGCATATTTTTCGCCAACGCCCTCAATTTCTATAATTTTCATGTTTTTTGCTCCTTAATTTTTTAAAATTTATAATTTAATTTTTATGTAAAATATTGAATGTTCTTCTTTAATATTTTACTCAATAAAAATTAAGTTAGTTTATTTCATTGGCATATATCACTTTTAACGATAGATTTATTAATTCAATTCGATTAAATACAATCATGGAAGAAGTTAATGAGAGTTCAGCTATTGCTGGGGAGATTATGACTCCCAACGTTATAATGCTCGATACAAGTTCTACTTTCAAAGATGTCATTAAAAAATTGCATAAACATAACATCTCGTCAGTTTTTATTGAAGATGTTTTTAAAGGCGAATATTTTATAATTACTAAGACTGATGTTATTAATTTCCTTAATAGTGGAAGTATATTTGAGCAAAATCTCTCAGATATTTCAGTCAAGTATATAATGCAAGGACCAGTACAATACCTATTTTAAACCTGCAAAACCTCAAATTCTAATTTTCATGGACAATATAAATAGTGTATTTATCGCAAAGCACATCTATAGAGAAAATATTGATGATGAGATAGACAAAGATTTAATGGATGTATATGGAGGAGCTTTAAGTTCTATTTCAGCGATAACAGATGAAGTAATTAAAAGGTCGGGAACCATGCGTCAATTACTTAAAGATAAACGATCTATCCTTTTTGAACCACACAAAGGAATTACGGGGATTTTAATCAGCGATTATAATTCTATTGAACTACGACGCAAATTACAAATTGCTACCAAGAAATTTTATGAAACCCATTCAAAAATCATCGACTCTAAGCATAAAGATGAGGTAGGAGTTAATAGAGATCTTAGTATTGAACCAGTGGTTCCAATTTTTAAAGAAGATTGAAGTTCAACAATATTTTCAGTTATTGTAAAACAAGTTCGATCATTGTATATTTTTCTATTAATAGATTTAGGTATCTTATTAATTTTTAAATAACTTTATTTCTACTAGTTTGTTTAATATCTTAATTATAATAGATTGAGAGGTGGAAATATTAATGCAATTAATTACGGGTGTTGATATTTTAGATGAAGAGATAAAAGAGAAATTAAAATCCGAAAATATTTATAAAATTTTTAATAATTTCATTTTTCCAATTATAACAGAGGAAGAGAGGGAATTTTTGGAGGAATTAGAGTCATTTCTACTTAAAAATATTGAACCGAATATGAATTTAACTGAAGAAGTCTATAATCTTTTTCCAATCCTTGGTCAGAAAAACTATATCCAGAGATTAAATCCCTATGGGGAATATGAAAGATATAACATGCGTTATGAGATGCTTTTAGCAATGGCAACATCGATCATTGATCCCGAATTAGATTTAGCTAGAGTGGTTACTGGTGTTATATTTGCCAATCCTTTGTTTCAATTTGGTAGAGGAGATAGAATTTCTGAAATTTTAAACCAAATAATGACAGGCAAAAAGATTGGTTGTATTTGTATTACCGAAAGAAAACATGGTTCTGATGCTGTTAACATGGAAACGAAGGTTTTAGATAAAGGAGATCATTTAATTTTTGATGGAGAAAAGTTATATACGACTAATGGTCCAGTAGCTGATTACTTTATAGTATATGGAGTTTCGGACGTCTCAGATCCACGAGGAACAATGTATCAGGCGATTGCTGAAAGAGGATACGAAGGATTAATAACTAATAGATTGGGCATTCAATCAGTTCCACGTGTAGAAATTGGTCAGACTCTTTTTAATTCTGTTAAAATCCCTAAGGAAAATGTTCTTGGAGAAAAAGGGCAAGGATATAAAAATTTGTTTTCTGGGCTAGTAGCTGAAAGATGCGCTATTATTGGTTCTAGTTTAGGTATTGCTTGGTTAACTGCAATTACAGGTCTAATTTATACAAATTTAAGAATTCAATTTCATCGACCAGTATATGATTTTCAAGGAGTCTCATTTCCTCAGGCACAGAATTTTACTGAATTAATGGCAGCTACAGAATTGGGTTTTAAAGCAGCTTCTGAGTATAACAAGACTATTGAACGTAAATATTTTGATCAACAAAAATTTGTTAAATATAACGCGGCATTTAGTTCTGGTACAAAATATCTTGCGTCTCATTTAGCTCATAAAATTTCATATGAAACTCAACAATTGTGTGGAGGTATTGCGTTTACAGATAATCTAAGGATTGATAAAGCCTTAGAAGTTGCTAAAGTTCAGGAAATTATAGGAGGTGCCCGAAATATTCAGCTTTATCTGGTTAGTAGAGCTATTAAAGATATGATTTCTCTTTTATAATTTAATTTAAAATAATACAATCAATTTTTTTGAAAAAATGATAAAAGGATTTAACTCATTTATAACTAGATGTTCTTATTAATATATAGAAGAGTAACAAATAGCAAATTAGTTAAATTTTTGAATTCTTAAAAGAACGGAAAGGAAATGGTTGATATCACATATAAAGTAGTTTTTAATGGTCAGATCGATGACAATTTGAGAAGTAAGATTGATAACGGATTTTTAGAAGAAGTAATTGATGATTCACAAACAAATGTTGTAATAGGAGTAGATTTCTATGCTAAAAATTTTAATCTCTATGGTAAAGAAATAAAAGCTCAAGTTTGGATTGTAAATCAAGGGCAAATGTTTAAGACTATTAAAGCTATGTACTATAAAGGTGCTAATCTTGTAATATATGTGAAATCTAATAACTCATCTACATTTGAAAAATTAATAGATTCCTTCAAAAATGCTAAGATTAATCCAAGTCATATAGTTCTAATAGAGAACACAGAGGATTTTACTGAGGTTTTTTTTAAATATGTAATTGTAATTACTTTGTATCATGATGGTTTAATAAGTGCTAGTACATTTAGAGAGAGACAATTGGTTTATGAGAAAGGCAATAACCCACAATTTACAGTATTAAGTGATTATTTAGAATCAGAAGAATATGAAATTAAAAATTTAAAAAATTATCTAAGGATAAAAGAGGAGGAAATTGAAGAATTCAGAAAGTTAGTTAAATTTAAAGATAAACAGATAAATAATTTAAAAGATTCCCTCAAATCGAAAGACAAACTCATAAGGTCACAAATTAATGAAATGAAAATTATAGCGAATTCGGTAAAAATTAAAGAAAAGGAACTTGAGGATCTAAGAAAAGAATTAAAGCTTAAGGATAAGCAAATAAATGGTTTAAAGAATACGAAAACTTAGCCCATTATACTTACTTAATTGTCTTAAATTTATTATTTTTATATCATGATTTTAAATTGATATAAAATTTTAATACATATTATCTGGGCAATATGTTTATTAAAAAATAATGAATGTGTAGATTATTACATAGTAAGTAGCTAAATAGGTAATATACACTCATGGAATTAAATGGTTATCTAGAGAACCCAAAGGATAATGAGGAGGACTTAGGGAAAAATTTAGAAGCACTACTTCACATGTTTTTACTTAAAAATCCGAACATTAATGCAGCAGCTGTAATTACAACGGAGGGGCTTCCAATTCTTTCTGCCATTTCTCATCGTTTAGATGAAACAAGAATCGCGGCCATGTCAGCTACACTACTTTCTTTGGCAGAAAGGGCTATAGAAGAAATGGAGAGAGGAGATTTTAATGAACTTTTTATTAAGGGAACAAAGGGATACTTAATATTAACACAAGCAGGGCCTCATGCTGTTTTGATGCTTTCTACAACCTTGGACGTTCAACTTGGATTATTATTTTTTGATTGTGAAAGAATATGTGAAAAGATTGCATACCTAATATGATTTAACAAACTTATTATTATTTCTATATTAATCATTATTATGACCTTCTCTAAACCAATAACAGAAATCATAAGAGAGCGTACTTCATGGAGGACCTATTCTCCTATACCAATCGAAAAAGATAAGGAAGAACGTTTAAAAGAAATACTTACACTTAAAAGTTTCTCAAGCCCGTTTAGTAAGATTGCTGGTAGATGTCGATTTGAACTCATTAGTATGCCTGAGTTTGAACCAAATGAAAAGAAAAAGCTAGGGACCTATGGTTTAATCTCAGGAGCTCAAGAATTCATAGTGGGCGCTACTGAAGAATCGAAATATAATATTGAAAACTATGGTTATTTAATGGAAGCAATTATTTTGGCTGCTACTGATATGGGATTAGGTACGTGTTGGTTAGGGGGAACCTTCAATCGCAGTTTATTTTCTGCAAAAATTAATTGTAAGTCAAATGAAATAGTTCCAGCAATTTCTCCTATAGGGTATATTCCAGAAAATCGCAGTTTTAAAGAAAAAATAATCCGTAAGTTTGCCAAAGCAAATGATCGGTATCAATGGGATAAACTCTTTTTCAATGATAATTTTAGTACTCCCCTCAATCAAGAAGAAGCTGGAAAATATGCTCCTCTACTTGAAATGGTTCGACTTGGTCCTTCTGCTGGAAATAAACAGCCATGGAGAATTGTTAAAGAATCAGCCTATAATATTTTCCATTTCTATGTGAAAAGTTCGAAAAATAAATTTGGTATTAAATATAGCATGTTCGTGCACCTCGATATAGGAATTGCAATTTGCCATTTTGCCCTAACTGCTAGGGAACTTGAAATTAGAGGAAGTTGGGAATTCCTCCAACCAAAAATTAATGAAATTGAAGGATTAAACTATATTATATCTTGGAATGGCTCTTCCTGAGAATTTTTAATACAATATTAAAAATCTATATCTTGTCCAATTCCTTTTTCTAATGCTTGGTCATATACTATTTTTCCAAATGCTACATCATATGTACTTATTCCAACAGAATTTAAATATAAATATATCTTATAAACCATTTTTAACTATATCAGCACAAGAAGTTATTATATTTAGAATATGAAAGATTTTTCAAATTATTGGAATGCAATTTCCTTTGCATTTATTAAACATGGCCACCTAAAAAGAAAGACCAAGGATGTTCCTTATGTCATTCATCCAATTCGAGTTACTTCAATTTTAAGAGCAACTGGTTTTAACGAATTTGAACACGAAGATTTGATGATTGCTGCATTATTTCATGATCTAGTTGAAGATACTGACACTAATTTGATAGAAATTGAAAGCCAATTTGGAAAATCAGTTGCCTTAATTGTTGCTGAACTTACTAAACCTGATGGGGCTAAAGGTCGTAAAAAAGAAAAATGGTTAGAAAGTTTTATAAAAAAATCAAAAGAAGCAAAAATAATTAAAATGGCTGACAGAATAGATAATCTCATGGAAAAGGGAGATATTTGGACTGAAGAAAAACAGAAATTATATGCTGAACAAGCGAAAATAATTTTAAAATCTTGTGGAGATGCTAACAAAAAATTAGCTGATAAGTTGGACAATAAAATCAGTAAAGTTTTAGAGAGTAAAAACTTCTAATTCTTAGCTCTTTCAGAGTTCGAAAAGTAAAAATTATAAAAAAAATAGAAATTAATTATTTTGAATCTTTAATTCTTAAATTAGACAAACCGTTGATTAATGACTGTTTGAAATTGTATATTTGACCGTGGTCGATTTTGATAACCGCCTCTCTTTGAGACTAAGTAAAACTGTGCCATGGTTTTATCATGAACTAAGGTAATTCCACGCCATTTATTATTGTTAGAATTGAATTCTACTACGTTTCCGAGACCAACTCCTTCTCTTGTTGAAATTTCAAATTTTAAACTATTTAAAATCTTAATAAGTTTATCATGATATTCAGTAATTTCTTTTTTCTGTGATTTGTCTTTAAATCTTAAGGCTTCAATTGAAAAGGCTTTAAGGATATCATTACTCATATACTTCCATGCATCAGAGTTAGCATAAAATTCAATTCCGATAAATTCACCGTTTATAAACACAGCAATTCCACACTGATTTTCTACATTCTTAAAATTATTGACCATCTTTTCTGTTTGTTTTTCAGATTCCTGTGTCATTTCAAGGTAACTTTGAGTAGGAGCAACAGCAAGGTCGTAATTCATTTCAGCTCTATGAGACTGGATTTCATCCCATACTGCACCCTGACCTACTGCTGAAATTGCCTCAAATGCAACATTAGGGTGTAGTCGAGTATTTGACGACTTAAACCCACGTCCCTTAGTGTATCTCCATCTTGATTGTTCTACACATTTAGCGGGGATTTTATATTTCTGAGAAGGATTTCCAGGATTTTGCTTGACAATAGATTGTTTTCCTCCGACGGGTAATAAAATAGGTTCCCAGATTGTTCTATCCTGCTTTCCGCCATGGACAGTCATTCCAAATGGAATTAATATTTGTTTATCGCTTTTATTTATAACTTCTAATTCGCCAACTGCATCAGTTTCAACAATTTCTATTAGTTCCAATTCTTCAGCTTCTTTTATTGTTATAAAATCAATAAATTTATCATCTTGAACGATAATAGGGATAACAGTCATATTTTTATAAACTTGAGGAGATTCTAACTTAAGAAAACCTAATGGATTTTTAAACATAGATTCTACAATTTGAATACTATCATTTTTCAAACTTGCTCATCCTCCTTTACATTATTTTTATTTTTTTCTTTTTTTTTGGCAACCTCTTCTTCATAAAGCGGACTTATAAATTGATTAACAATATCTTCTCCATTTTTAGTAAGTTCTACCCCATAAGAGATTTGGATTTTTCCATTGTCAGTTTTTCCATTTATTCTTGTTCCTTTATCTATTTTTAGATCAGGCTCAGGTATTTCTTCTGTATGAGTCTTTATTAAACCACCTCTTTTAAGTGCATTTAGATGATAATTTAGACTTTGTTTTTGAATGCCGATATTATCAGCCATTTTTTTAGGTCTTTGAGGACTTTCCGAGAGTTCTCTTAAAATATCAGCTCTTACAGGGCTTCTAAACACAAGTCCGACTTTCTCGAAAATTGGTTTTTTCTTTTCTTTCTTTTTTGTCATAATTTTTCACATCAATTTTGGTAAAAAACTTTTTTACTATAAAAATTTTTACTGTAAAAATAAATAATGAATTGCATATTTAAATGTTTGTGATTTTCTAAATTAAATTTCTTTAAAATCATTTGAATTTGAAAAGGCATAAAATAATAATTTAAGTAAAAATAAAGGCTTATTCAACTGGTCGAAAAATTCCTTTTTTTATTAAAGAAAGAATTGCTTCATAATCTTTTGGGGTACACACATTCTCAGGAAGTAAGTAAATAGTATGAAAGTAATTAAATTTATTTTGCTTCATAAAATCTAAAGCTCTTTTAATCATTTCTTTCTCATTTTGATTTAATTCAGCTTTTTTAGGCATTACGATTTGCAATGGATAAAGTAATGATATATTCAAATGCTTTTCCACTACATCCTTCATTCCTCGAAATGGTTGGAGATTTCCACTAAATTGATCAATTAATTTACCATAATTTTTGTATATATCATAAGCTAAAGATTCAATAGAGTATAAAAAGTTCTTAGAAGGATTTTCTTTCATTATTATGATTATTCTTAAATTTACAAATTCAACCATTAAAAGGATTGAGCCACGATACTCTAATTTAATTGTTCGTGAGTCCTTAGTTCCTCCCAATACTTTTGTTCCAAAGTTATGCAATGCTTGTAGGTATCCCGCTATTAACGTTAAATCAAATTCTTTTTCTTCAAATGACTCTGCGTACAAATCAATACCGGATTTTTTATCAAGAACTATGATATATTTTAAATTCATAACATCGGTGCATTCTTCTAAAATTAGTTTTAATCTTTTTCTACCTCTTGTTTCGCGTTTTTTAAGGGTTGTATAACCTACGAATCCTATAAAAGCAGCAGCAATTACAATAATGCCGATAATAAGAAATAATGAAAAATCAGGGGTAGACCCAGTAGAAACCGGGACAGAAGTGATTGTAAAACCTTGTGTTTGAACTCCTCCATCGGTTTGATTATTCCAATATAAATATGCAATATAGTTTCCTTCTAAAATACCTGAAGGTAAATCATAAGAAAATACATTATCATCAGGTGGAATAATCTTTTTTATTTCAAATTCAATAGAACCTAGGGGATCAATTAATTGAAATGTATAATTTCCAGGTAAAACAGGCGGGCTAATTGAAAATGCCAATTCTTCACCAACTTCAAATTCAGTTTTAATAGTATTGATATTAAAGTTAATGTTTGGAGAATAAGCTTTTATTTCCCATTCTGCTCCATCTGTAATTGCAATATTCGGTATGCATAAGAGATTTTCTATAGGATGGATTGTTACATTATTAGTTATATCTTCTAAATCTCTATAAATTGTAATATTCTCCCATTTTGAAGGATAATAGAATTTTACTGAACAATTATTTGAATATCTTGTAATGGAAGGTCTTATTATCCATTCATTAGTAGAATTAACTTTAATTGTTAGTGAAGCAGGAGATGAAAAAATATTATGTGTATTCAAAAAGTAGTTTACATCGAAAATTAGATTTCCTGAATTATTATAAAAAACAGGAAGGTTAATTTGTTCACTATTAGGAGAAAAATCTAACGCTGTAAGTGGTAAATTGCCAGAACCTATAGATGACCCATTTTGAATTTCATAATATTCATTATCAATTTCAATTGTCATATTTATATCTTCTGGATAAACAGGAACTTCCGTTTCTCGAATTAATTTATATAAGAAGGGAGAATTTGATATTCCATTAGTCCAGATTTCGGTGTCAATAAATTGAGAGATTAACAAACTTGGGTATTTTGGATCAATATCATTATAATACCAATGATATCTATCATCTTCTGGAGCAATGATATTTGAACCATTTAAAACTAAAAAGTAATCTCCTTTTGGTAATGTTAAAGTTGAGGGGAAGGCTTGTAAATACCATCCTTCCACGTCTGATATATTAATGTCCATAGTCAAATATAGAGTATTATTAGGGATATCATTTACCGCATCGTATCCTCTAATTTGAACTTGAATAATTTTAGGGGTAGTTCTAATTTCTTTCTTTCCATAAATGTATACACCTGAAAGTGTCTCGGATTCATTTAATTTAATTTGTACTGCTAAACCCCGTTGGTTGAAATTATCATTTTGAAAATAAATTTCATAGTATTTTCCAGAATAACTTTTATTTTCAATACTTTCTATCTGTGTGCCTAAATCTTTTATATTTGTGAAATTTAATTCAATATCTTCTATATTCCATGAAGAAGATGGCAATTTAACATCAATTGAATCCACATTATCATAGAAACCCTGATTAATTGAATTTTCTACCATTTCAAAATTTAAGTTAATATTGAGAGAATGCTCACTACCATTTGAGGAAATAACATCTAAGTTCTGAAATAATACTGTAAATAGACTTAATAAGATTAAGAAAGTAAATCCTCTTTTTAATAAATTTTTTGTCTTCATCATTCCATTTAACTAGATTCTAGTTAAAATTCTTCTTTCTTATTAAAAAATTTTTGGTTTATATTCTATTATTAATTTTTAATGAAATAATGGATTTAGTATGTTATTTATACGTAAACATAAATAATTGTATTTTTATTTCATATTTAAAATTATAAAGAGAGATTTTAGGCGATATGAAGAATATAAAGATAAAAGTAGCTGTTTTATTAGGTTTTTTAATACTTATAGTTTCATTTCAGTTTGTGACTGCGGCAAATCAATATTCTGTGGAAGTTGGTGCTCATTTCAGGTGGGATGCTACAAAATATTTCTTTCAAAAAGACGGATTAGGTCCAGGCAATGATCTTGAGTAAACTCAAACTTATTACCTAGAGTTTAATTTCACAAATTGGGGTGATATTGGAGGTTTAGAGTATCTCAATGGAACGATTAATAATAATGGAACAGTTTTTGATGATGAAATTAGTCATGAATATTATTATGGGGGTACACCTTCACAGGGTTGGGTAACTGAAATCCTTGACACAATAGGTCCATATCCAGTGCATGTTTATTTAGTCTGCGACACTGAAATTGAACAAACTACAAAACCAGACCTACAGGACCTCGCTGACATTTCATGGCTTACATTTAATGAGCCCTCAACAAACAACTTTACTCTTACTGGTACTGACGTTGTTGGAGATGTTACTACCATTTATACAGGAAATATTGAGTTCAACTCAGATAAAGTCTTGAAATATGTGTATGATGAGTTAGAAATGAAAACCAGTGATGAAACACAAAATAGGATTGACCGATATGAATGGTCTCTCACATATACACCTGGGACGGGTACCGAATCAAATGGAGGGAATGGTGGAAATATTCCAGGATTTCAGTTATATGTTGTCATTGCCGCAATTGCGATTGGCTTTATTCTGATAATAAGAAAAAAAAACCTTTCTAACATAAAAATAAATTAATCCAATATTTTTTCTTAATTTTATTATTTATTAATATCTTTTTTTCATCCATATTACATATTGTATCCTTGTTAATAATAAAATACTACCGAGTAATAAAGCAATACCAATAGCCATCAATAATGGAGATGCTTTTTCTGGTGAGCTTATATATGAGATTACCCAGATAATCAATAATACTATAGCTGTAATTATGATTATCAAAGAATAGTTCCTAATCTTGGTGTCAAATTTATCTAATTCTTCCATTTTAACTTTAAATTTACACAGATTATTTGAATTATCTTTAAGATATGAAAGACTAAATGAATTAAAGTTAAATATATAAAAAAATATTTCCTTAAAGCATCTTGAAAATTAATTCTTGAAAAAATGTTAAAATATTTATTTATTTATTATATTTTCTCGTTTAACCAGCATAATCTATAATAGGATTTCTTAATTTGATAGGATTATAATATGCAGAATAAAAATTTCTCATCATTGAAAGTTTCCCTTATAATACAAATAAATAATTTAATAACTATTTATGAGCAAAAGGCAGAATGTGGAATATTTTTTAAGCTTAATCAAGAAAAATCACCTTTAGACATTATTGGGGTATTAGATTTTTTAAAATACAAGATTAAAAAATGGGGAAATACAAATCTCTTCAGCTATCATGGTGATTTATTTAATGGCAGTACTATTCTTGTAGTTGGAGCAAGAAATCTTGAAGAAGCTATAAGCATAATGATTTATATGTTTTTAACTAACGTTGTAGATAATGAGTACGAAATCAACAATCTAATCGAAAAATTAGGCTCTTCAAATGATATTGAACAGTATTTAAGAAACAACATTTCTAAAAACATAAAAAAAGGATATCCAAGCAATTCAGACCTGGAAATGGAATTAAAAAATCATTTAGAAGGTCTTATTAAAAGTGAAAATAATTCTACAACCTAAATTTAAGAACCATATTTATTAATTCTATTAAATCTGCTCTTTTTTAATATTTCGTGACAGATACAATAAAATGAAGAAAACTAATAGCCCTAAAAATATCAGAAAATTGTGTATTGCATATAGTTGAATTTCTACAACGTATCCTGCTATTATAGGAGTTACCCCAAATCCCATTCCTACTATAATTTCATTAATGGTTGCATATCTTGTTGAGTTCTCAGCTGTTCCATATTCAAGCATGATTTTCATTCCAACTCCATGTATTAATCCTAAGAAAAGCCCAATAATAGCTGTTATAATCGAAATATACCAGATATTTCCCAAAAGAACAACTGTGAATGCAATTAGGGCCACTGCTATAACACTTACCAGAGTGGCTATTTTTCTACTATAGATTTTCATTGAATTTATCCAGGTTAAACCTAATAATTGCATAAATTGTGTTCCACATTGTACAAGATAGGTTAGATAAGAAAATTCATTAGATAAAAGGGCTTTTAGAAGAATAGGATAGCCAAAAATAAAAATTGATTTTGATATTGTTAAAAACATTATACAAATCCATGAAAAGAGTACAGAGTATACAATCATAGGTGTTTGTGAGTTGACTACTAAATCTTCTTTAATATCTAAGTGAGAAAGGGGGTCTTCTGATTGATAAATTACGCTTTCTTTTAAAATAGCAGGACTTTTTTCCTTTTGTATGAAGAAACTTAAAGGGATTAATAGAAATGATAATAACCAAGAAATTATCATTGCAGAATAATCATTCAAAGAAAATGCCCAAAGAAAACCGACAAGAAGCCCTATTATAAAACCAGAATTCCAAGAAAGGTTAAACATTGCAAAATTCTTCTTAGATTTTTCAATACTACTTACTTTTTGCCACTTACTTAATAGAATAAGACAATTTGGCCAAAATAATCCCAATGTTAATCCTAATAATACACGACAGATAATTAAAAACCAAGCCACAGGGTATAATATTTGAGCTACCGTTAGAAAAGGAGTTAAAATTGAGCTTAAAATAAGCGCTTTTCGAATCCCTAAAAATCTTTTTGTTAGTAATTGTCCTATTATCGGTGCAACAATGTAAATGAGTGCTCCCGCAGATGATATGAAACCTAAAGTACTTGCTCTAATATCTATTACAAAATAGAGATAATTTAACAGAGCTCTTTCAAAAATTGAAACATAAAATAGCCTAACAAAGGCAAGCAAAAATATTGGCCACGCTCGATAACCTTCCACAGAATAATTGGTAATAACCTTATTATCTTGATATGTAGGAGATTTTCTCGAGGTTTCCATTATTCAATGCCTTTTTCAATTTAATTAAAAATTAAAATAGTACTTTCCTCAAATATTTTCTTAAAATTCAAAAAGGTTCGAAATGTATTTGGATATCATTAAATATAATTAATTTAAACTTGAATTTGAAAATGAGCTTAGATAAGGAATTTTTGGGATTGATATGTGAAAAGTATTAACAATAGTATACAATTGATTTATTATGCTTTTATTAAAAGATATTAAATCCAGCATTTTTGAATGCTTGAATTTGTTTTTTATTCAATTCGACCATTGCCTTAGAGGGGTAACGCAATTTAAATAAGAACTGGGCATGATTCCTTATCTCTAACTTTTTCATCATTTGTTTAACCAGTTTTATCCAACTAGTTTTATGTTGTTTACTTGCCTCAATAACTTCAATATAAGCTTTTTCAAGATATTTATCTACATTTTCATCGAAATCCCCATATTTATTATTATAAGCTTCTGCTATCTCGTCATCACTTAAAATTTTGTATTTTTCATTATGAGCAATTAAGTTATGTTTTAATTTAGGTATATTTTTTGGAATAGATTCGGGATATCCTATTGATAAAACCATCATAGGAAGTACATACTTAGGTATTGAAAAATATTCCCTCACATCATCAATCTTAGATTGAATTGAGCCCACGTAAACGGATCCGAGTCCATAACTTTCAGCTAAGATGACAACATTTTGGGCAGCGCCCATAAGATCAGCATAGGCAATTAAAAAATGCGAAAGCGAATTTTCTCCTTGAAAGTCCGTATCAGACTTGAGTGTCCATTTTTTTATCCTATAAAAATCAATACAAAAAATCATGGATAGAGGCGCATTTTCAACCCATGGTTGACCTCCAACAAATTCTGTTAGTTTTTTCCTTCCCTCGACCTTTTGTATAATGATAATTGATATAGGTTGTATATTTCCTCCTGATGGAGCATTATTAGCAACTTGGACAAGGTTATTAATGATCTCGTCTGGAATTTTTGTATCTTTAAAGCATCTAACAGATCGACGTTTGATCATTAAATCAAAAAGATTCATAATTCATCTGAAATATAGATATCATTTTAGTTTATGTATATCCTACTTAAACGAAAAATTAATATTTCTTAACATATCTATTTACAAAAACAATAATATTTAGATTATTATGAAGTATCGAAAAATGGGTTCATTGGATTGGGAAGTATCTGCTTTAGGTTTTGGGGCTATGCGATTGCCAGTGAATCAGCAATTCAAGATTATTGAAGAAGAAGCAATTAAGATGATTCGTTATGCAATTGATCATGATGTAAATTATATTGACACAGCATATCCATATCATGATGGTTATAGCGAAGTACTAGTAGGAAAAGCATTAAAAGATGGTTATCGTGAAAAAGTTAATCTCACTACAAAGCTACCTATTTGGTTAGTTAAGGAAAGAGAGGATTTTGACAAATATCTTAATGAACAAATTGGAAGATTACAAACAAATCCAGATATTTATCTATTCCATGGATTAAACAAAGGACGATTAGAAAAAATTAAAAAGTTTAATTTAATCGAAAAAATGGAAGAAGCTAGAGATATTGGCTTATTTCAATACATAGGTTTCTCATTTCATGATAGTTTTGAAGTATTTCAAGAGATAATTGATTATTATGATTGGGACTGTTGTCAAATCCAACATAATTATCTAGATATCGATTATCAAGCAGGTACTAAAGGATTAAAATATGCTGGAAGTAAAAACATTGCTGTTATTATTATGGAACCAATTCGTGGCGGGAAATTGGCTATTCCAGAGAATAAATTAGAGACAAAGCCAGAGATTAAGGAAGTATTGGAAAATTCAAATGTAAAAAGGAGTATGGCTGATTGGGCTTTACAATTCCTTTGGAATCAACCTGAAGTTTCAGTTGTATTAAGTGGTATGAGTACTATGCAACAAGTTATAGAAAATGTAGAATCTGCTGATAAATCAGGAATTAATATTCTATCTGAAGAAGAATTACAAACAATTTCTAATTTGCGAAAAGCATACAAGAAATATGATATAGTACTTTGCACAAGTTGTGGATATTGTATGCCCTGCCCAAATGGAGTAACTATTCCAAGCGTTCTAATGTTAATGAATGAAATTGCATATTGGGGTGAAAGACGTAAACCAAGAATTGCATTTTTTTATAATAGAATGGCTAAAACCCGAGAAGATTTAGAAAAAAAGATATCAGAAGGAGAAGAAGCTGAAGGAGCAGCCTCTCTATGTATCCAATGTGAGGAATGTCTGGATAAATGCCCACAACAAATTGGTATTCCAGATATAATGGAAAAGGCAAACGCTATTTTTAAAGATAACAAAAAAGTCTCAGAAGTTCTAGAATAAAATAATTTACTTACTACTTTTTAGAACTTATTATTAATTATTTAGTTTTAATAGATTGTTTATAGATAAGTTTCAACTAATGATTAAGTTATGAAACTTAAATTATACCAGAGGATTTCTTAAATTTTGAAAGTTCAATCTTAATCTTTCCTTTTATAACTTTTCTTAATAAGATTGATCACCTCTTCTAGATTCGGAACTCTTGGATGTATTGAATAATTCCGAAGTTTTAATGTATCATTGGCTATTGCTTCGAATTCGCTTTCAGGTACATTTTTGTCCTTTAAATTCATCCACATACCAATTTTTTTTAGGAATAAATTAATTTCATTGCAACATTTCTCAGCTGCAACCTTATCAGATTCATTTTTTAAATCATGGTTAAAGAGACGACCTACAATCGCAAATTTAGGAATTGCATGTTCCCATGTCCATTGATTAATTTCAGGGTACATGATTGCAAGACTCTCTCCATGCATTATTTCGGAAACGTGCCCTCCAATTGCCATACTTATTCCATGAGGAAGTGTCGTTCCTATATTTGTAATTGAAATCCCACCAAGAGTAGCTGTATATGAGAGTGCCTCTCGTGCCTCCCTATCTGATCCATTTTTAATTGCAAGAGGAAGGTATTTAATAACCTTTTTTAACGAATCGATTGCCAAAAGATCGATAAAATCGGAAGCATTCTTGTTTAATAGACTTTCAAATGAGTGACAAAAAGCGTCAAAACCAGTTGATGCTGTAATATGTGGTGGAACAGTGAGTGTGAGTTCAGGATCAATAAAGCTAACCCTCGGAGTAAGTGTCCAATCAGCAAGCACACTTTTAAATTTTTCATCAGGATTTTTTATAACTGACATATTAGTAACCTCTGCTCCTGTACCTGCTGTAGTTGGAACTGCTATAATTGGAAGTACTTTTTTACTTTCAAATCGTTGTTGTCCTAAACGGTAATTCCACACATCACCTTCATGTGTAGCGCCAACAGCAATAGCTTTTGCAGTATCAATACTAGAACCGCCCCCTACTCCTAAAACAACGTCAATTTTATTATATTTAGCCATCTCCGAGCCTATATTTACACAATCGTTTGTAGGATTGGGTATAACCCCATCAAAATGAAATATTTCTATTCCTGCTTCAATGCATAAACTTTTTACTTTTTCAAAGACATGTTCTAAAGCAGGAAATGGTTTAACAGTAACCAATAAACATCTTTTTCCCATTCTTGCAATAACCCTCCCTATCTCATTTACACCCCCCCATCCAAATCTAATCCGAGTTGGCTGATAAAAGTTGAAATTTCTCATATTCTTTCCTCCATTACTTAAAAAAATTAAAAAATTTTAATTTGCATAGTTTTTTACCCTTTTTTAGTATTATATCCTTATTAATATCCTATCCTATATTATTTTTATTTTGAAACAAAAGATTATATAGATAAGAGATATCCAATTCAAAAAAATTAAAAATTTCAGAAGTTTGAAGTGATTAATTCACTTACAATTTTTTATTATATTTTTTTCTTTCCTTTTGTAACTATTTCTAAAAAGTTTAGCGGATTGGATGTTAAAAAGTTGAATAAATGAAGATCATATAAATAAGTGATAAGCAATTCATAAAAATAAATAAATTTAGAATTTTGAAGTGTTTAAATTGGTTGAAGTTCATAAAATTGTGAATCCTAAAATTGAAGTAGATCTTGATGTTTGTACTAAATGTAAAGTATGCACACGTGCATGCCCTTTAAGACTTTACTACTTTAGAGATGATAATCTAGTAATGAGACGGTCTACTGAAATTTTATGTATGGAATGTGGACATTGTTTTGCAGTTTGTCCAGTTGGTGCAATTAAATTAAAGAATTATCCAGCTGAAGAGATAATAGAGATTTCAGAAGGTTTTGAAATACCATCTTATAAAGATTTAATGAATTTAATCAAATCTCGAAGATCTATAAGAAATTTTAAATCTGAACCAATTCCAGAAGATTTATGGAATAAACTTCTTGAAGCAGGAAAATATTCTCCTACAGGTCATAATGATCAACTGGTAAATTTTACAATTTTGCGTGATCCTGAACTTTTGAAAAATTTTTCAAATGAAATTACAAAGGGATTGATTAAACTTTCTAAAATTTATGCTGAACGGAGTAAATGGAAAGAATTTAGAAAGTCAATTGAAAAGAGCTCTCTAAAGATAATTGGAGGTATACTTCCAAATTTTAGTGATATGCTTAAGGGTATTGAACGAGGTGAAGAATTTTGGCGCTGGAATGGAGAATTAATTATTATTCATGCAGCTAAAAAAACATTTACATTAATTCAAGATTGTTCTGTAGCAGCTAGCAACATCATGTTAGCAGCAGAATCATTGGGATTAGGAACATGTTCGTTGGGAATTGCAACAGTCGCTATAAATGAGTTTGAGAATGTTGCTAAAGTAATTCAAATTCCACAAAATCATGTAGTAGGTTATACTTTAGCAGTTGGATTCCCTCGAGTAAAATATTATCGAATACCACCTCGCAGGTCAGCAAAAGTAAAGTGGCTTTAAATAATGCTTATAAAAAAAAATTGTTAATTTTATAAAAAATATTATCTTTAGATGGTTTTTATCATTATCAACATCATCTTATACTTTTCGAGCGCTTTTAATGCGTGGGGTTCATTTGCAGGCATGATAATCATTTGACCTTTCTCTAAAATATAATCTTTTTTAGAAATTGTAATTTTAGCTTTTCCATCGAATATATATACAAGAGCATCAAATGGGGTAGTATGTTCGCTTAATCCCTCACCCTTATCAAAAGAGAATAAGGTGACTGTACCTTCCTCCTTATTTATTAGAGTTCTACTAACAACTGAGCCTTCTTGATAATCCAGCATTTCATCTAAATTATGTATTTTTACTTTTTCCTTAATCAAATCCTTGTTTGTCAAATTTCTTTCACATCCAAATTATCGAATTTTTTAATTAAATAAGGAAAGTTTACATATAAAATTAAATTCGAACATGTTTTATTAAAAATAAATAATTTCACCTCTATAATAATGTGTATTAATTAAATTTGATATTTGCTATTAAAGTATATTTGAAAATCAAGTGATATTTAATGAAGCGAGAAAATCTTACCATAATCATTATTATTATAGCTCTCTTTGTATCTATCTCCTTATTTATTAATGCTACTTTATTTAGTACGTGATAAACTTAAAATGAAAAATAATTAATTTAAAAAATGAATGATTCTTGTAAAAAATGCTAGTTGCAAGAGGACAACCCTGTGCAGGTTTTATAATAAAATTGTAAGTACTTAAGATGATATAAATATGAATGATTCATTTTCCGAGAGAATAAAACAACTAATTAAACAAATTCCAAGTGGAAAGGTTGCAACATATGGTCAAATTGCTGCTTATGCGGGAAATCCACGTGCTGCACGACAAGTAGCATGGATATTGCATTCTTGTTCGAGGAAAGATAATTTACCATGGCATAGAGTTATTAATAGTAAGGGAAGGATTTCATTGCCTTATGATGGTGGTTATGAAGTACAGAAAAAGTTATTAGAGTTAGAGGGGATTGTTTTTAATGAAGATGATTTCATTGATCTTAATATTTATATCTGGCATTTATAGATGAAAATTAAAAGTAAAATTTCTAATAAAATTTGAAAAAAATTGTGAGAAAAGATATAGAAATGAAATATAATGATATATTAGATATCCTTGCTCCATGTGGGCTTAATTGTCGTAAGTGTTTCGCAAATTCTAATGGAGATATAAGGAAAAGTAGTATAAAATTACAAGAACTTCTAGGATCTTTTGATAGATATGCCGAGAGATTCTCAACATTTCTTCCGGTATTTAATAATTATCCTCCATTCAAAGAATTACTTATATATTTAACAGAAGAGAATTGTAATGGATGTAGAAAAGGATCTTGTTTATATCCTGATTGTGGAGTAAGAGATTGTTATAAAAGTAAAGGAGTTGATTTTTACTTTCAATGTGATGAATTTCCTTGTGAAAAAACTAATTTTGATTCTGATCTTAAGGGAAGGTGGATTCAAATGAATAATCAGGTAAAAGAAATAGGAATTAAATCATTCTATCAGAAGACTAAAGATTTACCAAGGTATAGGTAAGATATTTCATAGAAATAATTAAGTCAAAGATAAAATAAATTTTCTAATTTTGTTACTATACAATCCTTCTTTAATTTCTTTTTTATTAATTTCCAGAGTTGATATTGCTTGTTTATCACATAATTTTGCCATGCTTTCAAAGGCTTTATGACTTCCTTTCCCACCCTTAGTACAGAAAAAGGCAACATTCTTAATTATACTTCTATACTCAGTAATATATGTTCTTATTGGCGTACTCATTCTTTTATTCCATATAGGCGTTCCCATTATAATTAAATCATATAATTCAGGATTTTTTTCAATCTCTTTAATTATTGTTAATTTCTTTCTTGTAGCATCTGCACCAGCTCTAAGAAATCCTATAAATCCTGATCGCTTTTTAGTATCAAATATTTCTTCATACTCGCAATTTAGCTCTCTTGAAATTAATTCACCAATCTTCTTTGTATTACCGGTTCTTGAGTAAAAAACTACCAAAACACCCATAATAAGTTATTTAACAAAAAAAAACTATTAAAACTTTAGATTTCTAATTTTAATAATAGAAATGAATTTTTCAGTAAATTTAAAAGAGTAATATTGAATAATTTAATATAAACCATTAATTCAAATTCTCATAAGAATATATTTTAAAGTTAAATAAAGTTCCTTATCCCGATTATGATCATTTGGATATTAGATTCTGAATCTGGAACAAAATTGTTATATAAATCCTTTTTGAAAACTACTGCAGATGAAGATATTGTTTCTGGATTTTTAACAGCGTTTCATCATTTTTCTATGGTTGAATTTAAGCAATCATTAGAATCTATAGAGATGGGTGGATTAAGATGGAGTTATATATTAGAGCCAGAGTATCAATTACTTTTTGTCGCAGCAGACCACAAAAATGTAAGAACTGAAATGTTAATAGGGAGATTGAATGTTATAAAAGAAGCATTCATAAAAGAGTTTAAATCCGCATGGGAAAAAAAAGGGCATACTTGGAATGGAAATATTAATATTTTTTTACCTTTTATTGATGTAATTGAGGATTATTATAATCAATGGGAAGAGGTTGAAACTTTAACACATGTTGCAGATTTTTTTGATATCTTGGGTGTTTTCCAGCATATATTAATTTCAATTAGAAATATTATAGATCATAAAATGTATAGTAAGTCCAAAACTGAAATTTTAAATCTCATCGATAATTCGTATAGTACTATTAAAAACCAAGCAATATTCAAAAACCATCCAGAATTGAAAAATATTTCCTATTCTAAAGAGTCTTGGTTTAATATTGTTGATATAGACCTTATTAAGGGTGAAAAAAAATTAGTTCTTAAGTATTTAAAATCAATTCTTAGCCAAATTATAAATATTTTAAAGGAAGTAAAAGGAGAGAATTTATGTTTGAGATATTTTAGCGAAGAACATGTTTATGCTTATATTTATAATAATATGAAATTATTAAAAGATTTAAAATTAGATATGTTTTTCTTAGAACTCTTTTTGTTATTATAAAACAATACTGGATACACTTCCATTTAAGACAATTATTGGTCTATATAAGGGTTAAATAAAAAGGATAAAAATCAAAATGATAAAACTTTAAGGAATGATATGTTAAAATGAATGGAGGAAGACATAAGGGTCATGAGAGAGAAATACCACGCGCACACATATATCATGCAATATTGCCAATAGTATTTTTTCTGATTTGGTTTCTAGATTCAACAATTTTTCTAATTTCAACGTTCCTAAACGATTTTGTACCATTTTTAATTCGCTTAATACTATTTATTGTAGTTATTGTCATAGCAATTATTTTCATATTATTATCTCATCGTGCTTTATTTAAATCACATCAACCACCTAATACTTTGATTACTAATGGGATTCTTGGATATGTGAGAAATCCAATGTATTTTGGTATTTTATTGATTTATATAGCATTTATCTTTTTATCAATTTCATTAATTAGTATTGGCTCCTTCATAGTAGTTTTTTTAGTTTATAACTGGATGGCAAATTTCGAAGAAAGTATTCTTGAAAATATGTTTGGCAAACAATATCTAGAATATAAAGAGAAAGTACCAAAATGGTTTCCAAATCCATTTAAAAAGTAAAAGAGCATGATCCATAAGTATATAAATTTTTAATGTTTAAGCAAAATTTTATTACAAAAGAATACATACATATCTTAATTGTTGCATTTTTAGCAAATGTGTGTACACAATTGTTTTAGGTTTTATCAATGGCAAAAGGAACAGTAAAATGGTTTAATAGTAAGAAAGGCTATGGCTTTATTACTCCCGATGATGGTTCGAGTGATTTATTTGTTCACTATTCCACTATTCAAGCCGAAAGTGGTGATTTTAAAATAATCTATGAAGGGGATATTGTAGAATTTGAAGTCACTCAGGGTCAAAAGGGACCGCAAGCCAGCAATGTCGTAGTTACTGAAAAAGGACCTCGGCAGAGTTTTCATAGCCGGAAATCTTTTTATTAATAAAATAGTTTATTAATTAAGAAAGAGAATAGGTAATAAAAATAAGGAATTTTGGAAGATAGTAAATATGGTATAAGAGATTTGTTAATTTCTTTTTAGTATTTCTTTACATCTGACAGGTTCCCTTTTTTTTTTAATTTTAATTTTTTTAAAGCTCTAAATTGAATTTAAAGTTTTAACTCAAAAAATTTAGCACCATCATAAGGATTATAACAATAAGGATCGATTTCTTTAAATCCTAAAGAAAGATATAAAGTTATTGCTTCTTTCATAAATGGAAGTGTGTCTAAACGCATATGTGTATATCCCAATTTCCGAGCTGTATTAAGTATTTGTTTTGCTAACGCTTTTCCTATACCTTTTCCTCGATATCCTGATCGAACATAGAGTCTTTTCATCTCACACATGCCTTCATCAAACTTTCTTAGAGCTACACATCCTGCTAATTTATTTTTATAAAATGCTAAGAGAAGACATCCCTCTGGTAATGAATAATCACCAGGTAAGGATTCAAGTTCCTCATTAAAATTTTGAAACTCTAAATCAATGTTTAAGTAGTTAGCATATTCTTTAAATAGCTCGAACGCTTGTTCTATTCGTTCTTTAGATGTTACCTGTTTAATCTCTAGCATGAACTTCCAAGAAGAACATTTCTGTATAGTTTAAAAATAATTTGAATTTTAATCAAAGAATTTATATAAGATTTAAAAGTATTTTTCTTAAATTAAATATAAACAATAGAGGTAGAAATAAAAAATGGTAAAAGTAAAATATGGAACTCAAGAGTTTGCGGATGCCTATCGTGATGCCCTCAATAAAAATGAGAATTATAGAGACGCTGCTGCCGATTGGGAAGGGGATTTTGTCTGGGTAGCTACTCCTAGCGGAAATTTAGACCATGAACAGAGAATGTGGATTGGGCTGTATCATGGAGAATGTACAGGTTGTAAGAAATTAAATCCTGAAGATAAAATAAAACTTTTACAACCAGGAGAAAAACCGAGTGGAGAAGGCTATGAAGTTGAATATATATACACTACTGATTATGGAACATGGAAAAAAATCACTATAGGTGAAGCAGATTCTATTAGAATGATGTTAAGTGGAAAAGCAAGACTCGAAGGAGATATGGCTAAAGTAATGAAATATACTAGAGCAGCTGCTGAACTAACAGTTTCTGCTCAACAACTTGATATAGAATGGCTCTAAATAAATCTAACATTCAAAGAAATATTCCATTTTTAGCGCCATTCAGTACCACACTGACCACAGTGGTATTTCTTACCATAGACTCTTGGATACGCTAAAATAATATGTGTTTTATCAGACATTTCCCGGATGAGTGCTTTATTAGCATTTCCACATTTTGGACATCTGCGCCTTCCCTCAGAACTTCCTTCTAAAACTGGTTGTTCTTCTTTTTCTAATTCAGGAGAAAGGATTGATTTCAACTCATCGAACGTAGTATGAGAAGAAACAACTTCTTCTGCCTCAACCTTCAAGATATCGGTATCTAGTGTAATCTTTTCTTCCATTTCCAACGAAGGTTCCGTTAATTGTTCAGTCTCAACTTTTAAAGGTTTTTGAGTAGGGATCTCAATTTCTTCTTGAGATAGAGGAATTGATATAGCTTCTTTCAAGACTTTTTCATCTTTTTCTTTAAGCCTTATATTTTCATCCTCAAGAGCGACTACTTGTTCTTGCAAAATAGCGATTTCTTCTTCTAATTGAGCAGTATCGGGTTTTTCAATCTTTAAAAAATCAATATTATTCCTTAACAAATTGTTTTCATTCACTAATTCAAAGATTTTCTCATTTTTTTTAAGAATTACATTTTCTAATCTATTAACTTCTTCCATTAAGTTTGCGATAGTATTACGAGTGCTCTCTAAAAACTCAATATCAGGCGTTTTTTTTTCTGCTTTCATACTATTATCTTTGAGTATCTGATTTTCATTTTCTAATTCTACAATTTTTGCTTCTAAATCTATAATTTCTTCCTCTAAATACGCAATCGTTGACAGCTCAGTTTTTAAATCTTTGAGATTATTTTTTAACAATCTATTTTCATCTTCTAATTCAGAAATTTGATTTTTCAATGGTTCAAAGTCCTTTTCTAATCTATCATAATCTTTAGATAAGTTTTCGATTTTTGTAGTATACTCTTTTAAAATCATGGGATCAATTGCTTCATCAACATTTTCTTTTTGTTTCGATAATTCGAGATTTATATCATCAAATTTTTTTTGTAAAATTTCACTTTCATAATCTTTCTGAGCTAGTTCTTTTCGTTGTGAAGAAACCATATTTTTTAAAATTGTAATTTCTTCCGATTCATTTATACTATCGGCGGTAACTTTATCACTTAATTCGGTTCGTGAATTCTGTTCTTCTAATTGAGCATTCAATCTATTAATCTCATTATTCAATTTTTCTATTATTTTTTCCAATTCTGCTCTGTTACTTTCTTCTTCTTCAGCTTTATCAATTAAATCTTTTAAATTTTCGCTCATTGTATTAAAATTTCTATAATTTTATTTAAAAATTTCCAATTTTCTAGAATGATAATAAAATTCTAATTAAAAAATTTAAGGGGACTAGATTAAGAATAAAATAATATGAGTATTGCAGAAATTTAAAAAAATAATTGATTAAATGTCTTATAAATTATATATTAAAGCTTTAAAAATGTTTAAATATTTACACCTCTTACTTTAAAAATCTTACAATAATAATAAAAAAATTAATGAAAGGTAATTAAAATGGAAGATGTAAGTGCTGAAGTTTTCTGGAAAAATAAAATTAAAAAATATTGGAAAATATTCGTCATTTGTATAATCGCAGTAATTGTATGTGCTATAGGAGCACTTCTAGTTCTTGTTTGGTTTATAGAAACCTCTACTCTTGGGGGGCAAGGTGAATGGACTTTTAACGATTGGACATTGAATTATGTTGTTGGCTTTTACATTTTGATAATTCTATGGGAGCTATTGTTTATAGGAGTTCCAGCAGCTCTATTTTTTGGTGTAGGAGCATATCTGTGTTGGAAGAGATTACCCGATGAAGAGAAACAAGAATTCAAAGAAAGAGAAAAGAAGGAAAAGAAAAAATATAAACAGGGTGGCAGTGGTGGAGGCTTTTCCTTTTTTATATTTATAGCATATTGTATCGTTATTGCAATTGATGGAAACTATAATACCCAATTTGGGCAATTAGATTACAGTTATTTCGTTTATGCTTGGTTTTTTACTATTATGTGGCTTTTGATAATTTTTGGCGTTCCTGTGGCTATTATACTGTTGATTGTTTATTTTAAAGTATGGAGAAAAAAATCAGAATAAAATTTTTTTTATTATAATTTTTTTTTTATATTCTTTTTTTGTATAGAACCTCTTATAGTCAAGAATAAAAGATGTTAATTATAATTTAGGTTGAAAAACTTTTTTCTTTATCAAATTAAGGATTATTTCGGCCTCTTTTGCATCAAAATCCTTTCTTATTGATAAGAGACTAGTTACAGTAAAATAATCCTTGTTCTTCTTTTTCATAATCGCTTTAGCTCGATTTACCATAGATTTTTCATAAGACTTAAGTTTTATATCTAGTTTAATTATTTCTAATGGATATATCAAGGCTGTTTGTAAATGTTGTTCAAGTAATTCACCAATACCTTTAAATGGTATTAAATTTCCATTAAAACTTTCAATAATATTACCATATCTTTTATCAATATCATAAGATAAAGCTTTAATAGATTCTAAGAAGTCCTGTGAAGGATGTTCTTTCATAATGAGCAAAATTCTAAAACTCTTAAATTCTGACATTAAGATTTTTGAATCTTGATATTCCAATTTTATTGTCTGAGATTGTTCACCAGCTCCAGTTAATTCAATACCAAAGCTACGAATTGCTTCAAGAAATCCTGCGACTAATGAAGCATCAATGGATTTGCCAGCTAAAATTTGTTCGTATAAATTTAAACCAGACTTCTTATGTGTGATAATAAAATAATCTAAATTTAAAACATCCATATATTTATTAAATATGCTCTGTCTGTATGCCTCATGTTTTCTCTTAGTATTTTTAACAAGTTTATATGTGGTAAAACTAGCAATTGACAAAACAGCTACAACAGATACTATTATAATAATTAACATTGGATCTAAAACAAATGGAACACTAATTTTAAATTCTTGGGTAATTACTCCTGCATCTGTAGCATTATTCCAGAAAATGTAAGCCTTATAAGTTCCCTCATGGGGATTAGATGGAAGTTGATAAGTAAGTAAGAGTTCCTCCGTTTCGATTGTTTCTATAACATAAGTTATATCTGGTTGAGCTGGATAATCTAGTGGATTAATTAGCCTAAAAGTAATATTTCCTGGAGGAATTGGAGGCAGAATTGAAAATTGTATTTCTTGACCCGCGCTAAATTTTGTCTTTCGTACATCTAAGGAAGGTTCAATATTTGGAGAATTTGCTGTGATTTCCCAATCTGTATCCTCTATTATTGTATTATTTGGAAGAAATATAAAATGATTTATTGGATCTTTTATAATATCTGCTGTAATATTCTCCCAACCAAACCCTATATCTCTGTATATAGTTAAATTATACCAACTGTTTGGATATATAAATTTAATCGAATAATTAGAATAACATCTATCAAAATTTTGAGTCATTATCCAAATATTAGCCAAATTTTCTTTAATTGATATTTCCCATTCTGATTCAAAAATATTTTGAAGTTTGATATGATAACTTAAATTGAATAATAACTCAGGGACACGATTATTTTCTATTGGTATATTATATATTTCAGATAAAGGAGAAATATCTTTACTGATATTTAATTGACCAGTTCCAGGTTCTGTTCCATTTAAGATGGGATAATGAATACCATCAATAATTGCACTCATATTAATTTCCTCCGGTTCAAAAGATTTATTTACTCTTTGAATTAATTTATATAATAAAGGTTCTCCAGTAGCTTCCCAATTCCATTTTGCGCCATCATAGTTTGATGTATTAAGATTAGTATTAATAGAGTCACTATCATTGAAATACCAATTATAAGCTGTTTTTTCTATGGGAATATTCATTTCTGTTCCATTCATTACCAGATAATATTGGCCAATTAAAAGTGATATTGGGTTTTCGAAGGTTTGGATATACCAATCAAAACTATTAGTCATATTTATTGGTACTGTTCCATAAATACTATCATCTGGTATGTCTTCTGTGTCATTATACCCGTGTATTTGTATATATGCCGGAATTGATGGATCGTCCCCGCTACGAACTCCATATATATATACTCCAAAAATTTCCGTCGGTACAGTAATATTAATTTGAACACCATAGCCTGGTTCTCCTTTATAACCTACTGTTTTTGTTTCATCTCCCTCATATTCAATTGTTATAATTTCTTTTCCTAATTTTATATCCGTAAAATTAAACTCCATATTTGTAATGTTCCAAGTAGTTGATGGTAAAGGAATATCTATTGAACTAACATCTGTACTTGTATTTATATTATCTGAATATTCAATCATTTGTAGATTTGAATTGATTTCAAGGGATTCACCATTATTTTGAGCATTAGCAAAATTAGTACTATATATTAGACTTACTAATATAAGTGTTATAAAAGCGATTCCTATCATTAAATTTCTTGGTTTATATGCCTTTTCCAAATATAAAACCCTGAAGAATTTAAAAATGAACTAAAATGTCTAGCAATATGATCTAAATTCGTCTATTTAAATTTTGATTTTATTACTTATAGGATTCATTAAAATAAGTTGTTTTTATTCAAAATCGAAGAATTGAGAGATTAATAAAGGTTAAATTGCTACTTGAAAAATATTTTTTTCTATTAATTTAAGAATAATTTCAAAATCTTTAGGACTGCAAGTTTTTTCAGGTATTAAATCTTTAGTATAAAAGGCATCAGTATTAGTCTTTTTGGTAATCGATATTGCATTATTAATAAAAGACTTCTCAGTTGGGCTTATTCTGATTTTGTCTAATTTATCTATATTAACAACTTTTAGTGGATATACAATTGAAACATTTAGGTGTTTCATAAGTAAATCCTCTATACCCTTAAACTTTCGAATATCTCCATTAAATTGATCAATCATATTCCCGTAATTCTTATAGATATCATAAGCTAGATCTTCAAGGGAATAGAGCAAGTATTTTGATGGACTTTCTTTCATTATTAAGATTAATCTAATATTTACGAATTCACTCACTAGTACAATTGAATCTTTATATTCTAATTTTATAGTTTGAGATTGATTTTCAATTTTCATTAGTTCAATTCCAAATGAAGAAATGGCTTGCAAAAATCCAGAAATCAAAGTACCATTAAATTCTTTAATTGCAAATTTTTGTTCATAAATGCTTAATCCAGAATTCTTATTTGTCACAATAAGATAATCAAGGCTCATAATATCCATACATTTACTGAAAATTTTCTGCTCTTCCTCAATTTTTCTGGTTCGAATCTTTTTAATTGTTCTGTATGATATAATGCTAAATGCTGATAATCCTACTGCAAGTAGGACAATTCCAAAAATAGTTAGTGGATCTAAGGTGAATGGGACTGATTGAACTATTATTTGGAATTTTTGAGTAATTACACCTGCATCCGTAGCATTATTCCAAAAAACATAAGCCTTATAATTTCCCTCATGGGGATTAGATGGAAGTGTATAATTTAGTTTAAGATCCTCTGTTTCGATTGAATCTATTACATAAGTTTCATCTGGCTGAGCGGGATACCCTAAAGTATTAATTAACCTAAAAGTAATATTTCCTGGAGGAATTGGAGGCAGAACAGAAAATTGTATTTCTTGACCCGGGTTAAACTTTTCTTTTTGTACATCGTAAGGAAGTTGAATATTTGGAGAATTTGCTGTGATTTCCCAATCTGTATCCTCTATTATTGTATTATTTGGAAGAAATATAAAATGATTTATTGGATCTTTTATAATATCACTTGTAATATTTTCCCATCCAGTTCCACTGTTTCTATATATAGTTATATTATACCAACTGTTTGGATAAATAAATTTAATAGAATAATTACAATAATATCGTGAAATTTCAGGATTTAAAGTCCAAATATTGGCAGGATTCTCTTGAATGAATACAAAACCTTCGGTATTTAAGAAATTTTGTAATTTAATATGAAAACTTAGATTAAATAATAATTCAATTGATCGATTATTATAGATTGGTATATTAAAAACATCACTATTGGGAGAGATATTTTTATTCACAGTAATACTTCCATTTCCACTAATTGGAAATAACGATCCATCAATATCTAATGTCATATTTATCTCTTCAGGATTAAATGATCTATCTACTCTTTGGATTAGTTTATATAGAAGAGGTTTACCTACATCTTCTTCAGACCATACCCCGCCATCATAAACGGCTGTATGTAAATTGGTGTTTATAGATCCACTACCATTAAATAACCAATTGTAATCTGATTTGTCAGTAGGAAAAGTTAATTCTGATCCGTTAATTACTAAATAATAGTTTCCTGGAGAGAGTG
This sequence comes from Promethearchaeota archaeon, assembly GCA_019057865.1. Lineage (GTDB taxonomy): Archaea > Asgardarchaeota > Lokiarchaeia > Sigyniarchaeales > SOKP01 > Loki-b32. The sequence continues at coordinate 30,095 of JAHLWP010000005.1, forward strand.
AGACTTCATATTCAAAAATTTGTTGATGCCAACCTGGAGTAGAAATATTTATTACGGTATTTCCTAGAATATTTTCATCTGGAGAATTGGTTGAAATATTATATCCTTGTATTTGAACATATACTGGTTTAACTGGAGTCCCAGTTATATAGCCATAGATATAAACACCAAATAGTATAGTAGGCTCAATAATATTGATTTCAACACCATACCCTAATTTACCCCTTGAATCTATTCTATGAATACTTGTACCGCTTTCTTCAACGGGTTTTATTTCTTTACCTAATTTTACATCTGTAAAATTCATTTCAATATATGTTATATTCCATGAAACACATGGTAATGAAATATCTATTGATCTTATTCCACTATTTGTATTTATATTATCTGCAAATTCAAGCATCGGGAAATTTGAATGGGTTTCAAGGATTTCATCATTATTCTGAGCATTAGCAAAATTAGTACTATATATTAAACTTAGGAATAAAAGTGTTATGAAAGCAAATCCTATTATAAAATTTCTTGATTTATATACCTTTTTCAAATACAAATCCCTGAAGATTTTAGATTATACAAAAATGTTATCAAGAAATATAATTTCAATTAATCTATTTAAATATTGATTTTATTACTTATAGGATTCATCGACAATAAGTCGTATTTACTCAAAATCGAAGAATTGGAGGGATTAATAAACTTGAAAAATATTTTTCTCTATTAATTTAAGAATGAGTTCAATATCTTTGGGACTGCAAGTTTTTTCAGGTATTAAGTCTTTAATATAAAAGAATTCAGTACTACTTTTATTCATAATTGATATTGCAGTATTTATAACAGACTTTTCAGCGGGGTTAATTCTAATTTTCTCTAATTTATCTATATTAACAAGTTTTAGAGGATATACTATTGAAACATTTAGGTGCTTTATAAGTAAATCCTCTATACCCTTAAATTGTCGAATATCTCCATTAAATTGATCAATCATATTCCCGTAATTCTTATAAGTATCATAAGCTAGATCTTCAAGGGAATAGAGCAAGTATTTTGATGGACTTTCTTTCATTATTAAAATTAATCTAACATTTACAAATTCACTCATTAATACAATTGAATCTTTATATTCTAATTTTATAGTCTGAGATTGATTTTCAACTTTCATTAGTTCAATTCCAAATGAAGAAAGAGCTTGTAGAAACCCAGAAATTAAAGTTCCATTTAAATCTTTACTTGTAAATTTTTGTTCATAAACACTTAATCCAGATCTCTTATTTGTTACAATAAGATAATCTAAGTTCATAATGTCCATACATTTACTGAAGATTTTCTGCTCGTCCTCAATTTTTCTGGTTCGAATCTTTTTAATTGTTCTATATGATAAAATACTGAATGCTGATAATCCTACTGCAAGTAGGACAATTCCAAAAATGGTCAGCGGATCCATGGTGAATGGGACTGATGGAACTATTATTTGGAATTCTTGAGATTGAACTCCTGCATCTGTTTCATCATTCCAATAAATCTCTATAGTGTATTCTCCTTCACGGAAACTTGTTGGTATTATAAATGAAAATAAAATTTCGTCTGAAGTCACTTCTCTATTTAATTCAATAATCTCGATAAAATTTCCTGGTTTTATTAAAATAAATGTAAGATTGCCTTGTATTATTGGAACTTCAACTGAAAATTGTAGGTCTTGTTCTGGTTTATATTCAGAAAATAGTCCCTTTATCTCGAAATAAATATTCGGTGAATTTGCTGTGATTTTCCAGTCTGCTTCCTCTATTGTTATATTGTTTGGAAGAATGATTATATGATATAATGGATCTATTATAATATCTGAAGTAATATTTTCCCAACCAGTTCCAGTATCCCTATATATAGTTAAATTTTGCCAACTTGCAGGATATTCAAATTTAACTGTATAATTAGATGAAAACCTAGAAAACTCAGGAAAAATATTCCATTCATTATTAGAATCTGAAATTATTACAGAACCTTCTGAAAGAAAGGTGTTTCTTAAATTAATGCTATATTTAACGTTAAAACCTAAATCAGACATTAAATTATTTGTAATTGGAATAGATATTACATCAGTATTCAGAGAAAAGTTCATATTTAAATTTAGATTTCCAGTTCCATAACTACTACCATTTATAATTGGGAAATAATTTTTATCTATTTCAGCAGACATATTAATCTCTTCTGGAAAAACTTCTTTTGTAATTTTTTGATCTAATTTGTATAGAAACGTTTCTCCAGTTATACCATTTACCCAATCTATATCATATCCCCATGAAAATAAATTTGGATTATTTGGATTAATATCATTGATTTCCCAATAATATTTTGCCCCATCAGAAGGACCCATTTCTAAACCATTCACAATTAAATAATAATATCCTTTAGTGATATGTATAGAAGAAGGAAAACTTTGGGAATACCATTTTGTTTCACTTGACATATTTAATACAACTGATCCATAAACTGTTTCATTTGGTTTATTTGTTGGATTATCATAGCCATTTATTTGAACTTTTATAGTAGTTGTTGTAGCTGGGTTAGATTCATACCCATAAATTTGCACTCCAAAAACATCAGTAGGCTCTGTAATATTAATTTGGATTGCATATGCTTTATCCCATTTATCTAATTCTCTCGAATGACCAACTCCAATGCTTTCAATTTCTCGTATCTCACGTTTAAATTCAATATTCGTAAAATTTAACTCAATATTAGTAAGATCCCACTTAGATGAATTTAATGGAATCTCAATTGAACTAACATTGTTAATGTTATCTCTAATATTCGCGTATTCAGTCATTTCAAAATTAAGATTAATTGGCGGAGATTCGCCATTAATTTGAGCGTTGGAAAAAGTTATGAGATTATTTAAAAAAAATAGAAATGATAATAAAACTAATATGATTACAACAACGTTTTTTGATTTTGATATAGCTTTTTCCATAAAATTGATCAATAAATATATTTTATTATGAAAAATCCTTGGTTAAGTCTTAATACAGAAACCCTTCATATAAAAAAATCCGTAATAATTTATAAATTTATGTAAGATTTATTGACTTTTTTCATATGACTTATTAGAAATTCAACTTTTGAGGAAGAGAGATAATTTTCTTAGAGTTCTTTACTGTACTGTAATTTAACGCTAGGATAAGAATGAAAATCTTAGGTAATAAAGATTCTAAGGAAATTGAATTCAATAAAATGAATAAATATTAACAATTTTGAATTAATTTTTAAAGGATCTGCTATTTTAAATGATTTAACAAATACACTTTATAATTTCTAGATATTTAGAAATTCCACACGAATTAAAGTGATATGGATATGATAAACACTATATTATTAATAATTGGAGCTGTTTTTGTGTTATTGTGGGGAATAAGTCATTTATTTCCAACTAAATCAGTTGTAAAAGATTTTGGTGATATCTCTCAAGACAATAAATATATAATTACAATGGAATGGATTATTGAAGGTTTTACGCTTATCTTTATTGGATTACTAGTATTATTGGTTACTCTATTGGGAGGACCTGAAGAAGCAGTCTCAAAATTAGTATATTGGATTTGTTCTGTAATGTTATTTGGTTTAGCAATTCTTTCTTTGTTTACTGGTGCGAAAGTAGCTTTTATTGTTTTTAAACTCTGTCCAGTCATTTTTACAATATCCGGGATTTTAATATTAGCAGGAAGTCTTTTATAGAAAAATCTTATTTAATATTTCTCAATCTTTTTTTTTATGTAGCTGCTATTCTTTTGGGAACTTTAGTCTGGGCTTTTAGATTTTCATGTAATACTTTATTTACTAGTTTGAATCTAATATCCTTATAGTTATTATCATACCATAGATTATTTAGTTCATTAGGATCATTTTTACGATCATATATATCCCCAAAATTACTCATTCCTTCGTAAATTGTTATTTTATAATTTTCGGTTATTAAATGTCTTAAACGTGCTTCAAGAGGTCCTATTTCTTCATCATTTTCTATAAATATACTGTCTTTGACTTTTTCATTTGGATTTTTTAATATAGGATTTATATCAAAACCCTGCATATCTGGAGGTTGGTGTCGTTCAGGAATGTTTAAAGTATTTAAAATTGTCTTAGGATAATCAATTGAACTTACTAATGAATCAGATACAGCTGGCTTTGTTAACCCTGGTACTTTCCATATCAATGGAAGTTGCAGTACTCCATTGAATGGGCAAGGTCCCTTAAATAATAAACCATGATCCCCCATTAAATCTCCATGATCGCTCATGAAAACAACAATTGTGTTATCTGAGTAACCTAGTTTGTCCAGTGCGGCTAATATTTGTCCTATAGTGTAATCAACATATGAAACTGCTGCATATGTTAATGCAGTAATTTTACGAACTTCTTCCTCTGATGATTCACGTAGGAAAGCTTTTTTAAATGGGGGATTCTTCAAATGAGGTCCTAAGAACTTATGACCGTATAAATTTCTAATATCAGTAAAATTTGGAGGAAGTTTAACTTTATCAGGTTTATACATATCTCGATATTGTTGGGGGGGAAATAAGGGGTAATGTGGGTCTGGAAAGGAGCAATGTAAATAAAAGGGTTTATTTCCATAGTCTCCATTAGCATATCTTTCCAAAAATGCAATAGTTCGTTCTTTCACATATGTAGTATTGTATAATTCTTCAGGAATCTCATCACAAAATAAACTAAATAGATTATCATAGTTTTGAACTCTCTTTTTCATTCTATTCGCTTGCTCTGGTGATTTTTCTTCTAACCACTGAAGATAATGGCCTGAACAGACCGAACCATTTCCAGAAACTACTTCCACTTCTTGATATCCATAATAAGGAAGAGGAAAATTTTCTCTAACAGGATAATTTTTATCTCTCTTAATAGCCCAATCAGTTATGCTTTCTGCTGATCTACTCTTATGACGAAATGGTCCAAGCCAATATTGATGGTGTATTTTACCAATAGCTGCTGTATACCACCCCCTTTTATTTAATGTTTGAATAATTGTTGGAATGGTGAGTCGTAAATTTATGCCATTACTTCTAACACCATGCACATTAGGATAAACGCCTGTGGCTAATGTAGCTCGATTAGGCATGCATATTGGGTTAGTACAGAAATGGTTTGTAAACCTTATTCCCTCATTTGCCAATCTATCAAGATTCGGTGTCTTTATAATCAGATTTCCGGTACATCCTAAATGATCTGCTCTTTGAGCATCAGTAATTAGAAATAATACATTCAATTTTTCACTCATTATCTTTACTCTAATTTTTCGAAATATATAATTTTCTTAATTCAAAATTCTCACAAAGAGAGATAAATAAGATGTTGTTAGACCAGTAGAATGAAGTCCGCATAGATCTTCTGCTATTTGAATAATATCGTTAGTTTTATTATCTTCAGTTAAATGGTGTTTTTGTAAAACTAATTTATAAATTTGAATTAAATCGAAAGCGTCCATATGATATCACCTGGTAATATTATCATTAAAAATAAAAAAATTGATGAAAATTAAGATTTAATTTTTTTAAGCACAAAAGCAATATTTCTACCTAATCTCTCAAATGTTCGTATACCCTCCTCGTCATTCAATACATCTCCCGGATCCCCCCCAACTCCAAGATTCCAATAACTCGAACCAACAACTATCATTTGCTTTATCAAGAAAAAATAGTTAATACTAGAGAATACATGAACTGCTCCTGCTCGTCTAACGGCAACCACAGCAGCACCAACTTTATGTTTTAAATGTCTTCCTGTTGCATATCCTGCTCTTTCTATTAATGCTTTTGTACTTGTAGTTAGATTTGAGAAATAAGTTGGTGATCCAATGATAATCCCATCTGCTTCAAGCATTTTTTTAATATAGTCATTCATTTTATCTCCAGGTAAAACACATTTTTGATCATCATTATCAATACATTCTAAACAAGCTGTACATCCTTGTAACTTATCCATACCAATCCAATTATAATCACACTCAATTCCAGCAGCTTTTAGCTCATCCATAACGATATTAAGGCAGTGATATGTATTTCCTTCTTTTCTTGGACTTCCGTTAAATAATACTACTTTCACTTTTAGTTCCCCTAAATAATTAGCAAATTAATTTTCAATAATTATTATAATACTATTAATTTTTTTGAAAAATCAATTATCACATTCAAAAAAAGGAAAAAAAGGATTTATTTATCAAAACCTACTTTTCTCTTAGAAGTAATCGTTCCATCCATTTTGGTAACATGAAACCCCCATAAAATTCGATAGAACTCGAGATTAAGATCAATCTAGCTACAATTAGTATGATAATCGAAATACCACTTAAAATTTCTAATACAGAGCCCAAAACGAAAGAAATAAAAGCAGCAAAAAGTAATTTTCCTTTTAATCTGATTTCGGGACTTTTAGATTTTAAAGATTGTCGAGCAAATAAGATTCCCGTTAATAAAACAATGACAACAAGGAAAAGTTGGTAAGCAGTAACGAAGAACTCATATTCAGCGTCAACAGGGCTAGTAACTTCTCCTATTTTTGTATAATCAATAAAAACTATTGAGAAAAACACTATTTCGAAAACAATTCCAATAATTCCAAAAATTATTAAAATTGTTTTCTGATTTTTTTTATAGAGAAGGTCTGTAAAGGCAATCATCCAAATAAAAGCTGTTATTGGTAATGGTACAACTCCTATTATGAAATAAAATGGGGGTGCTGACATATAACCATCACCACCAGTTATTAATGCGACTAAAAATGAAGAGGAACTCGCATACCAACTGGATACAATTCCAAGCCAGACAAGACCGACGAGTAATATCGTTCTATTTTTAGATTTAGGATATTTTGAGATAATGGTTATACCAATTACTACTGATACAATAGCAAATATTAAGCTAAAAATTCCATTTAAAAATTCGTCTGGGGTTAACGTCAAAAATATCACTTTTTTTGCAATTCTGTAAAAATATAATTAATTGAATTAATATATATGATAAAATAATTAATAAGCTTATATCATATATTTAACATAAATTATTTTAGAGCTATTTTTCATATATTTTCATATAATAAAGAATTTATTCAAATCCATGAATTCTATTATGGTTAAACGTCCTGAATTACTTGCGCCAATCCAAGAATGGAGCTCATTAAAAGCAGTAGGAGGGATAGCAGATGCTATATATTTTGGAGTAAAGAAATATAGCATGCGCGCAAAGGCAAAAAACTTTAGGAGAGTAGATTTAAGAAAAATTACAGAGTTTTGTCATAACCAAAATCCACCTATGAAAGCTTATTTAACTACAAATATTTTAATTTATGATTCCGAACTACAGGATTTGGAAAACTTGATCTTAGAAGCTAAAGAAGCAGACATTGATGCAATAATTGCTCATGATCTTGCTGTACTCAGAATTGCTAAACAATATAAGATAGATTTTCATATATCAACTCAGGCAAATGTATCTAACATTGAAGCAGCAAAATTTTATGAAGAATTGGGCGCTGAAAGAATTATTTTAGCAAGAGAACTCTCTTTAAAGCAAATAAAGCTTATAAAACATCACTTATCAAAAACTAAGATTGAATGTTTTGTTCACGGTTCGATGTGTACTTCAATTTCAGGAAGATGTTATTTTTCTGCTACTATTTGTGATTCTGAAGAATTTTCTGCAAATCGAGGAAATTGCGTCCAACCATGTCGAAGAGAATGGCGAGTTATTGACGATGAGAATAATGAATTCATTTACGATGGTCAAATGTTTTTAAACACAAAAGATTTATGTATGATTGAATACATTCCTCAACTTATTGATGCGAATATTGACGCTTTTAAAATAGAAGGTAGAATGAAGGATCCACTTTATGTTAAAACAGTTACAGAATGTTATAAAGAAGCTCTTGATAGTTTTTTTAATGGAACTTATACAAAAGAAAGAATTAAAAATTGGCTTCAAAGATTATCCAAAGTGTATAATCGGGGTTTTCATACTGGATTTTATTTTAGAAAACCTACTATTGAAGATATTCAATTAGAGCAAAGAGGTAATATCTCACCTTATAAAAAACATTATCTTGGAAAAATTTTATCTTTTGATAAGACTAGTAAAACAGCCAATGTTCTGCTTGAGAGTTTAGAAGTACCATTAAAATTAGGAAATGAAATTATAATTATTGGAAATAACACTTATTTAACTGAAACCATAAAAAAAATGATTTATAAAGGTGAGAAAATCAAGAGTATTGTAAGGAAAAGATATAGTGATCCAGTAAAAATTAACTTACGTATTGATAATTGCGAGGCAAACGATAAAATTTATATCATTTCAAAAACATAATCAAATGATTTTTTCAGACTCCAATCTAATTAGAGAAAATATTATCAGGTATAATTATGACCTTTGAGGAGAAAAGAAGAAGATTGGTTGAAAGTCTTACAAGTCGAAAAATCTTAACAGATCCAAAAGTAGTTAGGGCAATGTTAATAGTACCTAGACACAAATTTGTACCTGAAGAAGCTGTTTCTTCTGCTTATATAGATTCTCCTCTATCAATTGGTCAAGGTCAAACAATAAGCGCACCTCATATGAACGCCATGATGTGTGAATACCTTGAACTTAAAGAGGGTGAAAAGGTTTTAGAAGTTGGAACAGGCTCGGGATATCACGCTGCTTTATGTGCAGAATTAGTTGCCCCAAAAAATTCAGAATCAAAAGGGCATGTATATACAATTGAACGCCTCAAACAATTAGCTGAAGGAGCTAAACGTAGTTTAAAAGATACAGGATATGAGAACATTGTAACTGTAATTCATGGTGATGGTACATTAGGATATCCAGAAGCTGCACCATATGATAAGATTTTAGTAACTGCTGCTTCACCTAGCAAAATTCCTCAACCGCTAAAAGAACAATTAAAAAATGGTGGAGTATTGTGCGTTCCAGCAGGTTCTAAAAATTTTGCCCAAAACTTATATATTATTAAAAAAAGAGGAGAAAAATTCGAAACCAAACGTGTTTCTGGAGTAAGATTTGTACCTCTAATTGGAAAATATGGATTTGATTAAATTATAGAATATTAAATTATAGAATGAAGTAAGTTATTCTTAAAATGAGTTTATTCAGAAAAATTATTTTTTAGCTTTTTTTCCATTAATTTTTTACGAACGCTTTTTACATATTCGTTATTTTGTATCCTATCTTTTATAGATTTGTTATTATAGGCCCAGCCATTACGCTTTTCAAAGTTATTTCCTTTAATTGTAACTCATTCTCTTTTTTTAATGTTTCTTTACTTTTATTACTACATTAATATTTAAAAAGATAATCAAAACCGACAGAATTCCTCCTATTGCTCACAAAATTGTAAAATATAAAAAAGTATAAATTTTAAAAAATCTTTATTTGGAGGGTAATTTCAAAACTTTTATCTATTTTAATGAGAGGGGAAACATTTATTCCTTGATAGATCTTTTTATATCCTTCTTCGGTATATACATATGCAATTATTGGAAATTTATTAATTTTAATTGGACCTACTTTACTCAAAATAGTAAACTCGATATTTAAATCGTAAGAATCATCATAAGCTTTAAAATGGGATCCCTCATATTGGAAAGGCTCTAGTAGATCCTTTTCCTTATCATCCTTGAGTTCTACTTGAGCGCTCTCCCATCGGAATTTATTTGTATCCCCATTAAAGAAAAAGGGAAGATCAATTGCTAGCTGTAGATTATCAACAATCCTCTCTAGTTCTTCTTCTTGACCAAGGATCTCCTCAAAATTAACTCTAATTATTGCTTCAATTTGGTTTTCTTCAACATAAATATCTTTTGTAATTAAACAAGGATTTCTAAAATCTGTTTCGGTATCTTTCACCGTTCCATGTTTTTCCATTTCTAAAATAGCAAGTTTTACATCTTTTTCACTACTCGTAACCTTAAAATTACCGTCAATGAAATCACCAAACTCATGATATTTATCTATATGTAATTGTTCCAGATTTTCATCTTTGTGTAAAAATCTTATCCGCAACATGCTTCGCCTAAATCTATCTACTAAAACCTCTTTATCTTTAAGTTTTTTACTTTCATGATATGCTTCTCGCCATCTTGTTAAGGTATTAAGTAAATTATAAGATTTGGGTTTATAGTCTAATTCAAATATCGTCCCACCGTTAGAGGGATTAATATAAAGATTGAGTATATTTGATTCAATCAAATAATCTGTTTTACTATCTTTATTGAAATCTAAAGGAGTTATATAAATGTATGATTCTAAAGCTGGAGTTATCAGAGTGTTTATCTCATCAATCAATTTCTCAGCATTAATTAAGTGAGTATATACCGAAAACCTTAAAAATTGTAAATAAACTCCTCCAAAAACTCCATGCCAATAGCAGTCATTACATTGGGATCTGTATATTTCATCCCACGCTTCATTTATTTTATCTAGAATTTTTGGAATTAAGACCTCATCATCAACTCCTATTAGTCGTTCTTCTGCCTTAATAAGTTTTCCTCTTACATAAAGCATTTTTTTGTGCATAATATTAGATTCAGGATATTTTACAAGAAAATATCGCCAAAATCCACCACGGAGAAATTGATATGTCTCTTTCTTTTCTTCATCATCTTTTAGCGATTTTCTTATTCGCTTGAAATTTTTACGAATTTCAGTAGGTAGAACCCATTCCTCCATCTTATCATAACTTGCTGTTGGAAGATAGACCAAACTTTTTGCCGGAAACTGGTCCATATATTCAGAAAGAGTTATAGATTTAATCCATGTATTATTTCTAATTTGTTCGAAAAATGCTGGAATAAACGGCTTGCTCTCATCTCCTTCATCATGACCAAGAACATAACAAATTTCATGTGTAGTTCCCCAAACACCCATTTTTTCAGCGTCAGATATGAATAAAACACATCTATCACCTTCAATGTCTGCTGCTTTTCGTAAATAATCAATCGACATATATGTAGGTTTCCATGGTGTTAAATATCTCAATTTTTCGTTAATTGGGAATATTCGTAATGTTTTTCCTTCATCTTCAGTTATGTATGAATAAAATGTGTCTTGCTCAGTAATTCCTGTAGAGCGGAAATGATTATCGTCAACCATAACATATTTTAACCCTGCATCACTTAAGAATGAAGGGTAATCTGGCTCCCACACTCTTTCAGATAACCACGCACCTTTTACTTCAAGGTTAAATTCATTATTTATTAGATTGGTTAATTTTTTAATTTGTGCGATTTTATCTCGATAGGGGATGATCGCAAAAATAGGTTCGTAGTAACCACCTCCAATTATCTCTATTTGTCCTCTTTTTGCCATGATTTTAAGTTTGTCTATTGTATCGGGTTTATTTTCAATAAGCCATTCAAGTATATTTCCAGAAAAATGTAAAGTAAATTTAATTTCTGGAAATAGATATAAATTTTCTACTAAAGGTTCATAAGATTTCTTATATACATCCTCATAAATGAAATCTAGTTGATCAACAGGTTGATGAAAGTGAAAAACAATCGGAAGACAAATGGTTTTCTCTTTGGCCATTTTTCATAAAACTCCTAAATTCTTTAAGATATTAAGAAATTGGACAATTATTTACAAGATACATCAAACGTTATGATAGTATATCTTTAAAATTTAGAATTAATAAGGTTTAACCATTTAAAAAATAATCTAAATCTAGTTGTTTTCCATTATCATCCTTTTTATTTATTACTTCAAAATTGAAATATTCATAAAAATCTTCTTTAATTAACCCTTTTTGAATTAAATCTTCTTTTAATTCTTTAGTACTATGAGTGTTAATAGAAGATAAATCATAATTATAGAGCGCCTTTAGTGAATCCAAATCATGATTATAATTGAAATCAATTATTTTATTATAAAAATCTTTATCTCTACCTTCTAATCCAATGAGAACTACTCCTAAATTATGACTAATAACTCTCACATTTTCAGGATATTTAATCCTATCGTCTACAGGTAAATGTTTAATATCATCATACGGATACCATCTAGTTCCGACAATGACGAGGAGTGTGTCTTCTGATTGATATTTTTCAATCTTATTAATAAGGTTTTCATTACCTATATCATTAGTAAAATCAAATTGAGTGCTTTTTACATGATCTAAATTTTTAGGATCTAATTCAAGTTTATCTCTTAAATATTCCCCGGTTTGAGGGTTTGTTAATCTTTGATGTATAAAATTATTGTCTTCTAGAATTAATCCATCAGGTCTTCTTTTATCGGAATATATATTTGGTTCTGTATAATATTTCTGCTTATGGATATTGTTAATCGCTCTTGTTAGAAGAGAATTTAAATTTAAATGAGAATAATTTCCAATTTCAAGATTTTCATCATAAGGAAATCTTTCTCTATGGGCATCAAGACTATCCTTGAAAACCTCATTCTGAGAAACACTTGAGACTGAAGGTCGACTTACTCCATTTTTTTCGGCTATTTCTGAAATATTCAGTTTGGTATTTTTGATATCATTTATAATTTCTTTTTTTGTATCAGAAGTAATTGGATCGTAAGGCTTCCAAGTTTTTTCATAAATTTCTTTAGGGATTGTACTTTTAGCTAGTTTTCGAGTATATTCAGTAGAGACCTTGTACTTTTTTCCAATTTCATTTAAGGAGAGATGATCAGGTTTTTTAATTTCCTCTTTTAAAGATTGTATTATTTCTAAGGCAATTTCCTTAGGAATTTCAATTGTTAATGGAGACCATATTTTATCATGGAGTTCCTTGGGAACTGCTTGTTGGGCAAGTCGTTTAATTGTATCTGAACCCACTTCTGGAAAATCTTTATGAATATCCCTTAAAGTTCTAGGATTTTCTTTCTGAGATTCGTTTTGAAGAGTTTTTAAGATCTCATTTTTTATTTTGCTAGGTATCTTTTGGATTGCTGGCCATAATTCTTCATATCTATCTGGATATGTATATCTTGCTAATTCAAAAATGTATGTATTAGAAACTTCTGGAAAATCTCTTGAAATATTTCTGAGAGAGCGTGGAGATTCTTTTTGAACTTCTTCTCTGAGTGACTCTTTAATGCGTTCTCTTGTTTCAGGAGAGACTGTACTCCTTGTGGATGGCCACATTTTTTCATATATTTCTTGGGATATTTCCTTCTTAGCGATTCTGTCTATTTTTGAGATTTCTGGAAATTCCTTTGCAATTCTATAAAGTGAATCATGTTTAGTTCCCGCATTATATTTTTCTACTTCTTCTTTTAATCTTTCCATTATTCTTTCTTTTAAATCATTTGGTAAACCTCTAGCCCATCGTTCTTTATGAGAATTTATATCATTTTTATATACTTCTTGAAGAGAAATACTTCCAACTAGTTTGCGATTAATATATAACCCTACCTCATTCAGCTGATTGGCAATTTCATTTTGAGAAAGACCTGAATTTCGGATTTTATCGTTTAAGAAATTATTGATTTCTTGTTTATTTTGGATATCTTTTATTCTATTGATAATCTCTGGATCTTTTTCTGTATTTTCGACCCATTCTATGAAATCTTTTTTTAAATTCCTACCATAATTAGCATATTTCCCTGTTTCATCATAATATTGTCTAAAAGTGTTTTGAATCCTTTCTTTTAATAAGTCATTATAATCTTTAGATCCTTCATTAAAATTATCTAGAACTAAATTTTTGTGTTCTTCAAATGGTTCTTCAACCTCTTCTTGAGGATTAAAATTAATATATTCTTCAAATGGATCTTCGACCTCTTCTTGAGGATCAAAATTATTATATTCTTCAAACGGATCTTCAAATTGTTTATGAATTTCCTTATCCTTATCTAAAGTTTTTTCTTCAATCATATCTTCGTCTTTTTCTTCATCTATCTCTTCAAAAGTGTCATCATTATAATCGCTACCATATTCACTCAATTAAAATCACAAGCATTTATTTAATTTTTAATAGATATTAATTTGAAAATAATTAAAGAAAAATCTTAGTTCAATCGAAGAATCCTTGTTTCAATATTCTCATTCAAAGAATTCGTAATTTTTTTTTTTTAAAAATCATAGTTATTCATCTAAATTTTTAGAGAAAATACTAGATTAATATCTTATATTTTATTTAGGTTAGAAAAAGTTATAAAATTCCTCAGACTTTTAATTTAGTAATATTTACTAAATCTATAGAAATATGGCTGATGAAATCGCATTTTTCCATTAGTTTAATATAAGTAAAAGAGGATTACTTATAAAAAATAACATTATTAATATTAATTTTTTGTGTCTATACTAAGGGAAACTGAGACGATAACTAAAATTCAATAAAAATACAAATTTTATTAGTGTACATTAATTTAATTGATCATTGCATTTTCTGGATTTGGTATTTTTCAAAACCACAAATCTATATTTTGTAATATTGAACTCTTAAGTAGATGACTTGCATATGTTCACAAAATTTAAACGTACATATAACGAATATCCCAATGCATTTAAAGTGCTGACTCTCGCTACTTTCATTGACAGATTAGGAGGCTTTTTATTATTTCCTTTTTTTGCGTTGTATATAACCGATCATTTTGGAGTGGGGATGACCGAAGTAGGAATTCTATTTGCGATCTTCTCGGGAGGAAGTATACTCGGTAGTGCTATTGGAGGAGCATTATCAGATAAATATGGTCGTCGGGTGATGGTCCTATTTGGTTTGGTTTTAAGCGGGATTGGAAGTATTTTAATGGGATTGGTCAATGATTTGACTATTTTTTTCATACTCGCTGCATTTTTAGGTGTTTTTGGCTCTTTTGGTGGTCCTGCACGACAAGCAATGGTAGTAGATTTACTTCCAACAGAGAAACAAGCAGAAGGATTTGGAATTCTACGAGTGGCAGTTAATCTTTCAGCAACGATCGGTCCTATTTTTGGTGGATTTTTAGCGACCCAATCTTTTATGATGTTATTTATTGGGGATGCTGTGAGCAGCTTAATTACCGCATTTATTGTTTATGGTGTCATTCCTGAGACGAAACCTCAAAAACTTGATGGCATACCAGAAGAAACAGTAGCAAAAACCTTTAAAGGATATAAAGAAGTGTTAAACGATTGGGTATTTGTGGTATTTCTCGCTGTGTCTGCCATAACAGTGTTAGTATATATGCAAATGGTTAGCACACTTTCGGTATTCTTACGGGACGTTCACGGGTTCCCACCAGAGGGTTTTGGTTTGTTGGTAAGTATGAACGCGGCTATGGTGGTGCTATTTCAATTCTGGATAACTAGGAAGATTTCAAAGTATGCTCCCATGAAGATGATAGCCGTTGGAACACTGTTTTATATGATTGGCTTTGGGATGTTTGGTTTTGTCTCTACGATATACATGTTTTTCATCGCTATGGCAATTCTCACGGTGGGAGAGATGATTGCAATGCCTATTGGGCAAACTGCAGCTGCATCTTTTGCTCCTGAAGATAAGCGAGGACGGTATATGGCGGTGTATGGTTTCCATTGGGCTATTCCAACTCTTTTTGGGGTTTATGCCGCCGGATTAGTTATGGATAATATTAGCCCATACTTGGTGTGGTATTTAGCGGGGATTCTGTCTCTGATTTCAGCGATAGGATTTTGGCTACTCCATGGTCCTACCAAAAAGCGCTTTTCAAAAGTAATGGAAGCTCCAAAAATAATAGAAGCTCCGAAAGTAATGGAAGCTCCAAAAGTAATAGAACCCATAAAAGAAGATTTGCATGAACTATGATATTATTAGTGACTACAGATTTCTTTACTAGTTTAATATAGTTTTATTGCAAATATTCCAAAATATATAAAGTTTAAATTTAAATTATGGAGATATTAGTAAAAGATTTTTACTTATAAAAGATAACTAATTATAACACTGAAGATTGGATTAAATGGGTATTATGTTAAGCTTTATTGATAACAATTTGGTACAAGATATCTTTAATTCTAATGAATTTAAAGGATGGCTTCTTTCAAAAAGATGGTTTGGTGATAAATCTGCATTATCTAATCTAGAGTTCAAGATCAACCTAAATTATTTTGAAATTCTTTCTGAAAGGATACTACTTACTGTAATAGATATTCAAAAACCGGAATATAAAAAATCATATTTCTTGCCTTTAATTTATTATGAAAAAATTCAAAAAATTCTTGAACCAAATGAAATAAGTAATAAAAAAAAAATTCTTACTCTTACAATCAATACTTTTAGTAAGAAAATAGTTTTAAATATTGAAGGAGAACAAAAAATATTCACAGTTAATTTAGTAGAAGGTGAATATTGTCTTTTCTTCTGGAAAAAGATTTTGTTTGATAAGGATATCTCTGAAAGCTTTCCATCTCGTTCTTTGGATCTTACACTTTATACAGAACAGTTTCAAGATGAGGCTAACATGAAAAAGGTTCAAAATTTAATTGAAACTAGTTTATATCCTGATCGATATTCACTCTCATTAACACAATTAGGAGGGGGAAATACCACAAATACTTTATTTTTATTATCAATTTTAAATAACAGAATGCCTGACCAAGAACCAATTACATATGTGTTAAAATCATATAAAGAATATTTAGAAAGTTTAGAACCAACTACATTATTCGTATTAGTTAAAAATTCATTTCCAAATGCGCCTAAAATTTATGGTACAATTAAATTAAGAGACAAAGAAACAATAGGTATTCTTGAGGACGTCCCAAATGTAGGAAATCTAGGAGATATCTATTGGAATGAACTTAATAACATGGTTAATAACGTGTTTAAAGTTATTAATGGAAATTACTCACAGTTAAGTGAAAAATCTAATATTTCTCAATTAATTAAGAAAAATTGTTATGAAACAATAAAAGTTTCGGATGAAATTGGAAACTACATCAAAAGATTACATGAATCCTTAATTTACCCAGAAAAAATAGAATACAATTTAGAATCTGTAGAAAGTAATAATTATCTTGTATCTTATACAGAAAAACTCAACTCTATGATTTCAGAATTACAAAATACAATGAGTCAACAAACTGAAACTTCATTTTTTAATTTACCTAAAATTAATTCAATATTAATCGATATTAAAGATATTATACAAAGCTTTCAGGATGAATTTAAAGAAACTAAAGTCAACATTCAACCTGTACATCAAGATTTGCATATGGAACAAATTTTGTATAATAAAATAGATGATCAATATCAATACTACTTTATAGATTTTGAAGGTGATCCACAATTAACTTTCACAGAAAAAAAAGGAAAATTTCCAATTGAAAAAGATTTAGCATCCTTTTTAAGGGCATTAAGCTATATAAAATTCAATACATTTCTTAAGTTCATAGAAAAAAAAGTGATTAGGAAGGATAAATATGAAGTTCCTGAAGAGATTCTTTATAATATAATTTTTAGAAGAGCAGCTAGACCCATAAATAAAACACTTGATGTGGTTCTTAATGTTTTAAACATCTGGGAATCAAAATTAATAGGTAAAATTTTAAAAAATCTAAATGCACACTATACTCTAATTACTTACTTCTACATAGAAAGAGCATTACATGAATTAAACTATGAAATGTTATTTAGACCAAGCAAAATAATTGTGCCAATTTTAGGACTAAAAGAAATAATTGATAAAAGCTAAAATTTATTCTTCTTCTATTTCTGGTATTTTAGCGAATTCATAGGAATAGTGAGATGATGATCGATCAACAGGACCAATCTCTTTTTTATATTGCGCCCTTAGATTTTTACTGGATTTCATTTCTTCTTCAGTAAAATCATAAGTATATTTTGGGTCATAATTGATTAATTTATAGATAAATACTTCAACAAATTTTTTAGGTCCAAGTTTCTTTGAAATTAAAATATAATTCTCCTTATCAATGAATTTAGGAAAAAGTCCTAAGTGTTCACATAAATCTAATTTATATTCAATATTATCAATTTTACCTTCTAATCTTGCGATATCATTAATAAACCGCGCTAATTTATTCCCTAATTCCATCTGTTTTGTTTCATTTAATGGTTCAACAAGTTTCCTAAAAGTACTCTTTTTTAAAATAATAAAATCTCGATTATTCAACGATTTAATACCATTATTTTGTATCAATAAATATTTTGACATGTCAAGATATTTACGTATAAAATCTGCTTTTGTTATACCTAGCTTAGAACGCATTTTCTCAATATTTTGGTCTAACTCTTCATCAATTCTGACAGTTACAACACTGGTTGAACTTTTATCCGACATTGTAGAATTTTCCTAATTAGTAATTATTGTATTTATTTTGTTTCATTTGTAATTATAGTAATAATAGTATATAAACGATTGTATTTTACAATTTTTGTAAAAAATTATTCAAAACTAAATACGCACTTACCATACATTTGACCATTTTGTTGTTCAGATCATCTTGAATAAAGAAAATTTTAATTTAAAGAAATTCAAATTGAAATAAATTGATATATTTTAAAATTAATCATAAATAATCTTCATAAGTCTGAAGCAATATCTAATAAAACAATAAGAGTAAGAACTACATAAATAATTTCATTTAATGTTAATTATGCGCGATTTTCCTTTAATCGACACTTACTGATAGGTAAAAAATTCATAAAAAATCGTTTCAAAACAGAAAATATATAAAAATTATCCTAGTGGGATTTTAATGTCATTTTTAATAAATTCATGATGTATTTTTTAATATATTAAAAATCTTGACTTTAAAGGTAGTTTGATTGAAATCTATAGCCTATTTTGATAAAACTTATTTTAAGTTGCCAAATATTATTAAAAAAGCTTAAATTTACTAAATTTAAAATTATTGAATGTTTTGATTTTATTAAAAGAACGCTTTATTAAATAAATAAACCCAAAAGCAAAAACAAATAATGGTTAATCTTAATATCAATTGTAATTATTGTAATATTATATAATCTTAAATTACAAATGATACACGAGGTAAATATAAATACCCTCTAAAATATTGGTTTCATGTAAATAACCATAAAAATTTTATTAAGGGTTGAATAAAAAGTAATGGAAATTACCGAATCGGGTACTTTGGAAGTAAATCTAAAAAATAAAACAGATTCTATTACAATCGAATCTGATGAACTAATCGAAAAAATAGTTAAAGCCTTATCTTCTCATACAAGACGCCAAATTTTACGTCATATTCAAATTGAACCACTGGATGTTTCGAATATAGCTTCTAATTTGGACATGACAGAAGCAAATATTTCAGCCCAGATAAAGAAACTTGAGGAGGCTGGTTTGATTACATGTGATTATGCGTCTGGCGAGCATGGAGTCAGAAAGATTAGTAAGTTAAAATATGATAGGGTTTTAATAAAATTTTAATTCATCAGAATTATTTTTTATCTCTTTTTCTAGAGAAGTGTTTAATTTCAATTGAATTCGATAAGTTTCATAATTAAATTATGTTTTAATTACTTAATTTAAATTATTTTATTAATTATATTTATTTACTTCTTATACTAAAGCAACAATTCAAATGAAAGAAAGAATTTCTCTAAAAATTCCCGGTCGAATATGTATCCTTGGCGATAAAGTTGATTTGTTAGGTAAACCAGTCATAGCCATGGCAATTAATTTAATGATGAAGATAAATTTTGTAGCAAAGAAAAATAATAGAGTAATCTTTTATAGCCATAATACCAAAGAAAAGATAGAATTTAATTTAGGTGAATCTCCTCCTAAAAATATTGATTTAGGTTATTGGAGTGTTTTATATGAGCGTATAAAAGTGAAAATCAATCGAGGTTTTTATATAGAAGTGGATTCTGATATACCAATCGGATGTGGATTATCGACTTCCGCAGCATTATCTGTTGGATTTCTGAGAGCGTTAAATGAAGCATATGACTTAACTATATCAAATTCAGAAATCGCAGAACTTGCATATTTAGGTGAGAATCATGATTTAGGTATCCAATGTGGAAGAATGGATCAATATAGTATAGCTTATGGAGGTATAACCTTTATTCATACCGATGAAAATCCGAGGGTTGAAATATTAGATATTAATGAACTACCAGTAGTTGTAGGTGATTCAATGGAAGAAAGAAAATCAGTGTCGGTATTAAACAGAGTTAAGAGACAAATAAGAGAAAAAGAAGAAAAGACTTTAGAAGCATTTAAGGTTATTGAGGAATGCGTTTATCAGGGGAGAGAGGCTTTAATTAAAAGAGATTTTAAAAGGTTGGGAGGTCTAATGAATAAACAACAGGAACAAGAGATTATTTTAAAAGCTGAGACTGAAAAAATTCATACCTTATGCGAAGTATCTAAAAAGGTTGGTGCTTTAGGAGCTAAGCAAATGGGTGCTGGAGGGGGTGGATGTATGTTAGCAATATGCCCTGGGAAACAGCAGGAAGTCGCTAAGGCTATTGATGATGCTGGTGGAAGATCATGGATTTTTGATATTTTCAATTATTAAGAATTAGTATATCCAAAGTAATAAGATAAAATGGGGTAAAATCTAATTGAAGGTTATTATATTGTGTGCTGGGGAAGGGAAACGTATGAAACCCTATACTGAAACATACCAGAAAACTATGATTCCTATTCATGGCAAACCTTTACTAGAGTATCTTATAAAGGGCATTAAGTTAGCCGGTTTTAAGGATTTCATAATAGTAGTAGGATATAATAAAGAACAGATTATTGATTACTTTCAAGAAGGGAAAAAATGGGATATTAATATTGAATACATAGAACAACATAATTTAAATGGAACAGGAGGAGCACTATTATTATGTGAAGATGCAATCACAGATCAGCATTTCTTTCTAACTTGGGGAGATACTTTAGTGGCTTATGATGTTTATAGAGAAGTCTATGAGGTGTTTAAAAAAGAAAGACCTGATTTTATTTTAGTTACCAATTATGTGGATGATCCCTATAAAGGAGCTGCTGTTTATTGTGAAGGAAATTACTGTATAGATATTGTTGAGAAACCACGAAAAGGAAAATCAACTACAAATTTAAATAACGCTGGGATATTTATTTTATCCAGAGAGATATTTGAAATATTAAAGATGCAAACTCCATCAAAACGAGGTGAAATAGAAATACCTGATGCTATACGTTATGGAGTAAAAGAAAAGAATTGGAAATTTCGAGTTGTTAAAATAGAAAAAGATCAGTTTTATGGAGATTTTGGGGATGTTAAAAAATACGAGAAACTTGTGAAAAATACTAACTGGCTTAATCTATTATAATAATTTAATTTATTACTAGAACTAAAACCCAATTTACCATCCCACCAATTAATAATGCAAGACCTATTTCAAGAAAAGATATTTGTATGGCATATTTCCAATTAGTTTCTCTCGCTATTAATACTACTGTTGCAAAACAAGGGATATAAAGCATAGTAACTAAACTAAATACAACCATTTGAGTTGGTGTTAATAATTCTAAGAGACTTAATCCCATAGAATTTGCTAAAACTGCTAGGAGTACTAAGGTTAATTCTTTTCTTAAAATCCCATAAATCAAAAAAATTCCTGTAATAAATGGTAAACCTAACCAAAATGTTATTGGTGATAAAATAAAATTTATAGGATCTAATAAGCGAAACATAAATAGTATTTCTAAAATAATACCAGCTATAATTATAATAGGCAATGCTTTATAGACAAATTCTTTAGTTCTTATCCATGTTTGTTTTAAAATTACAGGGTAATTTGGAGTTCTATATCCATGCATTTCCATAATTAATTCTGTACATTGACCTGGCATTACCTTATTTAATATTTTTCCAACGATAATTAAAACAGAAAAATTTATTGAAAATAATGTTAAAACCCAAATTATACCTAGATATCGTCCAACCAAGCCTAAAACTACTGTCATAACCGCTGCACACGGAATTAAGGAAGTTAAAGCTATTGAGATTTTTTTTTCTCTTTCAGTTTCCATAATCCTACAACCTGCACAAGCAGGAACATTACATCCAAATCCTAAGATCATAGGAATGATTGTTTTACCATGAACTCCTAAAGAATGCATAAATCTATCCATAAGAAATGCTGCTCTAGGTAAATAACCGGAATCCTGTAGAATCTCAATTATTAAAAAGAATGGAATAACATATACCAAAACACCACCAATAGCTCCAAATAACCCACCAATACCACCATCCCAAAATATTAAAACCCATAGATTTTGATCACCATAAATTTGATAAATTCCATCACTCCATATAGTAAAAACTTTCTCGATTAATCCTCCAAAAAAGTCACCGATAAGAAATGTAAAAAAGTATATCCCAATAAGTACTAATAAAAGAATCACATATCCCCAAAATGAATGTGTTGTTACATGATCAAACTTTTCGGCTAAAGAAACTTTTCTTCCAATTCTAGATTTAACTATTACGACTTTTTCAATAATATTATGAATGTTATTATAAATTTCAGAAGAAATTATTGTATTGATGTCTTCTCCATGGTAACCCTCTAATTCTTTACGATATTCATCAGCTAATTCTAATAATTGAGATGTTTTTTCATTAGCTATGAATAATTTTTCTATTTCTTCATCTTTCTCTAAAATTTTAATTGCTAGAAATCGTGAAGGAAAATTAAATTGTGAAAAATATTCTTGATGAGGATCAATTTTCTTAATTAGGTTTTTTATTTTTATTTCAACTTCTTTACCATATGAAAGTATAGAAATTAAATCTGGAAATTGAAATGTTTTTTTTACTGAAATATTTTTTGTACTTTCTTTCAAAGAATACCTTTTTAAATGATTTTCGTGAGTCAGGTGGTCATGGATTTCTTTACCCCCTTGAATATAATGAGAATGAGGATGATGATATATCATTAATTCTATAGCTTCTTCAAGTATTTGATGTACTCCTATCCCATGAACTGCAACAGTTGGAATTATTGGTAATTTAAAAATTTCTTCTAACTTTTCTAAATCAAGTTCAAAATGTCTTTTTCGTAAAAGATCCATTTGATTAATGGCTAATATCATTGGTACTTTTAGTTCTAATAACTGGAAGGTAAAAAATAAGTTTCGCTCAAGATTTGTAGCATCGATTACATTAATAATAATATCAACTTCATCTGAAACAATATACTCTCTACTTATAATTTCTTCTAACGAGTAAGTAGAAAGAGAATAGATTCCTGGCAAATCTACAATATTAAAACGATAACCTAAAAAATTTAAGTGCCCTCCCATTTTCTCTACTGTTTTTCCTGGCCAATTTCCAATAGTTTGAGAGAGACCTGTCAAATGATTAAATATAACTGACTTTCCAACGTTTGCATTACCAGCTAAAGCTAAATTAATTGTATCTTTATATTCTCCCTTCTTTAATCCTGATTTTTTTTCAGATTTATGACTAATTAGTTTTCTCACCTAAATTCACCTAAATTGATATAATATCATTACCTTTATTTTGAAAATTTGAGGTATATGTTCTATATTATTAAAGAGTTTGGGTTCTTTCTTTTTTTACCATAATTCTAGATGCCAAACCTCTGCCAATAACTAAACTAGACCCTTTAACAATTATCTCAATGGGACCTCTAAAGAGAGCTGATCTTTTTTTTATGATTTTTACTCCAGGGATTATTCCTAAATTAGCAAGTCGTTTCTTTGCCATAAAACCGGCATGTACTCTTAATACAGTAACTTCTTCGCCATTCTGACAGTTAGATAATCTGTCAATTCGCAGATGTCTATGATGCTTCTTAGTAGAATAATTAATGTGTGTCCGTTTTCTCATTTATAAGGTTTATCTTTAAAATAATTCAAATGATTTTTCTTAAAATCAAATCTCTAATTATAATATTGAAAATTAATATTTAAATTTTAGGTGAGACTAAAAACACTATTAATAACTGATAGAAAACATTATATATAATTGTATAAAATGAATAATTTAATTTTAATAAATAAAATTGATTATTATTTAACTCTAATGATAATAAATATATAATAGAGCTTAAAGAAAAATAATTTTAAGATTATTTAATTGACGATTATAAAAAATAAATTTCTACTTACTTTTAAAATTATTAATTATTTTTATTAAAAGCATAAGCTTGTAAATTTAAACTTAAAAAATTAATTTAAGATTATCTTATTTTTATAAGAAAAAGTAACATATTTTAATTTGAAAAGTATTTCTCACAGAATATCATGGTCAATAAAACAATTTTTTGTGAAATGATAAGACAAGGATACTCCAAAGGTGCATGCGAAGTTATTATTAAAGACAGTGTTAAACGCCCAGCTTGTCAAGCAACTTTGAAGTATGAAAATGGTCAACATCATAGAGTAATTACAGCAATGCATTTATCGAGACCTGAAGATTATTTTTCAATTTATCAATCAGGATGTAATCATGCTTGTTTAAAATGTCATTCTTGGGAATTTTCTAAATACCTTAATGGAAGATGGTATTCAACAGATGAAATTACTGAAAAATGTAAGGAATATGAGAATTCTGTAACAATAATTGAGCCAAGGGAACGGGCACTGATGTATTATGCTACTGATTTATGTAAACATTGTGGCTCTTGTGTATTATTATATAGAAGGAGTCCATTATGTCCAGATAAAGTACCGAAGCACAAAATAGTATTAGGTCCTCAAGGATTTGGTCCAGCAAGAAATATGATTGCATTTACAGGGGGTGATATTGCATGTCAGGCAAAATTTTATGCGGAAGTTACAAAAAAAATAAAGCACCGTTGTAAAAATCTCTGGGTCTTATTAGAAACAAATGGGTATGGATTAACTCCTAAAAATTTGAATCTTTTACAAAAGGCAGGTTTAGACTCTTATTGGCTAGATATTAAAGCTTATGATCCTGAAATTTACAAAAAATTATGTGGAACCTCAAATAAAACAGTTTTAAATTCTCCGAAAGAAATCTTAAAACGAAATTTCATTTTGGAAATACTTACTGTCTATATTCCTAATTTTGTAGAAACTAATCAATTCGAAAAAATCGCGAAAATAATTATAGAACTAGATGATAAAATTCCCTTCCATATTTTAGCATTTTTTCCACAATATAAATTAAAAGCTTATCGAGCCCCTAACTTATATGAAATATTAGAAACATATAAATCAATAAAAGATATAGGATTGAAAAATGTAAGAATTGGAAATATTGGAGTATTTGCTAAAACAGAAGAAGAAATGAAAAAACTGATAAAAACAGTTGGGCCTGAAGCAATATGAATTGGATTAAAACTCTTTATAATAAGAGATTAATGTATTTTTTATTTTTTCAAAATGTCCTAAATGCACCTTTGAGAGCTCATCTAGAGTATCACGGATTCCTGCTTTTTGAATTCTCTTGGCAATTTTAAAATATGGAGACTCTTTTAATTTTTTGGCTAGGGGCTTATTTGATTCAACATTTTTTAAAAGAAGATCGATTGAGTCTACCTCTTTAACTCCTATATTTCTTTGAATAATCTCTAATAACATTGTATCGAATGTAATTCTTAAAATAACTTCATGATCAAATTCTGCTGTTTTCGGAATTAAATATTCCTTAAGTAGCGATATTGACTTTTGGAAGAGAGAAATTGAATCTTGACCTATTTCTCTTATTTTTTGATCAAAAGAATGATTTTTAGTAAGTGTCAAACACAATGCGGCTACAGTTTGATATTCAGCAACAAAATGAATAAACCGTGCTTTAGTATTTAGAACTGTTTCTTTTGATTCTGCTTCATCTAAAAGGTCACCTAAATTATCAAGAGATTTTCTAAAGTATGTTGCAATCTCTAAGAATTTATTTGCTGAAGTTTCATAATCTTTTGCAGATAATAGATGGAGTGCTCTTTTTTCTTCTTGTTCATATAATTCATCAAATTTGTTAATTTTCATAACAGCTTTTAAAATCAAACGCTTTCCTAAATCTTTTTTAATATGAGAACGCTCATATGCTTGTCCTGCTTTCAGAAGAAGAAGAGAAGAAGGGCTATGAAAGTCTTCTGGATCAGCTTTGATCAAATACTCAGAAGCTTTTTCCCAGCTTTCACCAGCGGATTCCCAATCATTCATTTTATAAGAGAGATTTGCTAATCGCATGAGCAATTTAGCTGAGATTTCATATAGTTTTAATTCTTCAGTCTTTCTAATTATTGATTTTAATCGATAAAGTGCTTGAATATTATTCTTAAATTGAGATATAATCTGAACAATTCTAATGAATAATTCATCTAATTTGATATAACTTCCTAAATCAATATAAATTTCGGCAGCTTTCTCATAAAGATTGATAGCGTCATCTCCTTTACCTTTATCAGCAAAAGTTTCCGCTCTATCAATTAATTGAATTGCTTCTAATTCTCTCTCATCTTTATATGAATTACTAAACACCATATTGTTTCATCTTATTACGGTAGAATGACATTTTGATATATTTAGATCAGAAGTTTTCTATACTAAATATATATCAAGTAATTTTCTAGTAATTTAATTTATAGGATTTAAATAAATAAACTCTTATTTATACTTATTTATACAAATAATTAGATGAAGATTAGGCTTTTTATTGATGATAAAATAGCTTAATATTTCGATTTTTTACTATTTTTTTAAACTCGAAGCTTTGGTAAGCAGATGAGAAAGATTCTTTAGCATCTTCTATAGCTCCATAAAAAATGAAATTGGAAAACCAAGTTACAATAAATATTATACTAGCTCTTCTATATCGCGTATGGAATTTAACATTTAGACGCGGTGATGAATATTGAAATAAGAATAAATTAGGAGCTGTGCCAACTGGAAGTTTTAGTGATGAACTAATTAATTGTTGAGTTTCTAATATATGAGCTATACTCTCCAAATTAATAACACCTCCATCAATCCAAATCTTTTTAACGCCTATGTCTTTTAAACCTTCTAATATACTCACACTATTAGGTTGGTTCTTTTCTGTAATGTAAGCATATCTTTGAGTAGAGGTCATATTTTCAGAGCCTATTATTAATACCACTACTGAAGGTATTTTATATTTCTGAATAATTTTTAATTCTTTATCGTTCTTTAGATTTGAAATGGTGTTATAAATATATTGGTCGGATTTAATACCTCTTTCATTAAGATATTCAACTCCAGCAATTCTAGAATCAAAATTCCCACCTAATACAAAAGGAGGGCTAAAATGTTTCAAAAAAAAATCTAGATAACTAATCATAGCTTTGGGTTTGGATGCAGATATTTCAACTAAATTTGGTATTTTATATTGGTTTGATAATGAAATTTGCGTGTTAATTGCCTTTAGAGCTTTCCTCTCATCGAAAATTTCACTATTCTTACGATCAACAAACGATTGACCTTGATAAAAAAGTGTCCCTATTAATACAGGTGGTAAATCAAAACTCCCTCGACCTACTTTAATGTGTCCATAGGAATAAAATTTTGATTCTTTCATCATTAACTCAAATATTGCTTGAACATCTTTAAAACAAGATATAGCGGCTATTATCTTTAAATTTATAAAATTTATCTAAGCTATTAAACAATTCTGTCTTTAGGTTTTCTTGTTTTTTTAATCTTTAACTTAATATCATGTTCCGAGATAAGCCAGACTATTACCTCATAAGGTATCTTACGAAAATAGATTTCTGCTGCTTTTTCTCTGACTCGCTCTTTGTTCGTTAACCTTGGATCTCGTTGAGCAAGTAATTCTCTTTCGGCGAGCATCCAGCATAAATTGTCATATGTATAGTTCCTTTCTGAAAGATAATAAGCAGCAACATTAATTTGTTCTTTCAAATCGATTTCTTTTCCACTCATTTTCACTCCTTCCTTTAATATTTAATTTTATTTCTACTATTCCTAAAGAGAAATAAGATCTTTTAAACTATTTCTTCATTACCATGATTGTATTTTTTTAATAAAGGTCAAGTTTGACACCACATTTTTTACACTGGGAATCTAATAATTTAACAAAGCAATCTTCATGGTATAGTTGACCACATTCTGGATTACCACATTTAACTACTTTTTGACCTTTCTCAAAAATAAATTGGCATATTGGACAACTTGAATAGAGATCATCCTCTCTAAGCTCATCAATATTCATTGATTTTGCTGAGAATGTCTGTGGTTTCTGAAAACTAACTTCTTTTTTACCTTTTGAAAGAATCCTTAATTTCTGTATTTGAGAAACTTCAGTTGGAATTTTTAATAGAAAAAAGCAATGGGGACACCTTGCGGTTCCAGATTTCTTTAATTTACTACTATGTTGAGAATCTGCCCATGCTGCTAAACAATGAATGTGAAATGGAGTTTGACAGTTAGGGCAATATCTACCAGTAACATAAAATGATCCTTTAGTATATGGATTTTTATCAGAAAAACAGATTGTGCATTTTTTAAAATCAGCTTCTCCTCTCAACTGTTTTATACGCTGTTCTTGATCTTTCGTTAAATCTTGAACTCTTAATAAATTTGCAGCTATTTTCCTAAGGAAAGCTGGATTTTCTATATCGATTTCCTTTACTCCATAATTTTTTATGTTAGCTTCAGCAAATTCATGAGCAGATTGTAATAAAGTCCCTACATCATTATTAAAATAGTATCTACCTCCTGTAAGATCACTTATTTTTTTTAAGATATTGACTTGGCTTACGTCTCCAATTCTAAATGTATCAATTTTTATATTTAATCCTTCTGCAAGACGAGCCATTCTTAATGGATCGATAGCTGTATTTTTTGTGTAGTTCCCATCAGAAATAAGAAGTATTTTGGGATTTTTAGCTGCAATTTTTCTTAATTCAGCAATAACAGTTTTAATTGATAAAGCTAGCCCTTCTCCCATAGCAGAATTCCCTCCAAGCTTTATAGAATCCAATGCTGAAAAAAGACTATTTATGAAATTTGAAGTTGTAAAGTCCATAATTTTTTCTGCTATATCAGAAAATTTAATAATTGCAAATGCACTTGAAGTATCTAAATTAAATCTATCAGTTATTAATTTTTTAACAGCCTTTATACAACAAATCAATCGGTTAGGAGTATAATCTGTTCTAAACATTGATCTTGATGTATCGATGCAAATAACGATATTTTCAGGGACTCTTTGCTCAGACATCTTATTTTGAAAATCTTATTGAGAATTTTGCTAGACAAAATCTAATAAATCTATTTTATATATGTATATTAATTTATAAATAAATAACAGTCTTCAGAAAAATAAAGTTTTTTTTAAATTATACTAATATTTAATAAAACGTTTTACAACTATTAAAGTAAAGAATATATAATAAAAGTAAAATGTAATTTAATCTGGTGTATAATGTCAGAGAATAGTGAAAAAGAGATAATTATTAAAGATTTTTTTAAAAGTAATGTAATTTTCTCAGAATTAGATGAAATTTTAAGATTAAAGCCAGAAACTATGATTGGTATAGATAAAGTAAGTTCTGATAAATTAGTTGAAAATAATATCAAAACTGTTGAAGATCTAGCCAATCTATCAGTTGATAATCTCCCTGAAATCGAAGATTTACTACCTAAAATATTTAGAAAATGGGTCAAGATAGCTCAAGTCATACAAAAAGCTGTAAAAGAACAGTTGCGTCGCCATAAGAAGCTTTTAATGATAGGTCTCGATAATGGGGGCAAAACCTCCATCCTAGCGGTAGTTCAAGATAAATTCTCGATTATAAAATCCTTATTGCCAACAAGAGGCGTTAAGAGAGAAAAACTGGACTTCTTCGGATATCCAATAGTTTCGTGGGATTTAGGTGGACAAATCCAATATAGAGAAAAATTATATTTTAATAGACCAGAATTATTTTTTACCGAAGCTGACATCCTTTTATATGTTATTGATAGTCAAGATCTAGAAAGATTAGCAGAATCAGCTAATTATTTTCGAGAAGTTCTAAAAGCCTTAATAGATTTAGATGAGCAACCAAAGATTTTAATAATTATGAGCAAAAGCGATCCAGATTTTCGTAAATCATTCCAGTGGCAAAAAAATGTTGAAAGTATCAAGAATAAATTTGACAAAATTGCCGATGAATATAAACAATTCACAGTAGATTATTGTGATACATCAATATTTCAAAGAGAGACCATAATGCAAATGTTTAGTATTGCCTTGAAGAAAGTTTCTGAAACTTCTGAAATTATCGAAAATATTCTTGAAGATTTTACTAGTCAGGTTGAGGGTAAAGCGTCAAGTTTAGTATCGATGGACGGATTAATTTTTGGAAGTTATACCAAAACAAGTACTGATGAGATGTTAGTGAATAATACAGCACTTTTATTGCAAACACTTTCGAATTTTTATAGTTCAATTGGTCTTATTAGAGAAAAATCAATAAGTCTTGATTTACCACTTAATGGGTTTACTATTCGGGGTGAAAAATTATTTGAGTATTCAGACCTTCATATACCTGTATATTTATGGCTGGTTTCGGAAAACCCAGAATTATTACAAAGCAAAATTGATTATTTTAGAAAACAATTATTGCCATTGATTAACTTATTCCTCTGATTTTTACTTTTTTTTAAAATTATCTTATCATTTTAATGAATAAAGCTCAAATTGAATTTTCGGGTATTTTATTCTAATTTCTTATTAGCCTCGAGTAGATATTCATTGCACTTTTCCATCATTTCAATTGCTTTATTTAAGTTATCAACAATTGAGTCCAAACCCTTATTTTTTGCAACATCTCGCCATTTTATAAAAGATTCTTTGTGAGAATTATTATGATCTGCCCAATGTTTCAATAATTTAGATAATTTTAAAATATCCTTATCTTGTTTATCCAAACAATCTCACACTCTGAAAATTAAAAATGATATTATAATAAAATTATGTACTATACATTAAATTTTTGACTTAAACTTCTAAACTTAGTTTAAACTCAATGAATAATGC
Source organism: Promethearchaeota archaeon (assembly GCA_019057865.1). Classification (GTDB taxonomy): domain Archaea; phylum Asgardarchaeota; class Lokiarchaeia; order Sigyniarchaeales; family SOKP01; genus Loki-b32. Next base: position 61,037 of record JAHLWP010000005.1, read on the forward strand.
AATTTTAAAAAAAAAAGAAATATAAAAATTAAAAATAAATTAGGCATGGCATAATCTTTTTAGCAAAGTTGGATCTATAATCTCTTTTGGTTTCCAACCCCTTTCTTTTAGATATTCTACAACTTCATCTTTCACGTTAATAGGAATATCTGCTTCGACACGTATAAATTTATCTAAATCATTTGGGAATTTGACACCCTTATATTTACGTTCTAAGTCGATCCAATGAGATAATTTTATCATTCTGCCTTTTGAGTTATCAGCAGGTCTCAAACATAATTTAGCAACTAAACAGATTGCTTGCTCAATTGACTCAGCTGTAGTTAATAAATGCTCGGGACAAGGCCCTATTAAATGGTCAGCAGTTCCATCTCTTGCATTCCATACTTTCCAAGTATCTTCATCATCAGATCTGCCAATATACATTCTTCTATATTCAGCAGAATGAGGACCTACTACTGCGGGTACACCTAATCCATTTGCCATACTTGCGATACTTGCTGCCTTTTGACTCATTGCACCCCAAGCAACCCCCACGGCTCCAACTCTGTTTAAAATATAGTCAGCGATTTCTTCAAAATTACCTCTTAATGGACGCCTTGCGAAAATATTTGCTACCTTACATGCAGCTCCAGTGATGTGTGGATTTGAAACGCAACTTCCAACGTTCACCAAACCACCACGGTCAAATTCGCCAGAATAACGATCATACAAAGTGTTGCCCTCTTCATCCTTAACAAGACCAATATCCATAGCACCACATCCAGAGACTACGACTATATAATTTCTTTTACAGAATTCTTCAGCCATTAAATAGAGTTCTTGGATATCTTTACCATAATTAGCACATCCAATAATAGCTATAATACCTGGAATTTCTCCTAGAACGATAGGAGCGCCAACATTCCTAATTTCAGTGTCCATAATTGGTCCACGCCCAACTCTACAATTAAAGGTCTCGGTTCGAATCTTTTCGCGGCCAGCATATTGTATTAGAGTTAATGGGGATACGTTTTTCATACATTCCGCTTCACATCGCCCACAACCAAGGCAAAGATCAAAAGTATCTGCTAGTACAGAAAAGTCTCCCTCTTTTGCCAATCGAATACCTTCTACTAGTGGTAAATCATTAGGACAATTTCGTTGACAATTTTCACAGCCATTACATCTATATGCCATATCAATACATCCTTGTTCATCAGGTACTCCACTTTTAGCTTTTCTTATAGGTTTTACTTTTATCGCAGTTTCAGCAGCTACTTCACCTGCTTTTATTGGATCTAAAATTAAAACCCCAGGTGTTTTACCACTCACTAAATCATCAACAATTTCTTCATTTGGATCACCTGTTCTATCTGGAAGTCCACCCATATTTTTTTCATTAGTAGCAATAAATGGAGCTCCAATTAATTGAGCTTGCTCAAAAGATCTTAAATTAACACATTGCTCATCAACCATCACTACATCGGCTAAACCAGAACGGATGAAATGAAGTTGTCTTGACATTGAACCAACAATTTTTGCACCATCATAATACCTTGTTAAATCATGAGCAGTACAACAGATAGCTCCAATATCAACCTTATCCTCAATTCCTTTTTCTCTTATGTAATCAACTAACTCAATTCCTGGAGCAACATTATGCCCAATCATTAAAATTGTCGCCTTGCTTGTATCCATTGTTCCCATACCTAATTCTACGATAGGAACATCTGGATCTCCCATAGGAAATCCATATGCAGCGATTTGTACCGCGTCAGAAATCTCCATACCAACAGAATCTGCTAAACCGGCTAAGAAGCTTTTAGCTTCATAATCTAAGTAATTTGATTCTTGACCAGTATGACCTGCTGCGAGCAAGTGAGTTATAGTATAATGAACCCATTCCATTGCTGTTTCTAAATCCTCTAACGTTTCAGGTTTCATACCTACAACTAATCGAGTATGAGGCATCTCAACAGCAATATTATTACCAAAATTAATGGGTACATTCCCGTATTTTTCTTTTAACCAATGTAATAAATGATCTCCATGAGCACTATGACAGGCAGCACCAATACAACATGCAATTTCTACAATACGGCCCTGTTGGGTTTCCATATTAATTCCACATGCACCTGTCCTACCTTTTGATAGATTGCATTTACCATATGTACATAAGCAACACATATCACATATTGGCATGTAATAAGGTTTATATCTTTCCATAAGCTTGAAAAACCATGATCTCAATGTGGGGATATTCGGAGTTGGTGTAGGACCAAGTGGTTCCCATTCAGTTTCATCTCCATAAGAAATTTTACCAGTAGTTAATTCAAATCCTTTAATTGTTCCCAGTGGTCCTTTATAAGAGTCTATTTTAAGTTTTGCTCCTTTTTTTTCCAATTTTTTCACTTTACTTTTTTTTTTAATATTAGGTATAATCGATAATAATTAGGTTTATCTTTGATTTTATTTTAAATCTATGAAATAGATTTAATTCTATGAAATAGACATATTTAAGAATTTAAAAGTTGATGTTTATATTCCAAAACTTAGATTTGGAAATTCCATAATTATAAAAAGTGTGAAGCTTCACACTAGCTTAAAAATCTGAATTCAGTAAAATGAAATTAATCTAAAAACTATAACCTTAAAGTGTAGAGAGAAAATCAGAAACTACTTCTTCTGAGGGTTCTGGATCGACAACAGAACTATCTAGTTCTTCACTTATGATATCAAATTGGTATGTACATTTATCAGCACCTACTAGAACACATTCAACTTCCTGACCATCGACATCAAAATTTAAGGTTTCAAGTACCCCTTGGAAGATGCCTAAGTAAAGTAAGCATATGTTTTTAGCCATAATATTTTCTTTTTCTTGAGATGCTAAGGAGTTATTTACACCCACTAAAATTTGAGTTTTTCTGAATAGTGCCCTTAATTGACCATAACCCATTAATTCCATGGCTTCAAGAACACCTAGAAATACATTTTTTTTAGTGAATATTTTTTCAGCGCCCCAGTCTTTATTTGAAAAGAATTTTTCCATAAAAGATCTTCCCAGAGTTTTTCCTACCCAAGTCAATATATCATCCGCATTTGTACCAGCAAATTCTGTGAATTCGATCAAATCAATAGGTCTTAACATTAACAACCTCACATCTTTCTTTTTTTCGCCGAAAAACAGCTGTCCTAATTTCTCTTCAATCATTATTTGTAATTCTTTTTTCAATATTTTTGACATTACTTTTCCCTAATTAAGTATTTCATAAAGAATATTAAGAGATTATATAATAGAAATTTAAGTGTCTAGATATTTAAATTTAATGTTTAAATTAATTGAAATCTAAAATTAAAATATTAGGATTATTAAGAAGCGACCAAGTTAAAAATATTTTGGATTACAGCATCGATATTGTATTTTGTCTTTACTGATGTGAAAAGCAATGCCCAATCTCTATTATTAATATTTTTAAAGTTAAAAAAATCAAATAATTCTTCTTTTAATTTCTCTAGTTGATTTTCCCTGCTTTTTTCTGAAGATTTAATTAAATCTGTTTTATTTCCCACTATTAGTAAAGGAATACCGGACAAATCATCTCTATTCACAATATTCCAGAATTCTTTTTTTGATTCTTCAAATCGTATTTGGTTAGCGATATCGATCATAAATACAATAATATTTGAGTCTTGTAAGCCAATCAACCATTTTTTTCGAAAATTTTGTTGACCTGGCATATCCCAAAAAGCCAGCACCCCTTTTTCTTGTTTTTCAATATATTCAATATTGAATTTTCGTGTTGGAGCAAAGAAATTATCATTGAATTCACCTGTTTTTATTCTTCTTACAAGGGATGTCTTGCCAACTTCATCAATTCCAAATAAAAAGACTTTAATAAATAACTCTTGCTGATAATTATAGACGATTTTAGGAGGTTTTTCGATAATTTCATCCCCATATCTTCGAATATCAATGAACATCGAAATTAGCAAATTTTCTATTTCAATTTCATCATCAAAAGAATATACTGTTCCATTATTTAATAATTCACTCAATAATTCTTCAAAAATTTCTTTATAATCATAAGGATTATCTTCTTTATCAAAAATTAAACCTATAATAATTTTTCCGTTTATACAAGAGGTATATATATTTAAATCATTAATAATTTGTGCAACTGGCTTATCAATTTTATAATGATTTGATTTTTTGTTTAAGTCTAGGTTAGAGATCGATAAATATTTATCTTTTTTATCCTTGTTATTTAGATTTGCCTGATCATGACCAGTAATAATCAAATTAACAAGATTTTTGTCATTGATGTTTATAATATCATTTGGATAGCTATAGATATTAAGATCTTTTAAGTCTTGAAATTTCTTCCCTTTAAATAGAAAAATGTTATGTAGCAATGAAATTTCCAAAAATTCTTAATTCCTATAAGTTTGAGAATAAAGGTTAATTAAAAAAAGTTTGGAATCTTGCCTAATTTATAACTTTTAAAGTTTTTGGTTTAATAATTCTAGGAAGATGATTTAACTCCTTTAAAAAACCTTATTAATAGATGAATAAGAAAAATTCAATTTAGAATTCTCCTATTCTTTGCTATCTTCTTCAACATCTGGAGTTTCTTGTTTATTATCAGAAGTTTTTGTTTCTGATGGAGCCTCAGATTGCGGAGTTGATTTTGATGCTACAGGTGTTCCACAGATAGGACATTTTGACCAACCTGGTCTCAAGCCGTAACCACATTTTGAGCATTCTTGCATATCCTCATCTGGTTTCCATTCTGGTATATCTAAACCACCTTGTCTTTTACTAGCAAATTCTTGTAATTCATCTTCTGTCCAAAACTCCATACCCTCAGGTAAACTGGAACCTCTCTCTTGGACAAATTTGGTTATTTCTTCTTCCGACCAAATGGGCATATCAGGTTGAGTAGCCCTTCTTTTTTGTGCTTCTTCTGCTAACTCCTCAGCTGTCCATGCTTTAAGCTCTTGACCTCCCGGAGTTCTCACTACACCTGGTTGTTGAGGAGAAATTTGGCTAGGAGCCTGGGTACCCACAACACCTCCACTAATAGAAGGTGCATTACAACACTCAGCAGAAAACTTTAAAAGTGCTTCAAAACATTTTGAGAATTTATTTAGATCCTTCCCTTCATCAGTAACTAACATTAATGTAGTTTTATCAGCTGGCTGAGGAATAGCAATACCACACATGGCAATATCTGATTTAAGTCGCCCTGATTCTATACCAGAAGTGAGTTTTTCCATTGAGTTCGTTAAATCCTCATCTTTCATCAAAAAATCACAGATTGGATCTCCGTGTCTCTGGAAACTCTCATGGTATTTAGCTAGTTGAGTTCTTGTTATCGTTGAGTTAAGAGATCTAATAATAGCATCTACATACGGAAAAATTTGAGACTTAGGACCTTTTTGAGATCCTTCTAGCTCATAACCACCTAAATCAAGAGCTCCCGTAATAGGAGCGAATAGAGATGTTTCATTCTTCATTTTACCATAAATTATTGGTCTTGAAATAACACATTTGATTTCTCCGTAATAGGCAATAGCGTCATCAAAAAATTGAACTTTTCCATCATAGATAATTCGTGGAACACTTCGGAAAATTACATCAGCCCAAGGCATTTCTTTTACTGGAATTATTACATAACATGTTTTATCAATTAAATCGCGCAATTTTTTAATGAAATCTTTTAACTCTTTTTTAATATTCTGATATTCTTCACTAATTAATTCTTCTTCTGCATTTTTTTCAAATTCTTTAAATTTTTCTTCATTTTTCTTGAGGTTTCCCCCAAATGATTTAACTTCTCCAATAGTATTACCTTGTAAAATAGATGTGGCATTTTCAATAATTTTTTTCTGAAAATCGGATAACTCAGCCTCAGAACTTGAAATAAGGTAATCGTTGATATTGAATTGGATTTTATTAGCAAAGACTTCAAACAATTTCTTTTCTGACAATTCTTTTACCTTTTTCCTTTGCTTTTTTAATTACTTAGATATTTATAAATATAGCAATGAAAGGTATATAAAAATTTAATTGAATCTAGTTTTCTACATGTTAAGTAAAATTGAATAAATTACTCATAAGTATTTAATAGAACGCTTTAATTATTAAAAAAATTAAAAATCCGAGACTAAATCGTTTCTTAATATTCAATCTTATATCTCTAAGGTAAGGGAAACATTAGATAACAAATTTTAGTCCAATTTAGTCCATGGTATTCAATTAAACCCATCATTTTATTATACGCATCAACAGAATAATATTGACAAATGGGGGCAGGACTTCCATTTTCAATAACCGCAAAATGTACATGAGCAGATGAATTCACATTGTAAAACCTAGCAATGTCCCAACCTAATTGCACCCATTCGCCCAACTCAACATGCATCATACTTGCTTGTTGTTGATAATCTAAATAACTATCAGACCAAATCTCAAATAAATATTCAGTTGCAATAGTTATACTGTAATTTATTACTAATCGTAAGGCATATCTATCTTGTCTTCCTGTCCCTCTATCTATAAATTCAATTTTGGTAACCTGACCTGGTGCAGCTGCTAACACTTTTGAACTATCTTTAAAATAGAAATCAAATCCTAAGTGTATTTCATTCCATGGGCAAAGAACTGTATTAGAATATCCCTTTACTACCTTTGAAATTGAACCATTAAATTCAAAACTAGCTACCATATAATCTAAGGGAGTATTTTCATCATAACATAAATAAGGCCAATCTGGATGATAAATATGAACTAATCCCATCATCCTATTATAGGCTGCTGGAGAATAATATCTGTCAAGACGAGTGCGAACATCATCTTCTATTACATCAAAATGTATATGAGCACCTTCTCCAATTTCCAAAAATAGCGCGATTTCTTGCCCAACCTCGACCCAATCTCCTATACTAACATTTATTAAGCTTTTTTGATTTTCATGATCACTACTTTCATTAGTCCAAGGTTCAAAATTGTAATTTACATATACGCTATGATTAAATCTTATACTAACCTCAACCATATATCTATTTTCTGTAGCTTCACCCCAATCTTTTTCTCGAATAATGCTTACTTGCCCAGGAGCTGCTGCAAGGACTTTTGAGTCGTTAATTAAAGCAAAATCAAACCCTTCATGAGCTCTTGCCCATGGGCAACTGTTTGTCGTAGACCATGCATCATTAACCGTATAAATATATGATTCGTTTTCAAAAATGACATCCATATAATCCAGATGACCCCAATCATATCGTTCTCCAGGATCAAAAAAGTTCTCTTCCCAAGGTGGATTTTCCAGAATTCGAGGTACAATAATAATTCCTGCAATAATTACTACAGCAACTATAATAAGTGAAATTATACCTTTTTTTTTCATAAGTGAATGAAATAAAAAGAGATTTAAAAATATATCTGCTAAAATTAAATACTCAACTAATAAGAACCGTTAAATAAAAGGTTTATTTTTCCCTTTTCTCATGAGAATAAAAGAAAAAATTATTAAGCTTTTGAGGAAAAAATCATATTAAGGTTATAATAATTTATAATAATTATGAACAAAATTTAGTATATCTTTTAAAGAATATAAAATGTTCATCCAAACTAATCAATTAATTTGAAAAAAAATTTGATATAATATAAAATTGATTAAAACTTTTTATACTCAAAAATAACCTCAAAATTAAGCAGAAGAAAACGTTTTTAAAAAAGTAATGCTTAAATAAGCCATTTGGGTTTAATATATTAATCCGATAAAAAAAAATCTTTATATATTATATTATCATAAAATGTTATATATAGAAAAGTTAAGGATTATAAAAGTTAAGGTTTAAGGCGATTCAAATTGAAGATTGTCACAGTCAATATTCCGGATTCATTTTTAGATCCAATTAAAAAATTAGTAGGGGAGAATGGCCTGTATCCCTCTAGGTCAGAATTAATTAGAGTTGCAGTTAGAGAATTTTTATTAAAAGAGCTAGCCGTAGCTAATAGGATGGCTAAGTATAAAGAAAGTGAAATTAAAGATTTTGATGAAAAAAATTACGTGAGAGTACCTATTGAGACGACTGATGAAAATGATGAACCTGTACGGGAGTTCAAAACGTACAAAATCGTAAGGCGTTTAGAATATTAGAGAATTTGTTAGATGTTGCGAAATATGAGTTAAAAAGGGATTAAATATCTTTCTCCTTATTCTTTTTATTATTTTTTATAAAAAAAGGAAGGATTTGACAAATTATATGAATTTATGAATTAATTATATTCTTTCAATTTTCATTGATTTAGTTAAAAAATTTTCAATTTGATTAATTAATTATCTAAGGTAATTCATAATGAAATATATATAGAACTTCGGGTATATTAGAGATAGAACTATAAGAAGAGGTTTTATTAATTTCAGAAAAAAAAAATAATAAAAAGCAAGAAATTTTTAAGCCTAAGTTCATGGAATGGGGCATAATTAATAAAAATAATTTTAAAGATAAAACTACATATGATATACCGATTAAGAGATGGGATCCTTTATCGACAGTAAGAATAAAATCTAAGGATTTTGGGGTTCGAAAAAAGCGTGAAAGGTATTATGGACATTATTCCTATTTAAGCCCTATTAGAGGGAAAAGACCTAAAGGTTATGATACCGTAGAAAAGAAAAGTGAATTTGAGCATTGTCCAAAAAAGATTTATGCAAGAGTAAAGGATGTGTTTATGGCAGTCACAGAAGGAAAACCTATTTATGATAATTGGGGTTATCAACTGGGTGATGGTTTCACTATAATTATAGCTGAAGATGATAAAAAGTGCGACAATCCTTTTTTAGATACTCCTCATCAAATTGAAAGAATTCCTAATTCTTGCAAAGCAATCACTTTAATTAATCGGTATCCTTCAATGGCTCGGATTATAGACCCTGAAATAGAAAAATGTATCACTGAAGAATTGCCTCCTCATCTAAAACTCGCGAGAGGGATAAACTTAGTAACTATTTCAAGAAAATTTTATCCTTCCTTATGTTTTAATTTAATTCCAGAAGAAATAATTGCTGGAATTTTTTTATCTATGAAAACGGCAATCCTTTATTGCGTTCAAGAAGCAATAGAACGTGACTATTATGACATTCCAGTAAATCCTTTTTTTAATATAGGTATGAAAGTAGGAGGCTCACAACCTCGCATACATAGTCAAGTATATATTGATTTGAATGGTGATGGTCATGGAAGTCGATTAGAAGGGTTTTTAAGGGCATTCAAAGAGATGGGTGAAAATTGTCATTTATGTGAAACGTCACATGGAGATACAGATCGTATTATTTTAAAAACTGAATTTTGGACTTTTTATACCACAGGAAGTCCAGTACGAAATTATCACATTCGATTTCATCCAAATGAGCACTTGAGAAGATTTTCACAATTGAAAATTAATCAAATAAATGATTTAGCAAAATCTTTAAAGATTATCTTTCAAGCAATTGACGATATAAAAATAGATAAAAATCGAAATCTTTTATTTAATAGTTGCCCTTTTGGTTATGATGCCGATTTTCATATGTTTGGTGATATTATTCCACATGAAGTAATTGGCGGAGCAGAGATGGCAGATGATATGCGAGTTGCGAGAAAGTTGCCCCATATTGCTGCAGCTGAAATTAGAGAATCAATAATCAAGTATCTTAATTAACTCAATTCTGTTTTTATTTATTGATTTAATAACTTTTTTATTTCAATTAAACTTAGATTTATATCTATTAATTATTTAATAATATGTGAGGATTTTCTTGAGGAAATCATATTGAGAGAATGGTCTGCGATAGTTTTGGCAGGTGGAAAAGGTAAACGATTAATGCCCTTAACTGCCTTGATTCCAAAACCACTTGTAAAAGTTACCAATGTCCCTATGGTAGACTATGCAATTGCACATTTAATATACGTAGATATAAAGCATATAATACTCGCATTGGCTTATAAGGGCGAAGATTTAAAAGAATATATTAAAAAAACATGGCCACCAGATAGATTGGGAGATGTAGAATTAGAATGTGAGATACAAGACAGTCAGGGTACCGCTGATGCTTATAGATTATTAACTGATTTTATTGACTCAGAAAATGTTGTTGTATCGATGGCGGACATAGTTACAAATCTCCCAATGAAAGATTTCATGAAGTTCCACTCTGAAACAGAGGGATTGGCAACAATTTCTATGAAAACAGTTGAAAGTCATATTTCTCAATATGGTGTTGTTTTATTAGATAAAGATCGAAAAATTTATCTATTTTTGGAAAAACCAGCTCCAATGGAATTATATTTGAGTAGTATGGCTCAAAGAACTGATTTATTTTTGCATACAAACATAATTAATACGGGGATTTATTGTTTTAATAAAAAAATTGGGGATATCCTTCATGAGACAGGTTTAATGGATTTTGGGGGTGAACTATTTCCATATCTCCTTGAAAACCAATATGATTTGTATGGTTTTGTAAAGAATTATTATTGGCTTGATTGTGGCAACTATCAAACCTATATGTGGGCGAATTGGGATTTACTACGCCATTATGCCTGGCCAATCACACCCAATGGAAAAGAATATGATGGTATTTATGTTATGGGAATTATAAATTCAGGCCAAAATATTACAATTGCAAAGCCAACTTGCTTCGGTAAATTTGTTAAGTTAGAAAATCGCGTCAAAATTAAAGAACTTACATCAATAGGCAGTAATGTTACAATCGGAGAGGATACTGTAATTGAGAAGAGTGTTATCTGGGATGAGGTGAAAATTGGTGCTGGTTGTATTATTAATGAAAGCATTATTTGTAATAATTGTGAAGTAGGAGATAATGTTGTTTTAGAGAGGGCAATAATTGCTCCAAATTGTAAAATAAGTAATGATCGCCAAATAAGAGATCAAACTCTCGAAGTTGGACAACAATTATAATTATTTTTTAGCAAAAGGCTCGAGATCTAAAGCTTCAAATATTCCATCATTAGCTTCAAGCGTTCCTAAGAAATGCCATTCACCTTCTTCGACATTCTCACCCTTAGCATATGTCTCTGCCATATTGTAAAGTCTTTTAAAATTTTCATAATGTAATGCTACTCTATTTTCTGCATAGTCTCTTGCACTCCAAGTTGTTATGAGAAATTGCCAATCACTACTTTCTAATAATAGGAGTTCCCTTGCCATTTGCTTTAAAATTTTGATTAGATGGGGATCATTTGAATTTTTAAATTTAGAAATGATTTCTTCGCTCTTAGCTTCGCATTCGTATATTCTCTCCCATGTCCAGGTTGTCCACTCATTAAACCATACCCAGTGAGAAGAAGCCTGCCCCCATGACCCTTCAATAATCTGGACAACTTTATTCGGAGGATTTGCTTCAAGATATAATCTTGTATTTGTTAGATTTATTTCGGGATCATCCTCTACCCATCTGAGAACTCTAGCTAACCACCAGTTTCCCTCAAACCACCAGTGTCCAAATAATTCTGCATCATAAGGAGCTACAATAATTCCGTTTCTCCCAAATTTACCTTTAAAAGTACGTAAAATATCTTTAATAAGATTTATATAATGGCTTGCATTTTCGTCTAGTTTACCAGGTACATCATCTGGCCAATATAACATCTTTCTTCCTAAATCTAATTTAGCTTCTGTTACTTTCCAATAGCGTAAACCCCCAGGGTAATGCTTCTTATGAAAATCAAGGTATTCTGCACAACCAGGATATCCATGTTCTCCACTCCATACCACTATACCGGTTTTTTCATCTCTCGTAAAAAATCCAACAGGAGCAGGTGTAGATGGATCAGTAGATACTAAATATGGTTCATATTGTGATTTTTCAAATGAAGTTGGAATTTCTTCATACTGGGAAGAGAATTGCTTCCATAGTTCAGCAAGTAACGGAAATCGAGCAGCATAAACTCCTTGTGATTTTCCACCTAAAAGTAATGCTGTATCTATAAAAAAATACTTTAATCCATTTTTAGCAAGAAAATATTCTACACCAGGTCTTTCATATTCTTCTTCTGTTATAGGATTTTTCCACCGATAACCCGGGCGATAACCACACTCAGGTAACCAAGCACCTGTGGGGGCTCTTCCAAAAAGCCTTTTATAACTATCAACAGCAGTTTTATATTGAGCATCAATGGAAGTATCCTTTGAGAGGAGAGGTGCATATCCGTGAGTAGCTCCGCAGGTAATTATATCTAAAAGTCCCATATCTTGCAGATTTTTAAACGCACCTATAATATCCTTATTGTATCTATGAATAAAATTCTCCCTAACACGCTCATAAAACTCTTGCCACCATTTAGATAACTTTATTCTTCCTTCTTTATATTTATTTTCTGTAAAATCTTCATAATCATGTAATGCTGCATTATATTTTTCATCTAAATAACCTAAAAATCCATCAATAAAAGATGGATGACTTAACATCTCACATAGCACCGGTGTAAGACCAACAGTTAATTTTGGGTGATATCCATCATCAATCAATTTGTATAATTCCATTAAAAGGGGAATATATGTTTCGGCGGCTGCCTCGTTTACCCAATCTGTACCATGGGGCCACACACCATGTCCTAAAACCCAAGGTAAATGTGCATGAAGCACAAGACTGAAAGAACCTAATGATTTAGTCATGTTTATTTAATTTTTAAATTATAATTATAAATTATTTAATTTTGCATCTCTTATATACTAATCATCATTCTAATATTCTTGAAAACACAAAAAATATATATAGTAGATTTAGTATCATATACATACTCTCTATTTAACACATATTAAGAAATTCAAAAATTATTTGATCAAAATGGTTAAAAATCTCAAGGACATGATCAAAAGCGGTAGAATTGTTGGTAGAGCTAATTATGTCTTTACGCCGGAGATATCAAGTTCTATTGGCTCTATACATGGTAGCTTATTTGATCAAAATGAATCAATTGTAATTGGGAGAGATTATCATAATGATAGTAGAATGTTAAAAAGAGCATATACTTCAGGAATTATGTCTACCGGTATTAATCTTTTAAACTTATCGGATTGCACATTTCCTATGCTACAATTTACTATACGCCGTTTTGGTGCAAGTGGAGGAGTTTACGTTTCTGGGGGACATCTATATAGTGAAGATGTTGGGATTAGATTTGTAAATGCAGGTGGAATTGAATTAGCGCAAACAGAAATTCAAAAAATAGTTAAATCTTATAATAACTATCCAGAGAAGGTAAGAAGAGTTGAACCAAACGAAATTGGTCAAATTACAGCAATTCCGCAAACTGATGATATTTATATTAAGTCTCTGCAGCAATTTGTTAATAAGAAAAGGATAAAAAAAGCGGATTTAAGGATTGTTGTTGATTGTTCTTATGGACCTACTGGAAAAATTACTCCACTTTTACTTAATGATATAGGAGTAGAAGTTATAGCTCTAAATACACATTATCGTGAGAGAACACAAAATCCAGTACCGAATATCAACACAATAAGAAATACGGCAAATATAGTCAAAGCATCAAACAGTCATTTAGGTATCTGTTTTGATGTGGATGGGTCAAGAATTTTAGTAATTGATGAAAATGGTTTAGAAGTTAATTTTGAAGATTTATTAATGCTTTTTGTCTCATACGATGAAAGGATACAAAAGTCAAAAGCAAATACAATTATTACAACACCTTCCATTTCACCTATAGTAAAAAGATTTATTGAAGATAATGGTTTTCCTGTAAAGCAAGTTGAAAACCTTCCAGGAGAGATCTCTAGGCATATTAGAGAAGAACGTGCGTGTTTTGCTGCATCTGATACTTTAAAGTTTTATCTCCCAGAGTACTCTCCATTTTCGGATGGTAATTTCATTCTTCTTAAGATTCTTGAAATAATGACTAATCAGAATGATTTACTTGGCTCTCTATCAAGAGGATTTCCCAAAGGTATAAAAATTAATAAATCAATTTCAATTTCACCTAGCTTGCTTGATAACTTTCACAATCAATTAATAAAATTAACAGAAGAACATGGTTTCAAATACCTTGATATAATTAATGAATTAAAAATTATTGATAATGAAGTTTTTACTACAATAAAAGTTGCACTTAATAGAAGCGCTATATTATTATCCGCAGAATCTTGCGTCGAGGATACTAATGCGGCAAAAAATATGATTCAAACCTTGGAAGAGATAATAAAGAATATGTAGGTTTAAAAATTTTTATGACTATTCTTGTGTGTATCTTTTCTAAATGATTTAAAAATTTAAAAAACATACAAATAATTATATAATAATAATATTTTAAAAATAAAATTATAGGATGATATAACCTTGGCAGTTGACGTATATCAAATAATAATATTAGCAACATTATTCATTATTTATGGGATCTTTTTAATGTTTGATTTATTTGGAAGAAACGAAAATTATGGCTATTTAGCATATGTTGTAGCAGTTATCCCAATTAATTATCTCTGGTCTATGGGCCCAGATTATGTAATAGCGGCATATTTTATTCTCTTCATCTTATGGGATATTACATTATTACGCGATACATTTGGGCTTTATTTTAAAAAGAATAAAGAAATTAATGAGATATTTTTATACTTGGTTCTTGGTATTCTAATACAAATAATCATTTCAGCGATTTTACCTGAAGGAGATTCTGCTTTACAAGTTAATACTGAACAATTATGGTTTTTTTGGTTGCCTAATATTCATTCAGCAGTTTTTGAGGGAGAATCGCTCATTTTAGGCTTTAAGCTTGCAGCGAGTTTAATGGTATTACTTATAGTTGTACCATTAATTCTAGATATTAAAGATGAGGAAATCCCACTTCCTATGTTTATTATCATCATCGCAATTTTTATCCTTCCTTTTCTCTATATTAGTTATATTTGGCTTCCTGGTCCTGAAACATTAGGGGTTTTAACATTCTTATTTTCAGTGATTCTATTTATAATCTTACTTCTAATAACTCGGAGTGGAAAAGAGACAAAATGAGCAGAGATTGTAGCAAAATAACCAAAGGTTATAACACGGAGTGGTAAAGAAGTTAAATACAAAAATTAATATTTTTTATTCTTCTATTAATTTTTTATTATTATTTTTATATTTGTATAACAATAGGATATCAAATTTAGAGAAAATCTAAATTAAAATCAATAAAAAGAGAATATTATGGCAAAAAAAGTAACCCAATCTGATGAAGATAGCGACGAAAAAGATAAAAACTCAAAAACTTCATACAGTCTCAAAGATCTTCCTGGTGTTGGAGACGCAACAATAAAGAAATTAAAAGATGCGGGAATTGTGTCTATTAGAACTCTGGCAATGTATCCACTACGAAAATTAATGGATGAAGCAGGGATAGGGGAAAAGACAGCTGAAAAAATAATTAAAGTAGCTCAAGATATCGAAAAAATGGGTTTTAAATCTGCAGATTTAATTTGGGAAAAAAGAAGAACATTAAAGAAATTAACTACGGGAAGCCCGAATTTAGATGAATTATTAATTGGAGGTATTGAACCAGGTGCTGTTACAGAACTTTTCGGTGAATACAGAACTGGGAAAACCCAATTAGCACATCAACTTTGTGTTAATGTACAATTTTCTTATGAACAGGGGGGTCTTGAAGGAGCGGCTTTATATATAGATTCTGAAGGAACCTTTAGACCGGAAAGAATAATCCAGATGGCGTTAGCTAAAGATTTAGATCATAATAAAATTTTAAAAAACATCATTATCGGACGAGCTTATAATAGCGATCATCAAATTCTGCTTGTGAAAGAAGCTCCGAAAATAATTTCAGAAAAAAAAATAAAAATAATTGTAGTAGATTCATTAATATCGCATTTTCGAAGTGAATATATTGGAAGGGGGACTCTATCAGAACGTCAACAAATTTTAAATACTCATATTCATGATTTATTAAGATTGACTGAAATCTATGATGAATTAGCTGTTGTTTTTACTAATCAGGTTTCAGCTAGGCCTGATGTGTTTTATGGTAATCCTTTAACACACACAGGTGGGCATATTGTTGCTCATGGGGCAACTATAAGAATATTTTTAAGAAAAGGAAAAGGAGAACAGAGAATAGCTAAGGTTGTTGATGCTCCTCATATACCTGAACAAGATGCTGTATTTTCTATAACTGAAAATGGAATTTCAGATTAAAATATCATCTCTCTTTAAAAGAAAATTATAAATAAAAAACACTAATAATTAAGATTTACTTCCACATCAATTCCTTCTCTCACAGCTTGGGTAACAGTACAATATTGCTCAAACATTTTTCTACATTGATCTGCTCTTTTTCTGGTTTCTGGATCGTCAATTTTTACATCAATATTGACATCAATTTTTTTAACCCTCCAAAATCCCTTTTGATTTCGAGCAATAGTTACTTCAGCTTCAGCTTTTAAATCATCTATAGTCAAATTTCTTTTCTTCAAACAAAAGATAAAACTAGCACTTAGACACCCCAATATAGCCATTCCTAACATTCTAGAGGGATTAGGACCTAACATATCCACCTCATCTTTATGAGCTTCATCAATATAGCAATCTTTAACTTTCATTTCTCCAAGATCGCATTTAAATATCATTTCTTCTTCTAAAGTCAATCCTACTTTAGTTTTCAATCCTTCTGTCATTAAAGTTCACTTTTCATGTTTAAAAAGGTTGTATAACTCTTCTCTTTTTATTTCAATATTTCTTGTGATTCATTTTTTTTTAAGTTAAAGTGGCGATATAAATGGAATAATATAAATGGAAAATAGATTAATATGAGTAAGATATATGGAAATGCTAATAATGTTATAGATAAAATCATTAGAATAAAAATTAGAACCTCTATTACCATACAAATTTTATTGTTATAATATTTTTCATCAAAAAAAGAAGCAGGATTTTTATATTTACTCAAATATTCAGATATGTTCTCAAATTCTTCTTTTGAAATTAAAAATTTGGGACCAATCTGTTTTTTTTGAAAATAAAAAAAATTTGTACCCCAATCAAGGGTATCAAGTAATACATGAATTGAATAACCGTAACCACTTATATATAAAGCTGGCCAATCTATTATATGCCCTAAAATTATAATAATTAAACTTGGAATTATGGAATGTGTGATTAACATTCGATGATTTTCATTTTTAGCATATTTGGAAAGAAAAACATCAAAATCACTAATAAATGCAAAAAAGACTATCATAGAGAATTCAAATAAATTAAAGTTAAAATAATAATTAAGAATGGATGCTAAGATTACTCCTATTCCAAAATGAGTATTAATATGGATTAGAATTCACCATAATTTTATATAATATATCTTCTTTTGTGTATTCTTTTTAAAACTTTTTCTTTTCTTTTAAAACCAGAAGGTCCTTTCTTTTCTACTAAAAAGGAAGCAGCAGCAGAAGCTAAATGAGCAGAATTCTCAATTGCGTTCCATAATTTATCGGAATGTATAAATTCATATAAAAATATCGAAAAATAGACGTCTCCAGCTCCTGTTTCATCAATAATTTTTCTAGCTTTAAAAGCCGGAATTTTCAAGGTTTTCTCTCCTTTTTTAATAAGCATTGACCCTCTCTCGCCCAGGGTCATAATGAAGATTGCATTATTATCGAATTTAAGAAAATGATTCATAACTTTATATAAATCTTCATTCTCACCTGCTAATAATTTCATTTCTTCTTCTGAACCTTTAAGGATCAATTTATCTCCAATTAAATTTATTATTTCATCCATGTTTGAAATTATCTGTTCATCATATATATAAGCAACTTTACCATCTTCTCTAATTTTTCTAAGAAAACCCTGAAGATCTACACCTAAATATATATTAGGAAATTGTTTCAATATTTGTGAAACATAATCAATTGAAATTTCATTACATAAGGGTACTAGAACAATAATTTCAGGCGGGTTGTCAAGATACTCTACTGGAATATCATTAAATTTTAAATTAGGACTCCGAGATTTGAGAGTTAAGGTTCTAGAATGGTTATAATAGTCTAATACAAATTGAGTATTGTTTACCTCTGAGTATTTTATTCCTTTTAAATTAATATTTTTATGATTAATTCCATCTAGCAAAGAATAATCAAAATTTAATTTCCCTAAATGTGAAATTATACTAATATTAATATCTTGAGAATAAGTACTCAAGGCTAAAGAACAATATGATACACTTCCTCCCAAGCTTGGCTTATTTCTTCGTTTAAATCTTATAATTGTATCAATAGCAAAGTGTCCTGCGAAAATAATGGAGGAGGATTTTTTATTTTGAAAAGTCATTTATGATGATTTTAATTCTTCAATAATTTTATTCTTTTCTTCTATTGTTAACTTTAACTTATTTATTCTATTCTGCAAATCTTCAATTAAATCAGCCATTGGACCGCTAGGGATGGTTTTCTGAGCAGGTTTTAACGTTTGTAATTTTGCTATTAAAGTATCCTTCTCTTTTATTTGTTTTTGAAGATCTTTTACTTTATTTTCAATATTATTAACTAAAGTTGCTGGTTTAGTTTCTTCCGATTTTAATTTTAAAGAGTTTTGCAATTTCGAAATTTCATTTCTAAGATCTTCATTTTCTTTCTTGAGCTCTTTTATCTCATTAGGTTCTAATTGGAAACCACCTTTCTCTAAAGTCTGCTTTAATTCTGATTTTTCTTCGGTTAATTGTTTAATTATTCCTTTAGCTCGATTTAAATCAGATTGTAAATCTTGGCAAAGCAGCTCAAGAGTGGTTGATGGAGATTGAGTTGATTGTGGCGCTATTTCTGGTTCTTTAGATATTTCAACAGGAACGACATAATCTATTGGTAGACTTTTTAATTTTTCAATTAATTGTTCATTTAGAGATTCATTTTCTTCCATTAATTCATTAATTTTTATATCTTTAGCTTTGACTGATTCTTCATATTCTGTAATAAATAATTTCTTTTTTGATAATTCTGACTGTAAATCTTCAATTAAAGCGTTAGTTACTGTTGATTCTGAATCCGATTCAATACTAGGCTTAGGTTTTGGTTGCCTTGGTGTTGAATAACTTTCTATTCTTAATTCAGCAATCTCTCTCTCTTTTTCATTTAATTCTTCGTCTTTTTCTAGAATTATTCTTTCTAAGGTTTTTACTTTTTCCTTTAGTTTGATGCTTTCTTGTTTGATAATTTCAGTCGCAGCTCCACTTCCAATCTGTCTTGGTTTTAGTTGTTCTTTTAATCTCTCATTTTCTTCAATAGTTTCTTTAATAACTTTTTCAGTTCTACTAAGTAAATCAATGTTTTGCTTGATTTTATTTCTTAAATCTTCGTTTTCTTTTTCTACATCTTTAATTCTCTCTAAGGTATCTCCTATTACACTAGGTTTTTTCATTTCATTTTCCATCTTTTGCTTCCACAAGCCGATAAAGTCTTCTACTTTTTCATTATCTTCTGGCATTTTTCAATTATTTTACTTTAAATTATATAATTTATTTCTTTATTTTATAATAATTCCAGAGAAATATCCAACACAATAGCCAAGATTCTCTGTTATATCATACGAAGTATAATATTGTAAAAATTTTCCTGTTTTTGCATCTAAATTTTTATAAGTTAACATTAATGTAGTTATTGTGTGTTTACCACATACACTTCTATAAGCAGCTTCAAAAGCTTTTTTGGGATTTATCTCTACAAATGCATCTATTAAATTTTGGTCTCTTTTCTTGAATTTTTCTACATCATTCGAGCTATTAACTTCCTCATGAGACATATCTGAGGATGCTATAATAACGATATCTTTATTAAAAGATTTTATCGATTTAGCAATATCATTTGAAATTTTTTCCAAGACTTCATAATTATCTCTGAATTTACTAGAAATTTTTATGGGGACTATTTGTACATCCTTATCATTAGCGCAATATTTAATGAATGGTAATTGAATTTCAATATTATGCTCTCTTCCAAAGGGGTATCCTATAAATGCTGAATTATCTAAAATAATTGTTTCACTATTATCTAAAATTTTTTGGGCTAATTCTGAATCTATTTTTAAATTTCCTAGAGGAGTTTCCCATTCACCTTCTTTCATTAAAGCTATTTTATCATACCCGATATGATCATTGCCCAATATTATAATTGTATCAGGGATTTTTTCTTTGAATAAATTTAGATATGAAAATGCCGCACATCTTCCAGAATATGCATGACCGGCATGAGGCGAGACTGCTCCCATTATGGTTCTTGTTTCTTGACCTAAAGATTTTGGTTCTGTTCCAGGTCCAAATTTTTTATCTATAAAATATTTACTTAAATCCTTGATTAAATCTGATTTAGATCGAGGATACCAACTTCCTGCGTGTATTGCGCGTCTAATTTCCATTTTTAATCACAATTTTTTTGATTATTACCTATGAAATAGTTAATACTGAAATTTATATAACTTCACCTAATCATTAGAAATTTGAAAGATTTAATAAATTATTTTTAATAACTCTAGACTGATGAATGAAGAAAGGGAAGCTCAAATTTCGCTTGATGACATTAAAGAAGAAGATATCCCTAAAAAAATTCCTACAAAATTTTTAAATTCAAGAGTCATTGTTTTCAATCCTTTATTTGCTTCTTATCTTTATGTAAAAAAAAATTTCTTTGGAAGTCCTTTAGGAATAAATAAACCACGCTTAGAATATTTCTCTAAGCCTTCAGAATTGTCTTTAATTGAGGCTTACTATTTGTTGAATAAGGGTGAAATCACTATTTATAATGTTAAAGAAGATAAAGATTTAAGCCCAAATGAATTTCATGAAATTGCTAAAGAGATTCATCATAAATTTGAAGAAAAATTTATAATATACAAAGATCTAAGAGAAAAAGGCTATATTCCTAGACCAGGACTTAAATTTGGAGCAGATTTTGTTGTGTATAAGAAAGGCCCAGGATTAGAACATTCACCTTTTATTGTTCATGTACTACCACATAATTCTAAAATTACTGCCATAGATATGGTGAGAGCTGGACGGCTGGCAACCTCTGTGAGGAAAAAGTTTGTTATCGCAAATCCGTTGACAAAATCATATTATTTCTTTGAGTGGTTCAAACCTTGAGAGTTAAGAGAAAGTAGTTTCATTACAATCAAGTCTATTGTGGTTCAAACTTCAATTCTTGATTTATTTTTTCGAGAAATTCTTTTAAAATAAAAGGTTATCTGAGAACCATCATTATCTATCTTTAGAAATTAAATTTATAATGAAATATTATTTAAAATGAATGAAAGTACCGAAAAGATTGAAAAAATTAAACTCTCAAAATATTTAGAAAAATATGTATCTCAAGATTTTCCTTATAAAAATGACCTAATTGAATTAATTAAAATTATTTCCGAAGCTACAATTCCAATACGAGGATTACTTGAGAGAGGCATAACATCCCGGGAAATTCATTATAGAATGGAAATTCCTATACCCCATGGCGATTCAATAAATATTTATGATGAGCAGCAAATTCATGAAGACATTCTCACACACTCAATAATCCTTAAAGCTTTGCAAGAAGGAGATGTAGATTTTGCATTCATTGCTTCTGAGGAGGCTGAACCTATTTTAGGTAATGGAAAATTCGGAATAACAATTGATCCTGTTGATGGTTCTTCAAATGTTGCGGTTAATAGAACAGTAGGTACAATTGTAGGAATATATTATGAAGGAAGAATACTTTGTTCATTTTATATACTTTATGGAATTTTTACAAATCTTATTCTTGCTATAGATGGAAAAGTTTCAGAATTTATTTTAGATTTAACTCCATATAGTTCAACTTTTTATCATTATGTATTTTATGGATATTTATCCATGCCTAACAGAGAAGAGGGTGGGATTCGTGCAATGGGAGGCAATTCTTCACAATGGTCCAATAAATGCAGGAAATATAAACAATTATTAATTGAAAACCATTTTAAGGACAGATATAGCGGAAGTTTTGTTGGAGATTTTCATGCTGTTTTATATTACGGAGGCATTTATTCATACTTCCCTTGTCCAAAAGGTAAGATACGTTTGTATTATGAATGGGTTCCTCTTGCGTTTATTGCAAGAGCTTTAGGAGGAGACTTTTTAATAATTGGTGAAGGTACTCAGCTTGATGAGACTAAGAATATGGAAGATATTGAACCTCTAACAAGAGAAAATATTCATAGAAATCATGCTATTACATGTGGAGGGCTTATCGGAAGTAAACAAGTAGTAAATTGGTTTAAAAATATAAAATCTTAAATAACTCTTATTTTTAACATATAAATAGCTTAATATTTGATCACATTGCCACATGCAGGACATTTGGTAACAAAATTTGGAACAATAATTCCACATTTGTCACATTTACGAATTATAGGTTTTCGATACTTAAAGTTTAGATTTACTGGTTTTATTTTTCTCTCCTGAGGTTTAATTTTTTCAGATTCTGTTTTATAAAGTTTCTTTTCTTCTTCATAACTATAAATAGATTTCTTATCTCTTTTTGGGAATAATCGGGAATAAAAACTTGCCTTAGTAGTGCTAATTAATGGTCCAAGTACAAGGATGAATGCAAAAAAGAGGATTAAGAAAGAAATTAAAGGATTTATACCGATTTTATTTAGTAGAAAATAAATATAGATAAGAATCCCAATATAAAAAATCAATATGAGAAACCGAATAATCATTCCATTCTGAGAGATTTTTCTCTCTTTATTATTAACATTTGTCATATATTTAAATTTAATTAACTTTGAGGGATATGATTATTATTTTAAATTAAAAAAATTTATTAGAGATATATTGTATTGCTTCTTCTAAATCCTCTTTAGTTTTCTTAGTCTCTATTTCTTTTTCTATTTCTTCGAATATCACATCTTTTTCAGCCTCAGTTTGAAAAATTATTACTGAAAAAATATCATCCATATAGAATGGAAAGAATTCAGTACCTGAACCTTGAAAAAATTTCGAGAAAAACTCATAAAAAGTTAATCTAATAGAGTTTATGAAAACCAGTAGACCTTCGATTAAAATCACTACAGCATTACCAAAGATTAATCCTAAAACTCTGAAAATTTCGATAAGTATTCCTTCTCCTTGAAGTATGTCTACCATTGCTTGAATGGCGATCAATAAAGAAATATGCGCTAATGCTAATGCTAATAATCGAATGTAAGAAGCAACATTACTCATAATAGATAATACAGTTTCAAAAGCTTCTATTGTACCTGTACCCATCAAAACACCAAAAGATTCATCTTTTAAATAAGTTATCCCTATTAATCTCCCCAATGGCTTCATTACAATTAGTAAAATACCTGGAATCAATGTCCAGAGAATTGGATAAGGGGGTTCCATCCAAGTATAGATATCAAATCCCCAAATAAAAATCAAATAAGTTCCCCCTGATAATAGAAAAATCTTCATTAAAGAATCTGCTATGGCAATATATTTTTGTTTTTGCTTCCAATAATTTAAAAATTGAATAAACCAACCTAAATTCAATTGGATTACGCCAATCATAATGGCTGCCTTAAAAATAATCATTACATTTTCCATAGGATTGTTTAAACTAATATTTAGGAAGGGAATTATGTATGGTTTAAGAGCCATCCCAAAAATTTCCTCTGATCCGAAAAATTCTCCATATAAAATACCACCGATAACAGCACCCCATCCGCAGTAAAATATAATCCAACTCATTTTTCGCATATTACTTTTTTTAATAAAAATTCCACCTATAATTCCCGCTATAATTAAACATAAACCATGTCCAATATCTCCGAACATTAAGCCAAATATGAGAGGAAAAGTAAAAAATAAGAAAGGAGTTGGATCAATTTCTGAATATGCTGGAGTTCCATACATTTTTGTTAAGATTTCAAAGGGTCTAAACAGGAAAAAGTTTTTCATAATAGTTGGTGCTTCATTTCTTAAATCCTCTTCTTCAATTTTTTTCTCTGCCAACTGATTATTTTGATCAGTTAATTCAATTCTTTTTAATATCTTCTTTTCTACTTCAGGTGAAATTCTTTTCTTTTCACTAATAGAATGGTCTTTTGGTATATCTATTGACTCTATTATAATTTTATCTTTAAACTTTTTGATTAAGTCTTGTTCTACATCCTTTTTTCTATTAATTGGAATAAAAAATCTAAGAACTAATCTATCAGATGATATAACTTCAAATTGATGTTCTGCCCAATTATATTCTTCAATATTTTGAATAATCTCATCAATGGCAGCAAATTTAAGTAAATTATCATCTCTTATCTGATTTTTTTCTTTTTCATATTTTCTTAAGGTATTTTCGATCATAATTAGTTCTTTATTAAATCTAGTGAAATTTACACCCTCATTTGTCAAATACTTTTTCAATATTGGGATTTCTTCTGCATGGATAAGATTTATTCGTTCGATTAAACCTTGTTCCTTATCTTTTGGATAAATAATAAAAAACACTAATCTATCCTCTGAGAGATTATAAGTTTTATAAATGTTAGGAATTGAAGAAAAATCAAAAAGAGTTTCTAGATTTTCTATATTCTTAGTAAAAGTTGTAAATATTTTAAATTCGAGCTGATCAAAGGTTATTAAACTATTTCTTGTAATATTTAATTTCTCTAAAATTTGATAGCTTTTTTCTAGAAAATTTACATTCTCTAATTCAATTTTAGCTCTCGCTATATACCTGTCTAATTCGTTAATACGATTCAAGTAGAAATTAATTTCTTCAGCAGTATGGTTAATTAATTCTTTTAAATCTTTTACAGCGAAATGTGTTCTCTCATCTTTTTTAACTTTTAATTCTTGGAAATTATATGCACTAATTTGTAATTTTTTAAATAAACTGTCTAGATTTTGTCTTAGTTGCTTTATTTTTTCTAATATAGGATCTTTTTCTTTTATCTTTTTTTTAGTTTTAGACAATGGTTTTATATGTACATTATTAATTTTAGAAAGTTGATTTATTAAAAGATCTTTTAAACTGCTGTTTACAGTAATCTTCAATAAACTCATCTGACTTTTTTGCTTCATAATAAATAACCTTTAACTCGGAATATTTCCTTTTTTATAAATCAAATCCTTAGTTTTTTTTAACCGCACAAAACTCTCTCTATCTATTTCTTCTAATTTTCCTTTTATATCTTTGATATCAAATTCAAGTTTTGGAATTATAATATTTTTTAAACCATTTAATCGACGGTTTATTTTTTTAAAATTCATTGCATTTTTTAGTAAATAATCTTCTTTTTCTGCTAAAAGAAAAAGCCTTTCGAAAAACTCTTTTAATAGAATAATTAAATCATCTAAAAAGTGGCTTGTATATTCAAACGAATATGCAGGTAACTGTTGTTTATGCATCAAACTATAATCTATTTTAGGATTAAAAATTCCCAATTCTTTAACATATTTAATATTAATGACGGGTTTCATTTGGATTTTAGTAATACCACTAATTAGAATAAAATCTCGTTTACCCATTTCTTTATATGTTTGATTTAATTTAATCATAGATTTTCTAAAGATTGCTAAAAATTTATTTCTACTTCGGGTATAATCAAGCCATAATTTCCTTATTTGTTGTATTAATTGTTCTCTCTTATATTCTAAAAAATTCTCACCTTTTAAAGCAAAATTTAATTTTTTTTGCAATTTTATAAGATTTGTTTTTGTAAGTCTAATTTTTCTAAAGCTGATATTTAACACCTAATCAATATAATATTTATTCATAAAATGTTCATGTATTCTGAATAACTGACTTCTTTGCAAATCAGATAAAATTTTCCATGCTATAGATAAAGTTTGGGAAAAATTACGATTTTCATTTCTTTGCTGATTTAAAAATTTCTGCTCAAAATTGTCTCCAAATTTCAAAAGAACTTTTTGCTCAAAATTAAGTCCTTCCTCGCCAACGATTGATATAAGATCTTTTACATCGAGATAATCAGAATAGGAAGATAATAATTGAGAGCTTACATCTGCGTGATCCTCTCTTGTTGTTTTTTTACCAATAGCATCCTTCATTAGCCTTGATATTGAAGCTAAAACTTCAATTGGAGGGTATATACCTTTCTTGTTTAAATTACGATTAAGAACTAACTGCCCCTCAGTTATATAACCCGTAGTATCAGGTACGGGGTGAGTTATCGAATCCGACGGCATTGTTAAAACTGGAATTTGCGTGATTGATCCTTTTTTCCCTTTTATTTTACCAGTTCTTTCATAAATTGAAGCGAGATCAGAATATAAATACCCGGGATATCCTTTTCTACTTGGTATTTCTTCTTTAGCAGAACCCAACTCTCTTAAAGCTTCTGCATAATTGGTTATATCAGTTAGAACAACAAGTACATGCATTTCTTTTTCAAAAGCAAAATATTCAGCTGTTGTTAAAGCAACCCTTGGAATAATTAATCTTTCAATAACAGGATCGTCAGCAAAATTAATAAATGAAATAATATTTTGAATATTTCCACTCTCTTTAAAGCGATTTAAGAAAAAAATTGCTTCATCTTGAATGATTCCAATTCCACAAAAAATTATTAAGAAAGGTTCCTCTGTTAATACTTTAGCTTGAGATACGATTTGAGCAACTAATTTATTATGTGGTAATCCTTGACCACTAAATATAGGAAGTTTTTGTCCCCTTATAAGTGTGAATAAACCATCTATTGCTGATATACCTGTCTGTATTACATCTGAAGGATATTCTCTTGCATATGGATTAATTGGAGTTCCATATATATCTTTTTCAATATCTGCTATTATATCAGATTCTTTTAGAGATTTTTTAGATAAATCAATTGGTTTACCTAATGAATCAAAGACACGTCCAAACATATCAAAATCAGATATTTTAATTTTGAAAGAATCTTCTGTAAATAAAATATTGGAATTTTCTAAAGATAAACCTTTTGTATCTTCAAATACTTCAACAACAATTATCTCTTCATTCATTTTTAAGACTTGACCATTACGGGTTGTTCCATCATCGCTATAGATTTTAACAATCTCACCATATTTTACATCATGATTATTTGACAAAAATAATAAAGGTCCTATAATCTCCTGTATTTTTCTATAAATGATGCTCATTACCTCTTAATACCCCCTGATGTCAATTTTAATGATTGAATTTCTTTAAGCAATTTATCTTTAATATTTAGAATCTGATCAAAATCACTATTAGGGACTGAATGACTAACTCTCAAAATATCATTTATAACCTCAAAGTTCTTTATATCCTCGATAAAAAAGCCTTGTTTTAAAAGTTCTTTTGTTTCATCATTCAGCAAAAGAATTAATTTTATTTGTCCTAGCAATTTTTTAATATCGGTATAATTATCAATATTATCAAATGCGTTTTGAATAAGAAAGCCTTCTCTAATTAGTCTTGATATAAAAAGTATTAATCTCTGTTCTTCTGGTAAATTTTCTTCTCCAATTAATTGAGTGATATTTTTTAAATCAACCTCTTTTGACAATATTTCATTAACACGATTTCTACATCCAAACCAATCAATATCAATCTCAGGCCAATCAATATCTCGCTCATAATACCATTCTGAGATGTAATCAGGATAATTGGAATATGAATCAAGCCAGTTTATTGCGGGATAATGTTTTGAATAAGCTAAGTTTGCATCTAAAGCCCAGTACGCTTGGACAAAACGCTTAGTAGTTGCAGTTACTGGTTCGCTAAAATCTCCTGCAGGAGGAGATACAGAACCAATTATTGTTAAAGAGCCTAAATTGTCTTTTCCCGAAGCACTGTTTCCAATGGTTTTTACAACACCTGCTCTTTCATAAAAACTTGATAATTTAGAAGGTAAGTATGCAGGATAACCTTCTTCTGCTGGCATTTCTTCTAATAATCCTGAAATTTCTCTTAATGATTCTGCCCATCTTGAAGTACTATCTGCCAAAACAGCAACATTATATCCCATATCTCTGTAATATTCTGCCATTGTGACTCCAGAAAAAATACTTGCTTCACGAGCGGATACTGGCATATTAGAAGTATTAGCTATAAGTATTATTCGCTCTAATAGAGGACGTCCACTTTTTGGATCAATTATTTTAGTAAATTCTTTTAAAACATCAGCCATTTCATTACCTCTTTCTCCACATCCGACAAACACTATTACATCCGCATTACACCATTTAGCTAAAGACTGTTGAATTACTGTGTTATGCAATATAAAGGGTGTGATTCCTCCTATAAAATTATGTAATCCCTCAACAGTTAAATCATATACATCTATTTCTTTATTTAAAGCCTCAATTTTAACTACTTTATCAAAATATACATTCTTGCATGTTTCTATTAAATTTTTAATATGACATAATATTTCATTATCAAATTTTTGCTTATTTTTTATTACTAGATTATATATTCTACTAAGCATTGTGAGTGATATTTTTTCGTCGGATTCAATATAATTCCGAAGTCTTATCCCCTCTACTTTTCTAAATAAATTATAACCCTCACTATCTTTTCCCTGTGATTTCAATGTGATTAACACTTGTTTATCCACGGGGATTATATCTAATCCATCAAAATGATTTATATTTTTATCAGAATATTCATACAATGGTTTAATTTTATCATATATATACACATCTTCATTTTGCATAATATTTGCTAATTTTTCTGAATGTTTTCCTTCAATATAAAAATAATATGAATTGTTCCTTTTTTTCACCCTATATAGTATTCCAAGTCTTGAATGTAAATAACTAAGATCACTATATAATTTCTTACTGACTGTTGAAAATCCAACAGTGTACTTATGAAACCATCCATCTCCGGCAAAATAACCATTAAAAAAATGAATTAAAATATTTTCTGGCGATTTTAATAAACAGTTTGGGATAGATATTTTGTAAGTTTTATTTTCTTTTGGAATTCCTAGGAAATATAGGAATTTAACTAGTGTTGTATTCGATATTCTCATATATGGAGTCTTGTCTTCATCTTTACCGTATTTAGCTGTTAAATCAAATATCCTCTTTGATAATAACTTAAATCTTTCTAGTATCTGTTTCGAATTATTATAAAGATAAACCCCACCATATTCTCCCTTTATATGACCATCAGCTGTGAATAACCCTAACCATTCAGCCAATTCTTTTGTTATCTTTCTTGGAAATTTAAAAGATTTTGATTGTCTTTCAGATTTTAAAAGCCTAACATCAATTGGGGGAATTCTAGCTAGTTTAGTTAATTTTTGTAGAAATTGCAAAGTAGGTTTATTTTTTCTTTGATAATACCATCTTAAGACATCATAAGACATTTCAAGTTTTTCTGCTAATTCTTTTAGAGTCATTTTATTTTTCAATAAATTAAGGACACAAACCATTTGATTTAGAGCTTTTTTGTCGACCACACGAAGCGAAATATCAAAATCATATGGATTTAATACTATTTCATGCCCAACTATATTAATCTTTCTTGGAACGGTAATAAAATCTCCAATTTTTATACTTTTTGATTCCACTCCTTGAATTTTTTTACCATTAAAAGCAAATAATTTATGAACTGGAGTTATCTCTATTTTTCTACCTGTCCTTGTTGTTATTCTCACTAGTTTATCAGTTTTGCCCCGATATATATGTGTGGCACTCCTTTTTTCAAAATTTATCCCGTTAAATGATAAAATGTCAATTTTTTTTCTCAATCTGATAAGGGTTTCTTCTTTATTATCTAACTCAATTATACTATCTTGTTTGCAATATCTTTTGAAAAGTTCCTTTATTTCTACAATCCCCCCATTAGATATAAGTATTGGTGTTTCTCCTGTAATACACTTTCCTGTTCCAAAACCTCCAGGCACAGCAACAGTACCACCCATTGCTATAGGAAACAATAAATCAATAGTTCTTATTCCTGTGTATAATGGTTGGTTGGGAGAAATTCTATTCAAATAAGGTCTATTTGTAGTTACTGGCCATTTCTGCATCATGTTTAATGCTACTTCATTCTTCCCATTCTTTAACCTGTAAATTTCATCAATGATAGTACAGTCCCCCTCATCTACTATATATGATAGAATACCAGAATGTCGAGGAGGAATCATTATTTTATGTTCAATTAATGGTGTTTCTTGTACAGTACCAACAACATCTCCACCAGATAATTTCTCATTTAATTTACTTGTTGGTATAAAATGCCATTTTTTTTTCCTCGATAATGAAGGAATTTCAATACCTCTCTCCATAAAACCTAGACCCTTTGAATTTATGAATATTTCTTTCAGTGGTCTTTGAATTCCATCAAAAATATTTGACAGTAGGCCAGGAGCTAATTCCATAGATAGTGGTTCATGAAGATTTATAACTTTTTCAAATAACTTTAAATTATATAAATTTTCAAAACATTGAGCAACAACATGATCTGAATGAATATGTATCACTTCACCGATAATACCATGCGAAGCAATTTTTATTAAGTCATGAAGTTTTATTTGATGCTCCAATCCTTTTATTTCAATTAATGAACCATTGATCGCAGATATATAACCTATATCACTATTCTTTAAATTTTTGTTAGATTCTGTCATATTCTCTTAAAAATTCATCAATATCAAGTTTTTTCTTTTGAATAAATTGCTCAAAATCTTTTTCTAAGTTTTTAACCTCAGATTCGCTGAAAACTCTTGAAAATTCTATTTCAATTAGAGAAGATTTTTTACTAATTAAATTATCAATTGAATAATCATAAAGAATATCTTCATTTGGATTGATTACCTTGAACCCTCCAATAAAATCAGTAGTAGTTTTTGTAATCCCTACTTCATTCTTAAATATGTCCTCTATTTTAGCAAAATTTTCATTAAAATAATTAAAATCTGTGTTATTTAATAATATAGTAACTCTTGGTGGTTTATCGATAATAGGACTAACTTCTTTAATTAATAGAATTAAAGAAGTAATATAATAAGAGTACTCTTTATCTATTTTTTCTTTTATTAAGTTTTTCAAACTAATTTTTAATTCTTTGATTAATCTTTTCTTTAGATTTAAAATACTTTCTTTTATATTTAAAAGTGTTTGGGATAATGCATTGTTTAAAAATTGATTATGTGTTTCAATAAATTGATCCCTTAATCTTTTAGAACTCTCAATATTTCTCTCAATATGTCTTTTTTTAATCTCTGCCTTTTGTAAAAGCATTTTCTGATTTATATCTTTAATTTCCTGTTGAGCTTTATTAATTAAATATAAACCTAATTTGCCAAATTGTTCTTTTAGTTCCTTATCTTCTGAAATTTTTTATCATCTATTTAAGATATTAATTTTCCTATAATTTTAAGAATTTTATTTAATAGAACATCTTCTTTTTCAATATTGGTTTCAAATAAATCTGGAAGGAAAAAAATAAATGGTCTTCGATTGTTTAATTTAAAATCAATTAAAAATTCAGTAACATCACCTGGTAAGTCAATTGCTATAATGATCATCCCTATAGTAGGCTTTTTTATTAAATCATTAAATAATTGCATAAAATCATTAGCATTTTCGACAGTGGTCCCTTCAATTCCTAAGAGACCTAGCATTAATACGATCTCATCGTAACCTAGTACATGAATTTTCTGATCAACCATCAAAATCCTATCTTATCATTAATTAGATTTAATAATTTTTCATTATGCTTTTTAAATTTTATTTCAATATTATTGATAATTTTTCCCAATTCATCCTCGAGATTTTTGATTTCTTCTTTTACTGCTTCGGATAGATTTTTTAATGATGAATTGATAATTTCTCTTTTACTCTTCAATGATAATTCAATTTGCTTCTCTTGTTCTTCAGTTAAGATCTGAATTTCTTTTAAGCTTTCTTGTTTAGCTTTTTCAATTAAATTCTTGTAAATTTTCTCTATTTCCTCTGTCCATTTAAATATTTCCATATCTATCTTCTAATATCTCATACTTACCATGTAATAATTTAATAATATTAGGCATTATATCAAAAATTATTTCTTTTTCTTTTTTTAATATTAATTCTAATATCCTATATATAGTCAAATAACTAATATTATCAATCTTTACTTGGAATTTCTTAAAATAATAATTTTGGTATAACCCTTCAAGCGACCATTTTAAATGCCTTTCTTTCAACACTATTGGTATAAAAAGTATTTTTAATTCATCAATTTTTCTTAAATATTCTTCAAGCTTTACAAAAAATTCATTAGCGTTTTTTGAATTTAATAAAATTTTAATTTTCTCTTCATTAAGAAATAAATAATTCTCTATCAAAAATTGTGATAATAAGTTTTTATCTATTTTATTTCTAATGCCCCTATAAATCATATTTAGATTATAAATTTCAGTTTTATAATCAATAAAAAGAGTTATCATCGCTTTTTCTTGTTTTTTGTAAATTATTTTGCTTTTTATTAAATCTTCATAGTATAACCGGTCTAAAAAGGCTTCTAAAACAAAAATTTCATCGTTTTTTCTAAAATAGAGAATTCCCTCTCGTATAGCCCTATAATATTTCGTATTCTTAAAAAAAAATTGAATCTCATCTAAGGAGGTCATTTCGAGCAAATCATTTATAAAATCAGTTTTTTCTAAATAATCTTCAACTAAAAAATTGATATTTTTTTCTTTATCTCTTCTACTCTTTCCAATTATCGATCCAATAATAATTTCTAAAATATTTTTAATCTCATACTTTAAAAGAAAAGCTTTTAAAAACTTTCTCATATGTTCAGGTGAATAGTATAAAATTCTCCCAATTAATTTGATATAAATATGAAACAAAGCTTTTTCAATGTCTGAGATAGTTTCTTTTGTTATATTGATATCCGGGTAATAAGGTTTAATATAATCTATAAAATCTTTAATTTTATTTATTTCCCTTAATTTTCTTAATGAGTTATCATCCATTATTAATTGTTTTAATAATGTTATTTTAACAAAAAGATACTCATAGGTCGATAAAAATCGTATAACACTCGTAAAGAACACCAAAAATAAATTGATAAAACACTCTATATTAAACGGGGGGGCTTGGAATTTTGGTCCATAATAGTATAGCTACAATTAGTCCATAAACTGCTAATGCTTCTGCTAATGCCACGACTAAAAAAGCTTTAAAAAAGGATTCTTCACGTTCTGCAAGTGATGATATTGCTGCAGTACCTACTGTTTTTATTGCCCACGCACTTCCTATAACTGAGAAACCAACCGAAAGTGCTGCCGAGAGAGCTAAAGCGATAGTAGTCGGAGAGTTAAAGTATTCAATTGGTTCAGCTTGAGCAGAAGCAAATGATATCAATCCATCAACAGAAAAGAATACAGTTAATACTAGTATTATTTGAAACAAGCCAAGTAATAAGTAAAATTTTTTTTTACTATTCATTTTATTCACATTCACTAATTTATGTAGTAAAATTAAATATCTTATAGAAAAAAAGGAAATCTTGCGTAAAAAGATTTCGAGATTTTTTATTATTAATTTAATTAATAAAAAGCTGAATAATTTATTGATAAAGCAAGACTCTTATTAAATCTGTGAGAAAATGAATTCTATCTGCTAGCTGTTCAAGTAAAACGATACTATCACGAATTCTGAGGAGATTCCTTATATCTAAATCCTCATTAGAGTATAAATATTCAAGGAATTGCCTATAAATCGTATCAATTTCATTTTCAATTTCATGTATTTTAGTAGTGTTATCAAACACTGCTTCACGCTTATCTCTTAAGTTTTTTATCGTTGTTTTTAAAACAGCTGCCATTTCAATTATTTTATTAATCAATTTATTATATCTTTTCTTAATTTCTTTATCTAGTTTCCCATCAAATTTAATTTTAGGAAGCATATCAACAAATTCAAGAGGGTAGTTAATCAAATTGTCCATTCTTAAGACTAAAGTCATATAATCTCCGACCCCTTGAGCTTCTGCCTCTGAAAATTCTTTAATTAATTGAATTTTAATTGAATCTCCATCTTCTTCAGATAATTGCATTTTATTTTTCTTTTTTTCTAAATTATCTTTATTAGACTCATAATCTTCCGCCCAAGTGGTAAAATATACTGCCATATCACTAATAACCGTATAAATTATTCTAGAATGCTCAATAAGCCTAGTTATGATTTCTTCTTTAATTTTATTCATATTATTATAGTATCAAGTTTTTTATTTTTAAATATAATATATAAAAGAAACATTAAAAAAAATAGTTTTTATTTCTGAATTATATTAAATTTATATAGATAATATTATAATATTCTATTATAAAGGTTATAATACAATCTAATAACTTCTTCATAAAAGGTAAAAAAAAATACTGTCTGAAATTAGAAAAAGGATTAATACTTATAACCAAATAACAAATTTCAGTGAAATTGCACGTAGATATTTTATTAATAATTTTTACGATGGGGCATTAACAGTTTTAGGAATCATCTTAGGATTCTTTGTGGTAGTGCTTAAAAACCCTCATCAACCTACTATTCCTTCTTTATACATTGCATTACCAGGACTTGGAACCTCAATATCAATGTTTATTTCAGGAGTATCTGGATCTTATCTTTCTGAGGGAGCTGAACTAAGTAAAAAGCGTGCTGATTTAAATATGGCAATGGGTATAATCGAAAGTGAGACTATAGAAGAAGATCTTGATATAAAAAAGCAAGAAGAGGAATTAAAAAAAGCAATGTTAAGTAAAGTAAAAATAAAAGTTAATAAAAGTGAAGGTAAAAAAAGAAGAGTAAAAAAAACAATTCATGAAAAAGCTCAGAATTTCGCAGGGAAATTTGTTGCTTTAGTAAATGGTTTTGCACCACTTTTAGGAGGTTTAATTCCTTTAATTCCCTTTGTATTTGTAAATAATGCAAATTTCATGACATTTATTTATTCATTTATAATTATATTCTTGTGTATTGTTTTATTAGGAATATTTTTGGGAAGAATTTCAAATGTATCGATTATAAAAAATATTCTACAAATGTTATTTGCCTTTATAGCTACAATGATTGTTGTTATAATTTTCTTGGGGATCTTTTAGATACATTAAATAGATTTTAATAATATTCGAATTTTTCGACTTTAACTTAATAATTATAATATGGAGAAGATTGAATTAAATGATTTTTAAAAATATATTCAAAAATTGGTGAAAGTATTCAGAAATGTCTGATTTGGGAGAAATTGCTAGAAGAAAATTTTTTAACAGTTGTTTTGATGGAGCTCTAACTTGTGCAGGTATCGTTAGCGGGTTTTTTATTATGTTCTTGAGTGAACCTACAAGAAATGTTCCTAATACAGTAATTATTACAGGATTTGCTACAGCACTAGCTATTGGAATAAGTGGTTTATGGGGTGCTTTTCTTTCTGAAGAAGCTGAACGTAAAAAGAAAATTACAGATATGAAAAAAGAGATGGCAATAATTGAGACTGATGATGAGGAAACAATAGATCATTCAGAGAATAATATTAAAAAAACAAAAAAGAAGAAAAAGAAGAAAATAAAGCCTACTTTACTTGAAAGAGCAGAATATTTTGCTACAATTGTAGCTTCTTTGGTTGATGGAGGTGCACCAGTTCTAGGATCTTCTCTTCCATTAGTTCCATTTTTCTTCGGTACAGTATTAACACCTATACATTTTATAATCTCATATATTGTATTAGTAGGCTTGCTTGTATATCTAGGAGTTTTTCTAGGAAAAATATCCGGGGGAGGACGAGTTAGATATGCAATACATCTAGTTACCGCTGGTGTCGTGACACTTATTGTATCTATATTACTAGGTAAAATTGCAGGATAAGTTTTATTCTATTATCAAAAATTTTATTTTCTGGATTTCATTTTTATATGTAAAAAAAACAAAGGAACAGATCAAATGCATTTTATTGGGATAGATATTGGGTCATTGGCGACAAAAATAGTCTTATTGAATAATAGTGATTTAATCGACTATCGAACAGAACGATCTACATTTGATTTCAAAAGAATAGGACATAATTTATTTAAGGAGCTTTTAGAAAAGAATAACTTAAAAAAAGATGATGTTTTTGTTATGAGCACTGGCTATGGAAGAAATACAATAGATATTGCGGATGACCGAATTACTGAGATTACTGCTCATGCTCGTGGAGGGCAATTTTTCTTTCCAGATGCTCACTCGGTTATAGATATAGGGGGGCAAGATAGTAAGGCTATTGTTATGTCTCAGAAAACTGGGAATGTAATTGATTTTCAAATGAATGATAAATGCGCAGCAGGAACTGGAAGGTTTCTTGAAGTCATGGCACATGCATTAGAGGTCCCAATTAATAAATTTGGAGACTTATCCTTGAATTCAACTAAACCTGCCGCTATTAGTTCTACATGTACTGTTTTTGCAGAGAGTGAAGTTATCAGTCTTTTTGCTAGAGGAGCCTCTAAGCAAGACATAGCAAGTGGAATTCATAAATCCATAGCAAGAAGAGTTGCAGGTATGGCAAAACGTATTGGGGTTGGACCTAAACTAGTTTTTTGTGGTGGAGTCGCTAAAAATCCTGCGGTTAAAAAATATTTAGAAGAAGAACTAGGATTCGAGATAGTTAGTCCAAAATACCCTCAATTAACAGGGGCTATTGGAGCTGCTTTAATAGCTCAAGAAAATCAAAGTAATTAAACATTATTTGATTTTAAAATTATTATAATACTCATTATTTTTTTAATCAGTAACTTTTTTGAAGAATTACCTCTTTTTTGATAAATAATTCAATAATTTTTAGATAATACAATGGATGATTTAGAAATATTATCAGAATATTCATTATATCTCAAAGATAAAAAAGAAGAAGGAAAAAAAGTAATTGGATTCATTGCTCATGATAATATACCTGAAGAATTAATAGATGCTGCTGGATTTATTCCATTGAGAATGATATTTGCAGGAAATGATGAATTGATGAATGCTAGTCATGATTACCTACCACCTTCGACTTGTGCATTTGCCCAATCTTCCATTGGATTGTTCTCATTAAAACCAAGCCAATTTAATTTTTTAAATTTATTAGAATACTTTATTGTATCAAACCATTGCGTATCTGATATATGTGCTTCTGAAATAATCTCAAGATATTTTAATATCCCACGATTAAACTTCTATATTTCATATACTAAGAATGATAATAGTTTAAAATATTTTAAATTAGAATTAATGGATTTGAAGCAACAGCTTGAAAAAATAAGGGGGAGCGAAATACCAAGTGAAGACTTGAGGGAGAGTATAATAAAATATAATAAGTTTAAGAAAAGACTTCTAGAAATAAATAATTTAAATATTAAGAGTTCCGAAAAGTTAAGGATATTCCAAATAGCAATGTTAATTGGTCCCGAATTTCTCCCTAAATTAGATGAGATTCTACATGAATTTAGAGAAAAAACACCTCAAGAACCTAATAAAACAAAGGATCTAATTGTTACCGGATGTTCAATATTTATAAATGATTTTCTAATTGATTTAATAGAAGAAAGTGGAGGAAATGTTGCTTTTTTTGATACTTGGATTGGAAACAGTTATTTATCACAAACTTTTGAAGAGGAGAAATTAAATTCAGAACTAGATCCTTTAGATCTATTAGTTCATAGATTTAAAAACAATATTTATGGAGATCATTCTGTCCCTAATTACTTAGAATTAAAAATTTCCCAAATTGAAAAGATTTATCACGATTACAAGCAGAAAACTGGAAAGAAATTAGGAGTTATAAATCATATTATTAAATTTTGTGATCACATTTCAATTATGTCTGCTCATTTTAAAAATCAATTACAAGAAAAAGGGATTCGCGTTTTAAATTTAGAAAGAGATTATTCAAGAGCTAATCGAGGTCAATTATCTACTCGAATAGAAGCATTCATGGAGATGTTGTAAAAATGAGTTTAATAGCTGATGATATCATTCAATTCTCATCTGTATTAAGAATTGCTTACAATCTATTAGCAGGAAGAGACTATTTAAAGAGAAAGAAGTTCCGGGAAAAGAAAAAATTAATATCAGTTGCTCTACCCTTTTCAGATTTAATCTATGGATTTCCTGATTTAGTCCCTGTTTTTCCGATAAGGATGCATGCCTTTAAAATCCATAAATATCTCACATATCTCTCTTTAGGCTCTGATATTTTTGGGTGGAAGCGTGTTTCTAAATTTTTAAGCTTTGTAAAAAATCTTGGAATTAGTGAAGCAAGTAGAATCATCGAAGAAATCATTGGTGATGTGATAGATACTGTTAATGATAAATATAATGAAATGTATGACCTTGGAATAGAAAGTGGCATTCCGAATGATTTTTGTTATGGAATAAAGTCTCTCTATGGTATGCATGTGAGTAAGGGAAAGAATGTAGAAGCTACTTTGAATTACACAATTCGATGCAGTGCATGGAATAAGTATTTAGAATCCTTGAAAACGATTAAAAATCCTGCTAAACAGGTCTGGATTGACATTCCTCCGAGAAACATTGGTAATGCCTTAGAATTATTAACAGAAAATATTTATGATGCTATTAGAGAATTAGAAAAGATAAGTGGAAATAATTATGATAAAAATATTTTGCGAAATCATTTTCAAGTAGCCAATGAAATAAGGAAATATTACAAAACAATTCTATATGAAATAAGCACATCTGATTTTTATCCCTGTAATCCTGCCACATTTAGTGAAATATTAGTAATTTTAAATAATAGTTTTCAAGATTATAATTCCAATGCAAATCGATATAGAGATAACATGTCATCATTAGTAAATGAAATGAAAGAGAGAATTAGAAATAAAATTGGAATGGACGTAAGTAAAATGCCACGAATCCTAGTTACACCCATGTTTGGTGGTTGGGAACCAAAAAGCCATGAAATAATCTATGAATTAGGGGGTCGGGCATTATATGCTGATTGGGACATGCTATTACTCTTGGAAGAAATACCTATCTCAAAATTCTCGGATCCTGTAGAAGCATATGCTCAATTTCTATTGAATGCTACTAAGACAGGAATCGGGTGTGACAATGACACCCTTACAGATTCTTACATAAGATTGGCTAAACAATTAAAAGCTGAAGGTCTTGTTTTTATTCAATTATTTGGTTGCCATTCAATTTCAAATTGCTATGCAATGCTTAAAGAAAAAATTCGCAGAGACCTAGAAATTCCGAGCATTGCTTTAACATTTAATAAAATTGGAGAGAATGTAGAGCAAGTTAAAACGCGCTTAGGAGCTTTTATGGAGATGTTTAATTAAATTCACAAAAATAGTAAATGTAAACTCTGATTAACTAGGAAAAAAATGAAAGATAAGGAATAAAATAAAATATGATAAGCTTTTTGTGTATGGTACATTGCAGCATGGACAAAGCAGACATTACATTCTCCAACATTTGAAGTTTGAAAAAGCTGTATTACCAAAGTATAGAAAAGTTTCTCCCCCCTCCTTAGGATTTCCATTCATTATACGTGATGAAAACTCACAAGTGAATGGTGAAATTTATTACGGTCTAGATGATGAATTATTTCAATCATTAGATCTTATTGAAGGAGAAGGTTCTTTATATCACAGAATTTTAGTAAAAGTGAAACCACAAAATAGACAGGAAATAGAATGCTTTGTTTATTATCCTGATAAAAGACTTATTAATAGTTATTTATAATTAATGTGGGGATTTATTATGGAAGAGAGAAATGAAATTAATAACGTAGAAAAAAAAAAGATAAGTCTTATTGATAATTATCCAATTGGTTTTCCGACAGACAGGATTTCGAGAATCGAATCGATTTTAAATGAGAGTATTGCTAATATTAAGGTTGAGACAGTAAATTTTTCTAAATTAAGTTTAAAAAATCTAGAGGATTGTATTGGTATAATTTTATCTGGCTCCATTTTAAACGTTTCTGATTTCTATTATAATGACAGATTGAGAGATTATTTCAAACAAGAATTAGAATTAATAAGATATTTTAACCAAATACCGATTTTAGGAGTTTGTTTTGGATTTCATATTACAGCGTATGCATTTGGTGGCCAAGTATGCAGGATGCGGATACCTGGTTTATTAGGAGGAAAAATTATATTTATTCTATTAAAGGAAACTGATGATTTGATAACAAAAAAAAACATACCTGTTGATATATTCCACAGGGATTTTGTCTCTCCAAATGATTCAAAAATTCAAAATTCTTTTGAAATAAATTGTACAACGAGAATAAAAGGATATAAATTAATACAATATATTCGACATAAAGAAAGACCTATTTTTGGTATCCAATTTCACCCCGAAACTCATGAATCTTATCATTTTCGCTCAAGTATTTACGATGAGAGGATAATTGCTAAGACAATAGAAATCGGACAAGAAGTTATTAATAATTTTGCATGGCTTAGTCTACATAAGCATAATTCCAAAAATCTATAGAAAGAATGGTTATTATGATTAATATATTTAATGGTAATTTCAATTTTTTGTATTAAAGGATAAAAAACAAGATTATCCTATGGAATAGACATTATTCGACTAATTTATTGAGAGTAAAAGATTATTTTTTTATTTCATTTTAAGTTCCAAATTAAAAAATAGATTCAATTTTTATCTTATGCTAAAATTGATTCATAGACCTTAATATAATCGTCAACCATTCTTTCAACAGTAAATTTTTTTTCAACCCATCTTCGACATTCTGCACGATCAATAATATCAATTTTTTTTAATGCCGTAATTGCCTCTTCAATAGAATTGACTAAAAATCCAGTTTTTCCATTTACGATTACTTCAGACATACTCCCTTTATTAAAAGAAATAACAGGTGTTCCACAAGCCATTGCTTCCACAACCGACAAACCAAATGCCTCGGGAATATTAATAGGGTTCAATAAGGCATAGCCTCCGCCTAATAACTCATCCCTCTTCTTCGGACCAGCAATACCAACGTATTTTATTAGATCATTATTAAGAAAGGGTTCTACTTCTTTTTGAAAATAAGCTTTATCTTGTATAATCCCTGCCAAGATTAATTTCATTCCCACTTTACGTGCTATATCAATAGCTTCTTTAGTACCTTTATCATGATGTATTCGCCCAAAAAATATTAAATAATCTTTTGATTTTGATTTAAAAGTAAATTGGTTCAAATCTATACCATGATATACTGTAGCAATATAATCCAAGTCTGGAATCCTAGCGGCATTGCTAATAGAAACATAATAGCTCTGATTATTATATTTTTTATAAACTGGTAAAATTTTGGGAGATGAGATGCCATGGATTGTTGTTAAAACAGGAGTAGAAGTCATCTTCATATAAGTTAGGGGTAGGAAATCAAAATGATTATGAATGATATCAAAATCATCTCCCTTTTCGAACACTTCAGATATATGTAAGCATTCCCAAACTTTTGCTATTAATTTATCATCTTCTTCATAGCCATGAGGAGAGACTCCTTCAAGATGTGCCTTAGTAATTGAATTTTTTGTTGCAAATAAGGTGACTTCAATTCCTTTCTTAACAAGACCTTCAGTTAATAAAGAAACTACATATTCCCATGGGCCATAGGAACGAGGAGGGGTACGCCATGCAATGGGAGCGAGCATTGCTATGTGCATAATTACCCTCCTGATAAGGAATTATGCTCTTTAAGCCATTCAAGAAGTTCTGAAAGATTAGCTCTTGCTAAACCAATACAACTATCAGCACATCCATAATAAAGTAAGACATCATCATTTTTTTGAATCCAGCCACATGGAAAAACTACTTTATCAACATCACCAAATATCTCATAAGATTCTTTTGGAGAAAAAACCCATTCATCAGATCTGGCAATTACATTGCGAGGATCTTTTAAATCTAAAAGTGCAAGCCCTAACCGATATATAATGCCACTAGCAGTAGATTTAACTCCATGGTAAAGAATTAACCAACCCTCGTCAGTTCTCAAAGGTGGGGGTGATATACCAATTTTTTTTGCATCCCACCAGCTACCTCTCCTAGCTTTAATAAGAACCTGATGCTCCCCCCAATGTTTAAGATTTGGAGAAAAAGCAATCCAAATATGAGCCCCAGTACCAGGCATTTTGGCAACTGGTCGATGAATCATTGCCCAGCGCCCATTATAGCGAATTGGAAATAATGCAGCATCTTTATTTTCAGGTGGCATCACAGGACCATAACGAGTAAAATTTTGAAAGTCTGAAGTAGTTATCAACGAAACTAAAGGTCCGCCCTCTGAATAAGCTGTGTATGTAATAGCTAATAATCTTTTTTCCTCTAAAAAAACAATTCTCGGGTCTTCAATTCCCCAAATTTCTTCCGGGTATGTCTCTGGGTTGGGCAATATAGTTGGTTGAGAATCAATTTCCCAATTGCTTATACCATTTTTGCTTCGTGCTAATGTTAGATGGGATATACCACGTCTATCTTCAACTCGCATTAATAAAAAAATTTTATCATCCAATTTTATTGCTCCTGCATTGAATACTGAATTTGCCATATAGGGAATATCATTTATTGAAATAATGGGATTTTGTGGATCCCGATGAAAAAGTTCTTTTATCATATTGCTTTTTATTTTTCTCACCAATTAGAATTCTGGTTCTAATACTACAGGTTTTCCAGAGATTTTAGCATTTCGTGCTAAATCATAAGCCTGATTATACTTATCAGCAATTATTTCCCATGAAACAACCTCATCAAGATAGTGCTTTAAATTTTCACCAAGTGACATTCTAAGATTTTCATCACATGCTAATCTAATTACATTTTTCTTTAACATTTTCTTAGTTGTAAATAATAAACCACCACCACTTTCTAAAGTTTGCGCAGTTAATCCTTCCATTGGAGCTGTTGTTATATATGGTTTATTCAGAGATATTATCCTTGCTAATGTTCCAGATTGAGTTTCATCAATAGTTGGTAATATAATGAAATCACATATTCCCATCACTTTATAATAGATATCTCCTCTAGGGATAAATTCATAATAATGTGCTATCCCCTTGCTTTGAAGATCAAGAACATCAGACTTCCACATTATATAATCACGTTGATGATTTGGATCACGTATAGTACCAGCTGCAAATAAATTCCATTTTTGACCACATTTTTTTTTAATTTCTTCATTTCTCTTTAGATTTCTTTTATTTATATATTTAGAAGATAAAATTTCAAGATTATTTAGATTCTTATCTAATTTCTCATTTATTTCTGCTTTTCTATTTTCATTTTTCAAAATACCACCTTTGATCTGTCTTTAAATCCTAAGAATGTTAAATCTGAAAATTATTTCATTATATGGGAAGAATTTATTTCATAATTGGCTTGAATGAAATTCTTATTTTTAACATTCAATTTAAATTAAAAAAATGATTAAGATAAAAGGATATCAAATTATTTACTTTTCTTTTATAATAATATAATTCAAAATATTTAATTTTTACCTTAAAGAAGTAGTAATTTTTGATTAATATTTTAAACACCTAATGGGTCTTATTGAATTTTTTTTTAAAAAACTAATCATTTCGATTTTTTCTGGTATTCTTAATAATTTGAATAATATATCAACTCTAAAATAATTCTAATAAATTTTAAAACAAAATCTTGATTTTTCTTAAATGACAATTCTAAAATATCAATAAGAATTTTGTTGTTCTAGGAGTTTATAAAAAATGAGTATTTACGCCGACGATGTTATAAGTTTTACATCAGTTTTAAAGATGTCTTATAATTTTTTAACGGGTAGAGATTATTTAACAAAGAGAAAACAAAAAGAGAAAAAGAAACTAATTTCTGTTGCATTAGGTTTTCCAGATTTAGTTTTTGCTGCTAATGCAATACCTGTATTTCCCATAAGAATGGAGAAATTCAAAATTAATTTATATTTGATGGCATTAAATTCTGCCAC
Source organism: Promethearchaeota archaeon (assembly GCA_019057865.1). Taxonomy (GTDB): domain Archaea; phylum Asgardarchaeota; class Lokiarchaeia; order Sigyniarchaeales; family SOKP01; genus Loki-b32. Next base: position 104,964 of record JAHLWP010000005.1, read on the forward strand.
AAGCTTATTTGGTTGGGATCTTACAACAAAAATTTTAGGGATCGCAAGGCAATTAGACTTTTTAAAGGTAGTTGAAAAGGTATTAGATGATGTTGTTAACTCAATTAATGAAAAATATAATGAAATGTATGATTTAGGAGTTAAGAATGGAGGCCCTTCTGACTTATGTTATGGTGTAAATGCTCTCTATGGAATGCATAAATCAAGGGGATCTGTTTTAGATGGGAACTTAAATTTTGCCATGCGTTGCGGTGAGTGGAATAAATTCTCAGAATCATTGCAAACAATAGTTCCTAATCAAATTTGGGTTAATATTCCTCCAAGAGAAATAGAAAATGAAGATAAAGCATTAGAAATTATGGTAAATAATGTCAAAAAAGCAATATCAGAATTAGAGGGTATAACAGGGAATTATATTACTGATAATAGTTTAAAAAAACAATTTCGAATAGGTAATCAAGTTAAAAGGTTTTATAAAACAATTTTATATGAAATATGTTCATCTGATTTTTATCCTTGTAATCCCGCTACTTTTGCTGAAATATTAGCTTTATTAACAATTTCCTTCCAAGATTACAATTCTAATGCACAAAGATATTTAGAAAATATGAGTCAATTAGTTACTGAAATGCGGGAAAGAATAAAAAAAGGGATAGGGATGGATGTATCTGACATGCCACGTATCTTAATAACCCCTATGTTTGGAGGCTGGGAACCAGAAACTCATGAAATAATATATGAATTAGGTGGCAGGGTTATTTACGCGGATTGGGAAATCTTGGGGCTGTTAGAAGAAATACTAGTATCAAATGATTCGGATCCTATCGAGAATTATGCTAAATTCCTTTTGAGAGCTTCAAAAAAAGGAATAGGATGCAATATTAATAATTTAAAAAATTCTTATCTGAAAGCCGCTAAGCAAATGAAAGTTGATGGTTTAATTTTTAATGAAGTATATGGATGTCCTTCTATATCTAACAATTATGACATCTTAAGAGAGGAAATCAAAACTGAACTTGATATTCCTGCAATTGTTATTAATTTTAGAAAAATTGGTGAAAATGTTGAACTTGTGAAATCACAACTTAGAACCTACATGGAAGTATTCAAGTAAAATTTACCCAAAATATAGAAAGAGAATAAATCAAAATACTTATTTTTTAAATAAATCAGAAGGTCTGATAAGATGAGGTTCCTCTTCCTCTTCTTTCTTCTTTTTATCTTTTTTCTTACCAGGTACATGTCCATAAACCTCAGTTGCGGGTGTTGGTGCAGGGGCTGGTGGTGTTGATGACATCGTTGTTGCAATAGGAGGTGTAATACTTATGCCTGCAGTTATAGGTTCTGGTTGTTGACCTACACTTATTTTTTGATGCATTATAGGTGCTATACTAGTACCTTTCAATCCTTTTAATTCAGTTAATACTTTTTCTAAATTCATTGATTGTACGCTTTTATTCATAGTATCCATAATTTCTTTTAAAGATTTTGATGTTTCTCTCAAACCCTTTGGACTAATTCCTGCAAGTAAAGAATCCAGATTTGCACTTATGCTTTCATTTAGCTCTTTTAAGGAATCTATAACTGTATTCCAATGTTTATTCATTTGGGATTCGATAACGCCAATCATTTTGATTGTCTGGTTCATAAAATCAACATGACTAGCATAGCGTTCTTCATCCTTCGCCCGAAGGTCAGATATCAGCATTATTAACTTTCTTAGAGCTTCTTTTTCTTCACTCATTTTTAGGGAATTTTCTTTTTATTTTTCTTTATTATAATTATGATTACATAAAAATTTATATATATTTATTTTATAAGGAAAAGAATATAAACTATATTTATCAAGATAATAAATTTGAATTAGGCGCAATATAAGAATGCTTTTTAAAGAATTTGAATGGCCTAAAAATCCAAAAATTTATGAAATTAACACTTGGCCATGGCTTAAGTATTTATCAGAAACTTATAATATTTCCATTAATTTGAAGAATATTCCTAACGAAGTATTTAATCAAGAAATAAAATTTTTTGATGCTATTTGGCTAATGGGAGTATGGGAACGTAGTCCTGCTGGAAGGAGAATTGCTCTTGAGCGTCAAGATTTACAGAACGAATATCATAAAGTTTTACATGATTTTGGTGAAAATGATGTTGTAGGATCACCTTATTCTGTTTATTATTATCATATTGATGCTAATCTTGGTGGGATTGATGGTTTAACTGAGTTTCGTAAACAATTGCAAGAACATAGCATCCGTTTAATATTGGATTATGTTCCTAATCACGTTTCTATTGATCATCTCTGGATTTTAGAAAAATCAGATGTTTTTATTACTGGAACTTTAGAGGATCTAATGACTAAGCCGAATGGATTTTTTTCTGTAGGGGAAATAGTGTATGCTAATGGTCGAGATCCTTATTTTGACCCATGGACAGATACTGTCCAGATTAATGCATTTTCTCTTGAAGCTCGTAAAAAAGCAATCAATACGTTATTGAGTATCGCTGAATTATGTGATGGTGTTCGTTGTGATATGGCAATGCTTATGACTAATAATGTATTTAAAAAGACTTGGGGTGAAAAAGCTGGAACTCCACTTGAAAAAGAATTTTGGAAGGAAGTCATTCCGGCAGTAAAACAAAAGTTTCCAAATTTCTTATTTATAGCAGAGGTGTATTGGGATATGGAATGGGACCTTATACAACAAGGGTTTGATTATTGCTATGATAAAAAACTCTATGACAGGTTAGCTCATGAGACCATAAACACAGTTAGAGAACATCTCAAAGCAGAATGGGATTATCAGAGTAAATTAGTTCGATTCATAGAAAATCATGATGAGCCTAGAGCTATAGAAAAGTTTGGAGAAGAACGATCAAAGGCGGCAGCTATTATAGCATTAAATTTGCCAGGAGCAAGATTAATATATGAAGGTCAAACTCGTGGTTATAAAATAAAATTACCTGTTCAATTAGGAAGGAGGTCATTCGAAGAAGAAAATGCAAAGCTTCTTGAATTTTACCAAAATTTATTAAATATCATACCTGGAAGAGAATTTGAAAAAGCAAATTGGTCCCTCTGTAAAGTTGAACCTGTTATTATTGATGACCCCTCTTATCAAAATATAATTTCTTATCTCTGTTGGTATAACGATATTTTTCGACTTATTGTGGTTAACTATAGTCCATTTCATGTAAAAGCACATATCAGACTTAAGCAAATAGAATTTAACATTGAGAATTGGAATTTTACAGATTTACTTCATCAGAAAACTTATAGTTATAAAGGGGAAGACTTAGATGAATTTGGCTTATATATAGATTTAAACCCCTGGAATGGTCATATCTTTGATATCAAAAGAGAGTAATACTTATTATTAATGTACAGTTACTGTTTTACTTAAGTTCAATGGTTTATCAGGATCTAGTCCGTGAGATAAAGCGGTATAATAAGCCAATAACTGTAAAGCAGGGATAAAAGTTATTGGGCTAAAGAGATTATGGTATTTATCTCCTGGTTGTGGAATTCGAATTGTTAGGTCACTCAATTCTGTTATTTTTTCATCACTTTCTACAACTAATGAAATGATTTTACCTCCCCTTGCCTTAAATTCCATAACATTACCTATTAATCTTTCATAAGTTTCATCGGGTGGTGCAATAAATATTATTGGAAAACCATCTCTAACGAGAGATATTGGTCCATGTTTTGCATGAGCCGCCGAATAGCCTTCTATGAAGCGACATGCTATTTCTTTTAATTTTAGTCCCCCTTCTTTAGCAGTAGCAATAGATATACCTCGTGCCAAAAAAAAGAAGTTGTGTTCTTTGTCTAAATATCTAATAATTTTTTTTACAGAATCTACTTTAGTTTCCAGAAATTCTTCTATTATTGATGGAGTTGAGTTTAATGCTTCATAATATTTTTTTATCTCCTCAAATAATTCTATTTTTCGTAATTTGGCTATTTCTAAGCCAATCAATGCTAAAGTTAATACTTGAGTACAATAAGTTTTTGTAGCAGCAACCCCGATTTCAGGTCCGGCACGAGTAACAATCACATGATCTGAGTATCTAGTAATAGTTGATCCTACAACATTCGTTATTGATAATATTTTTACACCTTTCTTTCTTTTTGCCCACCGAATTGCATCAATTGTATCTATAGTTTCTCCAGATTGAGAGAGTGCAATAACTACGGAATTTTCTCTTAAACATTCTGCTAATTCGTTCTTAAATTCAGAACATTCAACTGCGTGAATATATTTTCCCAAAAATTTAGTAATAATGTATTTCCCAGCTAATGAAGCATAAAATGATGTACCGGCTGCTGTGATATAAATATTACTTGCTGACCATAACTCATTAGCAAAATTTATTATTTGATCTTTATGAATCTTCATAGTGCGCCTAAGTGCCATGGGTTCTTCATAAATCTCTTTTAACATAAAATGTTCATACCCTCCTTTTTCAGCAGCATCAATACTCCATTCAATCTCTTGTATTTCTTTTTCAATTCTTGTATCATCATTAATATTAAAGAATGAAACTTTTCCAGCTTCTAATTTAGCCAATTCATCATCATCCATAATGTAACAATACCTTGTTAAGGGTAGAAAAGCTGGAATATCTGAAGCACAATAAGTTGCTCGATCTTGATCAATTCCAATAACTAAGGGAGATCCTTTTCGAGCAACAAATATTAAATCCGGACTTTTAGCATAACAAATAGCTATTGCATAAGCTCCGCGGCATCGTTTTAAAGCGCGAATAACAGCATCTTTAAAATTTAATCCATCTTTTATAAAATCTTCAATTAAATGTGGAATTATCTCGGTATCTGTGTCAGATTTAAAGATATGGCCTTTGCCAGTTAATTCTTTTCTCAATTCTATAAAATTATCTATTATTCCATTATGAACAATAGCTATTTCTCCCGAACAATCTAAATGTGGATGACTATTATTTTTCGTAGGTGCGCCATGAGTTGCCCATCTTGTATGAGCAAGTGCAAGTTTAGAACCATTTGGAAAATCTTTTAAATTTATTTTTTTCTGAATCTCATCAATTCTACCAGATTCTTTCTTAACATATAATTTGGAATTATATTGAGTAACTATTCCACAAGAATCATAACCTCGATATTCTAAACGTTTAATACCTTCAAAAGCAATTTTTCCAACCGATATATCTTTTTGATTTGTGATTACACCAAATATCCCACACATAGTAAAAAGATAATTTTTTTTGTTTAAAAATAAAAAAGAATCAAAATTATATTAACATTACTAAATATATAATAACATAATTAATGTAGATAATATATATAGTAGCTAATTTAATTCTTTTTATTGATATAACTAATATAATTAAGTTTTTAAAGAAATGACTCTTTTTAGTTTTGAAAAAACATTCAATTTTAGGTTTTAAATGAGATAATAATGACCATAAAGGTATTAATCACTAAGAATTTTAACCATATGAGTGAAGTAGCAGCTAATATAGTCAAAGAAGAAATTATAAAAGTATTAAAAAATAAAAAGGAATTTGTTTTGGGATTAGCTACAGGAAATTCACCTACAGGATTGTATAAAAATTTAGCAAAAATGATGAATAATGGTGAGATTGACAGCTCTAAAATACGGAGTTTTAACCTTGATGAATATGTGGGACTTCCAGGTGAAAATGTTCAACAACGCACAATACATCCAGAGAGTTATTCTTATTTTATGATACAAGAATTATTTGGACTTCTTAATAAGAAATTTATCGAAACATCTGTACCTTTTGGTTGTTTAATTGATCAAAAAAGGTTTATTAAAGAGCTTAAGGCCCATCCTGATGATTGGAGTGAACTGGGGGTTGATGCGGGTAAATCAATTGTAATTAAAGATAATGCTGCTTCAGAATACTTACGATGGGTTCGAAAGACAGTTCAAGAAGAATATATTCAGAAAATTGAGAATGCTGGAGGTATAGATTTACAGATTATAGGGGTTGGAGGGCGTGGACATGTAGCATTTCATGAATCTGGAATCCCTTTTGAAGGTAGTAAAGTCTTAATAGTAAAACTTGATGAAAATACTATGACTAATGCCCTAACTGATGGACATTTTCCCTCAAAAGAAGAATCGCCATGGTATGCAATCAGTATGGGTGCTGAATTAGTTTATAGAGCAAAAACAGTTTTACTTTTAGCTAATGGAGAACGAAAGATGGATCCCATTACTAAATCATTATTAAATGACCCAACTCCAGAAGTACCTATATCCTATGGTCAAATCTACTCAGAAAAGGGTGGCAATTTAATTTATGTAATTGATAAAATTGCGGGTAAAAAACTTCTTGCAAATAAAATGCTGCTAGAGGAAAAGGGTATAGAAATTCAAAACTTAGAATAAATTTATTTAGATTAAAGATAAATTAAATTTAATTTTTCCATCCTTTCTTTAGCTAGTTCATTAATTTTTTTTGTGGATTCCAAATCAACACTTGATTCACCCGAAATTCTTAAATATGGACTTGTACCTGAGCGTCTTATTAAAATCCATCCATCATTAAAATCAAATCTTACACCATCCATTTTATTAATATTCTCCAATTTTTTTCCTTGAGAGCCTAATAATTCCTGTATTTCATCAATAATTTTTTGATTAATCTCATCAGTAAAAGGGATATCCTTCTTTAATTTAAAGTTGCTTCTGTAATAAGGATATTCGGGGATATCTTTCAACAATTCTCTTAATTCTTTTCCAGTTTCAGCTTTCATTCTTAAGACTTTTGCAATAGTCGCTATGGAATCTGGGCCTAAGTGTGTGCTTGGCCATATATACGTTCCCGACGTTTCTCCCCCCAAAAATCCATTATATTCTTTTAGTGCTTGGGCAACTTTTATATCCCCAACTTCAGTATAAATCACTTTACAATCAAAAGGTTTTAAGGCATCTGCTAATAAACGGGATGAGTTTACTGCTGTTGTAACTATTCTATTTTCTTTAGGTATCTTTTCTTTATTTCGATTTAAATAATCAACTGCCATTAATGCTAAAAGACGGATTGGATCCACTATATCTCCTCCCTCATCTATAAAAACAACTCTATCTGCATCTCCATCAAGAGCAATTCCAATTTCCCCTTTTTCGGAAATATTTATGTATTTAGATAATTGAGTCAGATTTTCTTTACTCGGTTCACTAAGTCTTCCAGGGAATGAACCATCCATATTTCCGTTTATAATAAACATTGAACAATTGTAAATATGAAGTAATTTAGGAACTATCTCACAGCTAGCCCCATTTCCAGGATCAACAATAACATTTAATGAACTTCCATCAAACATTACACGATTAATTACGTCCTTAATATGTATATCGTTAATATCATCAATTGTTGTAACCTTTCCAACGCCATCCCATTCAATTTTTATAAAGTCTTTCTCATTATAGATTCGCTCAATATCTTCTTCTTGTTCTTCAATATATCCCATTCCAGATGGGTTCCAGAATTTTAACCCAATATATTCTGGAGTATTATGGGATGCTGTAATCATTACTCCAGCATCAGCTCTTAGAAATTTTAAAGACATAGCTAATGTGGGGGTTGGAACAATCCCTATATTCTTTACATTACATCCTGTGCTGATTACTCCTGAAATAAATGCGTATTCAATGGGTAAAGCTGGTATACGAATATCTTTCGCAATAACTACAACTGCATCCCCTTTTAGATATGTACCTAATGCAAGACCAACATCTAAAGCCATTTGAGGTGTTAGCATAATCTCAGTATTATCATAATTACTAAAAACCCGTCTAATTCCAGAGGTACCAAAAATTGGTATTTTTGGACTCAATAAAATCAATCCTCATTTACTATTAAAATTAAATTAATAAAGAATATTTTAGTTTATATACAGCAATTGAATATAAGATAAAGAAGGATTATTGCTTTTTATATTTAATTTCTGATTTTTTTCATAAATCAGAATATCTAATTAGGCTAGTTCAATAAAATAAGCACTAAAATAAATTTTAAATTTAAAATGCTTATATTCGATTAGAAAAGGAAAAGTATTAATTTTTTTAAAGATACTCTTTAAATAAGAAAAAACAAAGTTATCGCAACACTATTCCTAATATAAAATGATATTTCAAGGCTTATTTAACATTTTAGACTTATACTTTAATGATATTGATCTTTTTTACAATAATATTGATAAATATTTTTTTAATAAAATTGACAATTCTTTTAGTGATTATAAAATTGTAGAAGGTAATTTAAACCAAGCTCTCGAAGATCTCACTTCATTTCTCATAAAAGAATTTATTGAATTAGGTTTTGAACAAATAGAGATTGAAAATGAATTTTTGGATCCTTTTTTAGAAATAAGAAAAGAAGACAAAGAAAATTTAACTAGTATTAGAGATCTTTATGAAAAAAAAGTAGCTCCAATAGTTTATGAGATTCTTTTAGAAAAAATCGTTGATTATCTTGTGGATATAAAAGTAACACCTCTTATGTTAAAAGCTAAGTCAAAAGGATTTCTAACAATTGAAATTATTATGGAATTGAGAAATTTAAAAGATATCCTTAAACGTTCACCTGAAAAAATGGAGAATTTAAGAAAATACATTCAAATCAGAGAAAAAATTATTGCTAAACTTAGGGAAGAAAAAAAAAAAATAGAAAGTTTAGAAGATTTAGAAAATCCTCAAGATAAACTCCAATTAATGTATTTAATTTATAGAATAATTGATTTTTTTCATTTACAAAAAAGATTTGACTTTTCTCACATTAAAGAATATCTTAAAAATAATGTAGATGAATGGTTAATTGATGTCCCTTTAATTACTCTAAAAAATCCTGATATATATTTCTGCGGTATTTACCTAGCTAAACAATTCAATGTTGATCTTGATAAGGAAAAAGTAAATCAGTTTTTGTTAAAATTATATGAAGAAGCTGTAGATGAATATGAAGTACCCCTTATTGAAGCTACAGATGGAGTATATTATTACCTTAAATCTACAGATTTAATGGAACTATGGTTAAACAAAGATCAAATTAATAATATTATATTTATAGACCCCAAATATTTCCAATCTAATTATTTGAAAGATTTTGAAACCTCACAATTGGTCGTAATCTTAAAACTCTATAAATATCTGGAAGCTAAATTATTAGATCACGATATAAAAGCTATAACTGATGAAATAGAATTACGTGTCACTTCTGAAGGGATAAAACAATTCAGAGATGGTTTTATATCTTCTGAAGCTACTTATTATGTTTTATTTTGTAATTATATGAGAAACACCCTTGAAAAACTGAAGGATTATGCTCTTTTAGATAATATTGTTTCAAGAATTTATAGAAATCTAGAACTAATAGATTTCTCAGTAGATACAAATTATGATTTGGTAAGTGAATTATTTTACTCAGTTGAGAGTTTAAAATTATTTAATTGTATAGAAACCAAACAAATGATAATTCATCTTGCTAAATTTCTATTTCCACAAGAAATTGTTAAGAAGATATCAAGTAGTGAAGAAATAATTTGTACTACAGCAAGATTTAGGCATTTGAAAGTAAATAAGATAACAGGAGAGACTATTTATTAATTAAAGATCACACATGAAATCTTCTTGAAAAAAATATAGTAAACTTCTTTTAGAAAATAATAATTTTAAATTAAATCTAATCATTTAAGTAAGATAATAATAAGACCAATTGATTACTCATGGATTTTAAAAATTTTGAACTTATTTATAAAGAAAATAGACATGAAATTAAAGATAAGCAAGCAATAGAATCAAAATTAAACGAAATTGTAGGAGAAAGTAATGTTTCAACAAAAGATATTGATATATTGGCTTATACTAAGGATACTACGCTTCTAACATTCAATTGGACAATCGAAGGAAAAATAGCAGGATTGCCAGATTTCATAACGTGGCCAGAAACTGTTGATCATATATCTGAAATTTTAAGGCTTGCAAATAAAGAAAAGATCCCAATTATACCTTTTGCTGAAGGATCTGGAGTGGTGGGAGGAGCAATACCCATTCATGGTGGAATTATTATTGATATGAAAAAATTTAATAAAATTCTTGATATAAATGATAAGAATTTAACGGTAACAGCTCAAACTGGTATTAATGGTATGAATTTAGAACGGTATTTAAATGCTAAAGGTTATACTGCTGGTCATATACCCCAATCTCTCTATATTTCCTCTTTAGGTGGATGGATTGCACACCGTGCGGCGGGTCAATTCAGTACAAAATATGGAAAGATTGAAGATATTGTTTTAGGAATGGAAGTTATTTTACCTCAAGGAGAAATTATTAATCTTAAAACAATTCCCAGAGCCTCAACAGGACCTCAACTTGATAAATTATTTATTGGTGGAGAAGGTACGCTAGGAATAATTACTAAAGCAACATTAAAAATTTGGCCTTATCCTGAAAAACGAGCTTTAATATCGTATGCTTTTCCTACAATTGAAAATTCATTTGAAGCAATAAGACAAATCTTAAGAGTTCAAATTTATCCCGCAGTTATAAGAATCTATGATCAATTTGAAACTGAAAGACATTTTCCAGATGTTGAACAAGCAAAAGATAAAGTTATGGTTATATTTGTATGCGAAGGAAATTCAAAACTCGTTGATTTAGAAGAATCGATTACTAGGGAAAAATGTGAAAATATATTAGGCGTAGATTGCGGTGAACATCCAGTAGAACATTGGTTTGAAACTAGATTTAGAGTAACAGAGACGTCTATGCTGCCTACATATAAAATTGTATTTGATACTCTTGAAGTAGCTTCTTTATGGGAAAATGCCCCAGATATTTATCATTCTGTTTTAGAAGCAATGGATAAAGTAAAAGGAAATTTAATGATCACTGCTCATATTTCACATTTTTATCCAAATGGAGTAGGTATTTACTTTTCATTTGGCGGAGTACCACAGAAAGGAAAAACTGATTTAGAATTTTATCAAGAATGTTGGGATACTACAATTAAAGCTGTATTGGATGGTGGTGGTTCAATTGCCCATCATCATGGAATAGGGATTAATAGAGCACATTGGATGGATGATGAATGGGGAAAATCAATGAAGGTAATGAGAGATATTAAAAATTTACTTGATCCTAACAATATACTCAATCCCGGTAAAATTTATGTGAATACTTGGAAAAGAGGTGAAAATTAATGGGTGTCTTTGAAACGTTAAAGAAATACAAATGGATGGTTCCCCTTATTGAAAAAGCGGATAGGATTACCAAATCTACATTATTGAAAAATTTTCGTCTAAAAAAGAAGAATTTCTATCCAGAAGGAGAATATAAAGCAGATATAGACAATTTAATTAAATGTATGCTTTGCGTTAACCTTTGCAGGTTTGACTGCCAAACTCTTCAAGCATCACAATCCGAAACGATGAGTCCTGGTTATAAAGCTAGAATTGGCTATTATTTAACAATGGGAAAAATAGATCCTACAAAAGAGGAAAATAAGGATTTTATAGACCTTATGTACAAATGTACTAATGAAGAGAGTTGTAAAGTTTGGTGCCCTTTTGATTTTTCAGTAGTATCTCTATTAGAAACTGTCAGAGATGACTTAAATGATAAAGGATTAATGCCAGAATATTGCAAACAGCAGATAGATAAGTTAAATAAGACAAATACAATAGAGGATTATAATATTTATGAAACTTATAAGGAAAAGGGGATAGATAATATTGAAACAGATGGAAATGATGAAGTTTATTATTATATTGGCTGTGAAATGATGAAATTTCCAGAGGTTGTTAAAGCAAATATAGAAATCCTGAAAAAAGCAGGAATAAAATTCTCGACTAATTTGGAAAAGAGAGTATGTTGTGGAGGTCCTGCTTTTAATATTAGAGATTTAGAGACAGGAAAAAGGTTTGCCAATAAAAATAAGGAATCAATTGAGAGCACTGGTGCTAAAATTGTCGTTTCAGATTGCCCAGGCTGCGTGTTAACTTTAACTGAAAGATATAATAAAGCGGGAATTGATATTGAAGTAAGAATTGTTCATATAGTTGAATATATTAACCATTTAATTAGTGATGGTAAATTAAAATTTGAAAAGGAAATTTCAGAGAAATTTAAAACAATTACAATTCATGATCCTTGTCTAATCTCAAGGACCCTGAATGATACTACTTCTATAAGGGAGATTTTAAATCAAATTCCGGGGCTTAAAATTGTCGAGCCAATCTATAACAAAGAGTACGTTCATTGTTGTGGTTGGAGTGGAACAGTTCATTGGGCAGATAAAGAGATTGCAATTAATGAAGCTAAGAACAGAGTAAAAGAATTAAAAGAGACAGGGTCTAACATCTTCTTAACCGCATGTCCTCTCTGCGAATTAGGTCTAGCTTATGGAATAAATGAAACAGAAAAAGAAAAATATAAAATATTGGATATATCTGAATTAATAATAAAAGTAATATAAAAAAATAATAAGTATATACATTTCTATAGAGTGATGATATGAGTGAATTAATGTGTGTGTTTGATATTGGAACTACAGGAGCAAGAACGATTATTTTTGACATTAACGGTAAAGAAATTATACGTGCTTATGAGGAATATCCCGTTGTGAAACAACCTGTTGGTATTTCAGAACAAGATCCTGCAATTTGGTGGAATGCAATTAAGAAAACTTGTAATTATGTTTCTCAAAAAGTCAATGTCAATGATATTGTTGGTATTTCTGCTGCTTTTCTTAGACAAACAATGACATTTCTAGATGATAAAGGAATTCCATTACATCCTGCCTTAACATGGATGGATGAAAGAGAAGAATCAAGCGCTAAGGATTGGGTTGATGAAGAAGGTGCCTTCAGAAGAGCAATGCCTAAAATTTTATGGATGAAAAAGAATAAATCTGAAATTTTCGATAAAGTTTCGAAAATTGCTTTTGTTGATACTTATATTATGAATAAATTATGCGAAAACCTTGTAACTGATCCTACTAATGGATATTGGGGAATACTTAATTTACAAACGCTAAAATGGGATGTAAATTTAGCAGAAGCCTATGAAGTTCCATTAGATTTATGGCCTGATTTACGTTTTCCTGGAGAAGTTCTTGGTGAGCTCACTAGTGATTCTGCGAAAGAATTGGGCTTACCAAATAACATTCCAGTGATAATGGGGAGCGGAGATCAACAATGTGCTGCTTTAGGATTAGGGGTCCTTGAAACAGGTCAAGCAAAAATCACTATGGGCACTGGAACTTTCGTTGATTATGTTGTGGATAAACCGATTATACCAGCCGGAGATATTCCTATATTTTCTATACCAACACCAATCAAAGGAAAATGGAATCTTGAAGGTTCAATGCCAGGTACTGGAACAGCCATGAAATGGTTTAAAGACAATTTTTCTCAATTACAAATTAAAGAAAGTCTTGAGAAACAGATAAACGTTTATGATATGCTAGCAAATGAGGCGGCGAATGTACGACCTGGAAGTGAAGGCTTACTTTTTCTACCTTTATACATGTACAGAAAAGGTGCAATTCACGGTCTTGGATGGAATCATACTAGAGCACATATGATCCGGGCAATTATGGAGTCTGCTGCTCTTAGTGCTCAGATGTATCTCCAAATGTTAGAGGCAATGGGGGGTGCAAAAGTCTCAGAAGTTAAAGCAGACGGAGGAGCGATGAATAGTCAATTATGGGCACAAATCTTAGCAGATATAACATCAAAAAAAATTCTAATACCTGAAGTAAAAGATGGTGCTGCTATGGGTGCCGCAATTTTGGGTTTTTATGGTATTAAGAAATATGAAAGTTTTGAGAAAGCAGTTAATAACATGGTAAGATTTACTGATGTTAAGGAACCTATAAAACAAAATGTCAAGATTTATAAAAAATTGAATAGGATTTTCATGCCTCCCTTATTAGAGTTATATGAGAAAAAGAGAATCACAAAAGATTTATAATTTTTTATCTTTTTTTTGTTTATTTTAAGTTTTGATAAGTTACTTTCAAATTTAGAAAAGTATTTTTTGAATCTTTTATTTCAAAAATTATAGAATATCAAACAATTTATAGCTCACATGCCTTATTTTGTGAATAGAGAGGGATACCGACTTTATTATGAAGATATTAACTCTTCATCAAAAATGTGTACTATAATTATGCTTCATGGTTTCGCCTCGTCAGCATCTTTCTTTAAAGCCCAAATAAAAATTTTAAAAGATAATTATCGGATAATTGCGTTTGATGCTTTAGGGCATGGGAGAAGTGATCATCCAAAAAAGTTGCATCTTTCAAAAAATATAAGACATGAAATTATCAGAGATTTAGAGGATTTATTAAAATATTTAGGAGTTAAAGAGAAGTATGGGATAATTGGGCATTCTCTCGTAGGAGGGATGATAGCTCAATTGATTTGCATGAAACATCCTGAAGATATCAAATTTCTCATTTTATTAAATTCTGGTTATATAATGATCGATAACGTAATTCGAAATATTTTTTACAATTTACTCCCTTATTCTATTCGTATGAGTTTTTTGGATGTAGTAGCAAATTCAGTTGAAAAAGTTTTAGATAGAATCATTCCTTTTATTATAACTGCATTATCAGATTCTTTAGTTGGTACAAAATTAACCAAAGACGAGTTATATATGAAAATTGAAGAGCAAATCTTTGGAATGATAAATGAAATAAATGAATATGATCCCTCAAGTATTACATGCCCAACTCTTATAATTGGAGGGAGACTTGATAACTTTGCTCCTGGAGCGATGTCAGAAGAACTTCATAAAAAAATTAAAAATTCTCAATTAGAAATTATTGATATGGCAGGTCATTTCGCTCCTGCTCAACGAAAAGAGATAGTTAATGAATTAATATGTAATTTTATTAGAAGTTTTAAGTGATTAATTAATATTAATTCGGTTAATAAATAAGAGATTGATTTTAAAATGGATGAAATTCATGATCAAAATACGCTCGTTTCATTTTTTAAAAAGGAAGTGAATAATTTCGTGAATAGCCGTAATTGGACAAAATACCATACACCAAAGAATTTAATTCAAGCTTTAATGATTGAAGCAGCAGAACTATCTCAGTGTTTATTATTCAAGGAGGATAAAATTGAACATATCTTAAAAGATGAAACTCTATTAACTAACATATCTGACGAAATTGCGGATATTTTTATCTATTTAATTAGTATTGTTAACGTTTTGGGTTTAGATTTAACTAAAGCGTTTATAGGGAAAATGGAAAAAAACAAAAAAAAGTATTCCGTTAAAGAGTTTAATAATGGGAAGTATTATAAAAAGTAAATTAGGTTAACCGATTTATAATTTTTTTATTTTATTATTAATAAAAAGATTTTTTATGGCTTTTTCTATTATTTATTATCATGCCAGAGGAAAATATTGAAAATATTATTAAGGAGCAACTAGAATTTACATTAAAAGAAACAAAATTTCCTTCTTTAGGAAAATTATATAGAGGAAAGGTCCGTGATAACTATATAAAGGAAGATATTAGGATAATTATTGCAACTGATAGACTGAGTGCATTTGATCGTGTTATTACTACTATCCCTTTTAAAGGTCAGATGTTAAATCAGGTTTCTTCGTTCTGGTTTGAAAAAACAAAAGATTTAGTAAAAAATCATATCATTGAAGTTCCAGATCCTAATGTTTCAGTTGTTCACCAATGTCAAACACTCCCAATTGAAATAATTGTTAGAGCCTATCTTACTGGTACAGCATGGCGTAATTATTTAAAAGGAGAATCTACTTCGGGAATTCTAATTCCTAAAGGGATGAGAAAAAATCAAAAATTGGATGAAATCTTAATCACACCTTCAACTAAAGCAGAAACTGGGCATGACATTTACATCTCGAAAGAATTCATTATAAAAGAAAAAATAGTTAGTAAAGAAATCTATGAACAAATGGAAGATGCCGCTATGAAACTATTTAAATTTGGTCAAAATTACTGTAAGAAGAATGGACTGATTCTAGTTGATACTAAATATGAATTCGGAGTAAAAGATAACGAATTAATTGTAATAGATGAAATTCATACACAGGATTCTTCACGATTCTGGATACTCGATTCATATGATAAAAAGTTTGAAGAAAATAAAGAACCAGATATATTGGATAAAGAGATATTTAGAGGGTGGTTAATGGAAACATATCCAGAAATTTTCCCTGATATCAAACCAGATGAAAATATTCCTCCTATAACAGATGAAATTAAAATAGAATTAGCAAAAAGGTATATGAAAAGCTATGAAAAGATTACTGGGATAAAATTTAAAGCCGAAATTTCCGAAGTAAACAATAGAATATATGAAAATTTGAAAAAAGCTAATTATTTATAGAATTTAAGAAAAATTTATATAATAATCAGTAGTATTTTTTCTTATAATGTTAAATTTAATTCTTTTATTTATTGATTTTGTCTTATTTATTCTAAGTTTTATATTTGCTATAATTGACATTAAATCTTATACTAAAGATGAAAAAAAAGAGATAGATATGAAAAAATTACCTAAGTTTAGCAAATATAGTTTACTGTGTGGTCTTTTAGCTTTAATATTAATGATAATAGTTAGTATTAGCTATATCTAAGATTTACTATTATAATGAAATGCAAAAAAATATCCACTAAATTTTTCCTTAAATCATCTTTTCTAACAATATTTAAGTAATTGTAGAGGGCAAAAACTTAAAATAAATCAAAAAATAACAAGCTCTTGTCGTTTTTGTCGATGAGAATTATTTTTAAATTAATAAGAATTAATAAAAATATATACAACCTCTTTTTTCATAAATGGATCGTCAAGAATTTCAAGTAGAAATAACATTAATGAATAAACCAGCAGCTAGAGATCCAGTTGGCGAAACTATTCAAAAAGACCTTTTGGCTAAAAAAGGGTATGATATAGTATTTAATGTTCGTTCAGGACAATTTTTGCAAATTAATCTTAAAGCTGCTGATGAGAATGAAGCTAAAAAAATTGTAGAAAAAATGTGTAATGATCTACGAATTTTCAATCCAGTTACACAAAACCTAACTATTTTAAAAGTATCGAAATCATGACTGTTAAAATAGCTGTAATTCAGTTTGCTGGAAGCAATTGTGATTTAGATACGATACATATTTTAAACAATGTTGTTGATGATATCGAAGCAGATTTAGTCTGGCATAATCTTTTTAAGGAAACTAAATATGATGGAGTAATTTTACCTGGAGGATTTGCGTTTGGAGATTATTTAAGAGCAGGAATTATTGCTGCCCATAGTCCTGCAATTGACGAGGCAAGAGTGATGTTAGATGATGGAAGACCTGTAATAGGTATTTGTAATGGATTTCAGATATTAACAGAAGCTCAGTTCCTTCCAGGTGCTTTATTAAGAAATGATTCTTTAAAATTTATTTGCAAATGGGTAAATCTAAAAGTAGAAAACAATTCAACAGCATTGTCCAATAAAATGAATATAAATGATGTTCTTGCCATACCTATTGCCCATGCAGAAGGGCGATATTATACTGATAATTTAAAAGAATTAGAAGAAAATAACCAGATTGTTTTTAGATACTCTACTGAACAAGGAAAATTAACTAAAGATGCAAACCCTAATGGATCCTTAGAAAATATTGCGGGGATTTGTAATTTAGAACAAAATTGTGTTGGTTTTATGCCTCATCCAGAACGTGCGTCAGAAGCCATTCTAAGTCCAAAAAAAACAACTCATGGAAAACTTTTTTTTGATTCTATAGTTGAATTTATAAAGCGGAGGGTGTCTTAATGACAAGGGTAATTCTTAATGGAGAAGAAGTAGACATAGAGATGAATAAGGGAGATTTCGAAAAAGTAAAAGAGTTATTAGATAAAGAGCCAAATATTACTGAATTGGGCATGTTTGATATTATGTGGAGTGAACATTGTTCTTACAAATCATCTCGCCCAAAATTAAAAAATTTTGAAGATGCTGAAGAAAATTATGATTATGTGCTAGCTGGTCCTGGCCAAGATGCGGGGGTTATAGACATTGGAGATGGTTATGCTTTAGCATTTCGAATTGAATCTCATAATCATCCTTCTGCAATTGAACCATATCATGGAGCTGCTACAGGAATTGGTGGGATAATAAGAGATATACTATGTATGGGTGTTAGACCAATAGCATTATTGGACCCTTTAAGATTTGGTCCACTAAAAAACAATCCCCACTCTCAATGGCTATTTAAATATGTTGTAAAAGGGATTGCTGATTATGGCAACTGTACAGGAATCCCGACTATTGGGGGTGAAGTAGAATTTGATGAGAGTTTTGAGAGTAATTGTTTAGTAAATGTTGCCTGTATTGGATTAGGGACAATCGAAGATTTTAAGCATGCTCCAAGCAGAGCATACAACCCTGGTGATTATGTAATCCTTATGGGAGGATCTACAGGTAGAGACGGAATTCATGGAGTAACATTTGCTTCTCGCACACTAACAGAGATGTCCGAAGCAGATAGACCAGCAGTCCAAATTGGTGATCCGTTTACTAAAAAAATGATTATTGAAGCAACTTTAGAAGCGATAAAAACAGGATATGTAAGAGGTTTAAAAGATCTTGGTGGGGGCGGACTTACCTGTGCAACAAGTGAATTAACTGGTGATGGAAATACTGGAGCAAAAGTAGATTTAAGAAAAGTTTTTACTAGAGAACCAGGAATGAATTCTTATGAAATTATGCTTTCTGAATCACAGGAACGAATGGCTTTCGTAGTTAAACCTGAGGGATTAGAGACTGTTCTTGATGTATTTAGAAAATATGAAATGAATTTTGCTGTAATTGGTAGAACAGACGATTCAAAAATTCTCAAAGTATATGATGGAGATAATCTTGCTGTAAGTATACCTTCCAAGGCACTTTCCGAATCACCTACTTTTAAAAGGGAAGAAAAACGACCAGACTACTTAGATGAATTACTCTCCCAGAAAACTCCTAAATCAATTTTAGGTTTAGATGAAATAATTTATACGTTAATTGCTTCAGAAAATATTTGTAGCAAGGAATGGGTCTATAGGCAATATGATCATGAAGTTGGAATTAGATCAGTTGTAAAATGTGGTGAGGGAGATTCAGGAGTTCTCAGAATAATTGGTACAGATAAATTCATAGCTGCAAGTGTCGGTGTAAATTCGAAGCAATGTTTTTTGGATCCATATGAAGGTGCCAAAGGAGGGTTAGTTGAAGTATGTGGAAATATAATTGCAGATGGGGCAAAGCCAATGGCAATGGTAAACTGTTGTAACTTTGGAAATCCTGAAATACCTGAATCATTTTGGTATTTTTCTCAAGCTGTTGATGGAATGAATGATTTTTGTAGAGACTTGAGGATTCCAATAATAGGTGGAAATGTTTCTTTCTATAACGAGGACGAAGTAAAGAAAACCGCAATTAAAGCAACACCGATGATAATGATCGTTGGAGTAATAGAGGGTGAAGACAAGATTATTACTCTACCATTCAAAAAAGCGGGTAATGATTTGTTTCTAATTGGTGAAACTGCAGCAGAATTAGGAGGATCTGAATATCACTCTGTAATTTATAATCTAGAAGGTGGTATACCTCCTAAGGTAAATGATAAAAAAGTAAAAGCAACTTGGGATTTCCTTTTTGATTTATATAAAAATGACCTTGTAAAAGCAAATCATGATGTAAATAAAGGTGGGTTCATCATTACAATAGCTGAAATGTGCTTTAAGAATAATTTGGGAGCTGAACTGAAACTAAAAGGATGTTATGATGAAAATTTAAGAGATGATGAATTTCTATTTAGTGAATCTGTTGGGAGATTTATTATTGAAACCGACCCTAAAGATTATAAGATCATAATTAAGAAAGCAGAAAAGTTCGGTGTAGATTTAAAGAAAATTGGTGTTTTAATTCCAAAACCAGAAATTATTATTAAGGGTTTGAAGTTAAAAGATTTAAAACTCGATGTTAAAAAACTGAAAAATTTATATGACTCAACCATCCCTAACTTAATGGAAATTTAAAATCATAGCTGAGGTCATATTATCTACCAACAAAATTATATAATTTGTGGTGAGGATGCATTAATAAAATTTTGGACTTTAGACAATTAGATTTAATGAAGACAATTAATAAACACTAATAATTGCATCTACTTTTTTTTTTAAAACCATAAATTTGAAATATTTTCATAATTTTATATAATAAAAGTAGCTTAAAAATAGGATATTAGGTATCTTTATAATGGTTCGTTGTAGGGCATGTATTAAATGTAGACAATATATCGTTATCCACCCAGATAATCCTATCAATCAGCTTGAGATAAAAAGGTTTGAAAAGAAACACTTACGCCATACGATTATGACAGTAGATCTCAATGAAATAAAAGGAATCTATGATCCCTTTAAAAATAATGGAGCAGAAAAAACCTCTTTATGAATTAAATTATTAAAAAGTAATAAAAAAGAAAAAAAGATTTAATTTAATTATAATTTTACTAATTCTATTTAATTATTGCTCAATTTTAGTACCGCACCACTTACAGAATTTATCTTTCTCCAGAAACTTGCTTCCACAATAGGAACATGTTTTTGACATTGCTGGTGTAGTAACTGAAGGAGTACCAAGTTGCCTTCCTTGTATTTTACCCCCACAATTTGGACAGAATTGGGCATCTGGTGAATGAGTTGTACCACAACGAATACATTTATAAGTAGGGGGGGGTGCTTTTTGAGTAGGAGTTGTTGGAGTTAAAGGTTTAGTGGGCATTGAAGGTTCGGTTGGTGCTGCAGGTTTAGGAGGGGCTTTACTTTTCAATTTTTTTTGACCTTTTCTAGCAATAACAGCAGCTATTATTAATATGACAACTATAACTGTGATAATTATCAATATTGGGCTAACTTCTAACCATCTATCAATTGATGTTATACCAGTATCATAACTTACATCAAAAGTGATTAAAGTAGATTCTTCTGGAGAATTCAAAGGATCAAAGTAAATGAAAAAATACCAATTTCCCGAATTGGGAACTTGTCTTGTTTGTTGAGGAATAAAATCAGTATCTAATACATAAAATTCAGTTCCAGTAAAGTCTACAATATTAGTAGCAGTATAATTAACTGTAAAATCTACGTCGACGGATGAAATCCCATCATTATACCATACTACATAGTAATCCTTTGCTTCATTAATAACAAGGTCTCCCGTACCCTGATTACTATTTGCTTCCTCTACATAAAATGAAGGTGAACCTCCTTGATTCCAAATATAAAGATCATAACCATCACCTATGAAAAAGTCAATCAAATCAGTTGAATTATAATCGTACTCTATTACCGATTCTGGTCTTAAAAATAATTGGAGATAATGATATTCATCACTCAAAAGACTTTCCGGACCTACTTCACTTCCATTTAATATAGTTGTCGGTAAGTATTCAAAAGGACGATCCCAGATAGCAAAACTAATATTAGCTGGTGATGATTGAATAGAGAAGGTGATATTATTACCTGCTTCAATATTTTCATATTCATACCAGAATTCATTAAAATATAAGGTTTCTGTGGAACGATAATTCACATTTCCATTGACATCAGCTTCACTAAAAGGGAATAACATAGCCACGCCAAAAGCAGGTAATAAAATCAATGCCATCAAAATTAAAAAGACTATACCTCCACCAATATACATAGGAGAGTAATACCAAGGTCGATAATAGTGACCAGCCCACCATGGTGAGTACCACCACCTATAATACCAAGGTCGATGATACCACCACCAAGGTCGATAATAATATCGACGTGGTCTATACATTGTGTGTGAATAAGGACCTCTTGGAGATCGAGAAACTATTCTTGTTGCACCAGTTCGCCCGAATGGTCTTCCACTTGTTCGAACATTTCCCATACGAAAACTGCCAGGTCCACCTCGAAATCCCCCACCTCGAAGCCCACCTCCGCGAAATCCACCTCCACGGAATCCCCCACGAAATCCTCCACCACGGGGCATTTTATTCTTTCACCTCTCTTATTCCAGATTGCGGAATTTCTTTTTCACAGAAAATGTAATCACGGTATATAGCTCCTAGAATCAAAAGCATTGAAATAATGGAAATTGTTAGACCTACAGGGTCAATTGTTATATCAACAGCTGGTTCGGCAGTTGCAAATCCAATACCAAAAAGGATCCACTCAAGAACCATAAAGAAAAGAACTAATCCAGGAATTATGTATTGTATAACTCGTCCTGTTCGATAATTTCTAACATTAGCAAAACTGGCATAGATTAACGAAAATAAACCAATTATGCCAAAAATTAGTAATAAAACACTATTAACCACTAAAAATCCCCATATAACACCATGTCCTGATATCAGATCTGTAAAAGGTACGAAAAAGTTTACTCCACGTGCTTCAAAGAAATGAAATGTAACTTCTCCTCCTCTTAAATCCATACCCAAGAAGCTCAAAAGATCTGTTAGATCTGCTGTAAAATAACTAAACACTCCCACTAAAGGTAATATAATTCCTAAAACAAATGCTATTATCGCACATGCACTAGCAAACCAAAATTCGGCTACTTTTGTATTTCGTACCGGTATTAATCCAATTTCATCCACAATTTTATCAGGAATATAACTCCAACAATCTTGAATAGTAGCAACTCCAATAAGCTTTTCTTTTTCAACTACTGGAACAACATTAACATATAAGTCACGCATTCTTATAAATGCCTCTTCGACAGGAGTATCTAATGAAACTGGAGTGATTGTATACATTGTTGACACAACTCTCTCAGTTTTCGAGTCTGATCCTTCTGCTACAACATTTTTTACTATGTCAAAATCAGCTATAACTCCAATTACTTTTTGTGTTTCCCCTTCTATTACTACTAAGTCTGGTACCCCCAATTCCTTCATTTTTTTAGCGGCATCTTGAATTGTTGCATTCGAATCAATTGTACCATATTCATCATCTATAACTAGATCCCTTATATAAAATTCTTGTTTAGATAAAGCCATGGATAATACTTCCCATTTTGTTTTAAATTATATTATTTATGAGATATACGCAGTATACAATATATAAATGTTTTGATTATATTAAGGAATCAATTATAATTTCGAGTTTGAAGAAAAGTGTAAAAATACCACTTAAAAAATAGTTTCTATTAGATTAGGCTGAATTTTTTTTAAATAAATTAATTTTAAAGGAGTTCTAATATAGAATTAAATGATTCAATAATCATAAATGGCTTAATTTGTGTTTTATTTGAGTCATAGAATTGTCCCTTTCCGGTTTTAACTAATATACTTTTAATACCTGCATTATTTGCTCCTTGTATGTCAGATTCAATATCATCACCAATGACAAAAACCTCATTTGCAGAAAGATTGATTTTTTCTAAAGCTTGCAAAAAATATTCCTTCGAGGGTTTCCCAAATATTTTAGGAGTAATATTTGCAGCATTAGCAATCATTTGTACAAACGAACCAGTATCGATAATTGGTTCACCATTGCGATCGAGATAATATTTATTACCTTGTGTTCCAAGAAGTCTAGCACCCTTAAATACATACTTAAATGCTTCATTAAGTCTGTGAACATCCCAATTATCATGAAAATCTCCTAAAATTACGAAATCAGGAACGTTAACACCTTCAACTTGAGGAAAGTTTTGAAATTCCTGCTCAACTTCTTGAGTTGTAACAAAATAAGATTTTTTATTTGGATACTTAGATAAAAATTCTTTTAATGCAATAATAGGCGTATAAATCTCTTCTTCATATATGGTAAATCCATAATCTTGTAATATTTCTAAAACTGTTTTAGGAGATTTGCTATCTGTATTTGTGAAAAATAGCAATTTTATACCTAGATCACGTAGATTATTAATGGCATCTATAGCTCCTGGAATTGGAGCCCCTTTAAAATAAAGAGTTCCATCAATATCAGATAATATTCCCTTAATATTATCGAATTTTTTATTCATTTTCATTCAAAACTCCTTCATTTTAATGAATGGTATTTATAATCTGAGAATTACGATAGATATTTATATATATTTGAATTATTTTTTCATTTTATGAATCCCGATCATTATTTAAAATATAAAAATAAAAAACATAACACGAAAAAATTTAATGTATCACGAAAATCCCTTTGTATCTTTGTATAATTATACGAAAGTATAATCTCAATAGTAACTAGAAAAAACAGTTAAAAAACCAAAAATGTTGTGATTATGATTACGATGTTAATACAAACCTAACATATCATCTTCATTAGATAATAATAAATTTATTGAATTTTAAATGAAACAAACGGGTGCTCAACTAAAAAAAAAGTTTAATTTCATAATTTAGCAACAAAACTGAAATCTATTACCCCCTACCTTTATCTTATATATATAATTCTATTAATTATCAAACTATGAAGATTAGGAATTGATTTGAGCATTTTTAATAATTAAAAAGAATATCGAGTAATTGGTTAAAAATTTAAAAATATTGTAAATAAATTCCTCTTTATAGACTTAATAGATAATAACTGATAATTACCTTCGTTAAATTCCAATTTAATGAAATTTAGAATCATATAATTGATATGAATATTTAAAGAATAAGCTTCATTTCAAGTTTTTTAATACATATTATAGAAATATCTCCATATTACCAAAATAATATTGGACCTATAAATCTTAAATTTCTTAAAAAAGATTCAAATTCAATGAAAAATTTAGAAAAAATGGTATTATGAAAGTTACTAAAAAGTATATAATTGCTTTAATTTTAGTATTTAGTGTTGTTGGAGCTGGAATTGCTTCTTTTGTAATTTTTCTTCCTTCTAAAAAATCTTTTGAGTCTAAGATTCGAGATTTGATGGTAGATTATGAGATCCCATCATTAACCGCTGGGATTGCTATTAATGATAGCCTTATTTGGGTTAACGGATTTGGTGATCAATCTGATTTAGAGACTGTTTATATGATTGGTTCAATCACCAAAACATTCACAGCAACTACTTTACTTCAACTCAATGAAAGTAATTTAATAAATTTGGATGATGACATAAATGATTATCTACCTTTTGATGTAAGGCACCCAAATTATTTAAGTACTCCAATATCGATTCACATGCTTTTAACTCATACGGCAGGTTTAGCAAGAGATTTCTATTATTCTATGAGTTATTATTTTGATAAGCAATTTATTCAATGGATAAATACGGTTTTTGATACAAATTTCGCTTATTGGGATCCTAAACCCTCTCTAGAAGAGTTTCTAAATGGTAGTATAAACCCATCTGGTCTATATTATAATTCAAATAATTGGGTTTCAGAACCAGGAACAGAATTTCTTTACTCTAATGCAGGTTTTGAGTTACTTGGCTACTTAGTTGAACAAGTTACGAATCAATCAATAGTAGAATATGTTCAAGAAAACATCCTTGATCCATTAAACATGACAAATAGTGGATACAATTACATAGATTTTACCGGAAAGAACGCAATTCCTTACGAAAGGATATATGGGAGTAATTTTGCTATACCCTTTTATAATTTAAGTTTAAATGGAGCAGGTTCTTTAAGAAGTACAGTACCAGATTTGGCAAAATATATGATTGCTCACATGAACCAAGGTGAATATAATGGATTTCAATTACTTACTCCTGAAAAAATTGAATTAATGCATAAAAAGCACGTATTAATTCCTGGATCTGAACCGGTTGGCTATGGACTAGGGTGGATCATTACCGATGGAATTCAAGGACATGATGGAGCAACACCAGGGTTCCTTTCCAGTATGTATATGAAGGAAAGTGAACAAGGCACCTTTGGGATAATAGTAATGTTCAATCGTGGTAGCAGCCTCATATTAGACATTGAACTTCTTACAGAATTTTATCCAGCAATATTACAATTACTTTTGGAAAGAGCAGAAAATCTGATTTAAAAAGCTCTTATTAATTAAGAATTATCTTTTTTATATCTTTTTAGAATTTTGCCGTAAAAGTAAAAAATCTACATTTTTTGGGCACTTTTCTAATATATGTTCTATATTCTTATTCTGTTTTTTGATATTTTTTATTTTTAATAAAATTAGAATCGTGCTCTTTTAATGTATCTATAAGAACTAAACACAGATTCTTTAAAATCTTAGTATCTATTTTGTCGATCGTATCATTAGGAGTATGCATATAATCATATGCTTCCACCTCACCAATACCAAATCCTTGAAGACCCTTGTCTCCTAAAAAGCCTCCATCGGAATGAGTGCCGAGAACTCTGCTTGTAATATGATGGCGTATTGGAAGATTTCTGTTGTTATTCAATAGCAAATAATCTATCTCCTTGATGTGATCCACATCATTTTCTCCTGGAAATAGATATACGTGATTAGCTATGGATTCAAAATTAAATATTATCGATTTATCGAAATCTAAGTTTTCCAAATTATTATAAAAATGCCTAATACCCATTGTTCCGCATTCTTCAGCTCCAGTAAAAAGAAACCACATGTTATAATTTGTTAATCTGTTTTTGGGAACACTATAATAGTTTACCAGTTCTAAATTGCACACTATACCTGAAGCATTATCAACAGCACCAACAGAACTATTATCTGTGGTGTTAAGAAGAAATACTATAGAGGCTAACATATTCATTAGTAAAGGAAACAGCCCGATAATATAAAAGATTATTTCAAATCCCATAGAGATAAATATTTTATAGATTATTACAACAGCCAAAATAAGTGATGAGGAGATCCAAAGTTTAATCATTCTTATCCGAGTATTAATTGTGAATCTTTGTCCTTTGGAATCCAAATGACTCATAAACATTACTATTCTGTCATTATTGTCCTTTTCATTTGATTTAGAGTTAATCTTTACTAAGAGGTTTTGTGAATTAAATTTTTTAATGAATTGAATTTTTTCGGGTTTTCTCGTCAATATGAGAGAGGTTATCACTATACAAAATAAGATAAGTATCAAAACAAAAGATATCATCATAATTATGTTCAAGTATAATAATAATAAAATTAACGAACCAGATAAAAATGCTATTTTTGGATATATCCTCGAATAAAACGAACTGAAAGTAAAAGGTTGGATTTCAAAATCCAAGTTCAAATTCTTTACTTCTTCCATTACTTTATTAAAAGCTTTAAGTTCAAATTCCGTTCCAGATAATCGAGGAAAAGCAAGATTTTTGAGATTTTTTTTAATTCGGGCTTCATTAACCATAATAATGTATAGATATGATTTTATTTCTTTAAAATATGTATTAAAATTTGAATCATCTTCTTTTAAATTACCTATATTAATTTATTTTATTAAAATTAGGTTGCTAATTCTCTATAGTTTTACTATTTCTTTAGTATTGTTAAATTTTCGTTTTGAAATCAATGATTTGGTTGTTGAAATAATGACATTTAATATTTATCAAGTGGAAATTGAATGTTCGGATTACGATATGTTTATAAGGGTGTTCTTTTTATATTCTATTAGTATTCGTTTTAAGATACATATCGTAAAAAAAATACAATAAATTGGTGAAGTTAAAATTTTTTTTGGAAAACGTTTCAGTGGATATCATACTGATACTGTATCAGGTTTAGAGATATTGGTATTATCAATAATTAAAAGTAGTACAGGTATTACCGGATATGAAATTATTCAAAGGATTAATAGAAACTTTAAAGGGCTTTGGAGAGGTTCTGCTGGAACAATTTATCCACTATTGAATAAACTAGCAAAAAATGATTTTGCTAAAATTGAGGAAACAACTGAAAATAATCGTCTTAAAAAGATTTATTATATTACAGAGAAAGGTGTAAACGAATTAAGTAGTGCTTTAAAAAATAACTTTAGACTCAGTATTAATTCTTTAGGAGATTTCTTACAGACAATTATTAAGGCAATACCCCGGTTTGAAGAAAATGTTAGTAATGCTTTTTGCTGTTTTCCATTTCATGATTCTCCTATGGATGAGAAAATTGATATAGATGATATCTCAAAAATGAACATCGAAAGAATAAAAAGTATCATAAATCGTTTAAAAATCAGTAAGGAAAAACATGAAAAACGACTTGAAAGAATAAATAATAATTTAGAGAGATACAATTCATTACTAAAAAAAGTCAAAGAGGAAAGAAAACTGAGAAAACGACCTTTAGAGATATATGATGACGATTACGTAATCTAATTAATTTTAACTTGAACCAATTATCTAATAAAAAATTAAACAAAGGAGGAAAAAAATCTATGTGTCACGAAAGATCCCATCATGGACCAAGAGCTAAGGCTTGGTGTTTCCCATTTGGACATCACGATGTTGAGAAAATGAAAAGGATGGCTGGACATTTTATGAGAGGTTTTTTGGGAAGTTATATTCCTTATAATATTGAAGATCTCGGAGACAGTTATTTAATTACAGTACCATTAGCTGGACGCACTAAAGAGGATGTAACAATTTCTCTCATCAATGAGCACTTAAATATTAAAGCAGCGAAACCTCAGATTCCTGAATTGGAGAAAGTGAAAGAAAAACCAGAAGAAAAAGCTTCCAGTGATGTTTGTTGTTCTCCATTTTTCGGGAAGGGTTTTACGTTTATCGAAGTGAATATGGATATCCCTTTGCCAGTTGGAGCAGACCCAGATACAATCGTTTCAAAAATGGCAAATGGTCTCTTAAAGATAAACATGGGAAAGAAACCAGCTAAAAAAATAGATATTAATGAAAATTAGGAATAAATTTAAAAAATTAAATGTGGAGTACCTTAGATTTAAGTATTAATCATTTCAACGAGAGCTTAAATGCATAATATTAACTCTAAAGCACCCCATTTAATAATATTTTTTTTCTTTTTTAATTGTTTTTAGATGAATGTTTTGGTAAATAATAAAATTATAAATAATACCTTTTTCTTAAAGATTTTATATCTTAAAATTTAATTTTATGTTATAAGAATATAAATAAAAAAAATTTGATTTACATGAAGTTTCAAAGAAGTAAAGAAAATGACTCGCGCCCTATAAATTTAGTACTTATGGCAGCTTCTTTCATAGTATTCGGAGTTTTAGGTATTGTATTTATTACCCAAATGGAATTACACCCAGGATGGGCATGGGAAGAAATTAGGGATGTATATCCAATAGAGTTAAACTCTTTCGAAACAGAAGATGTAAATGGAAACGGTCATAATGATATCATCAGTTATGCTGATATTCGCGGAACTGATCGTCCAGAGCAATATTCAATAATTCAATATGGTGGTATTTTCTGTTTAGAAGGATCAAGTGGGAGTTTAATATGGGAAAGAGAGTATACTGGTCCAGTGAAAAATGTATTTCCTATAATGAATGTCAATGGACTTGGTCCTAACGATTATTTTGTAAGTAAAGCGTCAATATCTCCTAATTGGACAGCTTGGAATGATCACTATGAACCAGAAACTCTTCCAAATCAGTATACTAATCATATTATAGATGGAAGTACCGGGAATGATTTAGCTGGATACGAGTTCAGTTTCACTAATTTTTACATACGAGATTTAGTCAGTATTGATGACGTGCCAGATGATCAATATGAAGATCTAATTGTAATAGAGTGCGAAGAATATGAAGTATATAATCCTTGGGAGAATCGAACTGATATTTATTATGACTGTAATCTGACTAGCTATTTTGTCAATGGAACTAAAACTAATAGTTTTCCTGTGTTCAATGCGAGCATCTGGAGAGAATCCTCATTCCCAGCACTTGAATTATTAGATTATAATGGTCAGTCTCATGTATTATATCTTGACGAATTATCTCTTACTTTGCTTAACACAAGTGTATCTAATTTCCTAGATCCAATATATAACATTACTTTAACTGAATATCTTGTGGGCTATGAAATTATTGACGACATAAATTTAGATAATATTGCAGATATATTAGTATCTTCTCGAGATGATGGACTTGTAACTGTAAGAAGTGGGTTAAATGGGAATATTTTAGGACAATTTGCAATAGATCCAGATTATAATAATATTTATTTAGAAGAAATTCATAGCTTTGAAGGAGATGGTATATTCTATTTTTTATTAGAAGTTAGATATGGGCATGGTGATGATGATGAACGGTTTATTCGAGTATATAGTTTTGATTTAACAACTGAACAATTGATCCGGGAAGTTGTAAGACATGGATATAGTGATAGCTTTAAAATTTTAGTGTTAAATGAAGATCTTAATGGTGACTTGATTGATGAAATAATTTATCATGAAAGATATCAACCTTTAATAGGTTTTAATGAAGTAATGCGCTATACAATTTTGAATCCTATTAGTGGAAAAAAATATGCAATTTTAAACACTGAATATTATGCACAATCAATAATTACTATAAGTGATTTTGATGGTGATGGTAAAAAAGATTTTGCTATTACAGGAGATGATAGAGTTATAGCACTTTCCACCCAGAAACCAGTGGGATTATGGTTATCACCAGCATTTCCATTAGGTTTACCGTTGTTTATCTTACTTGCAACATTATTAGCGGCAGGTATAATAATTATTATTTTATTCGGAAGAAGATTGAATTATCGACGTCAAAGTGTTAAAGAACATAAACTTACTGTTGCTGTAAATGTACTGGCGATTTCATTAATGACTATAACATTCATTCTATTTTTAATTATGATGAATATCTTCAATAATACATTGATAATGGGTACTAATAATACTAATATTGTTATAGCATTCTTAGTTGTTACTATCACATGGTATGGTACGTTGCCGTTAACTGCTGCTCTTTACAATCGATTTGCTCCTCAGTTTGCATATATCTTTGTTAAATTGAGAGATTTATTCTTTAAAATTTCTAAAGGTTATAAAAATGATATCATTATCTTGGATATGAAAGGTAGGAAAGAAATTGGGATTATAATTCAACTTAAACGATTAATTTTACCATTGCTTCTCGCCATTTCCGTTGGATTTTACTCTTATGATACTTTGACTACTTTACTTGGATACCCTCAAACTTTTGGTTTATTTGGATCCACAGAATTCTTTAGTTTTATGATGGGATATATGTTATGTTGTGTATTACCAATGATCTTATCTTTCGTTTTCTTTTCGTTTTTCGTTTCAGGTAATTATTTGCTTGATGATGCTGGAGTTGTATATTACCGTGAAAATAAGAAATATCGTCAGCCTGGAGACATTGAACCTTTAAGTATTTGGTCTCAATCTATTGTTAAAGGTATTGCTGGACTTTCTGCTATACTTACTTTTGGTGCATTTCTTAGCACTGTTGATTTTTCTGGGTTCTTTGGAGAAGGAGACGCTTTTATGATAATCTTTGGAGTGCTTATTACAGTGGTTATGTTTGGGGGTATTCCATTTTTAACAGCGTTCTCCTATGTCCTCCTTGCAGGAGAAGTTATGGAATTATGTGCCGAAGAAAACATAAAAAAGCTTTATAATATCATGGAAAAGAATGGATATGATACTACTCCACGCGATATTACGAATATTTATCCTTCAGGATTCCCTTCTTCTGAAAAAGACAAACTAGATAAACTGGAGAAAGCCGAAAATAATCAGTAATTTAAAATATTTTAATAAAATTTTTTTTTCTATTTAAATAGCTTATCTAAGATTTTTTATTTTAGCAAAAAAGTCTTTTGAAGGCAAAGATTTAGATAAAAACATATTTTTAACATGGATTTTAAACTCTGGATCTTTTTCTGCTAATTTTAATAGTTTATTAAAATTTTCTCCCTTATTCTCGTAAAAGAATTGAATCATTGAACGTCTTAACTTAAAATTTCTGATGATCTTCTTGATGTCGGG
The DNA here is from genome assembly GCA_019057865.1 of Promethearchaeota archaeon. Classification (GTDB taxonomy): domain Archaea; phylum Asgardarchaeota; class Lokiarchaeia; order Sigyniarchaeales; family SOKP01; genus Loki-b32. The sequence continues at coordinate 136,875 of JAHLWP010000005.1, forward strand.
GTGTGATTTATATTTTTTTAGTATATTTTTCGAGTAATCTTCTTCCTGTAAAGCTTTAATAGCTATTTCTGCTGCGGCTTGACCAGAGATAATGGATGCATGAATTCCTTCTCCACTTATAGGAGCTACAAATCCTCCTGCATCTCCTATAAGCATTAGATTATCTGAATAAAGACTTTTTTCTAATACACCTACTCCTGGATATGGGAAAGAACCAGACCATATGGTCTTGTAATCTGAACTTGGCACATAATTTTTAATATTTGGATTTCTAAGAAACTGATTATAAAGTTCATTTAAATTGTATTTTAGATTATCTTCATAAAAAGTAGTTATACCAATATTAAACCTTTTATTACCTAATGGAAATATCCATCCATATCCTTTATAACTTTTAAAGTATGTATATATAAATTCCTCGTCTAAATTATTCCCACCTTCCATTATGGCACATTTGCCAATTCCAAGTTCTTCAGATTTCCACTTTGATCTTAATCCTGATTTTAAGGCTAATTTAGAACTTATACCATCAGCGACAATAATTATATTTCCATAATACTCCTTGATACCAGAGGGAGATCTTGTTTTGATACCAATTTTTTTATGATTTTTTGTTATAAAATCAAATGAGAAATTGTTATCAAATAGTTTTGCTCCTGAGTCAATTGCAATATTTCTCATTAAGTTATCCAATTCTAGTCGATCCATAACAGTTCCATATATATCACCTGGTAAAGTATATTCCATTTTATGATAATCTGCTGAATGCATTACAATTCCACGAATTTTAGGAATGTTTAATTTTTTTAGTTGCGGATATAAGTTAAGAGCTCTATGATGCACAGCTCCTCCACATGGCTTACGCCAACTCGTATCTTTTTCTATTAAAGCAATTTTATACCTCGCCATGGCTAAGATCTCAGCGCATCTTGATCCTGAGGGTCCTGCCCCTGATATAATTACATCATACATAGTATTCACTTATATCTTCAAATTAACTATAATAATTTAATTCAAATTACTTTTAATATTAATTGTTTGTCAGTATTATCCTTGTATTATATAAATATATTACTGCATTTTAGCCTTAAAATATTAAATAAAACAAGTTTAATATAAAAAATTTTGAAACAAGAGGGGTTTGTAAAAAAAAATGAAGTTAATAACCTGTCATATACCCGAAAGCGGATTTAAATAGCTTAAATTCGCCGGAAAGCCTATCTGACGGGAATTGAAGAGCTTGTAAACATGAATCTCTATCCCAATCGGTCTGAAGTAATCCGTGTAGCGATACGTGATTTACTTAAAACCGAACTTAGCTCAATCCTAAGGAGAAAGGAATAATTTCTAAAATTTTTTCTTCTTTTCTTTTTTAAGTTCTAGCATTTACATTAGATCAGAAAGTGTTAATTATGATTTTATATAAAGCAAATCCTTTTCATAACTAATGACTTTTTCTCATTTTGATTTTAGATACATTGATTTACATACTCATTTTTTTCCTCCAGAAATTTTTAAAGCAATTTGGAATTTCTTCGAACTGCCAAATAAAAAAGGTGAATCTAGAGGATGGCCAATTAAATATAAATATTCGACTGAAAGGTTAGTAAAAATATTAGAAAGCCAAAATGTAGAGAAATTTTCTACATTTAACTATGCTCATAAAGCAGGAGTTGCAGATTTTATTAATGAATGGACAAATCAGTTTGTCAAGGAATTTAAAAATGCACTTGCTTTTGGATGTGTCTCACCTGAGGATGAAGATCGGGTAGAATATATCAGCAAAATTTTTGATATTTATAATTTCTATGGTATCAAATTACAGCTTCTAGTACAGAATTTTTATCCATATGATGAGAGAATGTTTGAAGTATATGATATAATTTTAGATAGTGGAAAATGGATTACATTTCATGTAGGTACAGCTCCTTATAGTAATCGGTATGTAGGATATAAAAGTTTTACAAGGTTCATTGAGAAATATCCAAACATGAATGTGATTATCGCACATTTAGGAACATACGAGTTTGAGAAGTTTTTTGGAATTCTAGATGAGTATGAAAATCTTTTCTTAGATACAGCTATGGTATATATAGATTTGGACTTATTTCAAAAGTGGAAAAAAAATGTTGAACTTCCAAAACCAGAATTGCTTTTATCATATGAAGATCGATTATTCTACGGAAGTGATTTTCCAAATATTCCCTATGATTACGAATTTTCCACAAAAGGATTATTAGAGTTAGATCTACCTAAAAAATTTTATGAAAACATATTCTATAATAACGCAAAACGGATATTCAAACTGTCTTAGTTTAATTTTTTCTAAAAATAAAGAATATTTAATTAAAAATTACTTTTTTAAAATCTTAACAGCTTCATCAATGATCCTTTTAGCATTTGGGAGCGCTTGATCTTCTAATTCTCTTGAATAGGGTATTGTATTTTCAGTACAGACACGACCGTATTTAAATAATAATCCTTCTTCTAAAAGTATTGCACATATCTCACCAGAAAGTCCGAAACTCTTGTAATCTTCATCAACAATTAGTACTGCTTCTGTTTTACTAACAGACTTTTTTAAACCTTCTATATCCAGTGGAACCACACATCTTAAGTCTAAAACTTCAGCTGAAATGCCTTTTTCTTCTAAGATGTGAGCAGCTTCGATGCTTCGATGTACACTGACTCCAAGACTAACTAATGTGATATCGTTTCCCTCTTTTATGCGATTCAGTTTTCCTAAAGGAATTGGGGCCCATTTCTCAGGTACTTCTCCTTCTATTCCTTGCTCTGGAACATCGAAAGAAACAGTAGTTCTCCCACCAATCCCCATGAAGTCCAGCCAGTAATCAGCTAACAATTTATGTTCAAAATAAATTACAGGATTATCTTCATAGATAGAAGAAAGCATCAAACCTCCTGCATCGGCAGGATTTGATGGAACAACAATTGATAGTCCCGGTATATGAGCCAACCAACCCCATAGGCTTTGTTCATGTTGTCCAGCATCACCATAACCACCACCACAAGCAGTTCTGATAACAAGGGGAACATTCCATTTATTCCCTGAAAAGAAGGATATTTTTGCTGCCTGATTAAGGATAGCGTCCATTGCAACACCTATAAAATCCACTAACATAACCTCTACAATAGGTCGCAAACCAGCCATAGCGGCAGTGACTGCAGCACCAACAAAAGCACCTTCACTTATAGGGGTATGTTTTACTCTTTCTTTACCAAATCGGGCGAATAGGTTTATCCGTAAGGTGTGAACGTCCTCTCCCATGATAATAATATTTTCATCTTCAACCATAGCATATGTGAGCGCACTTTCAATGGCTTGAGCAAATCCCATCTTAGTCATTTTTCATCCCTCCAATATCTAACGCTTTATTAACTATTTGTTTAATTTCTTTATTGACTTCTTCTTCTATCTGTATGAGGCGATCCGCATCGGTTTTCAACTTTTTCTGAGTAAAAACTATAGGATCAAACTTTTTCTTAAGTTGTCCTCCAATTTTACGCAAAAGCAAAAGAACCTCATTTAGACTTTCACCACTATATTCTTTAAGAGAATCTGCAACTTCAGCTAACATGTTAGGATCTCGATAGTATCTAAGTAGTGGATCTCCAAGAAAATGTCCTTCCTTGTGCACACAATGGGCGTGGATAAACTGAGGTCCACCGTTATTACGCATTTTGGAGATTGCTTCATTTACAACTTTCCAAACTGCTTCTACATCAGTTCCATCAACTTCATATCCTTCTATACCGAAGCTTTTAGCTCTATCTATTAATTTTCCTCCTGTAACATTATTCGTAACCGTTGAAACCGCCCAATCGTTATCTTTACAAACAAAAAGTACAGGTAAATTCCAGACAGATGCTAAATTCATTGATTCAAGCATCATTCCCTGATTCATTGCTCCTTCTCCAAAGAAGGCAACAGCGATCTTTTTTTGTTTTTGATACTTCAAAGCTAATGCAAAACCCGTAGCTGCTGGACCTGATGAGCCTACAATACCTGAAGAGGCTGCTAAATGCTCTTTTGAAAAGAGATGCATGTGACCACCCTTTCCATTGCAAAGACCCATAGAATGACCTAAAAATTCTAGTAATATTAAAACAGGATCTATTCCTCGCATAATAAATGGAGGAGTTCCACGATGGTCAACTGCCATAGCATCACCCTCTTCTAATTGTGAAACTACTCCTGCTATAATCGCTTCTTCCCCTGTTCCAAGATGCATCTCACCTGAAATCTTTCCTTTTTCCCATAAATCCGTTACAGCCTCCTCAAAAAGGCGGCTACGCAACATGTCTCGATAAAGTTGCCATACTTCTGCTTCGACCATAATTTTCACATAATTAATTCAGTTTTTAATCTAATATTATTGATGTTTTTAATTTCATTAATTATACTTTTTTTTAATTATTTTGTGTTAAATCTTCTTAGTTTAGAGTATTCTTAAACATAAAGTCAATTATAATAATGCTAAACTTACTGACATTATAAACATACCAGTTATAATTCCAATTATTGAATAATGTTCCTTAGCTAATGATCGAGATACAGGTAATAATTCATCTAAAGAAATATAAACCATAATTCCACCAACGGCACCCAACATTGCATTTAATACATTATCATTTATAAATGGGAAAAGAATCAACCATGTTAATACTGCTCCTAAAGGTTCACTCATTCCTGAAAGAAAAGACCATTTAAAAGCTTTTTTCTTATCTAATGTACAAGCATAAATTGGTACTGCCACAGCAATTCCTTCTGGTATATTATGTAATGCTATGGCTATAGTCAATAAAATTCCAAGCTTAACTTGTGTTAGAGTTCCTATAAAAGTGGCCATACCTTCGGGGAAGTTATGAATAAATACTCCAAAGAATATAAATATAGACGATTTTACTAAGGAATCATTAACTTTTTCACCACGGTGGTGAGGACGTTGCCGATGGCGATGACCATAATGAAGATGTGGTTTGCGTTGACCTTTATTATTAATTAAAATCTCAATAGAATCCTCAAATTCATATTCGTGAGAAATTAATACATCAATAATAAACATTATTACCATTCCTAAAAAAAAAAAAGAAATTGCCATGAGAAAACCAAGTGCTTCTATACTCTTTGGCAACAATTCCAAAAATGAAATTAAAATCATGACTCCTGCAGAAAATCCCATAATGAAAGAAATAAATTTTGGGCTAGGTCTTTTCATAAAAAAAGCAATAAAACTGCCAATGGAAGTTGAAAGCCCCGCTAATAAACTTAATAATAGAGCAAGTATGAGATTTTCCATATTTAAGACCATTATTTAATATTATTAGCAAATAATTATCCGCGTTTAATAAATGATATTTTTTTAAAATATTATTTTCACAGATAAAGATTATGATATATTTAATTATAAAACCGGGTATGAATTAATAAAAATTAGAAAATAGTTTTAAGATTTATTATAAAAGGTTAGAGAAATATAAGATAAAGCGTATTTGGAAAGGTAAATTAAAATATCTTTTAAAAATTAAGATTATATATAATATGAATCCCTCTTCTTAATTAATTTTATTAAAAATGATTAGGAGACATTATGAGAAAGATAAATGATACTGATAAGTTGTTTTATTTTGAAAATAATTTTTTCTCTGTAGATGGTATATGGATGCTGGAGACTGAGAAGGAAGTAGGGTGGGATGTTGCCATAAAAATCGATACAGCGGTATGGACAAGACTTTTAAAAATTTTTATCCGACGGATTAAACGTTATTTAAACATTGATACAAATTCTTTGGAAGATTTAATTGAAATAATTACATTTCGTTGGTCCATAGAAGGATGGGATTATGAAATTATAAAAAATAACGAGTCAGATATAGTTATAAATATAATTAAATGTCCATATAAGTCTATTATGGAAAGAAGCGAGAATCGCCAAGAGAAAATTCCTTTGATTTGCAAAAATATGTGTGAACCGTTTTATAAAGCTGTTTTTGAAGATTTTAATCAAGAAATAAAAATTGAAAGAAACAAGTTTATGGGATTAGGGGATAAAATTTGCGATTTTCATTTTAAAATAATTAAGAAATAACAATATCAGAACTTAATCAATTTTGTTAGTTTTGAATAACTTATAAGTTGAGACATTAATTAATTTAATAATTTATTCGCCATAAATATTCTCGAAATATTTAACTTGCTCTTTTAAGTTTAGCAGAATTATGTTTTTCTCATTATCTGTAATTGAATAGAGTGAAAAGATAAAGTTATCAATCTCTCTTAATAATTGATTTGTTAAAGCATTGTATTTTCCGTTAGTCATCCTTAGATTTTCGATAATTTTGTTTACTTTAAAAGCTATTTCAGATTTAGTATTTTCATTAGAATTTCTAAACGGTAAATGACGGATCATATATTGATTTAAATTTATTGTAGTATCTTTTTGGTTATTAATTCCATAAATGCAATAAAATTGGATTAGAGCAGAATTAATAAGAGCACATAAATATTTTAATTCCTCAATATCATCATAAAGTAAAGAATAAATCGATGAAGTAAAACATACATTTTCTTCAGTATAAATTGCTTCAGGTATTATGTTATTATGCTTAATTAGTAATTTTGGTTTTGTATAATATTCATAATCCTCACCTTTCAGAAGATTTGAATCAATTTCTTTCATATTAAAAGATTTACTTTTTGTTAAATAATAATGCTTAAAATCATTTCTTGCACTTATAAAAAGACAAGAACTTTTAGAATTATTTTTTAATATTTTTCTAACTTGTTTCAAGCCCTTATCTTCTTCTCCTCGAATCATTTTTGGAAAACTTAGATGATTTAGATAATTCAAATTTCCATTTCGTTCGATTTTATTGATTATTTGATATGTTATATCATCAGTTTTAATTCTTATACGGTTTAATGCGATAGTTTCAAACCCACAATGGGGACAATGCTTATTAAATGTGTAAAAATATAACTTCTTTGATTTGTTGCAATAAGGGCATTTTAAGTTAAAGCAAATTCTTAGTAAATCAGTATTTTGATTTTTGTATGTTATGATTTTTTTCTTCGGATAATCATAAATTTGTAGATCCCTATTTTTATGATTCTTGTTTCTATAGAAAATTATTTGGACTTCGTTTGTCGCATTTTTAAAAATTTTAGAACCAATATCAAAAATTTTTAGTATGTTTGCTTTAGAGAGTAAACTATTTCTAAATTTAACATAACCTTGTCTAAGAAGAAAACTTTTTGGGACTATAAAAACTATAAATTCATTACTCAAATCCAAGGATTTTAATAAAAATGCACAGTAAATATCATGATAAAAAATATCTTCTTTCTTTAAAATCAATTTTTCATTTTGGTTTAAAATATTTCCATAAGGAGGATTCCCTATAATAATATCGTATTTTGCAGAATTAGAATTCAAAATAATATTTTCAATTCTCAAATTTGACTGTAAAATGGGAAGAATTTCCGAGAAACTTAAATTAGATCCATCAAAATACCAAGCAAGAAGTTTAATTGCACATAACTTAATTGCATATTCATTTGTATCATAACCATAAAGGTTTTTTAATATCCTAATTTTAATATCAATATTTTGGGGTTCAAAATCTAATTTTCTAATAAGTTTATATAAATAATCTGCTGAATTTATTAGAAAATTTCCAGAACCACACGCAGGATCACAAATTGTTATATTTGATAATATTTCATGAATCTTCTGTTGAAAATTTGATGTCAAATTGTTAATTTCATAAATTCTACTTATCTTTTTAAAATTTTTAGAATTTTCTTTTAATTTTTCATTAATGATAAAGATTAAAGCTTCAGTTACCATAAATTGGGTAATATCTTTTTCCGTATAATAAATTCCCTCTTTTTTTCGATTATGATAACTATTTAAAAATAGATCTTCAAGCGAATCTATTATTGGAATTAATACTTTAAAATCCTTTATATTGTTTGAATTAGTAGATTTTTCAAATAAACTAAGGAGTTTTTCAAATTCTTCAAAATTTTTTTGCTGGATCATCTTTATTTAATAAAGAATTTGGTTTTTTAGAAAGAAAGATATAAGAAATCAGATCTTTTCGATTATTAATTAACACCATTAATTTTTAAACTAAAATATTTTATTATTTATACGATATTTTCTTTATATTTTTATAGTTAAATTACCTTAATATAATAGGATATGACTAGTGATAAAGAGGAAAAAAAAGACTATTACGGGGTTGCTCCAATAAGTACAGTTGTAAAACAAATGAAAAAGGAATATGATAGAGACTCTAAGGATTGGAGAGTAATAGGATCAAAAGACGATAAAGGTAATTCTGATACTTTTATAACAAAAAAGCCTAATGCTTACTGGTTAAAATCAAAACAATTGAGCCCTTATTCTGCTTTGAGCATGGGTACAGTTGTTAGAAATTTAGATAAAGATATTGATGAAAAAATTGGGAAAAAGATGTCCCCAAATGATATGCTTCGCTTTTTTGGGATGATTGTTCCCATAAAAAAAGATCAGAATGTTATTGCTACTGGTATTGAAAAATTTTCTCAAGAACACGGTAATTATTTAAAAGATTTAATATATGAACGAGATCCTAATATCGGGCATGTATTAGGAAGGCGGATTGATAAGGAATTTTCAAAAAAACATCCGCAACGACGCGGTTTATATATTTAAAGAAGGAGAACTCTTATACTTTTTTTTTTAACGAGTTTAAATCGTTTTTATTCTTTATAATTGGAAGACTGCTGGAATAATTTGTGGAATTATTAATTAATTCGGTTATTACAGCATTAATTTTTTCAGATCCAGGTTTACCCTCGAGTTCTTTAGCAAAATCCTTGATCTTTTGAACATTAAAATCTTCTAAATAGAAGGATAGTCCCTTTGATAACTCTTCAAATAAAAATTGGAAAGATAAGTCAGCATTTCTCTCTGTTGTGAATAAAGGTTCTTCTGGATCTTCAAAAGTATATGAGATTTCCACCCAACGGTCGTTGTCTGCTGGAACCATTCCATAAATATAATCCTTTGTATAAATCCATAAAGGAGTACCTTTATCGAAAGACGAGTCGACTAAATTAGTAAAATCATCTTTACTCATACTAATCCTATTTTGTAGATTTTTAATAAATTTTTTCCTACTATAATTTCGGATACTTTTATAATTAAGTAATTTCAAATTTCTTATTTTAATCTTATCTTTTCTAAAGTTTAAAAAGAGTTTTAAATAAAAAGAAGAATTGAAATATAGTATGCGGAAATTGGATTATAAAAAAATTAATTCTGATATTCAATCTTGGATTAAAGATTATGTGAATTCCGCAAACACCGATGGAATTGTAATTGGAATTAGCGGAGGTATTGATAGTGCTGTAACTGCTGCATTATGTGTAAAATCAATAGGTAAGGATAAAGTTATAGGATTAGGTTTACCTTGCTCATCAATACCTCAAGATATAGAAGATGCTAAAAAGATTGCTAAAATTTTAGGAATACAATTTCTTATAATAGATTTAACGAGTATTTATAATGAATTTATGGAGCGTGTTTCTCCTCTTATTAAATCCAATAAAATAGCAATGGCAAATTTAAAGCCTCGATTAAGAATGATGACGGTTTATTTTGTAGGTCAATCCATGGGCAGATATCTAGTAGGTGGAGCCGGGAATAGGACAGAATTAGCAATTGGTTACTTTACTAAATATGGTGATGGAGGTGTAGATTTTGAACCTATTGGAGGACTTTATAAATGTGAAGTAAGGGAAATTGGAAAGCTTCTAGGAATCCCTGAAAATATTATTAAAAAACCACCTTCAGCAGGTTTATGGAAAGGTCAAACTGATGAGGGCGAAATTGGCTTAAGTTATGATACAATAGATGAAATCCTCTATAGATTAGATTATAACTTAGATCTAGATGATCTTAATGAAAAGGATATCACTAAAGTTAAAAACATGATAAAATCAGCACAACATAAAATGAAAATGCCTCCAACTTTTAAAATAAACAAAAATTAGAATTTTAAAAATAGTTATAGACCTGCAATTACTCTTCTAATCTTATTAATTCGCGAAGTAATTTCATTTAGCTTGAATTTAAGGTCATCACTTTGATTTTTATATTCAAAATCGTCAATATTACCTTTATGATATCTCTTTTCTAAATCTTTAAAGCTTTTCTCTAATGAATATCTCCTTCCTTCCAGAGCAATTAATTCTTGATATAATGCATCTTTATCAGCAGGTAATTCATCAGTAGTTGAAATACTATCTTCAACTTTAGTAGCGCCAAATTCTACAAAAGGCATTGTACTTGTTTTCTCCTTAAACCCTCCTTTCTTTTTCTTTTTCTCCTCTTTTTTTTTCTTTTCTTTCACTAGCATTCCACCAACACGACCAATAACTTGCTCTGAATTATTAGTCTTTTCTCCGACAGAGGAGAATACATTAAACAGATCTTCACCGCTAGATTTTACGGATTCTGCTTCTACTTCTTCTACACTAACAGTACTAATTGTTGGTTTTGAATTAATGGCAAACTCTGCTTTATTAATCTCAATTTCGCTAGACTCCAAAGAGGGCATTTCAGTTACTGATGTAGTTATCTTTGGTTTCGCCCTTTCTTCCTTCTTTTTAGGTTCAGTGGGTTTACTCTTAACTCTAACTGGAGGTACATCTTTTGGAGTCTTTATAGCTGGAATTTTTATTTTAGGAGGGGGTAGTTTTGATTCTTTTTTTGGTTTTATCGTTTTTACTACTCGTGTCTGAGAAACTTGCTTAAGTGTTTCATCCTTTTTTTCTAAATCTTGTTTTAACATTTCAATTTTTTCTTTTAGACCTTCAATTTCTCCTTTAAATTGTTCAGAAACCTTATCCACTATTTCTGTAATATCTATTTGAGAAGAAGCAGAATTAACTTGAGATTGAGTGGCTGATGTTTCTTTGATTTCTTTTTTCTCAAATTTAACTGTTTTGTCGGTGATATTAATAATTTTTTGTATATATTCAGGTAATTCAGATTCAATGAACCAAAATTCCAGTGTATCCCATTCTTCTAATTTCATGAGAGCATCCTCAAAAAGACGCATGTTAGCTCCTATATCAAATGTATTTATAGTTCTTAAAGATTTTATCTTCTCCATTAATTTATCCCGGGCTTCAATTTCATCATCCGGAGTTGGTTCTTCCTCTGCTAAGAGTAGATAAATATCTTTTATCTCCTGAATAGTAGTTTTTAACTTTTCCTCTTCACTCATAAGGGATTACTTGATTTATTTATTTTGATTCTCTGCAAAAAATTTCTCTTTAAGTATTTAAAAACATTTCACTAATTTATTTTTTTGCGTTATAATAAGTTTAAATAAATTCTACCTAATTTACTAAGATTTAAAAACAAATAAACAAAGATTGAATAAAAAATTTAATTTAATTTTTGTGATCTCTTTATTTTTTTAATTAAAATTCCTGAAATAACGCAAATCGCACCAATTAAAATGTATATATCATAACTGAGAATTACTGCTCTCCCTTCTTTACCTTTACATATATTATTATAAATATAATTTACTATGCAATTAATTTCACTGATACACTTATAACCATTGCCTATAAATGTATTTCCTGAAACTGTGTTGTAATTACTTTGTTGCAATTCTATTCCAATTTGGTTGTTGTTTGCCGTATTGTCTGAGATATTGTTATAATCGCTTTTCCATAACATAAAGCCGTATATATTGTTATCATTTGCCTCGTTTCCTGAAATGTTATTATAATTACTCCACTGTATAAATATCCCTAGACCCCCTATTAAACCATCTAATGGATCATCATAGTTATTATTTGCATAATTTCTAGTAATGTTATTATTATCGCAAAAGTCAAGACTAATGCCTAAACGATTGTTGGTAACAGTGTTTTCTGTAATAATATTATTATCATAGTCTTGTAGATATATCCCGGAGTGGGTATTATCCGAGCAATCATTTTTAATTAATTTTCTAAGATGGACTTCGTATAAGGTGTTTGGATCAATTATTTCTTCAGCAATTAGATCTGGTGGGATCGCAATTTTGTAATAATTTCCTTGTTTTTGAGGTTTTGCTGGAAAAGTTATTACTTCCTCTGTCATATATAGATTATGTACTCACCGTGTAAAAGATTAATGCAATTAATATACTAAATGTATATAAATTATACAAGCATTTATATGATAAAATTGTATATCTCTAATATAAGTAAAACAATATCAATTGTAATAAGAAAGTAATTGAGTACAAATATTAATGCAAGGAAAGGAAGTGAATTAAATAAGGATAAAAGTATGTTTCAAGTGTCATGAATATCTACCTATTATTGAAAATGACTATATCAATAAAAAACAATTAGAAAAGTTTGATTCATTACATTCTGGCCATCCTGTTCAGATTGTAAATGAAGAAGAGGTAGGGAATATAAGAGAATGGAAAACCATTTTGTGAACAAAAAATAAAATTAATATACTAACTTTTATTAAATTGATACCTCAAATAAAAAGAAAAATTTACTTTTTTTCTATTGATGTCCCACATTGTGGACAAAAACTTACCTTCTTATTTAATTTGTTCCCTTAAAATTTACAGAGATAGAAAGTTTCTAGCGCTTTAAAATCTTCAATAAATGCATTATTAGCTTTTATATATATCTTCTGCGGAATAAATAAAGAAAAAATTATAAAAGGTAGAGAATAAAAAAGCAATACCTCCACATAATTGTTGAGTTTCATAAGAAATTTTCACTATAAATTCTATCATAAAAATTTTTATTAATTTTATAAGAAAAATTTAAATACACATTTTTTCTTAAATAACTGATTTGACTGAAAATAAGATTCATAATAGACTGGAACGATTAATTGCTTCATTAATTATTACAGAAAATCAAAAAAGCTTTCTTCAAGAAAAAGCTAATGATTTTTTCAATAAGTTAAAATCCATTTCTCAAAATCAAATCCCTTACTGGTCGTCTCTTTACTTATCAAAAAATATCTATCAATACACCTTAAGGCGATTCTGGTTTGGTAAATTTCTCGATAGGGGGCTTTTCATTAAAAATCGATTTGATGTTGACATATATCTTGTATGTGGGCAAAATAACACTTACCCTAATAAGCAAAACAATCTAACTGGAAGCCTGCTTTTCGAATTACTTTATTCTCATCTTAAAGTTTACCAATTTAATCATAGAGAACATATGAAAATATTAAAGGAACCTCCTTATGGACATGCAGTTCCCATTCGAATGGATTATCAAGGCATCTCTATTCTTTTTGACTGTATTCCCGCAATTGAATTACATGACAGATATCTTATTATTCCCAATGGAACGGGGGGCACCAAAAAAATTAAACCCGAAATTAGAAGAACAAGCTCTCTCTGAATTGGACAAGAAGCAAAATGGAAAAATAACCAAACTTATCATTCTTTTGAAGTACTGGAATTTCAATTGGGGGAAACCTATAAAAGGATACCTAATTGAACGTCTCGTTGAGTATATATTTGAAAAGATTGAGGTTCAGAGCTGGAACCAAGCTGTAAAAACTTTACTCAATCGAGCAAATTATATCTTAGATAAGGAGAAATTTTTACCTGATAGAGTAGTTAACCAATATTCTGTATTTGATGAGTATCCTAGTAATAAGTTAAAAGATTTCCTTGAAATACTTATAGAAGCAGAAAATTATGCCCAAAAAGGTAAATGGGAAGATTTATTTAGTGATTTATAGTTTGAGATTAGATGTTTAAACAAACTAAAAGTTCTTCAAGTTCCCATTCATCTCAACTTTAAAAATAAATTTATTTTCAATAAATAGAGTGAAAAAACTCATAAAAGAGGTAAGACTTAAATAGAGGTATTACTATTTCTCTAGTATGACCAAATTAAAAGTTGGTCCTAAAGGACAAGTTACCTTGATAAAAAAAATAAGAGAGAAATTTGGCATAGAACCAGGTTCACTTATCGAGGAAATCGAAGTTGAAGATGGTATATTAATAAAACCTATAGAATCTTCATTTAAAAAATGGAAGAGTCTTAAAGAGAAAGTAAGTAAGAAATGGCCCTCAGATATTTCTTCTGTACAAGCAATTCAAGAGGATAGAACAAAATGAAAGATATAATCGTAGATTCTAATGTTTTTATTGCATCCTTAATAAAAAATGATAAATTTCACCAGAACAGCCTTGATATTATTGAAAGAATGGAAAATGGTGAATTAAATTTTCATATATCTATGATAACCCCTATTGAAATATGTTGTGTCATTGCAAGGAGAGTGGGAATAAAAGAAGCAAAGGAAAGTGAAGAAATAATCCAAAATTGGGTTAAAGAAAAAAAAATTAATATTTATGAACTGAATGAAAAGAGAATGCTTGAAGCACAAAATCGTGGAATCAATTTTAAATTAAAGGGAATGGATGCAATCATAGTTCAATTAGCATTTGAATTAAATTTCCCATTAATCACTTTCGACAATGAAATTATTGAAAGAACAAAAGATATCCAATTTTTTGAATCATCTTAATATTATGATCTTTAAATATGTTTGGTAAAATTTTAGCTAATAAATTAGACGAATATGAAAAAGCACTTTATCCTCCTTTAGGAAAAGGAGAGCTTGAAGCTCTTGAATTAGCTAAACAAAAAAAAGTGTATTAATTATCGACGATAAGAAAGCGTGAAACATAGCGCAAATCCAAAAAATAAAGAACCAAACTACTATTGCGACAATATTTGAATTACTTTTTTCCAAAAATATTAATTTTCTAGAATATAAATCTAATATAAAACAATATGCTGAAAATAGTTGGATTTCAGCGGATATTATTCAAGAATATAATGATAAAGGAGAAGAATATGGGAGATAAAATATCGATTTCTTAGTTTTTTGTATCACTTTCTAATATATTTAAATTCATAATAATTAATTTTCTTTGAAAAACAAAAGTTAGGTAAAAAAATGGTTTCATAATATAAACAAGTACGCAATAAAAAACGAACGGAGGAATTATAAAATTATGGGAAAAAAAGTAAGATATTTTATTTGTGGGAGTGCAGGTAAGTGGGACGATTATAATCCTATCAAGGTTACACGAGAGGAAATCGTTTCAGAAACAGTGTATATCTTAAATAGAGAACCTCTCACTATTTCACAAATCAGCGATGCCATCAAAAAAGATGAAGCTACCGTCAAGAAGATTATAGACTCGCTCCTAAAGGCTAACGTCATTAGAGAAGATGATGGAAAGTATTGGATAAATTTTACATTATACTCGAAAGAAGATAATAAAATCCTTCTCGATATCGGAAAGGAATATGGAAAGCAGTTGGCTCATAAACTGATGGAGAATAAAACAGAGCTTTCCAATCTAACAGACAGAATACGATGTGCCGATTTTATCGAAAGAAATAAGATTAATTTTGCCTTAATCGGTTTTTTTGCTCTTGATTGGTATTGTTTGGAAGAATTGGAAAAATATAACTTTTTGGTGCTTTATAAGAAACAACCCGGTAACAGAGATTATATCCTTAAAGGTAATGAACTTTCTGATACTAATGTGATTAAATCGCTGTTATATTGTGGAAGCAATAATCAGACTGTTGGAGAATATACTTTTACCTCATTTGGTGGAGGTGCTGTTAGGTCTTCCTTCCCTAATATATTGTGGCAAGTTTCAACCTCAGCATTTGATAACATCAAGGGTAGCTCGGATTTAAGGGAAGCCTTCGTTAATGTCTTACCCCTTTATACCGAAGATTTGCTCAAAGATTGTGGTAAGCTCATCGAATCGTTGATAGTAGGTAAGGAGACAGAAGCGACGAATAGAGACGCTCTTCTCAATCTTTTGGAAAAATTGGAGTATATCATTAAAGAAGATGGAAATCATAAAGTCAACATCCCGGTATTTTTTCCAGAGGACAAAGAAATCATCAACAAAATAAACAGCCGAGTCGCAAAAATAGTAATCGACTTCATCGACCCGATTTATTCGAAAATTAGAGACGGTCTAAGTGGAATAAGACCAACATTGAATAAAATCCCATTCAGAGAGACTTTCTCTGAAGTTTGGCATAAGATATTCGGCTATTGTAATAGATTTCTCGCAGAAGAAGGATTTATGTATGATCCGCCAGAAACACCATATAATGCACGATATCTCCCTTGGATTACCATAGAAAGATAAAATCATTCTTTATAAATTTGAATATTAGAACATTTGGTTTTAATTAAAAGAAGATTTAGTAGAGAAAATCCCAATCTTTTTACTTTCTATTTCATCTTTTCAAAGGAAATTTCATTGAAATTAGACTCTGAATTTACCTTTCCATTACAATTTCACAGAAAATTGGGACAAAATTTAAAAAGGCTCGAACCTTGTGTCTCTTAAATCAATTTACTCTTTAAAGAATTTATATGATTTTTAATCGATTCTGTTATTGGAATTTCATTCAATCCATGCTGATTTATAATTTGTAATGCTTCTTCGTACAATTTCAATGCATCTGAATAATTTCCTAGGGTGTAATAAATTTCCCCGATGTAATTTAAGTCACTAACTTTTTTTTCAAAATCAAATAGTTGATCATCAATTTTTAAAGCGTCTTCATAATATTTTAGCGCTTCCGTATAATTTTCTGAAAGGTAAGATGTAAATCCGAGATTGCTAAGATCTATAGATTTTCCAGGTATGTTGTTTAAAATTTCGTCTATTCTAAGTGCTTCCTTATAATACTTCAACGCCTCGATATTACTTCCTTGAACCCTATATAAAAGTCCTATGTTGTTGAGAATAAAAACTTCCAAAGAAAGCTCCTTTGCTTTTCTAGCAGAGGAAAGAGCTCTTTTGTATAGTTCCAAAGCCACTGGATATTCATACCCCTCAAAATAAGCCCATCCAGCATCATTAAGAATTGTAGCTTTTCTAGTAAAGTCTCCTAATTGATCATATGTTTTGCACACTTCTTCTAACAGATTTGATGCTTTAGTATAATTTCCATATATGAAATGAATAACAGTAATATATTCAAGATTCATGGCTTTTGAGGTCAGTACATTTAATTGCTCAGCGATCTGAAGTGATTTCTCGAATGATTTCAAAGCAACAGGATAATTCTTTTGGTCCATATAAATCCGCCCAATATTGTAAAGTGGTTGTATCTTCATTGACAAAATTCCTAATTTTTCAACAATTTGGAGTACTTCTTCGAAATTTTTTAACGCATCGTTATGATTATTTTGAAAATAGCGAATTATTCCTATGCTGTTAATTAATTGTCCTTTTAGCAATAAATTATTTAATTGTCTAACGAATAGGAGTGCTTTTTCGAAATATTTTAACGCTTCAATAATGTTGTTTTGTGCCATATAAAGCTCACCAATATTTTTTAAACTAACAGCTTTTCCCAATAAAAAATTTGTTTGTTCTATTATTTTGACGGCACTTTCAAAACAATTTAATGCCTCGACAAATTTCCCTATTGTTGTATAAATTTCCCCGATATTATTAAGGCGAATCACTTCCCCCTTTAAATCATGTAATCTCTTATCAATCTGAAGAGCATCCTTGAAACATTTTAAAGCCTCTGGAAATTTTTTCTGTGTCTTATAAATTCCTCCGATATTATTAAGACACATTGCTTTCAATTCTAAATTCTTCAATTTTTCAGCAATACGGAGTGATTCTTCAATAAATTTCAGCGCTTCGGAATATTTCCCTATTGTAGCATAAACCATTCCTATATTATTAAGGCGAGAGCCTTTACCAGATAAATTTTCCAATTTTCCATCAATAGTAAGCGCTTCTTCCAATTTTTTAAGCGCTTCGGAGTAGTCTCCTTGATCAAAGTGAATTTGTCCGATATGATTAAGCGATTGTGCTTTAATATGCAAATTTTTTAATTGGTTTGCAATTTTAAGTGCTTTTTCGTATATTTCCATTGCCTTTTTATAATTCCCTTGAGTGTAGTATACTTGTCCTATGTTATTAAATGTTTGGGCTTTCCCAGATAAATCGCTCAATTGCTCGGAGATCTGACAAGCTACATTGAACCATTTAAGAGCTTCAGGATAATTTCCTTCAGCGTTGTATATCAGCCCAATATTATTAAGAATGACTGATTTTTCTAATAAATCATCCAATTTTTCATTAATTTGGAGAGCTTCTTCAAACTTTTTTAATGCTTCGGGATAATTCCTTTGAACTCTATGAATCTCTCCGATATTGTTAAGACAAGTGGCTTTTCCCTTTAAATCATCTAATTTTTCGTCTATATTAATAACTTCTTCATAACATTTTAACGCTTTTTCATAGTTCCCTTGTACATAATGTATCCCTCCGATGTTATTAAGACAAGCAGATTGAACGTCTAAGAGATTTCTTTGAGATGCGATATAAAACGCTTCTTCAATTCTTTCCAACGCTTCAAGATATTTATCTTGAGACATATAAATTCTTCCAATGTTATTAAGTACTTTCGCTCTCATTATTTGGTCACTTTCTTGCTCTGCTATGGAAAGTACTGCTTCTCCACATCTCATCGCATCTTTATATCTATCTAAATCAAAATAAATTTTATGGGGAATTAACTTTTTACTAATCACACTTGGAAATTTTATATTATTCTGGAACCATTCTATAGGATTTAGTGAAAAATCAACGTTGCTAATTTCTGGCTTATTTTCTAAAAGATCACGGATTAACTTTGTAGTATTTGCGTCTACGCGATATACATTAGCTTCATTATTCATTTGTTTAATATCTACAAGAATTTGATCTATTTTATCTAATTCTTGAAGTTGCTCTACATCAAATTCGTAAATTTCTTCTTTTTCTCCTACTTTCTTGTTATGTTTAATCCAAATAACATTCCGGAGGTTTTTTAATACCTTTAATGTAGGTCCTATATCGAAATCGTCGCTACCAGAATACCCGATTATTACCAGAGAGCGACCATTTGAAATGTTATCAAACAAGGGACGTTTGAAAGGTTCCACTTGAAACACGTTTAATCCCTCTTTGTTGGAACCGAACGCCTGAATGGTGACAACCAGCGAATCTCTTGTGTTCTCACCCGTAATCGTGTTTTTAGTCGAGCCGTGAATCTTATACAATGCCTTTTTTCCGTGTTCAAATATTTCGTTTGGATTGCAATACTTTTGAAAATCCTCTTTAGTGATGACTGGAGTAATATCTTCCTCGGGAACATCGGATTGTTGGAGAGCGTATTCTATTAAAAAGTCAAAATTTGTTGTCATAACGAAATGTCCTTTTGTGATCATTTCAGCAAGAAAAAAATGCTGATAGTTTGGCTTATCGCATTGACTATAATAATCTATGATTTTAAGCTCCGGATCTAATTGATCCCTAACAATTTCTACAAGTTGCTCGAAGCGTAATTCCTCTAAGTCCAAAATTTTTTCAATTTCTGATCTATCGCATGTATAATTAATGATCGCATCCATCATTGGCTTACCAGCAGGCAGACATGATGGAGGATCAATCGAGCACCCAGCACCCACTAAAAAGGTTAATTTTGCGTCTGGGGTGAATAAATCTTTTATCGCTAGGTTTGTAAGCTTCATTATTTAGATTTCGTATGAACAAAATTCCATTAAAATAAAAATTAGCAAGACTCTATTTAACATTTTTGGCTTGTGACATATGATCTTGGGTCAGAAGACAAAATAGGTTAGGTTTATCATATAGATGATAACTAGTTCAATCTTCTTTTTCTTTCCCATATACCAGATTAGGGTATATGCTTCCAAATTCCGGAATTATTCAAGATCTTCTAGTTCTTCATCTTCTTTTTCCCATTCATCTTTTAATCTTCTTACTTTTGCTTTAGTTTTTTCAAAGGAATTTTCATCGAAATCAGACTCTGAATTTACCATTCATGAAATTTTGGGTAGTTACAAAACCCAGTGATGGGTTTTAAATCTTTCGATATCTGCTTTT